>SVPE01000006.1 GCA_015066015.1 Oscillospiraceae bacterium
TTGACCGATGGTGTCACAGGTGGGTAGGAGCGGTAGTGAATGAAGCTCCGGTGGAGCTTCAGAGCCGCGAATGACCGAAGCGCGTAGGTCGCGCAAGAGTCGAGTCCTGTTTGAGGCGCCATCTGAACTATACCTGCAATTCGAAGCATTTGTGTTCCGTTTGCAGGTATTTTCGTTTTTAAAACCCTTGATTTGTCGAGAGTTTAATTTACATATTGATACACTTGTGGATTAAAAAATCATTACTAAATAAAACAGTAATGAATTTTTTTACTTTTTCTATTGACAAGCACAAAAATCTATGCTATATTCTAATCAAAGGAGGAGTAAAAATGAAAGAATTTAAATTCAGCGACTGCCCTGTATGTAAAGGAGAACTTATTCACGCTAGATTAATGTGTAAAGATTGTAAAGCGGAATATGTGATAAGCGAACCCTTTTCATTATTTGAAAAATTAACTCCGGAACAAACGGCATTTTTAATTTTATTTATAAAGAAAGAAGGCAAGTTAAATCAAACCTGCGAAGCAAACGGAATGTCTTATCTCGAAGCAAAATCAATGTTGAAAGGATTATCAAGATTTTTTGAAGAGAAGGGAGATTTTAAAATGGAGAAAAATGAAAGCAAATATAGCAGTATAGATTACAACAAAACACAAGTATCAGAATTTGTCAAAGCGAAAATCAGAGAAGCAGGCGGTGAAGTTGTTATTCCACTTTTAACCGGGACTCCTTGTATTGTAAAAGAAACGGCTGATGGGGAATCTTTTACAAGTGATAAGCTTAATTCATACAGTTTGAAGTACGGATATGATATTTTTGACATTATTGTTGAGGAGTTAAACAAAGCAAATGGTAAAGTAATGATAAAGGGAAATTCATTCGATGGTCGTGTAGGGGATCCCTGTTGTTCGAGAAATACTCTTGTCGGATTTATTGCTATGGAATATTTAGGTAAAAAAACAGGTGAATCTGTAGAAGATCCGGTATTTGTACTTGCTGCGATATTGGATTGGGCAGGAGTTGTAAAGAATTGTCGTGGAAAAGTTAAACTAAAGGAAATCAAAACAGATGATTTGGAGACGAAATTTTACAACGAATTAGTCAGCAAGGTGAAAGAAGGCAAAGATAAATACAAGTACAATCCGATAAGATTTACTCAGATGTTAGCTGAGTGTGGTGGTGTTGAAACGGCAAAAAAACTAATAAAAACTCAGATAAAAACAGGTATGCTTTCAGAGGGTGTCGCTCAGTTGCTTGTATTGGACAGATTAGATCTGACTATGGAAGCTTCAGTTTGCAAAGACGAATACAAAGATTTATTTACGGAAGAAGAAATCAAGTTCTGCAAAGATTTGTTGAAAAAGTTATCTAAGAATAATAAAAACTAATATAAAACGAAAAATTAATATTTCGGATGTTTGGATGGTAGATTTTTAGGCAAACGTCACCGAGAGCAGAGATGATTTCATCAATAAAATAACAATTATGAATATATATGATTATTTATATCGCGCTAATGTTACAGCTGTCAGAAATACGTTGAGCTGTGCTTGACGAAATAATAATCATTCCGTCGAATTTTATATGGTATTTTTGGTGTGTTAAGCGAGTTATAATAATAAAAAATCGGAGATAAAATTATGAAAAATGTATGGGTACATTATCTTGAAGCATCGAACGGAGAAAGATTCATAAAGCAAACAAGGGTTTTTGAGAAATTTAAAAATGCAAAAGAAGCTACTATAAAAGCAATAAATGATTATGTGAGTTCTCAGGGGGATTTTTTTAAACCTTGGAAACCCGAGCAAATGCTCGAAGAATTTTTTAATTTAAAATATTATAAGGAAAAAATTGAATTGTATTCCGAAGACGGTCTGGAAGAACATATTAAGAAAACCCCTGAGTATCTGCACAGATTTTTCAACGGCGAAGCGGGAAATATCAATGTAGTTTTTAAAGAAAATGATGGGGAATATAAATATACTGCCTTTTGTGCCAATATTATTGATGAGGGCAGTTGGTACGAACAAGGTGGCTTCTTTGGACAAGCTTGTTCGACAACTGAGGTGCTTGACGCATTTTCAATGTTTCATTTTTTGGAAACCAACTGCTTTGAAATTGATGACCCCGACCGAGATTATTATTGTGTTATATGGAAAGCCCCCGAAATGGGTTTGGTCGAACCATTGTCTTATGTAATTATAACTTTAGTAAAAACAGTTATTGAGTAAAAATTTTTATCGGCAAAAAAATCAGGCAGAGGACTATACTATATATTTAAAAAGATTTTCCGTAGAAAAACAACATTGAAACTCATTGTTACAGATTTACTGCTATACCGTTTTGATATTTCTAAATTTTACTCTGATTTCGGATGGGCACATGAAAAATGAAGCTGTTAAAAATAATATAGACTTGTTTTAAGGGCTCAAAATCGAGGTGAGAAAACAAGAGGACATCGTGAAGATGTCCTCAGACTGTCGAAAAACCGTGTTTCGCAATCAAGCGATACACGGTTTTATGTCTGTATTGTTTAATGTTTGGAATAAAATTGATAAAAAGGCTTTTAATGACGATTATGCTTTTGAAGCTTTTCTTGCCGAATCAATTATACAGAATCTGATTTCAGGTAAGTATGCAGATCTTAGTGATGTAAAAAATAATTTTAAATATGATCACTTTAAAAATGTTGCACTTGATTATTGTAGTAGATATGGGATAAAATGATACTGAAATCTTAGTTTCTCAAAAATAATTTCATTTTTTGCAATAATTTGTCTGTTCCAATCGTGTTATAGATGAAAGGAGGAATGGTTGTGACCGTTTTTATTAAGGGAAAGGACGCTTTCTCGTTCGCTTTCAAACAATTTACTGACACTGTTTACCGTATCGCCTTACATAACACTGTGAATTTTTCTGATGCAGAGGATGTGACTCAAGAGGTTTTTATCAGACTTCTTGAATCGAATAAGGCTTTTCGTGACAGTGAACACCTTAAAGCATGGCTGATCAGAGTTACTATAAATCTGTGCCGCGATAGGATGAAAAAATCAAGCCGTGAAACCCTTGTTGAAAATGTTATTTTCAATGAATCCTCTGAAGCAAAAGCGGATATCATTCAGGCAGTAAAGGCTCTGCCCGAAAATTACCGCAATACCATCTATCTCCATTATTATGAAGGCTATACCGCTAAGGAGATCGGTAAAATTCTTGATGCTAAGGAAAACACGGTTTTGTCATGGCTCAGCCGCGGTCGTGAAGCCTTGCGAAAAGAACTTGACGGAGGTTTTGATGATGAATAAAAATGAATATATCAAAGCGGTAAATAATATAACAGCACCGAAGTCTCTTGTTAATAAAATTGAAGCACTCGAAACAGTAGAGAAAAAGAAAAAATCTGTCTTTAAAACTGTTGTAGCTGTTGCCGCCTGTTTCGTAGCAGTAATAATTGCATTTTCGGGAATTGTCGGCGGTACGCTTATGGCTTCGGAAGGTGATATGGCTTACAACAACCTTAGCACAAGTACGGCTTACGGTGTAACAGCTGCTGCACCACCGAGCGTCTCAGTTGATGCTTCCACAAGCAATACGGGTTACGCTGTAGTGACAGACCGCAAAATTGTGAAAAATGCGGCACTGAGCATTAAAACTAAAAGCTATGATACACTTCTGGCTGATGTTAAGCAGAAGATTGAGCAGTATGGCGGATATATTGAGGAAAGTCAGGAGTATAACTTTGACAGTGGCTCTAACAGAAGTGTTGATATGGATGTGAAAATTCCTGCTGATAAGCTGGAAAAATTCATAGAAGAGATTTCGTTAGTCGGGACGGTAACCTCAAAAACAGTTTCAAGCGACGATATTACGGATTCATATATCGATGTCGAAAGCAGAATCAAGGCACTTGAAACTGAGGAGAAAACCCTGCTTGGTATTCTTGAAAAGGCAGAAAGCCTTACAGATGTTATTGAGCTTCAGAAAAGGCTTTCAACAGTGAGAACTGATCTTGAAGCTACGAAAGCAAAGAAGCAAAGCTATGACAATATGGTAGCTTATTCGGAAGTGTTCCTTGATATCAATGAGGTTGAAAGGGTTGTTGAGGGGGACGAGACATTTTTTGGTGAGGTTAAGAAAAGACTGATGAACAATCTTTATGATTTGGGAGATTTACTGCGTGAGTTTGCCATAAATCTTATTGCTTCATCGCCGTATCTTGTAATTTTGGGAGTAGTTGCGGCAGTTGTATTTGTAATTGTGAAAAAAAGAAGGAAAAATAAGCTCTGATATCATGTTTTGTTTTGGTCAAGGGCTGTACGGCGGTTGTCATTGTACAACCGCCTCAGCTTGTCGAAAAGTATTTTCGACAAGCTGTCGGACTGTTGAGAAAGGTGCAAGATGCCTTTTTCTTCGCCCCGAAGGCGTACAGTGGTACTCCGAGAGGGCGAAAAAATGGCAAAACAATGCAAAAATGGTCGGGATTCGATGTCCTGACCATTTTTCTTTGTAGTTTTGTTTTTATGTTGACACGTCTTTATTAAATTGATATAATGGCAAAAAAAGTGAGGTGATTTATATGACCAAGAAAAGAAAAATTATTATAGCAATTATCGCATTGTTATTGGCGGTTGTTTTCATATTGCCGATATATTTTATGCCTAATATAAAAATGATTCAGGGAGCTAAGAAATGTACTATGGAAGCTGTAGATTTATCAAGACACGGTGACAGAATTTATTTTCTTAATACAGGCAGTGCGGATGCGATTTTAATTGAGAGTGAAGGAAGGTTTGCTCTTGTTGACGGTGCAGAGGACAGCGACAATCCGAGAGGATTTGAGGATCTGGCTTTTGAGGGAACAGAGGATTATGTTGTAGATGCCATAAGAAAAATTGCAGGCGATGAGAGCGGAAAAGCGGTGCTTGAATTTGTGTTGGGCACACACAGTCATTCTGATCACATCGGTGGTCTGGATACGGTTATACTGGATGAGAATATCACTGTTAAAGCTGCTTACATAAAGGAATACGACGAAAGCAAAATCAAAGCTTACGAAATTGAGTCCTGGGATAATAAAGAGGTCTATGAGCAGATGATCTCAGCTTGCAAAAAGAGAGAAGTTCCCGTTGTTAACAATATATCCGAGGAGCCTTTCTCTTTCGGTAGTTTTACTTTCAGATTCTGCAATACTGCTGAAACTCAGTCGGCAGAGACTGTTGGTGAAAATGAAAATGCTATAGGTTTATTGATTGAAAAAAACGGTATCAGAGCCTTTCTTGCAGCCGATATAAATAATTATGACGGTGACGAGGACAGACTTGCAGAGGAGTTGGGCAAGGTGAATTTGCTCAAGGTTGGTCATCACGGTTACGACGGGTCCACAACTTCCGGTTTTGTTAAGGCTCTCAGTCCGGAGGTTGCAATAGTTACAAACAGGCAGGGCAAAATCAGCCGAACACCACTTAAAAACCTGCAGAGCGTTAATGCCTCGGTTTTTGAGACAGGGAAATATAACGGAATTGTTGCTGAGTTTACAAATGACGGAATCGTACTTTACGGTGACCTGGACAAAAGTTTAATAGAAAGGTAAATAATTCAATCACAATCTATGTTGATTTTAACGAAAAAATTGCAGTAAGTGTTATAAATACACACGTTTTATATTGTAATTTTTCCGTTTCTGACTTTAAATAAAATGAAATAATTATTGATTAGTTTTTGCTTTTGTGTTATAATCTAAATTACTATAAAATCAGGAGGAAAAAAATATGGCTTTAGCAGACAAGGCGAAAAATCTGATTTCGGATGTTCGCTTATACTGGAATGTTCCTATGCAGGGTAAATATGTTACCTTCAAGGAGACGGCAGCTTATTGCTTCGGCGGTATAGGTGCCTATGCTCTTACTATGATGGGTAATGCCTGCATCCTTTCAACAAACAATGTGCTTCTTTCAAGTACATTGGGTATCGACCCGACCGATATGTACATAATGTATCTTATCGCGGTTATTTCTAACATCTTCCTTACAGGTATCAGATCAAACATAATTGACAATACCCGTAACAAGGCAGGTAAATACCGCCCGTACATAGCAACCATGGCAGTTCCCACAGCGATTATTTGTGTGCTTATGGTATGCTTCCCATATAATAAGTTGGGTGACCTTGTCGGCGAAGGAATGCTTTTCGGAGAAACAAGAGCTTATATTGCAAAATGTGCAGTTGTAATGATTCTCAACTTCTTCCTTCATTTCTTCTTCTATTTCTTCTATGACGCATATGAAAACCTTATTCACGTTATGTCTCCCGATACTCAGGAGCGTACAGACATAGTAGCGATAAAGAGCGTTGTTTATTCATTTGCACCTACTATTGTTCAGATTATTACTCCTCTTATTGCTCAGCATATATACCACACAAACACAACAGATATCCGTGTTTACAGACTCCTTTATCCTATTCTTTCAGTTATAGGTATTCTTCTTTGTATCGTTGTTTATAAGCACACCGAAGAAAAGATTGTTCAGGCAAAATCACACGTTGCCAGAATCAAGCTTATGGATGCTCTTCGTGCCGTTGCAAGAAACAAGTACTTCTGGATTATATCTCTTGCTACATGGATTGGATTCCTTGAATCTGCTTATTCGAACATTCTCTATTGGCTTTATAACTACGGAGGCGCCTGTACCGGCGGTGAATACGGTATAGTTGTTACCGTTTACGGTAATGCCTCCCTCTGGGGCATGATACTTGCTCCTATCTGCATCAGAAAATGGGGTAAAAAGGCAGTTCTTATTGTAACTAACTTCTTCAACATCGTGTTTATCATGATGATGTATCCCTTCCTTTCCGACATCAAGCACGGCACAATCTGGATTGTTATGGGATGTCTTTATCTTAATGCACTTGTAGGCTCTTTTGCGAGAATTTACAACCCTGCAATTCAGGCTGACATCCGTGACTATCAGCAGTACATAAGCGGTGAAAGAATCGACGGTGCATTCTCTGCAGTTACAACCATCGGTACAGTTATCACTCTTGCAACATCTTCTGTTCTTCCTGTTATTTACGAAAGAAACGGTCTTACAAAAGCCAATGCTGCTGTTGTAACAGCCAAAGCTGAAATTTTAAACCGTGTTCTTCCCGAAGGCAAAACTGTAGGTGAAATTCTTGCTGACCAGTTTGCTCACGGTCAGGATAACTACAACAACGCACTTTCAGCTCTTTATGATATCGACATCCTTTCAAGTCTTCTTAAGGTGCTTGTTGTTGTTGCTGCATTCGGTGCTTTCCTCAATATGGTTCCTTACTTTGCTTATGACTTCAACGAAAAGAAGCAGAAGTCAATTGTTCGCGTACTTAAGGTAAGAGCTCTGTTTGAGGACTACGGTAACGGAATCACCAAGGACGCAGACCTTGTTGAAGGTATTGATATTATCCGCAATGCAAGAGAAATGGCTGCTACGGGTACACCTCTCAGCCTTGACAAAAAAGCCTATAAGAAAAACGGCGATGCTACCTCTCGCAAGGAAGCAAAGAAGGCATATAAGGAAGCGCTTAAGTTCAACGAGGAAATTGAAATTGCAAAGTTTGTCTGTGCTGAACTTGATAAGTTCTCATCCGCAGAGATGCAGAAGCAGGTAAACGAGTGCAAGAAGATTGTCAGCGTCGGAATTAACGGACTCATCAGAATGGATATTGCAGATCTCAAGCGCGGACTTAAGAATGCAAAGGTGCTCAGCAAAAACACACCTGCTGAAAAAGAATACCGCAACTTCAAGATTGATATGGCCAAAAATATGCTCACTTCTTATAAAACCATAAAGAAGTATTATAAAGATGCAAGTGAGCTTGTACAGCCTGATTTTAAGATTTTAGATGCTTATTATGACCGAGAAGATGAGATTGATAACACTATGAAGGCTCTTTATCTTGAAGATAAGAAGGCTGATAAGGTGAGAAGAGCTGAAATCAAATCTCAGATTAAAGAACTCAAGAAAGAGAAAAATGAGCTTAAGAAGAACATCAAAGCAGAGATGGACAAGCACGCTAACTTTGACCGTGTTGCCAAGCCCTTCATTGTTGCTGAAAAACTTGTAAAGCAGCAGGAAAACTACACTCACTTTGATGATATTGCAGCAAAGTACGAAGAAGCTAAGCAGAGAAGTGAGGCTGAGCGTGCAGAAAAATTAGCTGAACAGGAACGTGCTGCTGAAAAAAAGACCTCAAACAAATAATGTGAAGGCTGATAAACAGTTGAAGCTACAGGGAAGAATTTATTTCTTCCCTGTAAATTTTTGTTGAAAAATAAAGAATCATATGATATAATGCTAAGCTGTATGTAAAATAAATATAATTCAGTAAAAACTAAGAAACGAGGAATTTGAAATGAAAAAATCAAATGCACTTGCACTTATCCCCATTGGGGTTTTTGTGGTGTTCTATCTTACACTCGGTATTGTGTTTGAGTATGTTATGAAAATATCAATGGGCTTTTACAGTGTGCCTGTTGTAGTAGCATTTCTTGTGGCACTTTTTGTTGCCGTGCTTCAGACCAAGGGCAAAAGTCTTGACGAAAAGTTTGAGATCATGGGTCAGGGTGTAGGCGATAAGAACATTGTAACTATGCTTCTTATTTTTATGCTTGCAGGTATTTTTGTAGGTGTTGTCGGCAGAAGCTCTGCTGAAAGTGTTGCTTACTTTATGCTCTCCGTTACGCCGCCGAGAATGGCTGTTGTGGTAATTTTTATTGTAAGCTGCTTTGTTTCAACGGCTATGGGTACATCTGTCGGTACAATTACTCTCCTTACACCGATTGCCGTTGCAATTGCCGAGGGCTCAGGCTTCTCTCTTCCTCTTTGTGTCGGCACTGTTGTAGGCGGTGCAATGTTCGGTGATAACCTCTCTTTTATCTCGGATACAACTATTGCTGCCTGTAACGGTCAGGGATGTAAGATGAAGGACAAGTTCCGCACAAACTTTCTTATTGTTGTTCCTGCAGCAGTTGTGTCGCTCGGGCAGATTTTCTTTATGTCGATGGGTGCAGATATCTCAGAAGGTATCTCGAAGGAATATGATATGATTCAGGTTATTCCTTATGTGCTTGTGCTTCTGAGCGGTATATTCGGAGTTAACGTTTTTCTTACTCTTATTATCGGCATCCTTTCAGGCAGTATTATAATGCTTGCTACGGGAGCTGTTGATTTTCCGGGCCTTCTTTCCGGTATGGGGGCGGGGGCATCAGGTATGTTTGAAACCTCTATGGTTGCCATTCTTGTTGCGGCTCTCGGAGCACTTATTAAGCATAACGGCGGCTTCGAGGCGCTTCTTAACGGTATCCGAAAGGTATTCAAGGGCAGAAGGGGCGGTCAGCTCGGCATCGGCCTTCTTGTAGGACTTATGGATATCGCCACCGCTAACAACACCGTTGCTATTGTTATGGCTAACCCCATCGCAAGTGAAATGTCGAAGGACTTTGGCATCTCGAAGAGAAAAACCGCCTCTCTTCTTGATACCTTCTCCTGCATTGTGCAGGGCTTCCTTCCCTACGGTGCGCAGATTCTTGTTGCGATTTCTGCCGTTAATACTCTTGGCGGTGAAATATCAGCCTTTGATATTATTACAAATATGGTATACCCGATGATGCTTCTTGCAAGCTCGCTGGTATTTATCTTCCTTTTTCCGGAAAAGAAGGAAAAAGCATAAAAATAATAAAAGTTTCCTACGAGCTTTTGAAAAAGCTTGTGGGGTCAGGGGCAAAGCCCTTTTATGAATAAAAACAGCTTCCTTGCCGGTTTTTAAATCACAAGGAAGCTTTGTTATTGTTGATATGTTTATAAAAATGTGATATATTAAAAAAAACTCTTGACTTTTACCTAAGGGAAAAGATTATTATAAGCAAAGAAAGGAGAGATTACTATGAAAATAAAAGAAATGTGCGAGCTGACGGGGCTTACAGATAAAACAGTACGTTTTTACATTGATAACGGACTTATCACACCTGAATGCAAAGAAAATTATCTCGGACGACGTTCTTTTACTTTCAGTAAGCAGAACCTTTCTGAACTCGAGGATATTGCAACTTTACGAAAAGCAGGTTTTTCGGTTGCACAGATAAAAGAAATCCAAAACGAAAAAGAAAAAAGCAGAGAGATAATTCCGCAACTTATTGCACTTAAAGAAAAGCAGATTGAAGAAAACAAGCTCATCAATGCAGCTTTAAGTCAGCTTGAGAGCGACAGGGCATACTCTGTCAGGGAGATTGCAGAGGTGCTTCGTGAAAGCGGAAAGGATAAAGAAGTTCTGCAGGATGAAGATGATATCTGGTATATTCTCATAAAGTGGATAAAGCTTATAATGATTGTTCTGTGGCTTCTTTCTGGTATTGCCGGGTTTGTTGAAGCATCAAAAAGTGTCAGTGCAGCAGTAGAGAATTATTCACCATTGACTGCCGTTTTAAGTGTAAAAAGATTGATATTAATTTGGTGTATTATTCTATCTCCGATAATCATTTTCTTAATATCTGTATTAGTAAAAAAAATAAAAAACATTAAATCTTTTTCTTTAACTCATAATGTGATTGTAGTGAGTATTTTAACGGTATCCTTATTATTTGCTCTACCGCTTCTTCCGGGTATGTTAGGAGTATTTCATAGATTGGACTACGGTGCAGAAACAAGCTCACCGGAAGACTATTTTATCATTACTAACACAACAAATGAGGATGATAGATTTTACAAAGTGTTTCCTAGTCAGATTCCGGCATATGTTATGCAGAACTATTATTTATGTAATCACAAAAAAGAGTGCGAATGTAAAAAGCCTGAATATTATTATACAAATTACCTTGATTGGGATGTTGAGGTTTATGAAATGTATGCCGAATGGGTTTTGGATGAAGAAGCCTTTGAAGCAGAGGTTGACAGGATATACTCTATCGGCGGAATAGAACGAACCTATGAAGATTATACTGTACGATTTTTTGAATATGAAAAAGATTGGCGAGGAAAGTACTGTCTTGCTTTTGCTTATAATAAAGAGACAAAAACGGTAAGATATATATATTACGGCGGATATAATCCTGAGGGGAAAAAGCCTTACTGTGAAACAGTTGAATGGATTATATGAGTATGGTACAATGTAAACAATCCCTGCAGAAACCAAACTGCAGGGATTGTTATATAGTTATAATACCTTTTATGCCCTCGCCGGGCAGGCATTCTTTCTTGTAAGAAAGAATCAAAGAACTTTACCTGTTTTATTTTTACCCGATTTCATCAAGATTTGCTCCCTTTGTTTCCTTGACCCTCGCACCGAGAATAACGGCCGCAACAGCAACACAAGGAAGTGCAACAAGAAGGCAGGTGAGATATACGGGAATCACAAGCATTCCCACGGCGGCAAGAATGTAGCCCACTGCAAGACCGATGATAACGAGAAGACCTTCAGCACCAACAACGGAGGCTCTGATGTCGGTGGGTACCTTTTCTGTCATCATAATGTTCATATAGTCTCTGCCTATCCAGTAACAGCCCTGGTAAAGTCCGCAGAAGCCGCCGATAAGATAGGGGTTCCAGAGATTATTGATGCCGACAGCAAAGAGAATAAAGCCTGTTATACAAAGCACGCTCGCACCGACTATAGTCTTCTTTCTGCCAAGCTTATCAGCAATAAAGCCTGAAAAGAAGGTGAGTGTTGCATAAACAATGGGAAGGACAAACATTGACTTTGTGATATCTGATGTGCTCATACCTGCGATGTGCATTGATGATTCATAGTAAAGTGCAATTGCAGGCATACCTGCATCGAATATAATGTGAGAAATTATAAGACTCTTTGTGTCCTTGTTAGCGAATATGTATTTTACTGCATTGAAAACGCCTGACTGATTTCTCTGTGCTTTCTTTTCTTCTTTTTCACGCTTCTTTTGTGCTTGTCTTTCCTCGTAGGGAATTGAAAGATAAGCAATTCTTTCATTCATAAAGACCTTGGTGTCCTTGGCGAGAATAACTACCATAAGTGCCGCAACAATACCGGCAATTGCAGGTGCAAGGAAGATTCTTCTCCAGAGAGTCGCATCGTCGCCCATAAGAAGATTGCGGAGCATCGGAATACAAACAACGCCGAAGATGCCGAGCGCCTTCAGTACACTGTAAATGGCAGCTCTGTATTTGTCGGGAGCTTCTTCAAGAATATAGATAATCTGAATGTCGTGACCGAAGAAAAAGCCGATGACTGCATATCCGAGGAGAAAAACAAGGTAATTGGGTGAAAAATAAATAATGAGAAGTCCGAGACTCATACCGAGTGTAGAGATTGCAAAAAGCGGCTTTCTGCCCCACTTATCGGCAAGAGCCTTGTAAAAGGGTGTGATTGCACCGAGCACATAACTGATAACGCTGACAGAGGTGTGCAGGGAAAGACCTTCCTCAAAGGTGTATATTTTGCCGAGGAAGGGTCGGTTGACGAAAAATTCCGTTACAAAGGATGATTGAACCGAAACGGAAAGGTTGCTTGTAACCTCGTCAATTATGTTTACAAAGGCGATTATCACAAGCAGAATGAAAAAATAACTGCTTGAATTGCCCTTAAGTGATTTTTTCTTAAGCGAGGACAGCTGTCTTTCTTCAAAGGCTTTGGTTCTTGTTGACTTTTTTTCTTGTTTTGTCATATTCTCTCCTTCTTTCTTCAATAAAAAAAGCGCCGATAAGCGCCCCAACATATCCATCATATCAAATCTGTAATTATATGTCAATAGATTTAAGGTGTATTCACACACTTTCTCCCTCTTGCATAAAAACAAAGTAGTTAATTTTGTACAAAAATGATATTGAAATGTGGAATTTTTTATGGTAATATATAGTCACAGAAAGGGAAAGGTGATACCGATGAACAGGTAAAACCCAACAGTCTTCATTAAAAGCCTTGTATGAATAAATAGATAAAAAAACATACAAAGAAGAACATAAACCTAAAACAAGAGTACGAGGCAAAAAATTAAATGAAGACACCACATTCTGTAGAAAGAGAGGTTGCCCAAATGAAGTTAGATAACAAGACAGAACAGAAATAACCCCCCGCACCAGAATGATGTGTAAAGAAACATCGGTGCCCGGGGGTTATTTCTTTTTTATATCTGTGTTTTACGTCCCGTGGGGGCGTTTTTTTATTTTAAATTGACTTTTAGCTGTTTTCAAACGTATATTAGGTGAAGGGAGGTTGATGAAGTGAAAAAAACATCGGCACGGCCGGCTGATGAAATTGAAATAATCGTAAGCACTTACGCAGATATGCTGTTTCGATTGAGCCTTATTATTCTCGGGAATCAGAACGATGCAGAGGATGTTGTGCAGGAAACAATGCTTAAATATATGAAAAAGACACCTGTGTTTGAAAGTGAACAACACCGAAAGGCTTGGCTTATAACGGTTGCGAGAAATAAATGTAGGGATATTATCCGTTTCAGGGCAAAGCATCCTACTGTTGACATTGATGAATTGAGAAATCATTCTGCTGATAATACAGACAGCGGAATCCTTGAGGCACTTGTCACCCTTCCCGAAAAAATAAAGTCGGTAATGATTTTGTATTATGTTGAGGATTTTTCCGTAAAGGAGATTGCCTCAATAACAGGCAAAACCGAATCGGCAATCAAAATGCGGCTACAAAAGGGTCGCAGACTTTTGGCAGAAAAATATCGGAAGGAGTTTATGTAAATGGAAAAAGAAATAAAGTCGCTCCGGAAAATTGAAATGCCGGAAGAGATGAAAAAAAGACTTATCGAAAAATGCTATAATGAAAGGCAGGAAAAAACAGTGAAAAAGTTATACAGAAAGCCCGCAATTCTTGCGGCGACATTGGCAGTTGTTATTTGTCTCGGCGCAGTTACAGCTTTTGCATCATCGGGAAAGCTCGAGGGATTTTTCGGCGATGTTTTCGGTTGGAACGGAGCTGTAGTCGGAACCGTATACGAGAATGCAACGGATGAGATTGCAGTAGAGGCAGAGGTAAAGGATAGCGTAATAACCGTTAAGGCTGTTTTATTGCAAAAAGAGGAAGCCCCCTACCTTTATCTTGATGTGCTTGGCATAGGTAGTTGCAAGATAATTGATTCTGAGGGCGAGATTATCCTTGAGGGTGTTTCTTCTCGGAAGGTCGAAGTCAAGGACGGTAAAGCTGTAGTAGAGCTTGCCTGCGAAGAGCTTCTTCCCGGTGAGTACAGCCTTGTTATCGACGAGTTCATCGGCGGAGCAAAGGCAGAGCAGGACCTTGCTATCAAAGGCGTCTGGGAATGTACTATCAGTGTAAAATAAGCATCAAATATTAATCCACCGCTTAATTCACTGTTAAAGCGGTGGATTTTTTATTTTTACTTATACTGATAAACCCTTACATAATCCACGATGAACTCAGCAGTATCTCCGGGTTGCATACTCATTTTGCCTGTGCCGTGTCTGTCGGCATTCGCCACTCCGTTTTCGCCTGCAACCTCGCAGGAAAGAATGAGATATTCGGGGTTCTGACTTACGCCGCCGGTTGAAAGTCTGCCTGTTTCAACGCCGTTGATGTAGAATATGTATTCGTTTTCGTTCCACTCAAGACCGTAGGTGTTGAACTCCTCATAAGGATTATTGCAGAACCATTTTCCGATGCTGTCGCCCTGATGACCTTCGCCGTATCCGTCGTAGTGGATTCCGCTGACAACTGCATCACCGTAGCCGAGGGAAACATCTTTGTAATACATTGACTCAAAAATATCAACCTCTGTGCCGTCCTCGCCCGAGCCATCAACGTTTTCGACCTGATCATTCATCATCCAGAAGGCTGACCACATACCCGTCGAAGCGGGAAGAATCGCACGGCACTCAAAATAACCGTAGCACTGCTCGAATTTGTTGCGTGTTTCAACAATGCCTGTGTACCAGCCGGGACCGTAGTCTTTGTCGTCGGGTCGGTTTGCAAAGTAGTCTTTATAAGCGTCAGGGGTAGGAAGACCATTTTCGTAATAGGCTGTGGTGATAACGAGTTTCCCGTCTCTTACATCGACCATATCCTCGTGCCAGTAGCCGCCCTTCCTTTCGCGTTCCCACCAGTTATAAATCCATTTTGTTTTGTCCAGCTCTTCACCGTCAAATTCGTCGCTCCAGACAAGCTCGAATTTGTCGAGGTTGATTTCCTGACCCTCAGGAATTGCAGGCAGACCGAAAAGATGGGGTAAAGTGGGTGAAACAGCCATTAAAACCGCTACTAAAAATCTGAAAAATTTCGAAAACATAATTATTCCTCCTTTGCTACAGTATAACAAAATGCATCTCAGCTTGTCAACAGATGTATATACATAAAGTAAAATTCATATCATAATAGGGGTGATATAATATGAAGATTGATAAAAGCAAGCTCAAGGTTTACGGCATTTTTCTGTTGATAACGTTGGGCGTGGGTGCGGCTTCCGCACTTCTTACGAATATGGGTATGGATAGCTACAAGGCGGCAGAAAAGCCACCGCTGACACCGCCTGACATTGTCTTTCCCATAGTGTGGTCGGTTCTCTTTACGCTTATGGCAATAAGTGCGGCAAGAGTGTGGCTTACGGATAATTCAAGACTCCGCAACCATGCAATGATAGTGTATTTCATCCAGCTGTTTTTCAATTTCTTCTGGAGTGTACTCTTCTTTAATTTTCAGGCTTACGCGCTCGCATTTTTGTGGATTCTTGGTCTATGGGCACTGATACTTGTTATGATTATAAGGTTTTATCAGGCGGATAAAATTGCGGGACTTCTGCAGATACCATATCTTTTGTGGGTTACCTTTGCAGGGTATCTTAATTTTATGATTTATCAGCTTAATAAATAAAATGAGGGGATGTAAAAAAACTCGTTTTTTTACATCCCCTTTTTAGGGGCCGGGAAAAAATGCGCAGAATGAACAAACCGAGCCAAAATAAAGCGTTCAGCTTTATTTTGGTTTACCCGACGGCGTACAAAGGTACTCCGAGGGCGAGGTTTGTTTATAGCATAAAACGCAAAAACCTTGTTTTTGCCTGCTTTTGCTGATTTTTACAGTTTTAAAGGGTTTCTTTGGTAGTTCAATACCGAAAGAAACCCTTTAGTTATCTTGTTTTATGCGGTCTGCACTTTTTTTACAGCCCCTTTTGAGCTTGTTTTTTATTCTTCTGAGGGGATATCGGAAACTACGGGGAGTTCTTCTTCGGAAATTTCAACAGCTTCACTGAAAAGGCTGATTTTTGCCTGAGCGAAGAAGTATTTGAACAGATACAATGCGATAAGGTATGTTGCGACAGCTACCAAAAGACCTGATGTAGTTGCGTATATTGAAGATACAAGTGAATAGGTGTATCCGATGTTGTCAGTACCGATGAAAACGGTGTTAACAATATAGCTGTAAATAATGTGGATAAGTCTTGAGAAAAGGCCGACAATTATTGAGGCAAGTCCGTCTACACCAATGAATGCCATTGCATCAACGTGATTTTTAAAAGGCTTGTAGCCGGCAACATATGTCAACACAAGAAGCGCTGAGTTGCTTAACCAACTGATTGCCGATGCGGATATTGTGAAGTCAAAGGAAATGACATCATCTGCAGGATTGAAATCATACATTGCAAAATAGTTGATCAGATAGTTGATGCCGCTTGTAACGGCACCGATAGCAATACCACCGATAATTGAATAAGCTAAGTATCTTTTTCTTGCTCTTGAAAGAGTCATTTGGGAATTTTCAAGACGCTGACCGGATAATTTTGTGTTGACACCTTCAAAGCAGGTGTAAGCAAAGTATGCCGCAAAAATAACAAGGGGGCTTAATGCAATGTTAATTACGGGTTGAAGGTCTGCAATATCATAAGCTGATGCAGAATCATAGGCGATTACAATTTTTGCAATTCTGACGATGAGAGAGTTGAGAATCGAAACAGCGTTTCTGCCAAAGCACAAAGCACCTGCAAAGATGATGGTCTTTTTCTTATCCTTAGTGAGAATGTATCCCATAATAAGAAAGACGGCAAGGGTGATTACTGATACGATGTAAGAGAGAATGTCTTTTGTCAGACTGTACATAGCAAGATTTTCAATGGCACCTGAATCAGCGGGGAATGCAGCAAATATAATGTTTGCAAGAATACCTGCACCGTAGCTTATCAGAAGTGATACTGCCGTAAAGATTCCGACTTTTCTTTTGTTTGTTGTGTTTTCGTTCATTTTTTATTTCTCCTTTTTTGATTTGGTGATATCATTATAACTCATAAAAAGGAATTTTTAAATAACAATATTGATACTTTGAGGTATAAAAAGTATAATAATTGATACTTTTTGCGAAAAAAACAGTGTTGAGTTTTGACTTGTCATATTATATCCAATATCCGTAATGAAGATTTTTCAAAAACAAAAATCACCAATCTACGGTTAAATAGTAGGGGGTATGTCCCCATTGACTTGATGAATATATGTAACGTACAGTATTTGTTACATCATTGTAAGCGAAAATAACGTAAGAGAAAAGAGTATGACCTGAATTTTCTTCATAATCCTCAAAATAAATACATTTCCAGTCACCTTTGATTCTTTGAAAAGTTATTTCACCGGTATAGTTCAATGCTTCCTTTTTTGCCGCTTCATACTCCTCGTCGGGCAAGCTCCACTGGGCAAGAAAATCTGAATCGCTGTCTATAGCATTGCGATGTCTGTAAAAAAACTCAACATTCTCTGCTTCTCTTGGTATGCGATATGGGAACAGCTTGTGGTAAATTGTTATTTTGACATAATCTTCAGGATTTTCAGTTTGTGAGTGTACGCTTGGTGCAATCACAGAAAATATCATATTGAAAAACATAAGCTGTACAAGCGGTAAAAGCAACCAACAGATTGCTGAAGAAGCTTTGAGCCTTCGTTGCTTTTGTTTTTCTGTTTTGTTCTTGTATGATTTTTTGTTGATTATAAACAGTGTTAAAGGAAGCAAAAAAGCAATAAAGTGAAGAGAGAGTCGGAATAAGCCTAATCCGTCTGCCTGAAAATAAAGAAAATCGAATTCTTTAATATAGAAAGAGATTTCTATAAGAAACATTATCAGCCATGCACCAAAAGCGAGCAGAGAAGCAGTTATGAAGTTTTCTGTTTTATCGGCGAGTCTTTTTTCTTCAGCGGTTACAGTGTTCTCAGGCACCTGATTTTCTGTGGCATTTTTCTTAAGCTGTGTACAGATGACTTCAAACGTAAGCTCTGTTTCTTTAAGGAGAATTTCAAGAGAAGCCGAAACAAGCAAGTCTGTTGCAATCTGTTTTTCTTTTCTGTCATAGATATCCTTCAGGATAGTCCTGCAATTTTCCTTGCTGTTTTTCAGAGATTTTATTTCTGCAATTGAAAAGCCGGTTTTCCTTAAAATTGCAATGTTTTTCAGTAGTTCAATATCTTTTTCTGAAAAGTCAAAGCTTTTTCGTCCTTGAAAATTCTCAGTGTACGATGGCGTAATAAGCTCGTTTTCGATATATATTCTTATAGCTCGGTCTGTAAGATCTGTTTGTGCCATAACTTCTTTGATCTTCATTATATTGCCTCCTTTCGGGTTTCTGTGTTTATAATACACTTTTACCCAAGGTTGAAGTCAAGAGGTTATGTGATTTTTTTTAAAAACAAATATATTTCCCCCAGCCTCTTTATTTTCAGATAATTTAATGTTATAATTTTCCAAAACACAATAAAAGGAGAAAAAATTATGACAATAATGACCTTTACAAGAATTATGACGGCAATGCTTATGGTAATTGTTAATCTTTTCAATTATACCTTTAACGACTATGCTTATCCTGCAGTCAGCATGTCGGGGGCTTACGTTTTCTGTTATTTTACGGGAAACGAGGTTGACGAGCAGACAATACACCTTGCAGTAAGCACTGACGGCTACAATTTTGAGGCTCTCAACAACAACGAAAAAATCATCAATCAGACTCAGGGCACAGGTTGTGTGCGAGATCCTTATATCTTTAAGGCTGTTGACGAAGAGGGTCAGGATTGCTATTACATAGTTGCAACAGATATGAATGCTCTTGAGGGCTGGACATCCAACCACAGAATTATCTTCTGGAAGTCCTACGACCTTATCAACTGGGAGGATGAATATCTGCTTGATTTCCGTCAGTTTGAAGGCTTTGAAAATTGCAACCGTGCATGGGCACCTCAGGTAATCTGGGATAAGGAAGAGGAAAAATATATGCTTTACCTCGCTCTTTCCGAATGGGATGATCCCGAAACTCCCGAAAATGAGGATATTGCTCAGCATTATTATCTTTACACTTCAGATTTCAAAAACTTTACAGAGCCCGAGTATCTTTACGGCAGAAGAACTGAGGTTGCAACAAGAGATGACGGTGTTGTTTTCAACGGCGTTCAGTGTATTGACGGCGATATGATTTACAACGAAAAGGACGGTTACTATTATCTCTATTTCAAAGAGGATCTCTATCAGAAGATAGCTTACGTAAGATCAAAGAATGCTTCAGGTCCCTTTGAAGGTGATTATGTAACCTGCTCACTTAACTGGTTTGGTGTTGAGGGCAGTACGATGTACAACATTACCGGTACAAATGCGTGGATGATGATTATGGATGAGTACGGTGAAGGCACATTCTTTGCGCAGATGACAAGAGACTTCGAAGATTTCCGTCAGGTGCAGAGAGCAAGATATTCTGTAAATCACCTTAAGCCACGTCACGGCTCGGTTGTAGCAATCAGTGAAGCAGAGTACTTTGCACTTGTTGATGCTTACGGTGTACAGCCTACAGAAAAATAATTACTATTCCGGGAGCTTTGCCGGACAGAGTTCCCGGTTTTGTTACAAGATTATAATAATAGTGACAAAATTGTAACGGCGAAAATTGTTGAAAAAAAGAAGCATTAGTGTTAACATATAAATGTAGAAACATATCAGCTGTTGATATCTATCTACCTTCTTTATATAAAATCGGAAAAGGAAAAGGAATCTGAGAAGGTTCCTTTTCCTTTGTTCTTTTTTGCTTAAGAGTTGTTTTTTTATCATTATTAATTATCACAAATTGAGATAATTAATAATTGCTTATTTATTACAATGTATAATTAATAAGATTATTGATAAAAGAAAGGACTGTTGATATGGCCGAACAGCTTAACAAACCCCGTGTTGTATGGCTCGACTTGCTGCGTGTTATAGCAACCTGTATGGTGCCGCTGGCTCATCTTTGTTCCAATTGCTGGAATCTGACAGCGGGTGTTCATTCCACGGATTATATCACTCTCAACTTTTTCAGCGCTATGTGCAGATGGGTTGTACCCGTTTTTGTAATGATAAGCGGTGTGTTTTTTCTGAATCCGTCAAAGCCCTGCGACCCAAAAAAGATTTTCAGAAAAAATGTTGTAAGAATGGCAACTGCATTTTTGTTCTGGTCATTTCTTTATGCTTTGCAGTGGACCTTGTTCAGGCCTCACGCACAGACTGAGGTTGTTCAACCCTTCAGCAAGAAGTTTTTCCTCAGCGAGCTTATAGTCGGAGAGTATCATATGTGGTATCTTTATATGATAGCACTTTTGTATCTGCTCACGCCTCTTATCAGAGTTTTTTCTGATAATGCTACAAAAAAACAGCTCGAAGCATTTATGGTGCTTTCCTTTGTTTTCGCGCACTTTATTCCCATGATTCTTCAAATTCCGTTTATAAAGCAGTTTACCTTTGATGATGTATACGAAGATCTCAATATCGGCTTTATCGGCGGTTATGTAGGCGTTTACATAGCGGGTCAGTATATGACAAAATACCCATTCAGGAAAAATATAAGGAAGCTTGTATATATCCTCGGTGTTCTGGGTTATGCAATTACTGTTTTCGGAAATCTCTGGATTTCTTTCCAGAAGAATAAGTCGATTAAGGATATGCTCGGTGCAGATCTCGGCTGCAGTGTAATGATAGCTTACGCGATGTTTACCTTCTTCCAGAATGTTGTTTCAAAAATAGAGTTCAAGGAAAAAACAGTGAAAATAATCAAGTGGCTTTCCGCGAGATCTTTCGGTGTTTATCTTTGCCACGTGTTTGTAATGAGGGCTTTCCAGTACTTCGGAATTCAGGTAATTCACATCAGTCCTGAGCACGCAACAGTTGATATGAGCTTTATGCCTTACATACACATCCCTCCCATAATCGGTGTACCTGTGCTTACAACGCTGGTAATTATCGGTTCGTTCATTGTTTCCTGGGTGATTTCAAAAATCCCCCTATTGAAAAAATATGTAGTTTGATTATATAAAAATCTGCCGTAGAGTGCCTGCGGCAGATTTTTTACTTTTAACTATCTTTTAATTTTGTTATATATATGTTATAATATAATCAGTTATACCCGAAAGAGAGGTGCAGATTATGCCGGTAAGGAAGAAATACGCTTACAGCAAAGATCTTAAAATATATTCGTTTCTGAAACCTCCTGTTTTTGAGCCTGCGCTGCCTTTTGTGCAGCTTTGTATGAAGTTTTTTTATCATACAGATTTCTGTGAAAAGGATATGAAGAAGGAAACAGAAAAAATTCCTGTTAAGGACGGAGCGAAAATCCGTATGCTGATTTACACTCCTGAAGCTGTAATGGCAGAGAAATCCCCCTGTATTATATTTTATCATGGCGGAGGATTTGTGTACAATGCGGCGCCTCATCATTTTACCCTTGCAAAAAATCTCGCACGTAAACTTGGAGTAAAGGTGTTTTTCATCGACTACCGACTTGCACCTGAGCACCCTTTCCCAACGGCGGCTGAGGACGCTTATTACAGCTACCGTTACATTTATGAAAACGCAGAGCATTACGGAATTGACAGAAACAGAATTGCACTTTGCGGAGACAGTGCCGGCGGCAATCTTTCGGCGGTTACGTGTCTCATTGCCAGGGACAGAGATTTCACCTTGCCTAAGGCGCAGGTGCTGCTTTATCCGTTTGTTGACGGAGATACTGAAACGGAAAGTATGCTTGAATTTACCGATACTCCAATGTGTAACAGTAAGGCGGCAGTCGGATACAATAAGGCGTACATAAAGGAAGAAAACAAGTATCCGGCAGAGTGGTTTTCCGTGGTTGATGCAGAAAGTCTTGAAAATCTTCCGGAAGCTTATATTGAAACAGCGCAATTCGACTGCCTTCGCGACGGCGGAGTGAAATATTATAATAGACTCTGTCAAAGCGGCGTCAAAGCTACCCTCTTTCAGACAAAGGGTACTATGCACGGCTATGATATAGCTACGGGAAGTGCAGTTTACGCATTATGTATGGATAAGAGGACGGAGTTTCTCAGAAGGGTTTTCGAGGATAAGGAAACTGTTTAATAAAGGAGATCATTATGGAAATAGTCTGGTCTTTATCGCGCTATGTGCTTCCGGTGGTTACGGTTGTTATACTTGTGAAATGTATAATGACACTGTTACTGGGCCACCCGAAGGAAAAAATATACGGATATATTATAGATATGTCCAGCGGTAACAGATATGCTCTTAATATGTGGGAGACATCTGTCGGCAGAAGTAAGAGCTGCGATATAGTTCTGCCATATGACAGTGTTGCACGTTCGCATGCGGTTATTACCCGAAGGATTGACGGATGGTATATTCACGATCTGCTTACAAGATATGCTCTCAGAGTTAACGGTCGGGATGTCGATCAGAAGCAGATTATAAAAAACGGAGACGTAATCGAGCTCGGTAAAATCCGTTTCCGCTTTGAAATTATAAACGATCCCGTTCAGAATGTCGGCAGAAAAACAAAGCGTGCAGCTTCAGGTGCTGCAGACAGATCTCAGCCGGCACAAAGGCAGCGTTCCGCACCGGCTCGGAATTCTGATTCCGCTGCAACAAGACCTTCGGGCGGACACTACGATTCAAATAACAAACCGGAGCTTAAATTCGAAAAGAAGCGCCCCGTAACGCCTCCACCTTATCGTAAGGAGCAGAACAGCTTTACCGTGGAGACGGGTAGCAGACCCCCTCAGCCGAAACGAAGAACAAGAAAACAGCCGCGCCTTGTTAACAAAGAAAGCGGAGAAGTATTTATTCTTTGCGGAAACGAGGTAACAATCGGCTCTTCCAGAAAATGCGATATAAGGCTAAAGGGAAGCGGTGCGGAAAAATTTAACACACTGATTGTTCTTTATGAGGATGGTTGGGCAGTTGAAAGGGAAAACGGCTTTACTTCACTTAATGGTAAGGAGGTCAGGAAGCCGCAGCTTCTCTTTGACGGAGATATGATAGGTATCGGTGAAGCAAGACTGTATTATTACGAGATGTAAGGAGGCGATAATATGAAAAAAGGCTCTTCCATGTCGTCGAGACGGGACAAAATAAGAAAAAAATATAAATATGTAGACAGTAGCTTTATACTCTTTCTTGTAACGGTTTTTCAGGTTATCACCTTCATTCCTGTTATTTTTACCGATGGGATATTCTATGCCGAATCGGCAATGATGGCGTTTTCATATATGGCATTCGAATGGTTATATGTTGCCTTTATGCAGGGTGTAGCCAAAAAGGTTAATTTTGAAATAGAGTTGATTGCCTTCTTTCTCAGCGGTATAGGTCTTTGCCTTACAGAGAGTGTAGCAAGGGGCAGTATGCTTATGCAGCTTATAACCGTAATCGCGGGGGTAATTGTTTATGATGTGCTTTTATGGTTTATAAAGGACGTCAAAAGAGTTATGTTTATCAGGTCGCCGCTTGCGATTTTTACAATTGTGTTTTTTGTAGGCTGCTTTCTGTTTATACGTCTTACGGGAAACGAAATCAACGGTGCTTACAACTGGGTCACTCTCGGACCCGTTTCTTTTCAGCCGTCAGAATTTGTGAAAATTGCCTTTGTTTTTGTCGGTGCGGCAACTCTTGATAAGATGCTCACGTCCAAAAACATATATATGTTCATTCTTTTTGCAATGGGGTGTATCGGTATACTTTTCCTTATGAAGGATTTTGGCACGGCACTTATTTTTTTCTTCACCTTCATAGTTATTGCATTTATGCGTTCAGGCGATATACGTTCAATTGCATTTATCTGTGTCGGTGCAGTTATCGGTGCATTTCTTATACTTTATTTCAGACCCCACGTTGCGGCACGTTTTGCAACCTACAGACATATATGGGACGACCCTTATGGCACCGGCTATCAGCAGACAAGACTTCTTATTTATGCAGTAAGCGGAGGTCTACAGGGTCTTGGAATAGGAAACGGTATGCTCAGGTATGTTTATGCAAGTACTACTGACCTCGTTTTCGGTATGCTCTGCGAAGAGTTGGGGCTTATAATTGCCTTTACTGTTGTTACGGCTTTTGCGATTCTTGTTATTTATGCCGTAAAATGCTCAAAGAGTGCGCCGTCAACCTTTTATTCGATTTCGGCAGCAACTGCGGCATCACTCATCCTTTTTCAGACTTGCCTTAACATATTCGGCGTTACGGATATACTGCCTCTTACAGGCGTTACTCTGCCCTTTATAAGTCAGGGTGGCTCAAGTATGATTTGTTGCTGGGCACTGTTTGCCTTTATCAAAGCGGCGGACATCCGTGCTTATCCGAATCTTTACAAAACAACATAAGGGAGGCGCTTCAGGTGAAAAATACAACAAGACGTGTATACATTGTGCTTTTGTTGGTCGTTGTCTTTTTTGCAGGCCTCGGTTTTATGCTTTACACATTTATAACTGACGGTACTACATGGGTAGCCGACAGAGGCAATGAACATATTTATTCTGAAGGTAGTCTTACTGTAGCGGGAACAATTTTTGACCGTAAGGGCGTAGAGTTGATTTCGACAGTAGACGGGGAAAGAATTTTCAATGACGATGAGGCGGTGCGGCGTTCCACACTTCATATTATCGGCGATTCATCGGGATACATTTCAACGGGTATACAGACACTGTACCGGTCAAATCTCGTAGGCTATAATTTCACCAACGGTATATACGGGGTTCTTTCTTCTGATGAGGGCTGTGATATCCGACTTACGGTTGATGCCGATGTTTCTGCGGCAGCCTATGAGGCTATGGACGGAAACAAAGGTACTGTTGTCGTATATAATTATAAAACAGGTGAAACTTTATGTATGGTGTCTGCTCCGGATTATGATCCTTTGGATATACCTGACGATATCGATACGGATACAACGGGAAAATATGAGGGTATTTATCTCAACAGAGCAATTTCGGGAGTATTCACACCCGGTTCAACCTTTAAGGTTGTAACTGCAATTTCGGCTATAGAGAATATTCCTGATGTGTTTAAAAAAGAGTTTAACTGTACAGGCAAATATACTACCGGAAGTGCTGCCGGCGACGGTGACGTCATTTGCCACAGCAAGCACGGTAAAATAAATTTTGCTGACGGACTCAGTCATTCGTGCAATGTGGTTTTTGCCTCGCTTGCAAACGAGCTTGGTGCTGAAAGGCTGACGGAAACTGTCCGTAAGCTCGGTTTCGGGGAAAACGTTACAATAAGCAAGGCTGATGCGGTTAGAAGCACCTTTGATGTCAGCGGCAGTACAAAGCTTGATCTCGGCTGGGCAGGAATAGGTCAGTATACAACTCTGGTCAATCCCTGTCAGATGCTTATGCTCATGGGAGGTATTGCAAACGGCGGAACGGCTGTTATTCCTTATCTTGTAGAGGATTCATCAGAGCTTATTGACGTTAAAGGAAAGATGAATCCGGCATTTACACTAAGCCCTGAGACGGCGCTTACCATAAAGAAGATGCTGAGATATAACGTAACAAGCTATTATGCTGATGAGACATTTCCCGGACTTGAAATGTGCGGAAAGACCGGTACGGCTGAGGTGCCGCCTGATGAGGATCATGCATGGTTTGTGGGATTCTCGCAAAGGAATGATTTTCCTTATGCAGTTGTTGTATGCCTTGAAAATGGTGGCTCGGGCTTTGATGAAGCAGTACCTGTTGCAAACACTGTAATGCAGGCATTGCTCAGAGCTGACGGATTAAGATAATAAGATTTTAATGTTAAGTGAGGAAAAATAAATGAGCGATACAATAGCAGCACTTTCTACGCCGCTTGCACCGGGCGGAATCGGGGTAATAAGGATTTCCGGTGATAAGGCTACAGAAATTGCCGACAGAGTTGTCAGGACTACATCGGGAAAGTCTATGTCAGATATGAAGGGCTATAATGCTGCCCACGGAAAGGCCTATGACGGGGATGAGTTGCTTGACGAGTGTGTTGCACTTGTTTTCAGAGCACCTAAAAGTTATACCGGTGAGGACATTGTTGAAATTTCCTGCCATGGAGGTGTGCTTGTAACCAGCCGTGTATTAAGGGCTGTTTTTTCGGCCGGAGCAAGACCTGCCGAGGGCGGAGAGTTCACGAAAAGGGCATTTCTTAACGGAAAAATGGATTTGTCTGAAGCAGAGGCGGTTATGGGGCTTATAAGTGCAAGAGGTGAAGGCGGAATGAAGGCTGCACTCACTGCTCTTGACGGAGCTCTCAGCAAAAAAATCAACACCTACTGCGATACACTTGTTTCTGCGGCGGCGAATATGGCTGCCTGGGTTGATTACCCTGATGATGAAATTCCTGAGCTTGATTTCACTGTGCTTGAAAAAAGGCTCAATGAGGTTTATAACGGAATAGAGTCGCTTCTCAGTAAGTTTGATGCGGGTAAAGCGATCACCGACGGAGTTGAGACTGCTATTGTGGGAAAGCCTAATGTAGGAAAATCTGCACTGATGAATATGCTTTCAGGGTTCAGACGCTCCATCGTAACGGATATTGCCGGCACAACACGGGATGTTGTTGAAGAAACAGTACGTGTGGGTAGGGTGATTCTCAATCTTGCCGATACGGCAGGTATCCGTGAAAGTGAGGATGCAGTTGAGAGTATTGGTGTTGAGCTTGCAAAAGAAAAAATAGAAAACGCAGGACTTATTCTTGCCGTTTTTGATGTATCAAGAGGGCTTGATGAAAGTGATGAGGAAATCCTTGAGCTTTGCAAGGGCAGAGACGTAATCGGTGTAATCAATAAAACCGATCTTCCCTGTAAGGTCGATGTCGAGAGAATAAGGGAAGCCCTCGGTGAAGTGATTTTTATAAGTGCGCTTAAGGGCGACGGTGAAAAGGAATTGTCCGACGCTATAGAGCGGGCTCTCGGTACGGATAAGATTGATACTTCACAGGCAATGCTTACAACCGAAAGGCAAAGAAGAAGTGCTCAGAAGGCTCTTGAAGGTATAAAGGAAGCAATCGACGCAGTAAATATGGGAATGACTATGGATGCCGTAAATGTGTGTATTGACTCAGCGATTGAGAATTTGTTGGAGCTTACGGGTAAAAAAGCGAGAGAAGCTGTTGTTGATGAAGTCTTCTCAAGATTCTGTGTTGGTAAATAAGGTGATATTATGAAAAAAGCAGCGGTTATAACAGGTGGCTCCGGCGGAATCGGCGAAGCAATATGCAGTTTGCTTGCAAAAGACGGCTATAATATAATACTGCATTATAACAGTAATGAGAAAAAGGCTGAGAACATTGCCGTGAAGCTAAAAGAAAGCTACGGCATTGAGGTCTTTACGGTGGGCTGCGACCTTGCCGAAGACGGCGCCGGAAAAGCTCTCGGAGAAAAAATACAAGAGCTTACAGATAATGTGCAGGTGCTTGTTAATAATGCAGGGGTCTCTCTCGTCGGAGTTTTTCAGTGCCTTGACAGTGAAAGCGTAAGAAGACTTCTTAATGTGAATCTTACAAATGCTATGGAGCTAACTGCAAAAATAATGCCGATGATGCTGAAAAATCATAAGGGAAGCATAATCAATATTTCCTCTGTGTGGGGAGTCACAGGCGGCTCGTGTGAGGTGCATTACAGTGCATCAAAGGCGGGGCTTATAGGCTTTACAAAAGCCCTTGCAAAAGAGGTCGGTCCAAGCGGTATAAGAGTAAACTGCGTTGCTCCCGGGTTTATTGAAACCGAAATGAACAGTTGTTTCGATACAGAAGCAGTAAAGGGTGTTGTAGACGAAACACCTCTTTGCCGTACGGGTAAACCCTACGATGTAGCAGAGCTCGTTTCCTTCCTTGCAAGTGACAAGGCGGATTTTATCACAGGGCAGGTCATAGGTGTTGACGGTGGCATGGGAATATAAAAGGCTCTCCGATTACCTTGAAAAAGGTATCGGAGAGTTTTATACTTTACTTTTCGTTTACGTCTGTTACTTTTAGTGTTCTGCCGTTTACGGTGAATTTTATTTCATATGAAGCAAAGCTCATTCCGTAAATTCTTTCGGGGTCATCCTGATATGACGGTCTTGGGTCAGCGCTGAGTACTGCCTTAAGTGCAGTTCTTTTTTCTTCTGCCACGCCTGTAAGCAGATTTTCGGGGAAATCGACCTCCAGATGTCTTTCTTCAAGGCTTTCGGTGAATCCTCCGACGGCACGGGGGATACTGTCAGCATAGGGCAGATAGGGCTTTATATCGTATATAGGTGTGCCGTCAAGCAGGTCCGCTCCGCTTACGTGGAGAATGATGCCTTCGGTTTTGGAAAACTCGACTTTATCAAGCTTCAATGCGGAAAGTCCTATGGCATTAGGTCTGAACGGTGAGCGTGTTGCAAAAACACCCATACGCTTGTTTCCGCCTAAAAGGGGAGGTCTTACCGTTGGCGACCAGTCTTCTCTTACTGCCTCGGAAAACTGCCACAGCACCCATATATGGGAGAAATCTTCGAGTCCGCGAAAGGCTTCGGGGACACTGTATTCTTTCTCGAAAATAATTCGTCCGGTGCTTTCGCTAACAAGACCGCTTTGTCTGGGTATGCCGAATTTTTCCTTAAAGTCCGTTTCAATATGAGCTATAATTTTCATTCTGTTTTGTCCTTCTTCTTTTTATAAAGCATATAACTGTAAGCAGTTGGGACAAGAACCATTATAAGAACGACAGGGAAGAAAACAAAGGGGCTTTCGAGAAATGCTGTTGCAATTATAACAAGGCCGCAGACTACCCAAAGCTTGCCGGCAAGAGCATGGGTTTTTGTCCAGTTTTCGCTGTCGTCGAGTGTCCATGGGAGTTTAATGCCTATAGTGTAGGTCTGTTTACACTTAGGTAGATAATTTCCGGTTATTACAATAATCAAACCTACGAACAACATTGTGATAAGACCGACTTTAATCTCTTTTCCGAGGGCCACAGGGTAAATCATGGTGCACATCAGAAGGCTTACTGCCGGGATAATGTAAAGCACCAGGTTGAATACCTTGTCGCTGATGTTCTTGTGCTTCGGGTCGAGTTTTGTAGCAAAAATGCAGATAAGATGCATTGCAAGCATAAAGAAGGGCAAGCCGAAAACTGCAAAGGGCTTACTGCTGAAGCCGTCAGGCTCGTTATTTGCGCTGAAATGGGTCGGTATACTGTCGGGAAGTTTGCTCCACAGAATAATACCCACAATCATCGGGGAAAGGGTCAGTACGGATGTTAGAATTATTGTTTTCAGATGCTTTTTAATCATCGGTGTCAGCTCCTTTCAGTTGTTTGATCCAAAGCATTATTTCTTCTAGCACAGAAGCGTTCAGCTCATAATAAATATATTTCCCTTCGCGCTCGTCTCTTATAAGGTCGGCATCCTTTAAAACGGAAAGGTGCCTCGAAATTGCCGCGCCGGAAACCGGAAAGGCTTCGCTTATTTCGCCGGCAGATTTCCGTCCTTTTTTCAGCATTGCGAGAATGTCGCGCCTTATAGGGTCGGAGAGAGCCTTCATAGTGTTCTGAATGCTCATTATTATTACCTCCTTATAAGATATATTTAACATTTAAGTTAAATGTTAAATGTATAATAGCATGAAATTTTTCTTTTGTCAAGAGTCTGTGCTGAAAATGTCTGTACTCCGGATTGTGAGGATAGTTTTCAGCTCGCGCGGTGTTTTTTTGATTTTCGCAGAAAGTAAAAAAAGCAGCGAGTCGCTCTGAACATGCGGCGTTGCTTTCAAACATTGATGAATCGGTGCAGGGTGGGAAATTTTTCGTATGAGGGCGACTCGCTGAGCAACGCCGCAGGCGTTGCATCACCGCGCTGCTTCGGGGTGAAGTATAAACGCCGGATGTCTTTTGACACCCGGCTGTAAGAGAATAAAGTAAATTATGATTTAAGAATAAGACCGATTGCAAATACCTGAGCCTTTGCAGGTAATACGTTAAGAAGCATGAGAAGAGGATTCCGATTGATGTTGTAAAGATATTTCGGCTTTTTCGACTCGAGTGCTTCAAGGGCAAGCTCAGCGATTTTTTCGGCAGGTATGTGTCTTGACTCTACGCTGTCAACGATTGTCTGGAACTTCTTGGCGTTGTTGACATAAAGCTTTGTGTTATTACGGAAGCGTTCAAGTGCAACATTCGAAACATTGAGCAGACCGGTTTTGACTGCACCCGGACGGATAACCGAAACGGGAATATCGAGCAGCTGAAGCTCCTGACGAAGTGAGAATGCATACTTTTCAAGAGTTGTTTTTGTAATGCCGTAAATACCTGTAAAGGGAAGAGGGTCAAGGGGTGCGAGCTCACTTGAAGTGATAATGATTCTGCTTCCTGTGAAAAGAAGGGGCTTGAATACCTTGTTGATACGGAAAACGCCGAATACATTTACGTCGAAAATTTTTACAAAGCGTTTTTCGTCCATCTCTATGAGAGAATCAAGGTCGTAAATGCCGGCAGTATGTATAACAGCGGCAAGGTTCTTTGTCTGCTTGCTGATATTTTCGTAAACCGATTCGACAGAGGCCATATCGGTTACGTCGCATTTGTAAAAGCTGACGTTGCCGTAGTCTTCACCTTCGTTGTAATCGAGTCCGAAAACACGGTAGCCTTTTTCATTGAGAAGAGAACAGATTGCTTTTCCCATACCGCCCGTAGCACCGGTTACAAGTACATTTTTCATTTTGTTATTCTCCTATTATTCCTTTGTGGTTCTCCAGACTTTTTTTAATTGCTTCGAATGTTTCTTCGGAAATGATATGCTCTATTTTGCAGGCGTCTTCCGATGCGATTGTTTCGGGTACACCGATTGCAACAAGACATTTTGTCAGGATGGTGTGTCTTTCGTAAAGGATTGTAGCAATCTTTTTTCCGGGCTCAAGAAGAACGATGTTTCCGTCGCCCATTACATCTATATATCCGTTTTCGCGGAGATTTTTCATAGCTACACTTACGCTTGGCTTTGAGAATCCGAGTTCCTTTGCAATGTCTACCGATCTGCAGGAGCCCTTTGTATTCGTGAGCATATATATGGTTTCAAGGTAATTTTCCGCTGACTGTTGAATTTTCATGGCTTTACCCTTTCACATTTATTTAATTTGTCTTATATCTTTTCCGCAGAAGGCAAGGGGGAGACTGCTTCCGAAAAGGCGGGAAGCGATACGCTGTGTATATTTTTCGTAAATTTCGTCCATTTCGAGATTGGTGCTGATTATGGTGGGCAGATTCCTGAGAAGCCTTGTGTTGATGATGTCGTGAAGCGCTGCAGTTGTGAACTGAGTTATAAATTCAACTCCGAGGTCGTCGATTATGAGAAGATCAGCACTTGTGATTGCTTCCTTTTCACTTTCGTCGGATACCAGCTTTCGTCCGAAATGCTCTTTTTCCAAAGCTTCCATTATATTCTGAATACTGCCGTAGTAAACACCGTAGCCGTGCTCGATGACAACATTGGCAATAGCAAGAGAAAGGTGCGTCTTACCAAGACCGGTGCCGCCGTACATAACAAGTCCCTGGGCTTTTCTGGTGAAGTTTTGTGCATAGTCTTTGCAGAAGTTGAGTATGCTTGCCATATGTTCACGCTGACTGATGCCCAATACGGGGTCGACAACATCGGGATAGTAGCTGAGGGAGAATTTTTCGAAGGTGCAGCTTTTTACAGGTGCAGTTTCACCTAAAAGAAGTTTTGCCTGATTTATGACCTCTTTTTTCTGACAGTCGCAAAAATATCCGCCCTGTGAGCCTGTGTCCTTGCAACGGAGACAGGTATATTTTATATCAAGGTAATTTTCATCAAAGCCGTTTTCTCTGAGAAGCTGTTTTTTTCTGCTCTGGGCTGCGAGGCTTTTTAAGGAAAGCTCTCTGATATATTTTTCTGCATCTCCACCCATGGCCAGCGCCTTGACGGCATCGAGTCCGTAAGAGGCGATTTCACCCTCTACTCTTGAAATTTCCGGGCAAATTGAAATTACTTTAAGACGGCGTGCATCGTTTTCGCTTTCTGCTTTTTTTCTGCGGCGTTCAAGCTCTTCCTTTGCTCGCTGATAAACTATCTGCTTGTATGCCATGGTATCACCTCTTTTAATCGTCGTCCTTAGGAGGAGTGTATTTTATGCCGACAGCCTTGCTGGTAAATGCTGAAACGTCGAAGGTCGGCTCTCTTCTTTCACCGGGAGGCTTTTGTTTTGTGTCCTTTTTAGGTGCGGACTTAGTTCTTTGCTGCTGCCATCTGAGCTTTTCGCGCTGTATGTCCTGGGGTGTTTTAACTGAATTTTTATACCAGTTTGAAAGCACCTTATCCATATATTCGAAGCTTGCTTTACCGGTGTTGTCAACAGATTCCTCATAGGCGAAGAAAATCATATCGGCATTGTAGCCGTATTCCTTTGTCCAAGCGTTGAGAAACCGTTTTTGCTTCTGAGTGGGATTTTTATTTGTGATTTCTGTCATACTGCGAAGCTTGTGCCAGGTTTCGTCGATAATGTTATGCTCTTCAATATATTCGATTGCACCTTCGATGCTGTCGATTTCAAGCTCGCTCCATTCTTTACCTGTTTTCGAAATTGAGGAAAAGCCGGTTTTACCTCTGGCTTTGTTGAATTCTATAGCCATAAGAATGACTTCAACGGGAAGTCCGTAGCTGTCATGCATCATTATGAGTGTTGACTGGCCGTCATAGCCTACAGTTTTGCCCAGAATATTCTGTGCCTCTGCAAAAAGAAGTCGGAGCTCCTCGCTTTCCTGAAGTCTTGCGGCAACCTGCTCGTGATTAGGCTTCACGACGGGGATTTCCTCAACCTTTTTTACAGTAGCAGTAACCGGAGGGGTTTCACTGACAGGAGACTTTGAGGCAGTCTCGGCGGCAAAGATTTCTGCCGTTACGGGAGGCTTCGGTTGAGAGCCGTCTTTTACAAGAAGTCCTCTTTCCTCCCAGAAAATCAGGGCGTCGCTTATATCTTCTTCATCGTTTCCCGTTGCCTTTGCAATGTCGGAAACAGATATGCTGCCCTTTGTACCGTGGCGTAGCATATAAAGAATAGTTCTGAAATGCACTGCTGAAGCAAGACGGAGATTTTCATCGACCACAACATCGGGTACTGCGAAAATTCCCGTAAAAGCAAGGGGATTGGTTTTATAGTTCATTATTAATTCTCTTTCAATCAATATTTACCGAGGTACTTGTCGATTTCCCATTGGGAAACTCTGGTGGAGTATTCGCGCCACTCCTCCTGCTTTGCCTCGATATATTTTTTATGTATGTGAGCACCCATAGCTTCCTTGGCAAATTCGCTTGCGCTGAATTCTTTGGTTGCCTCACGGAGTGTTTTGGGAAGTGAATGTATGCCTGCGGCCTTTCTTTCCTCGGCGCTGAGGTCGAAAATGTTTGAATCCTTCGGTGCAGGAGGAAGCATTGACTTTTCTACACCGTCAAGACCTGCCTGAAGCACTGCGGCCATTGCAAGATAAGGATTCGCTGCAGGGTCGGGATTACGAAGCTCGATACGTGTGCCTGTGCCTCTTGCGGTAGGAATACGGATAAGAGGGCTTCTGTTTTTTGCAGACCATGCGATATAAACGGGAGCTTCATATCCGGGAACAAGTCTCTTGTATGAGTTTACAATGGGGTTTGTGAGAATTGTAATAGCTTTGATGTGGTGCATAACACCTGCAATAAAGTTGTATGCAATATCTGAAAGTCCGACGTTGTCTGCTTCGTTGCAGAAGACATTTTTGCCGTCTTTGAAAAGCGAGATGTTTATGTGCATACCTGAGCCACAGATTCCGTAAATTGGTTTCGGCATAAAGGTAGCGTAAAGGTTATGCTGATTTGCGAGGTTTTTTACAACATACTTAAATGTCATTACGTTGTCGGCAGTGCGAAGAATTTCGTCGTACTTGAAGTCGATTTCGTGCTGAGCGGTTGCATTTTCGTGGTGAGAGGCTTCGATTTCAAAGCCCATCTCTTCAAGGCAGAGACAGATTTCCTTGCGGCAGCCTTCGCCTCTGTCAACAGGGCCGAGATCAAAATATCCGCCCATATCGTAGGTTTCCGTTGTAGCTTTTCCGTGGTCGTCGAGGTGGAAAAGGAAAAATTCACATTCGGGGCCTACATAGCAGTCAAAGCCCATATCTGCAGCCCTTTTGATTGCACGGCGCAGTACGTATCTGGGATCGCCTTCAAAGGGTGTACCGTCAGAGTTGTAAACATCGCAGATAAGTCTTGCGGTTTTACCTGACTCACAGTCCCAGGGGAGGATAACAAATGAATCAAGGTCAGGGTGAAGCTGCATATCACTTTCTTCGATTCTTACAAAGCCGTCGATTGATGATCCGTCGAACATACACTTGTTGTCAAGGGCTTTTTCAAGCTGACTTACGGTAATGCATACACTTTTGAGTGTACCCATAATATCGGTAAACTGAAGGTTGATAAAGCTGACTTTTTCTTCTTTTGTGATTCTGATTATATCTTCTTTTGTATATTTACTCACGGGTGTTCTCCTTTCAGTGGGACGGGGTTATCAGTTATTTTTGCGGATTATGCCCATAGGAGTCTGTTCGCTTGACTGCCCGAGAGGGTTATCCTTGAGAATTTTAACATAGAGGTCTCTGTCCATTGAGGGTGATGAGGTGCCGAGAATGTTTCCGCCGAGATCGTTGATATCTGTGATGATAACCGCGGCACCGACAGCGTCGCTTACTTTCTTTGCAACCTCATCGGGATTGAGGGGAGCCAGGGAAACACACTCGTTATAAGGGGGAAGTGTGCAGTCGCAGGGACCGTCAATAGATCTTGCCTTTTCACCTGCGATCATATAGAACCAGCCGCGCTTACCGAGAAGCTTGCCTACTGCAGACACTGCGGCGGCAAAAAGGATTCTCATTGTACCGCATTCCTGAAGGGCCATTTCCATGGTTTCGGGCATTGCCAGACCGATACCGTAGGGTGTCTTGAGAACGAATTTTGAAAGGATAACTGCAAGCTTTCTGGGATGAATTTCAGAAAGAGGGATTGCTCTTCCCTGGGTGCAGCCTACAATTTTTTCTGTGATGAAAAGCACATCGTCTGCCTGAAGGTGAGGCTTTGCGTATTTTGTTGCAACATCGACAATGTCATCCTTGTCTGTGATAACATGAGTGCGAAGGCAGAGTCTGCTGTAATTTACTCCGTCGACCTCAATGATTTCGTTTTTTCCGTCATTTACAATATAGTTGTCCATTGTTAGTCCTTTCTTTGATAAAAAATTGAATTCTTTAACTTATGGTTTGTTTTTGTTTTACGATTATTCGTTTACCTTGCCAATGAAACGAAGGAATGCCTCCATACCCTTTTCGCTTCGCTCGTAAACGCCTGCATGCTCGAGGCATTTTGCAAAAACTTTACCTGTTTCTTCCTTGATAACAGCCTCGGTATTCTCTTTTGTGAAGGTGTAGCTGTTTCTGAAGGAGTCAACCCATGCACTGTGCTTTGCAGTTGCCGGATTTGCATTGAGATCTGCACCTGAAAGAATAGCTTCTTCTACCGCTTTGAGCTCTGTCTTGAGTCTTGAGGGAAGAACTGCAAGTCCCATAACCTCGATGAGACCGATGTTTTCTTTCTTGATGTTGTGAAGCTCTGCGTGAGGATGGTAAAGACCGTCGGGATGCTCCGGTGTTCTGATGTTGTTGCGAAGAACAAGGTCAAGCTCGAAAACATCTCCGCGTTTTCTTGCAATGGGAGTGATTGTGTTGTGGGGAGTGCCGTCGGTTTCGGCAAAAATATAAGCATCGGCGTCGGTATAAGCTCTCCATGCTGTGAGAATCTTATCGCCGAGGGCAACAAGTCTGTCTGTGTCTGTGCCGCTGATTCTGATTACGGACATCGGCCACTTGACAATGCCTGCTTTAACATCTTCAAAACCGCTGAAAACAATTTCCTTTTCGATGGGAGATTTTGCCATAGGGAAGTCATAGTTGCCGCCCTGGAAATGCTCGTGAGCGAGAATTGAACCGCCTACAATGGGAAGGTCGGCGTTTGAGCCTACAAAATAGTGGGGGAAAATCTTTACAAAATCGAAAAGCTTCTTAAAGGCGGCTGCATCAATTTTCATCGGTGTGTGAAGTGAGTTGAAAACGATGCAGTGCTCATTATAGTAAACATAGGGAGAATACTGGAAGCCCCACTGAGTGCCGTCGATAGTGATGGGGATTATGCGGTGATTCTGTCTTGCAGGATGGTTTACTCTTCCTGCGTAGCCTTCGTTTTCTATGCAGAGGAGACATTTCGGATATGAGCTGGGAGGAGCGTTTTTTGCTATTTCGATAGCCTTGGGATCTTTTTCAGGCTTTGAAAGGTTAACGGTGATATCGAGCTCGCCGTAATCGGTATCAGTTTTCCACTTCATATCCTTTACAATACGGTATCTTCTTATGTAGTCGGTGTCGCGGCTTAATTTGTAATAGTAATCCGTTGCACTTTCGGGAGAAATTTCGTCATATATTTTATAGAAGGTGTCAATTACCTCTGAGGGACGGGGGACAAGTGCGCTCATAAGCTTTGTGTCAAAAAGGTCGCGGCTTATGATGTCGTCGGAGATGAGAGATTTTTCTACGGCAAAGTCAAGAAGCTCCTTGAGAGTTTCCTCAAGGCTTTCACACTCGGGGGCGGGATTCGGTGCTTCGTATTCGTCTAAATGAAGAATTTCAAGAATTCTGTTTGTTGCGAAAATTTTGTCGCTTTCCTCGATAAGTCCACAGGAAAGTCCGTAAGAGATAAGCTTGCTGATTGAATTGTAAACTGTCATTTTTTTACCTCCGCAAAATTTTTTGTCAGCCTGTTTAAAACAGGCTAAAACATTACATCTTATTGTACACCAAAAGAACATTAAAAATCAACATATATTTGTGACAAAAACTGCATTTCAGGAATAATATATTAATGAAAATTCAATAAGGAGGATATTTATGAGGGCAAAATGTGCATTCTTTCCTGCGGCGAATACTCCGAAGGGCTTCGTGTCCTTTTTTGATGAGATTTATAACCCGTACAGAGACTGTGAATCATATATAATCAAGGGCGGTCCGGGTACGGGCAAGTCATCCTTTATGAGACGTATTGCCGAGGCGGCGGAAAAAAAGGGCTTTGCAACTGAGCGTTTCTTTTGCTCGTCAGACCCGTCAAGCCTGGATGCTTTGCTGATTCCCGATAAAAGGCTTTCATTATGTGACGGTACGGCTCCGCATATTATTGAGCCGAGATTTCCCGGAGCTGTGGAAAACATAATAAATCTGGGTGATTTTTGGGACAAACGCAAGCTTCGGAAAAGTGCCGACGAGATAAGAAGGCTTTTTTTTGAAAATTCTATTTATCACAGACGAAGTGCCGCGTATCTTGCGGCGGCGGGCCATATAAATATGCAAAACAGAAAAATTGCAGCAGACTATATAAACCGCGATAAAATTGACAGCTTTGCTTCACGTTTTATATACCGTGAGATTACACCTAAGAAAAAAGGCGAAATAGGAGAAAGGTCGAGGCGTTTTCTGAGCGCAATATCACCAAAGGGAAATATTTTTCTTGCCGATACGGTGAAAAGTCTCTGTCCCCGTGCAGTAGGAATAGATGACAGAGAGGGTGTTGTGTCGTCACTTATCACCGAGAGGATAGGTGAGGGCGCAGTAAAAAACGGATATGATGTAATTTATTGCCATTGTCCTATGAATCCTGAGGATAGCGAGCATATTCTCGTGCCTGAAAAGGGAGTTGCTCTTGTAAGAGTGAACGGTGCATCGGGAGAGACTGAGTGCGATAGAATTATCCATACAGGCAGGTTTATGAATGACGGATTCTATAAAAACAGGTCGCTTCTGCGTTTCAACAGCAGGGTAAGAGATGAGCTTATAAGGGAAAGTATAGCCTGTCTCCGGCAGGCGAAGGTAATACACGATAAACTGGAGAATATCTATATGGATGCGATGGATTTTGATTTGCTCAATGAATTTACAGAGAGCTTTATTGATGATATATTTGCTTGAATATTGATTAAGACTGTGCTATAATGCAGATGAAAATGACAAAATCAAGGAGATTTTAATATGCTGAAATTTATATGCTATCCCAGGTGCACAACCTGCCAGAAGGCTCAGAAGTGGCTTGATGAAAACGGAATCGGATATGAGATCCGCAACATAAAAGAGGATAATCCCACTTTCGGGGAGCTTGAAGAATGGTTCGGTCTGTCGGGCTTGCCTTTGAAAAAGTTTTTCAACACAAGCGGACTTCTTTATAAGTCGATGGAGCTTAAAACAAAGCTTCCCGATATGAGTGAAGAAGAGCAGCTCAGACTTCTTGCAACAGACGGAATGCTCGTTAAAAGACCTCTTCTTATCGGTGAAGATTTTGTACTTACGGGCTTTCGCGAGAAGGATTGGGCAGAGAAGGTGCAGAAATGAAAAAAATAAGAATAACTGTTATGCGCAAGGCAAGATACGAGGATCTTATTGAAAAATACGAAAACCCCATAGAGCATGCCTGCGACATTGAAGAGGGTCAGGTATTTATTGCTGACGGCTGGAAAAAGCCCGAGGGCTTTTGTGACAGTGCGTGGGAGACAATTTCACCTTTTGTTATGACGCTTGCTCATGGTGGAGAGGATTTTTATGACGGATGGATGAAGAACAAAAAATCCGCCATGCTTTCCTGCAATGACGGATTTCGTCCTGTGAGTTTTTATGTTGAGGTAATAGAGTAGTAAGAAAGGCAGGCAGGGAGTTTGTTCTGCCTGTCTTTGTTGCTTATGATAGCTTTACGGAAATAATAGAGACAAGCCCCATTATTATATAAAGGATACCCATTCATTGGTACCCTTGAATTTGTCCGGATATGCGTGGCGGGGAAAACCTTTTACGTAAACAAGTATGACTCTTGGCAACAAGTTGCTCTTTGAACGTGATATTTCACCTGAGTATCTGTATTGTTTTCCGTTTACGGTATAGATGTAGGTGTAGGTGGTCAGGTTGGGAATGAACCACTAACCTGTGCGGCCTGCATGAAAATTCTTAATGGAATTGGCTTTTTTCAGAGTAGCTACCGATTTTTCACGGAATTTCGGAAATAAGCCTAAAATCGCTATCAACAGATACCGACATCCGATGAGAATTGATATAAGCGAAATGAAGCATAAAAAATCCAAAGCGCAACCACCTTATTTGTTTTAGCTTTTCTCTGCGGAGAGATCAAGATATTTTGCTTTTGCAGTTTGATAAATTAACGACAGACAAAACTGTACAGTTCTCCTTCTACAAGGGTAATTTCGCCGTATTGACCCACTTCAAATCCGTCTTGCATATCCTGAGGTATTTCAATTTTCAGCTTTTCGTTATCATCTGTCTTGAAAATAACAGTAAAGGTTTTAACTAATTTCGGAGTCAGAACCCCTACCATTTCTTCGCGGTAGCTCAGGTCAATAACTTTTCCCATAAATTTTTCAGTATCGAATTCGGTTTTTATTTTTACTTCTTCCGGTCTGTACGGCTCAGTAATACCTTTACTTTTTTTGTATTGATTAACAATTCTTCTTATATAAAAAGCAAACACTGTTACAGCACAGATACATATGCAAAAATAAATAATATAGTCCATAAGCCCACCTCTCTGAAAGAACGCATAACTCTGCAAGAATCAAATAAAGCTGTGACGCAATAAAACTTGACGTATGGTAAATATAACTGAAAACGACAAGCTTCTGTTGAAACTTGTCGTTTTATATGTGTTTACAGCTTAAAATAGCAACAAATCAAAAATTCAACCAACACAAATCCATTTTCCTAAATCAAAAAACTTCGCTGTATCCCTATTGTACGGAATTAAAATTTGAGTATTTATATCATAACTTCCTACAATATTTTTTGAAAAAATATTTTTTCGTGGTATGTATTTAAACGCAGTGTTAGAAACAAGTATAAATTTATTTCTGGAATAAACTCCTTCTGCTTTTTCAAATATAGCATAATAAACAGTACGTTGATTATTTACAAAAGCTATTTTTTTATTAAACAACACAGACTGAAAACCCGTTTCATTTAATATTACATCGGTCAACAATCTGCGAGCAGAACATGTAAGAAAAAGTGAACATAGAATATAAACTAGCACACAGCTACCTAATACAATAAACATTTCCAAATCTTTGTTTAATATCTAACATACAACAACAGCAATAGTAATCATAATATCAATACCAAGAATAAATTTTACCTGCTTTTTCCAATATACAGAAGTAGCAATCTTTGTTTCCATCTTAACACTCCTTTGTATAATTCTAATTCATATAAAAATTATACCGCATATATTATTGATTTGCAATTCTCCTAATTTCGTAAATTCCGTTTGCCCGAAGGGCAACATCATTGTGCCGTAGGTACACTTCATTGCGTAAGCACTTCATTTGCCACAAGGCAACTTCATTCGTTTATGTCCGCTTTTCGGACAATGAAGTTGACAGCAAGCTGTCAAATGAAGTACTCGCTTCGCTCGTAATGAAGTTATGTCCTGCGGACATAAATGAAAAAATACCAAGTCTTGCGACTTGGTATTTTTTTGGCGGAGAGTCAGGGATTCGAACCCTGGGTGAGTTTCCCCACACAGCATTTCGAGTGCTGCACCTTCGACCACTCGGACAACTCTCCCTATTTATTTTTCTGCAAAAAGTATTCTATCAAAAGTTGTATCTTTTGTCAAGAAATTTCTGTCTAAAGGTTTGACATATTCTTTTTTTTATATTATTATATAGTTTAGTCTACAATAATGTATGCGTGCATTATTGTCCAATTTGTTATGTTTCAGAAAGGCGTGTTTATTATGAGTTCATGTTCAGGTAACTGTTCATCCTGCTCCTCGGCAGAGGGCTGCAAGGATAAGGATATGCATCTTAAGCAGAATGAATACAGTGACATTAAAAAAATCTATGCTGTTGTAAGCGGTAAGGGCGGTGTGGGTAAATCAAGCGTTACCGCGATGCTTGCAACTGCAACACAGTCACTCGGCAAGCAGGTTGCTGTTCTTGACGCTGACGTTACAGGACCTTCAATTCCTAAAATGTTCGGCATTAAGGGTAGAGCTGAAGCCGATGCAACAGGTCTTCTTCCTAAGGAGACAAGTACAGGCATTCGTGTGATGAGTGTAAACCTTCTTCTTCCCGATGAGGAGTCTCCCGTTGTATGGAGAGGTCCTGTAATCAGCGGTGTTATTCAGCAGTTCTTTACAGACGTTGCATGGGGCGATGTTGATTATATGTTTGTTGATATGCCGCCGGGAACAGGCGATGTTCCTCTTACAGTTTTTCAGCAGCTTAAGGTTGACGGCATCATCGTTGTTGCAACTCCTCAGGACCTTGTAGGACTTATTGTCAAAAAGGCAATCAATATGGCAAATATGATGAATATTCCTATTGTGGGTCTGATCGAAAATATGAGCTATTTTGAGTGCCCCGACTGCGGTAAGAAGCACTCAATCTTCGGCGAAGGCAAGATTGACGAAATTGCTGCAGAATACGGTATCCCTGTACTTGCAAAGCTTCCTATCGACACAAGAACACCTTCACTTGCTGATAAGGGTGCTATCGAGCTTTGCGATACAGATGCGTTTGCAGAGATTGCAAAAAAACTCTGATTTTGTATTTTTGCGAAAAAAGTTTACAAATTTGCTTAGATTCTGCAATCAGCAGGAGTTTAATTAATATAAGTTTAACAGCTGGTGCTTGATTTTAAAGTATAATTATTGTAACCTATAGTATAATAAAGCAGAATTAATATCAAATTCGAAAAAATAGGAGGTATCCGTTTATGAAGGATATTGTGAAAAAAATTCTGGTCGGTATTCTTGCAGTGGTAATTGTGCTTGGTGCTGCAATTTACAGATTTATGTTCTATGACCCTAATAAGTCCGATGAGGGTGAAACTCAGCCTACCGTGACAGACGCAGCCGGTACAACCTATTATGCACTTACCAATCCTGACGGAAGCATGATGGTTGTTGTTACAAATGAAAACGGCGAACAGTACAAGGCTGAATTCGACGGACAGACTGTCGGAAGCACAGTTGCAGCTCTTCAGGCCGGTGAGGTTCAGGGTACGCTTCCCACGAACTATACAGGTCCTCATCTTGATGTTTCAGCAACAACTCAGAATACGGACAGCTCCACAACAGCTCCTTCAGGCGGATCACAGCCGGCTCCTTCCACAGGCACAACCGCTCCTCAGCAAAAACCCACACAGACAACTACTCCGGAGCCCTCTCAGCAGGCTCCTACTCAGGCTCCTACCCAGGCACCTTCTCAGCAGACAGGCAACAAGATTGATATATATCAGCAGGTGTTCAAGTCAGGTAATTTCCTTATGAAAATCAAGGATCCCGATCTTGGTAATGTTACTATGGCTATGAAGGGAAACAAGATGTACCTTGAAGCTGCTATGGAAGGTCTTTCACTCAAGCTTATATTTAACGGCGACAAGAAGGATAAGGACAATCCCGACGGTACATGGTACCTCATTCTCGACAGCTTCCAGAAATATTCAACAATGCCCGCTGATATGCTCGGCGATATGAATGTAAGCGAGATCACAAAGGGTTTCGCACAGCAGGAGGAAAACCTTGTTTACACATCTGATGTTGTAGATGTTAACGGCGCTCTCCTTGTACGTGAAAGCACAACAGACATTAACGGAAACACAGTAAATTATTACTTTGACGGTGATGTGCTTGTAAAGAGTGAAACAATTTCACCTGCAGGCTCAGCAACATCTACAGAGTTTGAAATGATCACAACAAGCGTTGATGATTCGCTCTTCCAGATTCCTTCAGGCTACGGCTATCTCAATCTCGAGTGGCTTATGAAGCTTGCAGGCGGCTCAGTTACCGGCTGATAAAGGTTTTTTAAAAAAAGAAAAAAAGGATGTAAAAACTCGGGTTTTACATCCTTTTTTTGTATACGCAACTTATTTGTCGGCAACGGTCTGTAGATTAAAAATGACTGTGTGCAAATTACCGTGATCTCACAGAAGTGTTTTTGTCGATTGATTTTTTATCGGTCGTTTTCGTTTCTGTATTTTTCTGTTGTTTTGGTAACCTTTCTGTCATTGCAGAAAAGAACGCAACCAAAGAAAGGAGGTTCAATATACCGGCAAAAACACCTGTAAGCTTAACTCCGAGGATTCCGATTTTTGTAGATAGTACATAAATTAAAAGGGACCTGCACTTTAAATGCCGGTCCCTCGGACTTTATCTGTATTCTTTGCCGGTGAGATATCTCCATGCGGCAATATACTTGGTCGGCGAACGTGGAATCTGTGTGCCGATATCAAGGAAAATCTTGTCATCAACGACGAGAATGGTATCTTTTCCTGCAAGTGAGAGCTGCTTAATTTTACTCATTTCCATTACGATATCCTCTTTGCTGCCATCAAGGGAAACAACAAACTTCTCGGGATAGAGGTTAATAGTTGCATTTTCACTGAGAATCTCTTCAGCTTCGCCGTCAACCTTTTTTACAATCTGTCCGTCTTCGGAGAAGATAAGACTGCCTTTTTCTGTCGAAAGAACACGCTCCTTCCAGACGTCTCTCTGCCAGAGATCCCAGGAAAGCACATTGTCATGAACAAGACCTTCGCCGCAGTCGTGGAAGAAACCGTCTTTTTTCATTTCAGTCTTGTAACCGCAGTCGCAGGAGAGGAAGTTACCCTTGCTGTGGAGAGTGCCGACAGCACCGCACTTGGGGCAGATATAGAGAATTCTCTCTACACACTCAGCGAGGTTTTCGCCGTCGTAGTCGTGAGTTTCCTTACGCTGCTCATCATAAGCGTTGACATATGTATCTCTTCTGATGATTTCGGTGATTTCCTCAACGGAAAGCTTGCTGAGCTCTTCGGGAGAATATTCACCTACAAAGTGGCCTATGATGGGGCCGCTTCTTTTTTCGTTGGCCCAACGGGGATTTCTGAGATAGCCGCCTACGAATCTGTAGGTGATAAGAGCCACACCGGAATCCTTGACAAGCTGACCGGTATGCTGTGAAATGAAGCCGGTCTGGCCGTTGATGCTCATTGCGCCCTCGGCGTGCAGACCTACGGGTATTCCTGCCTGTACATTGCGGATGATTTCTTCCGTAAGAATAGAGGAGGGTCTGTCCCTGTATTTGATGATTACACCGCCGATGTACTTGAAAACCCAACCGAGCTTCATTCTTGCGGTGTGGTCACTTGCGACGTATCTTACATACTTGCCGAGAGATTCCATCTCAAAGCCGGGGTCCATGGCATCGGTATGGTTTGAAATGAGAATGAAGGATTTGTGCTGCGGCTTGTGATAGTCGAGATGCACGTTGTTTTCCTTGATTACCTTGTTTTTAAGTATTGCAAAGATTGTCTTAACGGTAAAGCAATTGAAGAGATAGCCTCTTCTTACCTGGCGTCTTTCCTTGTTTGTCATTGTGCTGTAGCCTCCTTTTCAGCTTCTTCCTCAAGAGAGTGGTATGCAACCTTGCCAACGAGAGTCTTGGGAAGCTCGTCTTTGAAAATGATTTCCTTGGGTCTTTCGAAAACATCCAGGTATTCCTTACAGTATTCAAGGATGTTTTTCTTTGTTTCTTCGCTTGCATCAAAGCCTTCCTTGAGTACAATGTAGGCTCTTACTCTCTGCATTTTGTAACTGTCCTTGACGCCGATTACACAGCTGTAGTCAACGGCTTCGTGCTTGTCAAGAATATTTTCGATGTGAGTGGGGTACACATTGTATCCGCTTGTAACGATGAGACGCTTGATTCTCTGCTTGAAGTAAACGAAGCCCTCTTCATCAATATAACCCATATCGCCTGAGAACATCCAGGTTTTACCGTTTTCGTCGGTGCGGAGGGTTTTTGCGTTTTCTTCGGGAGCGTCGATGTAACCGAGCATAAGTGTAGGACCGGAGATTATAAGCTCGCCCATTTCACCTGAGGGGAGCTCGTTGAATGTACTGGGCTCAACTACCTTGTATTCCATATCTCGAAGCGGAAGACCGATGCTGCCTTCCTTTGCCTTGTCGACTGGAGTTACACAGGAAGCGGTAACGCATTCGGTAAGGCCGTAGCCCTCGCGGATCTGTACACCTGCGTTATGCTCTCTGAAGAAGGTGTCGGCCCTCTTTTTAAGCTCGGGACTGAGCGAGTCGCCGCCGCTGAATACGCCGATAAGGAAGGAAAGATCCTTGCCCTCGAAAAGGTTAACCTTGAGCAATGCCTCATAAAGAGTGGGGACACCTGCAATGAAGTTGGGTTTGTTTTTGATAACAGCCTTTGCGTAGGTTTCCTTTGTGAACTGAGGGATAAGAATGCACATTGCACTGTTCTGAAGAACAGTGTGAATGCCGATTCCGAGGCCGAAACCGTGAAAAATAGGCATGACGGAGAGAAATTTGCAACCGTAGTCAAGTCTGCAGCCTGCAATTTCAGAAATCTGTACACCGAGGGCGTTGAAGTTGTAGTCTGAAAGCATAATGCCTTTTGGTGTGCCGCTTGTGCCGCCCGAATAAAGAATTGCAGCGCCTTTGTTTTTGTCAAACTTTATTTCGGGGAGCTTTGCACCTTCACCTGTTTTTATAAAGGATGTCCATAGAAGATCTTTTTTCTTGTCCGTGGGGAATCTGAGGTTTTCCTTGTTTTTGAGATATTTATAGGCAATGGATTTTATAAGGGGAAGCTCGTCCTGAATTCTTGCAACGATAATGTCTGCATTTGTCTTGCTTTCGCCGACTGCTGATTTTACTTTCTCGTAAAACTGGTCGAGGGTGAGTATCATCTTGCTTTCGGAATAGTCAAGATAGAAAGTGATATTCTTTTTTGATGAAAGGGGATGTACCATATTTGCAATTGCGCCTATTCTGTTGAGGGCGTAGAGGCAGATAACACCCTGAGGTGTGTTGGGCATACAGATTGTTACTCGGTCACCCTCCTTGATGCCGTGGTTGGTAAATGCTCCGGCAACAAGCTCGATTTTTTTTACAAATTCTGAATATGTAGTAATTTTGCCCATGAAATCAAGGGCGGGAGCGTTGGGAGTTCTTTTTGCCGATTCGGCGATAACACCGAACATTGTAGTTTCCGGATAAGGTCTTCCCGTAACCGGCGTCATATTTATTTCAGGTAATTTCATTTTTGAATTTATCCTCCGGGAATGGATTTATATATATTTATAAACAGTTAAACTGATACAGTTAAAATAATTTTTATGAATTAATTTTTATGAATTAAATATTTCTTCCATAAATAAGTTTTCTTCACGGTTTCTCTCGGTGTACAGGTCTTATAAGCAACACTTCCTTTGGAGTTTATTTGTGAAACAAAAATGTTAAAGTTGTATTAAAATTCACCTTTTTTCATTTTGCACACATAGAATAAAGTTTACCATTTATATATATCAAAGTCAAGCAAAAACAGGGATAAACTGTACTGAAGTTTTAAAAAACGGTAAATATAATTAAAATAATGAATACATAGCGACAAAAAATGAGTTGACATAAGGATAAAATAATGTTAAAATTATGAAACTGCAAGCCTCCTTAGTTAAATGGATATAATAAACCCCTCCTAAGGGTTAGTTGTGAGTTCGATTCTCGCAGGGGGTGCCAGGCTGTCAACAGTCATTGTGTGTGAACTTGTATCTGTTGGCTGCAAAGATGGCGTAACCCACATTCACACGTGGGCGATTGTAAAGTGGGGATCGCTCCCCACCGCCATACCAAAAGTAAACACCACCTATTGGTGCTGAAAAAAGCCGACAGCTATTGCTGCCGGCTTTCTTTATGCCTATAAGACTAGTCATCTTCTTTTCTTGTGACAACACCTGTAAGAACCTGTTCTGATGGGAATACTAAAGAAATATCACTGATATCTCCAATTTCAAGAGTGATGTGATCGTCAGTATTATTATCTGCCACAAAAACAAATCTACCTTCTTGCTGATACGCATAGGAGTTTCGTTTCCAAAATGCAACGTTGTGCATTCCGTTTAGTTAGCATGAAAAACAAAAAAACAAAAAAGGATTGCTTTGCGTCGTATGAAATGCTATAATGACAAAAAAGTGAAAAAGAGAGGGAAATATGTTGAGAAATAAGTTTAAAGAATGGTTCAGTGTGCAGCTTGTTAAAAAGCCGGGAGGAGTAGTTCTTGTTGCTATTCTTCTTTTTAATATTATATTTTTTCTTGCATCTGCAATAACCATAAGTGCCTTGTCTCTTGAGGGCACCGAAAAGATGGGATTTATTGAAGCTGCATTCTGCACAATTACAATGATCCTTGATGCGGGCTGCATTCAGTTTGTTGTTGAGGATATCGGACAGTCCGGTGTTCTTATAACATTGGTTTGTCTGTTTATAATTTTTGTCGGAATGATTTCATTTACCGGTGCGGTAATCGGTTATATTACAAATTATATCTCAGGCTTTATCGATAATGCCAACCTGGGTAAAAGAAAGCTTCATTTAAGTGAGCATTTTGTTATTCTCAACTGGAACTCGAGAGCGTCAGAAATAGTAAACGATATGCTCTATTGTGATAAAAAGCAGAATGTTGTTGTTCTTGTGCCTGCGAGAAAAGCAGAAATTGAAAGAGAAATAGAAGAGCGCATCAATGACACTTTAAGAAAAGAGAATAAAGCGATTGAACGCAGATATAAGGATGCACCGTGGCTTAAAAGAAAACTTGCTACTGTAAGATATAAATTCAGAAGAAACGTAGTCGTTCTTGTCCGTGAGGGTGATATTTTTTCAGCAAAGCAGTTGGAGGACATTTCTCTTGATAAGGCAAGGTCTGTCATTATACTCGGCAGCGATATAAACAACTCTGTATGCCGTTTCGGACAAAAGGAAAAGACAGAGGAACTCAGCAGAGGCAATTCTCAGACAATAAAAACCCTTATGCAGGTTGCAGATATAACTTCAGCAGAAGGCTCTTATGACAACCAGAGAATAATTGTAGAAATAACTGATGAATGGACCGGAGAGGTTGTAAATAAAATTATTGAAGCCAAGCAGGTTGATGCAAAGTGCAATATTATCCCTGTCAGAGTAAATGAAGTTCTGGGTCAGATACTTTCGCAGTTCTGTCTGATGCCTGAGCTTAACCACGTTTACAGCGAGCTGTTCTCGAATAAGGGCGCGGAATTCTATACAGAAGAATGTGAAGACGGCGATGAAATGAAATTCCTTACAGAATATCTCGCTGACCACAATCATGCTCTTCCGGTGACAATAATGAAGAATAAGGGTAAGTTTCATCGCTATTATGTTGCCGAAAACGACGAGGATGTCGACAAGCGTACGGTTATGACCTTGTCGGATTATGAGGTGTCGCTGAATAATAACTACAAAATGGAAACTAAAAATGTTATTATTCTCGGTCATAACAGTAAGTGTAAAAATATTATGGCGGGATTCAATGCATTCCGTAACGAGTGGAAAACAGCTGACGGCGAGCCTGTGCGTATAGTTGTTGTTGATGATAAGAAGAGTCTTGAAAAAATGAATTACTATAGGGAGTATCCCTTTGTAATAAAGACCGTAGAGGCTGAAATTTACGACAAGGACCTTATCTGCGAAACAATCGAAGAATTCGTATCGTCAAACAAAGAGGATACCAGTGTGCTTATCCTTTCGGACGATTCTGCACTTACGGAAAACATTGACGCCGGAGCACTTGCAAATCTTGTTTATGTGCGAGAGATAATTAACAGAAAACTTAAGGAAAATCCCGATTTTGATGAAGAGAGCGTTGACATTATCGTTGAAATCATCAATCCCAAGCATCACGATATAGTAAGCAGTTACAGTGTTAACAATGTTGTTATCAGTAACAGATATATCAGTAAGATGGTAACTCAGATAAGCGAAGTTGAGGCTTTGTTTGAATTCTATAACGATATTCTTTCATATGATGATGAGGTTTCAAACGGTTACAGCAGCAAAGAAGTATATATTAAGAAAATAGCAGATTACTTTGAAGAGATTCCCGAGGAGACAACTGCAGATAAACTTGTCAGAGCTGTGTTCAACGCTTCGGTGAACACCGAAAAGAAAGAAGATATCAATCCGACAATAGCACTCGGTTATGTTAAGCCCGGCGGAAGAGTGAAAATCTTTGGAGGCGACCTTTCGGAAATCAATGTTAAGCTTGAGCTGAGAGACAAGATGATTCTTTTCAGTGCCCATTAAGCTTCTGAAAAGAGTAATTAAAGAAAATATTAAACCTGTCCGTACAATGTTCTGCGGACAGGATTTTTTACTGTTTTGTACTTTTTAGTGTAAAATGTCACATATATACGAAAAACATATTTTTTCCTTCAGAAAGTATCAAATTATATACTTTTTAGACAAAAAATACCAAGTATTTATATTGACAAAAAATGGCTGCTACTGTATCATTATAACATAATTCGTTTTGCAAAAAACTAATGAAAAGAGGAGGGTATACACGTGCATCGCACGTGTAAAAAGGCTTTATGGAGAGAAAAAGAAAAGTGTTCACCCGGGCTGTGTCGCTGGCACTGGCTGTTATGATGCTGATGTCGGTTTTTTCATTGGCGTTTGTTGCTGATGCGGCTTTGGTTGAAAAAACACAGAGGACCTATGACATTGCAGTTGCTTTTGACAATTCGGGCTCGATGTATGATAACACTCAGGCATGGTGTCAGGCAAAGTACGCAATGGAAATTTTTGCTTCTATGCTTGATTACGAAAACGGTGATAAGCTTACAATATTCCCGATGTGGAAGGTTACAACTGACTCCCAGCCCGAGTATGATGCGAATGCAAACAAAAATGTAGACCCGGTTGTAATTGACAGCAAAGAGGACATCAATCTCATATCAAATATGTTCACGGTAGTAGCCGGCGGAACTCCATTTGAGCCGGTGGAAGAGGCTTTTGATCATCTCAAGAAATCCAGCAAGACTAATAAATGGTTAATTGTGCTTACTGATGGTAAATTTGAAAAGCTTAAACGAGACGATAAGCAAACAAGTAATGTTGATGTTCAAGGAAAACTTGAGGAATATGCTTCGAAAAAAATTAACGTTCAGTATCTAGCAATAAAAACGCCAACCTCGACGGCTGTTTCGCTTGAACCAAGAGATTATCTTTATACAGCTGTTTCAGAGGCTACTGACCTTCAGTCTGATTTGAGTGAAATCTGTAACAGAATTTTCAAGCGTGCTGTGATTAACAGTAAATACATAAGTGGCAATAAAATCACTCTTGATATTTCAATGAATAACATAATTGTGTTTGCTCAGGGTACTGATGAAAAGGTTAAGATAAGCGGTATTAAAAATGCTAACGGCGAAAGTGTGGATAGGACTTTTGACAGCGGCGTCAGAAAATACAGTGAAATCAGTGCAAACTATCTGAAAGAAGAAGCTGATTGGAACGGCCCCCCTATAGTCGACAACACTTTATTCGGTCACGTTGTAACCTTCGCAGCTTGTCCCAAGGGTGAATACACACTCGATTGTTCGGGCGCGAAAAACATTCAGGTTTTCTATGAGCCGAATGTTGATATCCTTGTAACACTCAAAGATAAGGAAACCGGTGAAGAGGTTTACAATTCTGCAACTTCAGAAGGTAAGATCGAGGTTGTAGCAGGTAAATATAGGCTCGATTGTAAATTTGTTGACCGTCTTACAGGTGAAGATATAACGAAATCTGAACTTCTCGGAAATGTGGAACTTAATGCTGCCGTGGTCGCCTCGGATGGTAAAGAGATTAAGGTCAAAAAGGATGGCATTGTTGAGCTTAAAGCAGATGAACGCACCACTATCAAGGTTACCGGTAAATACCTTGATGATTATAAAATTGAAACTGAAGATAATAAAGACGGTTTTGAAATAAATATAAGTGTAAAAATCCCGGAGGTTGATGATCTTCAGATTGATGTTGAGGGTGCTGATAACTGGTACACCATTTCTCAGAATGAAAAATGGCAGCCTATGAAGGCTAAGCTTACACTCAACGGTCAGCCTCTCACAGCAGATCAGATGAAGGCGCTTGAGTTTGCGGTTAAGTCGTCAAAGGATTCGCTTAAGCTTCGCACAGAGACACTCGGTGACGAGTCGGCAATTATGGTTTATATCGCCAAAGACGAAGCGGACAATTTTGTAAAGCCGGAAACCGGTATTTACACACTTGAGTTTACCGGTCAGCTTCCGGCAAACGAGTACGGTCTCAGACCCGCTGATTCGGAAAAAAAGCTTTTTGAAATCCAAAACTATGCTGAATATTGGCGCTGGCTTATATATGTAGTGGTTTTCGCTATCTTGCTGGCACTCTTCCTTATGTTTATGAGTCAGAAGGTATTGCCTAAAAAAATGACAAAAGAAAATGCATCTTTCTGGTGCGCTGCAGTAGGTGATATGGACAGTGTGGTTGTAGATGTAAATTACAGGGCGAAATCGAAAGTTCTGGAAATCAAAGGCCCTAATTCTGTTCCCTATGAGCAACAGTGCAATGCTACGTTTTCGCTTAAAGCTGTTGATAACAGATTTAAAAAATCTAAAAACAGACAAATATGCATTGTAGGAATAAGTTGCTCAACCTGTGATGAAATGACAGTAGGTTCAACTGATTATGTAAAGGTTAATGGACAGTGGGTTAAGTCTATTGATGCTGAATCGATGGATGAGGGAAAGGTCCCATCGGGAATAAAACAGATTGTCGGTCCTGGTGTATCGGTAGAACTTTCGAGAAAAAAAGCAAGTCTAGAATGTACTGTTAGAGCAAAATAAATAATATATTCAGGAGGAAAAATTATGGCAGTAAAAAAAGAAAACATTCAGTGTAATGTTACAAAGGAGACACTTTTTGTCGGTGTGGGCGGTATCGGCTCAGACATCGTTAAAAAAGTTGCCGAAAAGTGCGTAGGCACAGAGGCTGATAACCTCAGATTTGTGGTTATGGACACAAATGCTAATGATCTTAGCGAAGTTAAGAAATCAAAAGCTGTGATAACTCACGTTCAGACTTCTTCTACGCAGAGAGTTCGTGATTATCTTGCAAATGATAAAGATGCATGTGATAATTGGTTCCCTGTAAATGAAACTCTTAACGATAAGACTGTATCAGAGGGTGCCGGTCAGGTAAGAGCTATCTCGAGACTTGCTCTTAATGCAACTATTAAGACAGGTAGAATTCAGGAGCTTTACAACGCTATCGACGAGCTCTTCCTTAAGGATGGCGGTGACCTCAAGCAGGCTCTCAGAGTGGTTATCGTTTCGTCAGCGGCCGGCGGTACAGGCTCGGGTATTGCGATGATTATAGGTATGCTTATTCGTGAATATCTTCACAAAAATTATCGTGAAAAGTCAGCTATCATTCGAGGATATCTTGTACTCCCCGGCGTTCTTGATACTGTTATAAGCTCTGAGACTGAGCGTCAGAGCCTTCGCAGAAACGGCTACGCAACAATTAAGGAAATCAATGCCTTTATGATTAAAGCTAGTGGCTATTGCTCAATGCGTAAGGAGTTGGAGCGATATAAGGATATACATATCAATGTTCCTACCACAACGAATGGTGTGGATAGATTAGAAGGGTTGCCCTTCGATTTCTGCTTCCTTCTTGATAAGGTTGATAAGAGTCAGGAAAGCATGCAGTCAATGGATCAGTATAAGGAGTTTGCTGCACAGAGTCTTTATGAGCAGAATATTGGACCAATGCAGAAATCTGCTTTTGGTCAGGAGGATAATGTTATCAAGGAGTTTGCCGTTGGTGATAACCTCGGTAGAAACCGTTTCGGCGGTATCGGTGCATCGGTTCTTAAGTATCCCTATGAGGATATAGTGAAGTATGTTGCTAATAAAAGAGCGCTTTCCTGCATAGGTGACGGTAATATTGTGGGTAAATGGCTTAAATATGACAAGGCTTTTAAACAGGAAGAAGCAGAGTTCAAAAAGAGAAGTGCTTACACTTCTGATGAGGCGCCGGAAATAGGTGAAATCTATATCTCTAAGGTGAATTCAGGTGGAGATGTATTTGATAATTCTATAAAAAGGTGCTTTGCAAAAAATGTTGAAAAACCTGAAGATGAGGTTGATGATCTGATTTCATCCTTTAAAGATGCCTTTGATAAGTATATTTATGATGGATTCGAAAACAATCGTGATGTTCAGCAAATAAAAGCCAGTGCATCTGTAGTTAAAGAATATTGTTCTAAATTAGAAGAACTTCCTGATGTCGGAAAAATACAGGAGCAGAAAAACGCTGTCAGAAAATATGAGGAGATAGTAAAACATAGTGCTGAAGGAATAGCTAGAATGCTGGCAAAAGCTGCAATGTATGATGCTCCAAGTATTAAAGGCGATAAAATACAGTCTTATAATATTGAGTCTCTTCTTGTTGGAAGAGAGGGTGCTATGCATCCTAATGCAATGAGATATTTGCTCTATGCTGTTAATGAGACGCTGAAAAAGAAACAGGATGCTGCTAAAACTGAAAAGCAAAAAGCAGTAAAAACACTCTCTAAGTTTGCGGTTGATGCGAAAAACAGTGATTACTTTGATGTCGATGTTGGTTTTGCTAAGAAGGAATTAGAAGAGAATTTTGATCAGGTTTGTGATTTGGTTGGAAAGACTGATTCAGGATTTTTACAGCAGGGCGCAAGAAAGGCGGTTCTGAACAAGATTAAAGAAATTTTCCCTGCCTATATTAAAGCTGTAAATAAGTTATGTGAGAACACCTTGAAAGAAGCTTCTTATGAAGTTGCAATAAAACATGTTACTCAACTTAGTAAAGAGTTTGAAAAATTCTATTCAAGCTTTGAAAGTAAGGTGCATCTCCTTTCAAAATCACAGGAGGACATAGCTAGTAAGCTTAAGTTTAGGGACGGAAATAATGTTTCATATGTTTGTGGTGACAGAAGGTCCCTTGAAAGGTTTGCTGAAATTTGTCCTACAGGCAGCGATGATCTTATGCTTCCTGCGGAATTGTGTGCAGATATTTTCGAAGCAATTAAATATAATGCGGAAAACATGAGAATGGTAGGTATTGACGCCACACTTGCTAAACCAGGGAAGGATATATTTGAGACTGTTCTTACTAAATATTTTGTTGATTCAGTAAGCGATGAGTGCGACGGAATACTCAATATGAATATATTCTCGGCTATCGAGAAGGAACTCGAATTCAAAGAGTATTTCAAAGCTCAGGATAATGCAGGTGAGGGTGAAATAGTATATATTCCCGAGATTTCCGACCGTGATAAGGATGCCTACTTCAGAGGAAAGTTTGGATTTGGTTATAATCTTGCTGCTCCCGGCATCGGAAGAGCCGGCTTCTCTGAATCACGTGAAGTAAGGCTTTGCGCTTATAACAATAAGTTAAGCGACTTCAACAGTGTAGATATTAAGGCGGCTATCCAGCCAAATAAGATTGGCGCGGTTGAAACAAATACTGTTTCTAAGTATGAAATAAGATTCTTCAATGCACTTTATAATGTCACTGCTGATGCAATTTCTCGTTTCAAAGCTCCTGAATATAATAAGGATTGCGGCAATAAAAAACAAAGTGAAGCAGGTATTTATTATCGTGACTATCACGATTATGTGAAGAAAATAGGTCCTGATTCCCAGAGAAGCGCAGCCTTCTCGCTTCACACTGATAAGCGTTGGGATTCCCTTTCAGAGTTACCTGAGATTTCACTCGACGCGCATTATAATGAAATGGTGAAGATACATTCCGCTCTTATTTATGCTGTCGTTCATAGTATGATTGTCACTTATCAGTCTTCAAGATATGATGCACGTAAGCGTATATTTGCACTTGAGGATTGTACGGATGGCGACAGAACGGCGCTTATTGTTTCAAATAACACTGAGTGTGATGAATTCTATGAGGTTCTTGATGCTCTTTACAGAGACAGAGCTTCTGTTGCAAAGATTTACAGTATGCAGAAAAAACGCTGCGAGTATGATATGCAAAAGAATCGCAGATATACCGAAAGTGCATTTGTTGCCGATGCTAAAAAGTTTAAGATTGGTGACGGTCATGATGCACCTACCAGCGTTTTTGAAATTCCTCTTATGTATTACAACTCACTTCCTCGAGCCAAACTTGATGACAGCGAGTTAGCAATCATGATTGATAGTGTCATTTCTGTTCTTGAACATGAAATTGAGAAATATGAGCAGGTAACAGACCGCGCACCTTTCCTTGCAGAACGTCTTGAAGAACAGTTCGAGCTCTTTGTCAAGAACTTCCTTAATGATGATTTCAACAAGGATGGTGCGATGCGAAAGAACACTGTTATCAACGAAAACCGTGTAGTAAATATGGTTTATCGTAAGGTTACCAATAAAATGAGAGACCTCAATGTTTATGGTGTTGATGAGAGAATTGAAAAACTTAGGAAACTTATCAAATAAGAAAAATATATAGGTTTTAAGAAGGGGAGATTTGTATAATGTTTACGGTTATAATTGCCGAAAAAGAAATGCTCAAACTCTTCGAAGAAACTGAGATGTTCTTTGGACCGCTTATTGATAAGGAAAAGGTTGCATTTTGTTGTTGGGACAAATATGCTGATTCTATTGAAACTATGGTTCCTGAACTTTATGATACAATAGAATTTCAAAAGGAGTGGAGAGCTATTGTGTTTACTGACAGTGGATACAATAAGCTCAACCCCTTTGATTATACAGGATATTATGAGCCATATTTCAAAAAAGAAAAGCGAAATTGGACTTATTACAATAAACGCTGTATGTCAAGGATTGATTCTTATAATAAGGCAGCTGAAAACCCGTTGGTCAGACTTACTACTGCTCTTTGCGGATTTCCGAATATTAGAGCCGTTTCCAATAACGAATCGGACTATCTAGCCGTTTTGTCGGGTGAAATGGAAATATATACTTATATGTTGAAAAAACAGTTTTATTTGACAGGCTGCTCTGAATTGGCTTTCAGGCTTGACAGATATCAAAGGGAAGCGCTCAAAAATTTTGTTCCTGAAAGTGAAGTTGATAACCTTATTTTAATGGTTAAAGATGGAGACATAGCCGGAATTGTTGAAATGATTTCCGAAGAGGCTGTTGTAGATTTTATAAAGTTGATTGACTGTAATTCTTTGAATTGCGATCCTGATTTTGCAACACTTGAAATTGAAAACACAAGGAAAGCAGAGATCTTCAATTCTTTTAAGAATGCCTTTACTATTAAGGATAAATTACCAGTTGAGGTTGTTTGTCTTTCATCTAGAACATACAGTACTGAAAATGCGGAACAAGACATACCATGGAAGGTAAAAGACGAAAGATCCTATTCCAGGTTTTCTGAATTCAATTTATACAGCGATAAATTGAGATTTCTCTTGTTTGACGTTTTACCTAAGGATAACAGACAATATAAGTTTGATGAGGTCAGGCTTATGACACTGTTACTTCTTCTTGCGAATAACGAGATGCCCCCAAGCGCTGTTAATGCATCTCGAGTTTATCGCGCCAATATTAACCTTAATTCAGATATTATTTCAAGAATATGTGAAAACTATCTCAACAAGCTCAGGGCTACTGAAATCGCTATAAAAGAGATTGAAAGCAATCTCGGCAGAGATGTGGAAGACTCCATATCGGACGATACTGCACAGCGGGTTTTCGAATCAAATGTAACAATACCTGTTAAAATTAAACCGTCAGTCAATGAAGCAGACTTATTTGCTAAAAGCAAAGGCTTAGGTTTATCAACAGACTGTCCTGTGGACGAAAAGAAATTCTGGGGCAATCAATACAGAGAAATAAGCAAAAAATTCCAAAGATATCTCAGAGAACCTGTAAGAGCACTGAGAACAGCCGTTGAGGAAAATCTGCACGAAAATAATAAAATTGACGATGAAAGATCTATGCTTTTGTCTGTAAATCAGACAGAGGACATAAAATATCATCTTGCAGAAACTGAGCAAAAGATGATTGAAGCTACAACAAAACAGATATATGATACAAGAAAGTTTGCCGAAGAGCTCAAACAGGCTGATAAAGAAATAAACCGTAAGATTGAGCAGCGAATGACAAAGCAGAAAACTGTTACAATAGCTTTGATTGCGCTGTCAACATATTTTCTCGGATTCGTTTCGATGCTTTTCAGCAACTTAAATACATCAGATTCATTGAAGTTTTCTTTGTTGCTGGTTGTCGGTGCGTCAGCGGTATTTCTGCTGACAGGTTTTGTGTGTCTGTTTACACTCAGACGAAAGCTGATCAATCGCATCAGACACTTCAACTTCGTTATGAGCGGAATACAAAGCCAGATACGGTTGGCACTTTCGAAATTTTCTGTTTATTTGAGCGGCGTATGCAATGTTATGCGCGATTTCTCTGCTCTTGAAAAGAGAGAGCTCAGTGTAACAAAAACAAAGCGGATTCTCAGTTATCACGATATGAAAATCAAAGAAAAAACAGAAGCAGTATTTGATTTGTTTTCAAAATATGTGGATTTCAGTGCGATAGAAATCAAAGAGTGCGAGCCTTATGATTATGATTTTACGATTTTGCGTGATTATGATTATGAGATGCCCGACATCCACTCGAGAAAACGAATCGAATTCCTGCAAGTCGGCAACGAAGTTGTCCTTCCTGTTGACTACGTGGATTCTGTTTCTGTCATAAGGGAGGAATTGTATGACTGAGAAAATTTTTGACATCATAAAAATGGTCATTGCAATAATTCCTTTTGTAATGTTGTGCTTCTCGGCTAAAAAAGCAAATGCTGAAAAATCACAGCGTTATAAGCAGTTTTTTATGCCTGTTGTTGCAGTCATATACATTATTGCCGGTATGTTTCTGGCAAAGCATGTTGACGAATGGCTTATAAACTTTATAAACAGTATTCCCGGTAAAATTTCATCTCTTGCATCTTTTACCTGGATACCCGAAGCAGTAGGCTCGGTTATCGTTGACATTGCAAATATGGTAAGAAATTTCATAGAAGGACTCGATATGAATTATTGGGTGTTCTATGCGACAAATGTTTTCCTTCTTACAGTCTATATGGTTGTAAAGAAAATAATTGTCAGCCTGTCACTTAAAATCTTCAAGGACGACCCGAGCAGCTGTATTATGGTGGCAGAAAAATTCTATGAATTTTTCCCGGAAAGAGGAAAATGGTGCCTTAAGGAAAATTATGTTCAGGCACGTACTCTTCTTAAAACGTTATTCTACTGTGCTGTTTTTGTATCATCAATCCTGATGATTGTAAGTCATAAGTTTTATCACGACGGACGTCTTGAGGCAATGTTTTATCCTGTGTTCGGTGTAATCACCGTAGGTGAGTTGTTCTATTATCTCGACGGACTTACCAAGCGTGAATATTGCGGCAACATTCTCGGTGAAGATGAGGATGCTTATAAGGTAGTCAATTATTCACTTCTCAGAAAGTTTTTACGCTCAGTTTTCGGTGATAAGCTTCTTGCTGAAAACACAAGTGTAAACAACTCCCTTTCCTACGAGCTGACAACAGATGACATTATCCGCGAGTTTGAAAACGACGAGGATCAGAAAATCCAGAGCTTTGCAACATATGTGGATATGCTCAACAAAACAGGGTTTGATATTGACCACAACTATCTTTATTCCTCAAGGGATATGCTCAACGGAAAGAGCATACTGTTTAACAATCCCTTCTATAATGACCTTATTCCTTACGCTTTCTATCCCATGAACAGAAATCTTCTCAGTCATAAGAAGGTGCTTATCGTTCTTGGAAGACACTCTATCGAAAACGATATAATCAGCTGGGTGGAAAAAGGAATTGAAGCAGTCACCAATATTCCCTTCCTGTGGAATGTCGGTGTGCTCAACGCAGACGGTGAATACGACAGTGAGCTTGATGTCGGTATCGTTACAAGATCCGATGTTCTGAACATCAAATTACACGAGGCAAATACTGATTTTCTTGAAAATGTCGGTTTCTTCGTTGTAATTGAGCCGTCAAAGCTTATTTCAACTGCACAGATCGGTCTTAATCTTCTTGTTAAAAAATGCAGGAAGGAAGACGAGGATATTGTTTACTGCCTTTGTGACAAGAACTGTGACGGTCTTGTTGACGCGATGTCACATGTTCTTATGACAAGCATTACAGAGGTCTCGGCAACCAAGAAGCCCCGCGGCACATCCTCTTATATGTGCTGGGAGGCAGATGAGGATTATCTCCATCACCGCCTTGTGCCTAATATTTCACGTTACCTCGGTATCGGTACAGAACTTTCTTTTGCGGCACTCAAGAACCAGGTATCAAAAACCAAATGGTACGGTGGCGAATCCTTCCCTGTTGTTGATTTGCGATGGATTGCAAAGCAGTATTATTACGACCTTACCAAATATGCAGGTATATCCACAAGCCAGGATGCAATGGATGACAGCTTTGAAACCACATCCAACTTCTGGAGCGCAGAGGTTGACAAAAACAGCTATCTTACAGTTGAAGACGAATCCTTCAATATGTTCGAAATTCTGAGAGAATTCTCAACAAGAACAACAGAGCAGGGATTTGTAAACGTAATTTCATCAGATTACCTTCTCAAGGATTATATGGCAGACAACTCCTCGATTTTCGAGGCAGATGCAAAGGCTGTTCCTTTTATTGTTTCTGACTATACACGAAGCAACAGAAACACAGTTCTGCGTATTATACTTATGATGAGTACCTTCCCGGTAAAGGAAGAAATCCTTGAAAAAGAGCTTTCACTTCTTGGCATTACTGCTTTTGAGATCGAAAAGCAGCTGTGGTATGAAATGTATAAATGTTTCTCAACTGCTGCAGAGATAACGGCGCTTCCCCAAAATTACAAGGAGGCGGTTTACCTTACTTATGATAAGCCTATAAAGCAGGGTAACGGTGAATGGGAAAGCAGCATTATCAGAACTACGGATACCTTCAATCTTAAAAACGGTAAGATAGAAAAGAACTACTATATCAACGATAAGACATTTTTTGATTTATGTGTTGCACCCTTGCGTTCGGCAGGTTATGTTGCTGAAGACGAAAAAGGTCAGGCCTACTACCTCGGCTCAGAGCTTGCAGGTCACATTTATCAGAAATATCTTCCCGGACAGTTCTTTACTTTCGGCGGTAAGTATTACGAAATGCAGTACCTTACTGCAGACGGACAGATACTTGTCAGAAGAGCGGCAGATCATATCAACGGACGTCCCTCTTACAGACAGATGCGCGAATATGTTATCAAGGGTACAATGCCTTCTGAGAAAATCGGCGCACAGCAGAATATTTCCGGCATGAGAGTCGTCAAGGAATTTGCAGATATTCTTGTAAAAACTCCCGGTTATTACAGAATGAGCAAATACAATGACTTCTCAACTGCAAAGAAAATTTCCTTTGAGGGAGAAAAAAGCGGTATTCCCGAGAGAGTATACTGCAACAAGGAAATTATAAAAATTGAACTTCCCGAACTTGACGGCAAGTTGAATGATAATGTCCGTTATACAATTACTGTTTTGTTCAATGAGATTTTCCGCACAATATTTGCTGAAAACCAGCCTTATATCTGCGCTGTTACAGATAACACCTTTATTGAAAACAGTGAAGATGCAGAGCTCCTTACATATTCGATAAAGGGAGAAAACTGTGAAATCAGCAAAAATGCCATTTATATTATTGAAGACAGTCAGCTCGACCTCGGTCTTACGGTTGCTGTTGAAAGAAACCTTGAACGTATTTTCGGTATCATTCACGATTATATAAGCTGGCACAATGAAACTCTTGAAGAGAGCCTTAATCCTTCACCCGATCCGACCGGTCCGGTCAGCTTTACGGAGGTGCCCGTAGGCGAGCCTAAAGAGCCTGAAGCAAAGGGCCTCAAGAAAATCCTTGCCAAGCTCAGAAAGCTGTTCGGTAAGGGCAAAAAGGCCGACGGCACTGCCGAGGGCGGAGATAAAGATCCTTCAGCAAATCCTCAGACTCCCGAAGGCGAGAAAGAAGAGCCCGAGAAGAAGGGTATATTCGGCATATTCAAGAGAAGAAAGAAACGCAAGAAGGGTGAGGATGATGTTCCTGCTGCGGACGGCGAAAATACGGGTGATAATGAGCCTGCGCCCGAAGCTCCTGAGGTTGATTATGAAGAACCTCAGCCTGAGCCGGAAGCTCCTGAGGCAGAGGAGGAGAATGGTGATTCTTCCGTAGAGCCTGAAGAGGATGCCGAAATTCCCGAGCCGGAAATCCCCTTGTTTATTCCTTCTTATGAAGAAGAATCCGTTATAACAGACGAGACTGAAGCTGAAGACGCTGATGCTCAGCCTGAAGGCGAGGAGACAGAAGCTGAAACGGTTGAAGAGCCTGTTATAACTGAAGAAACCGAAGATGCTGAAGAGTCTGCTGAGAGTGGAGCTGCCGAAGCTGAGGAATCAGACGACGCTGATACAGAAGAAGCTTCATCGTCTGAGCCTGTTGCTCTTCAGGAATTCCCTGCTGAAAATGAAATATCGGATTCAGTAGAGCAAGAGCCTGAAATAGGCTTCAAGAACAAGAGAAAGCCTTATCACGAGAGATATTATATGCTTTACGGAAGAGAGAGCGAATTGCCGTTCATTGATCTTTCCGGCACGCTCGATTATCTGACGGATATCGGAGTGAAGAATAATGCTCTCAAACAGGCACGAGAGGGTAAGAAGATTGCAAAGCTTGTAGAAACAACCTTCAGACCCGGTAAGCCTGATGCGAGATACTGTGACTTCTGCGGTGCGGAAATTTATGGTGTTGAATATGAAACTCTTGCAGACGGACGTGACAGATGCGTTTCTTGCGGAAGAACAGCTATTAAAACCGGCGAGGAATTCCGTAAGATATTCGAGGATGTCCGCAGAAATATGGAATCCTTCTTCGGAATTCGAATCAATGTTGGTATCAGAGTTGAAATGGTCAATTCCAAGACTCTTCATAAGCGTCTCGGCAAGGCGTTCATTCCTACTCCAAAAACCGACGGCAGAGTCCTCGGCGTAGCTATCAAGGATAAGAGCGGTTATACTCTTATGATTGAAAACGGCTCACCGAGAATGGCGTCAATGCTTACAATGGCACATGAGCTTACTCATATCTGGCAGTATGTCAACTGGAATGACAAGGCTGTTAAAAAGAAGTACGGTAAGAATATGCGCCTTGAAATTTATGAGGGTATGGCAAAATGGGTTGAGATACAGTATGCTTATCTCATCAACGAGCCTGCAGTAGCCAAGAGAGAAGAAATTCTAACTTCTTACAGAGAGGATGAGTACGGATACGGCTTCCTTCGTTACCGTGCAAATTATCCCTTCTCAACAGGCACGGTTATAACAAAACCGACACCCTTTATGAATGTTGAAACACCGCTTGCTCCCGAGTACTGCGGAACAATAAGCGTGAAGCTTCCCGTGATTCCTACCGGTTATGTCGATCCGGACGGTGAGGGCGGTAACGGCGATGATACCGATCCTGCTCCTCAGCCTGAGCCTATACAGGGAACTATCGAGAGAAATCCTGATGATTATGCGAAATATGCATATAATCTTCTCAATGATGCGCAGAAGCCGGTATATGATTTACTGTACGAAGCCATTATGAATATGAACACTGAGGTCAGCTCCTTCGAATATCCGATTGTTGACAGTGAGGTTCAGAAGATAGTTGACTATGTTCAGAGAGATCATCCCGAGATGTTCTGGTTCCAGCACGGTGCTACATACTACTACGATAAGGAAACACGTATTGTAAGCCGCATCGAACTGAGATACTGTATGTCAGCAGAGGAGCGCGAGCTTCGCGAAGACAAGATTGAGAAGGAAATCAGTCCTTTCCTTACTTCAATAAATAATTCTATGAGCGATTATGAAGTAACGCTTCACTTGTATGAGAATATAATCAAGCTTGTGGATTATGACACAATAGGACTTGAACGTCAGAAGAAAACAACCGTAACTCCCGATGTTCCCGATGATCTCAGATCAATTTACGGTGTGTTTGTAAACAAGAAGGCCGTCTGTGCAGGCTATGCTAAGGCAATGCAGTATTTGCTTAATCTTTGCGGCATAGAGTGTCTTTATGTTACAAGCGACACACATGCGTGGAATATTGTGAAACTTGAAGGCGATTATTATCATCTTGACGTCACATGGGGTGACGGCACTGACACTAAAAAGGAAAAGGTGCAGAGCGATGCCGTTAACTATGATTGCTTCTGCCTGACAACAAAAGAAGTCCTTCAGCTTAAGTCTCACGTGCCCGAAAAGGATTTTGAAGTACCTGAATGTACGGCAACCAAGTGCAATTATCACAGAAGAAACGGACTTTATTTCGAAAACTATGATATTGATAAAATCAGAAATGTCATCACTGAAAAAGTGAAGCTCGGCAAAATTGATATCAGTATCAGGTTTGAAACAAATTCCGCCTTCCGTGAGGCAAAGAAAGAGCTTATCGACAAGAGTAAGCTCAGAGAGTTGATACAGTTTGCATCTCTTAAAGCTAAGGTTAAATTAGATTCAAGCTATATGTATTCTCTTAACGATGACAGAAAAGCAATTGCTTTTTATCTTAAAAAACACTGAGAAAAAGAGGTGTGATGTATGAAAAAAATAATTGCAGTTATTCTTGTGGTCATTCTTGCAGGTGCAGTATTCGTGCTTTATCCTAAGCTCGTTCACGAATGTGATGATTGCCACGAAACATTTTTCGGTACAGGTTATGTTCCTAATGCTATCCAGGAATGGGCATCGGAAACAGAAATGATTATCTGCGAGAAATGTGCACTTGAGCAGCACGGATTTGCGCTGGCAACAGGCAAAACCCTTGAAGAGTTCAAGAGACCCTTCTAAAAATAAAACGGCAATAATCCGGTGAAAATCGGATTATTGTCCGTTTTGATTTGAAAGAGTATAAAAGTATTTTCAGAAAGGAGTATAACCGTGTTTTTTACGGTTATGACAAATTAAAATGGCAAAGAAAATAGTTTCAGTTTTACTTGTAGTATGTATGATGTTCTCACTTACAGCATGTAGCCTTATTGACAGCATGAAGGTTAAATCTCTTCTCGGAGATTTCCAGGAGGCTTGTAATCTCACCGACATCAACACAGCACTTACTTATATTGATCCCAACGTTGCAGATAAAATTAAGCTTGCAGCTGATATCGTAGGTATGTTTACAAATAAAACCGATGAGGAATTATTCCTTGACCTTGCAGCTCTGCTTACAAGAGAATCCTTTAACGATGTAAACTTCTTTACAACACTTAACATTGATGTTCAGGAAGTTATTGTTGCAGAAGACGGATCAAGTGCAATTGCCAAGACAATCGTTACATATGACCTGCTTGGCGAACAGAACATTAAGGAAGCTGAATTCAGCTGCATTTATTATGCAGAGCAGTGGTATATTTCAAGCTTCACATTTGTATAATTGATTTTCAGTTTATTTGAATCCGGCCTGAGGGTCAGGCTGATTCCCGATGGGAGTGATTAAAATGTGGGATATATGCTTGTTTATAGTTGCAGGACTGATTGCTACATCGTTGTTCCTTGCATTTCTGATGATGCTCTTCAGAAATAAAGCCCCCGAAATTTTTGATTCTGCAAAGATTCTTGTTGTGGGAGTGGTATCTTCTGCGGTGACATTATTTATACCGATTTATCATAATATATTTGTTGCCGAGAAATTATCGGAACCCGTAAAGGCGATTATGACCGCACTTGTATCGCTTCACAACACCATAAGACTTTTCGTTGTTGACGGTGATTTTGATTTCATCACCGAAAACTTAAAGAGAAATGAAGTTGAAGGTATAACTTATACCGCTTACTGTGTGCTTTTTTCAATTCTTTTTGTTGTTGCACCTGCACTCACCTTTAGCTTTGTGCTCTCGTTTTTTAAGAATGTTTCGGCGTATGCAAAATACTACCTCAGCTTAAAAAGCGGTGTTTACATCTTTTCTGAGCTTAACGAAAATTCTCTCGCTCTTGCAAGAGACATCAGAAAAAATCACAAGAGAAACTCCCTGTTGGTATTTACCGATGTTTTTGACAATGATGATGAAAAAAGCTATGAGCTTATTCATCATGCAAAGGTGCTTGGCGCGGTCTGCTTCAAGAAGGACATAACAACCATTAAATTCGGCAAGCTGAATCCGCTTGTGAAATTCAATTTCTTTATAATCGGTGAGGATTATAACGAAAACATAGGTCAGGCACTCAAACTCGGCGAAAAATACAAGTATAAAAAGAACACAAATATGTATGTCTGCTCAACGAAGGTAGAATCGGAGGCTTTGCTGTCAAATGTTCTTGTTTCCAAGGAAAACGAGAAGCGTAGAATCCATATGAAGATACGCAGAGTCAATGATGTGTATTCTCTTATTATGAGAACTCTTTATGAGACGGGTTATGAAAAGGTGTTTTCGACTGCTGTTGAGGATGAGAACGGCATAAAATGGATCAATGCCCTCGTAGTTGGTATGGGACAGCACGGCACAGAAATGACAAAGTCTCTTGCCTGGTTCTGTCAGATGGACGGATACCGTCTGCGTGTCAACGCAATGGATATTGACAAAAAAGCTGAGTCAAAGTTTAAATCTCTTTGTCCGGAGCTTATGGATGATGATTATAACGATCACTTCGATGTGGACGGCGAAGCCGGATATAGCATAAAAGTTCATTCTGAGGTTGATGTTGACACAGAGGAGTTTGATAAATTTGTTTGCGGCTTGCCGCAGATAACTTATGTTTTTGTTGCTTTGGGTGACGACGAGAAAAATGTTGCAACAGCAATCAAACTTCGTTCGCTGTTTTTGCGTAAGGGCTATAAGCCTGCAATACAGACTATTGTGTACAATACCGAGAAGAAAAATTCACTTATAGGTATTAAGAATTACGGAAAACAGGAATACGAAATTGACTTTATCGGTGACATCAAATCGTCATATTCAGAAAAGGTGATTATGAATTCCGACATTGAAAATAAGGCACTTGCACGTCATCTGAACTGGGGTGATGAGGCAAGCTTCTGGCAGTATGATTATAACCGCAAGTCATCAATGGCGTCTGCGGTTCATCGTGAGATGAAAATCAAGTGTAAAATTCCCGGTATTGAAAAAGAGCCGAAGGAACGTGAAGAAGCTGAACTGTGGAATATCAGAAAGCTTGAGCATAACCGTTGGAATGCTTATATGCGTTCTGAGGGATATGTACACGGCAAAGAAAGAAACGACCTTGCAAAAGTGCATCATTTGTTGGTTCCTTTCGTAGAGCTTCCCTTGAAAGAACAGGTGAAGGATGACGATTAAACTTAAAACGGCGGTTTTCGTGAATCGAAGGCCGCCGGAGTTTTGATTTTAAATTCAGGGTGATTATATGAAGGATGTTTTTATCAGTTATAAAACTGAAGAATTTGACGAAGCCAATTGGGTAAAAACTACCCTTGAAACCAACGGTATATCCTGCTGGATGGCACCAATGTCTATTCCCGGCGGTTCAAGCTATGCTGTTGAAATACCTCAGGCTATCAGAGAGTGCAAGGTATTTGTTCTGATACTTTCTGAAAAGTCTCAGCTTTCAAAATGGGTTCCGAAGGAGCTGGATCAAGCTATAAATGAGGAGAAGCTTATTCTTCCTTTTATGCTCGAAAACTGTCCGCTGAAGGATGATTTCAACTTTTATCTTACAAATGTCCAGAGGTATGCGGCTTATGAGAGTAAGACCCTTGCTATGGATAAAATGATAAGGGAAATCAAGGCTCTGCTCGGTAAGAATGATGTGCCTGAAAACACTGCATCTGAAAAAAAGATTGCAGCTGAAGATGAAGACGATAAAAAAGATGATTCTGAAGCAAAGAGCAAACCTGAAGAAAATGTCAGACCGGAGACTGAAGTTGTTGCCAATCCTGTAACGGCAGAAAAGCCCGCTGTAAAGAAAGAGGCTAAAAAAAAGAAGATAGGAAATAAAGATAACTCAGCCACGGCAAAAAAGGTTGTTTTCTCTGTGATTGCAGTTCTGATTGCCGCTATAATGGCAGCGGTGTTTACCACTCCCGGTAAGATTATGATTGCAGATATTGAATTTTCCGAAGATCAGGAATATATAAGCATAAGAGAAAAGTCGATAACGGCTGAAGATATTGATGCTTTTGAGAAGTTTGAAACAATCTACTCACTCAGTTTCATTGACTGCACGCTTCCTGATGCTGACCTTACAGATCTGTTGAGTAAGATAAAATCTTCAATTACTATTGACAACTGTAAACTGACAGATGATACATTTAAATCAATAGATTTTGATCAGCTGACGGCAAGCTTACTGGATATAAGTAACAATCCCGGTATTACTGACCTTAGTGTTATTGCCGGTATGAGTGAAAGTCTGTCAACGCTCCGGATGAATAATTGTGCAGTCAGTGATATCAGTGTTCTTGGCGATTTCACAAAACTTATAAATCTGGAGGCTGAGGGCAATAAGATTACTGATGCGTCGGTTCTTTCTGCATGTAAGGAGCTCAGAACTATTAATCTTTCGGGAAATGAACTTTCGTCACTTTTTGAAATAGATGTTGACAGCTATTTCACAACGTTATATATAGATAATAATAAGTTTGAAAATCTTGACTTTCTTGAGAAGGCATTGAGGATTACTACGGTAAATGCGAGCGGTAACAAGCTTGTTGATATCAGTGGACTTGAAAATGCAACTCAGCTTAAAACAGTAGATTTTAGCGGAAACAAGATAGAGGATATCTCGGTGCTCGGGAAGTCATCGGGAACACTTACCGATGTTAATATCAGCAACAATGCCGTTAAAACGCTCAAGCCCTTGGCAGAGTGTGTTAATCTTAAGCAGCTTTATGCAGATAATAATAAGCTCACAGATATTTCTGAGGTAAGTAAGTTTACTCTTCTTGAAAAGTTTTCTGCTGCGGGTAATTCTCTTACAAGCATAAAGGCTCTTGAGAACTGCAAAAAGCTCAAGGAAGTAAACGTTGCTGATAATGAGATTACATCTATGGAGCCGCTTGTGTCTGTTGAAACATCATCAGGACTTAAGATAAATGTTAGTAACAACAAGATAACTGCACTTGCTCTTCCAAAGGCAGAACGGTTCATTCTTCTTGATTTTCACGGTAACGATATTGAAACTTCGTTAGAGGAAGAAAGCTTCTCAGGTGATGAGATTGTATTTGATTACAGTGATAAGATTAATTTCGAGAATTTAAAAAGCAGAGTTAATTTCTACAACTATTACATAATCGACTGTCCTCTTGATAAACGCGAGAATATTAAGAATGTGTCGGGCATCTATGCTCCTCATTTTGTGACTGAGCAGGAGTATCTTGAAAGTAAGAATAAATAAATCACAAAAAAATAATCATCCCGCAAAGGACGTGACCTCTTTTCTGAGTGTTGCTTTCTTTGCGGGATGATTTAATGTAAAGTAAAGAATCAGTGCCGGTAATTTCCGTGATGCTGATTTCCTGTTTGATTGTTGTGGGTGTTATTGCATAAGGTGGTTTCTTCAGACGTTGTTTCTTCCTTTGCGGGAATATCACTACAGTGAAGTGATATTCTGTTGCGGAGCTCTTTCATTGTGAGATTTTTTGCCTCCTCAACGGTAAGCTCCGGCTCGTATTCCTTTAATGTGAGATAAGCCTGATATTTACCTGTGCTTATACCGTGACTGTGTGCTTCGGCAGAAATACTGCGATTTTCACCGTGACAGTGCACTTCGGTGTCGGAGTACTGCTGACGGCGCATTTCCTCTGCAATTTTGTTGCCTTTTTCAATGTTTTTACAGCTTACGGTAAGGGTAGAGCTTTGATATTCTGCAGTATTTTCGAGGATTGTTGCTACCGCATCCTTGTAATTCATGTTTCTGAGAGCCAGACAACTGATTTCCTCTTCGTTTCCGAAACAGGTGACCTTTACCACCTTGTTGAAGGTGTTTATCCCAAGCTCAACAGAGGAGTCGTTTCCGTCGAGGCTGATGGCGTTGACGGGCAAACTGTAGATGAAAAATGACGAGGAAATAAGAATCACCATACACGCTGCTGTGAATGCAAAGGCCTTTTTTTTGAGGTTGATGTGAGGCTTTGTGGAGGAATTGCGCTTTTCGTAAAGGTAATATTTTGTTGATGTTTTAAGCTCTTGTTCTGCTTTTATTTCATTAAAGGCGGATTTTATTCTTTTATCCATTGTAATCACCTGCCAATTCATCTTTCAGTAGTTTTCTCGCCCTTGCAAGGAGAGTATAAACGGTGTTCTCGTTTTTGCCGAGAATTCCGCCGATTTCAGGTGCAGTATACCCCTCATAATAGTGAAGGTAAATCACCTGACGGTATTTTTCGGGCAGTGTAAGAATAACCCTGAGAATCTCTCCCGACTCTGTTGAGAGCTCGCTTTTATAGTCACTGATAATATCAAGAGGATCGGTTTTTGTGCGAAAAAAGCTTTTGAAAATGTCCTTGCAGGCGTTTATTGTAACGCGTATAAACCAGGATTTTTCGTGTTCCTCACTTTCAAAAGCCTTGGAGGACAGAACATATTTCATAAATACGGTCTGAAACACATCTTCTGTGTCGGCATAGTTTTTTAGGTTTACCATGCATATGCGCCGTATCATATCTGAATATTTTTCTATGGCTGCATTTGTTTCCTCTTCGCTGCGCATATTCTGCCCTCCTTTTTTTCAGATTATCTGTTTCTGCCGCAGTGGCGTCCTCTGCCTGAAGTGCCTCTGTTGTCGCAGACACCGTCATTATCTGCATCAACAAAGCCTGCGCCGTTGCCGTTTGCGTAAGAGCCTCTGTTGTCGCAGATGCCGTCATTATCAGTGTCAACAAAGCCAGCCCCGTTGCCGTTTGCGTTAGAGCCTCTGTTGTCGCAGATACCGTCATTATCAGCGTCAACAAAGCCTGCCCCGTTGCATTTCGCTAAGGAGCCTCTGTTATCGCAGATGTCGTCTCTGTCGGCATCGACAAATCCTGCACAGTTTGCCCTGCATTCTGCAACCTGTCTTCTGCCGTAAGCGGATGCTGTAACTGCAACAACCGAGACAAGTACAAGTGCGGTAATGATGATTGCGAGAAATTTTTTCATTGGTTTCACCTCCATTGTGCATTTTGGAATTCAGCAAATATTGAATTCACAAGTAATACGAATGAAAGTGATAAATCCTTTCAGATTATAGCAAAATATTTTAAAAAAATAAACTCCGCTATGCAAAATCGATTGCAAAACGGAGGAAAAATGTTAAAGTTGTTGATTTTACTGATTTTCGGTTGTTGAATTGTCTGTTGAAACAACAGTGGAGCTTTCTGTTGTCATTGTTTCAAAAAGTCCCGTTGAACTGTCGTCCTTTGTTACATTTCCTTTTTCGGTAAGTTCTTCAGCCATATCGCTTGCAGCAGAGCTGATGTCATCCATAAGTGATGTGGCGCCGTCCTTCAGCGTGGTGAGTTCGTTTTTCATTTCGTCTTTAATGCCGCTGTTACCGCAGGCTGTAAAAATGAAAACAAAGCAAAGAATAACAAGAAGAATGACAACAGGGAATATTTTTTTCATAAGGGAAAACTCCTTTTTTATTTTAATTTTTATAAATATTATGATCTGAGTGTGCCATTTTATTCGTAAAAACGAAAAAGCGTTAATTATAAGTAAAAAAACAGATATTTCATTGACTTAAGGGGGACTTAATGTTAAAATAAACTGAATAATTATTTTTGCTTTGCTGATGCAAGGCGGAAAAGGAGAAATTTATATGAAACCGAACAAAAATCCCTTGTGGCAGACGAATTCCAGGGAGAGAATGAGCTATTATTCATATTTCTTCGGACAGAATATGATCTACACTATGGTATCAAGCTTCCTGCCTACATTTGTAGCTTTTATGATTGACCCGATTACCTGCTCCATTGTTATGGGTGTTGTAAAGGTATGGGATGCAGTAAATGATGCAATCTTCGGCGTTATTTTTGATAAGGTGAAATTCAAAAGCGGCAAGAAGTATATTCCCTGGCTGAAGGCCGCATGTATTCTTACCCCGCTTTCAACCGTTGCACTTTTCCTGATTCCTACTGATTCCAAGGAATCGGTTCAGGTTTTATGGTTTGCACTTGCTTACATAGTTTGGGATACCGCCTATACTCTTTGTGACGTTCCTGCCTTCGGCCTTGTGACGGCAATGTCAAATAACATCGAAGAGAGAAACTCAATTCTTTCTGTAAAGGGTCTTACTGCAGGTGTCGGTGTTGCGCTTGCTTCCGTCATTGTTCCTGCCCTTGTAAGTGAAGATGTAGGTGTCAGCTACGGTGTTGCAAGTGTACTGATTGCTGTTGTTGCCGCAGCTACTATGGCTCCGCTTCTTTTCATCGGTAAGGAAAGATTCAAATCTACAGATGAAGAGCAGTTTACCGTAAGAAGAATGATAAAATATGTTGTAAGCAATAAGTATCTTCTTGTTTACTATCTCGGTTATATTTTCTTCTCAGGGGCACAGACCTATAATTCCATGCATCAGATTTTTGCATATTATATTTATAAAAACTCCCTCGCTTCGCTTATAACAGGTACGGTTGCTGCAGCTCCTCAGCTTGTAATGGCTCTGCTTGTTCCCAAAATCATCAGAAAATATGATAAAGCGTTTGTGTTCAAGGTTTCAGCTGTTGCAGCTCTGGTGCTTTCATTACCGATTCTCTTTACAAGAGAAAGCTTCGTGATGTTTACCGTCACCTATATGCTTCGTTCAATTCCTCTTGCTGTTATCGGCATCCTTGCCTTTACCTTTACTCCCGACTGTGCCGAATACGGTCAGTTCAAGACAGGAATTGAAGCTAAGGGTATCTCTTTTGCAATCCAGACCTTTGCAGTTAAGCTTGCTGCCGCTATTTCCGGCTCAACCTGGCTTGCTATCGTAGGCTTCTACGGCTTCAAGTCCTTCGACAATGCCGCAGATTTCGCCGCACTTGAAAAGATCAATGCAATAGCTCAGCAGCCAGCATCTGCATTTGACGGAATCTGGTTTGCATATAATATCTTCCCGATTTTCGGTCTTGCAATTGCGTGTGCTATCTGGTTCTTCTACCGCCTTAACGATAAGGATGTACAGCTTATGGCTGACTGCAACAGAGGGGCAATTACAAAAGAAGAAGCAGAAAGCAAGCTTTCAAGAAAATATTGATTATAAACGGTCAATAATGAAAAAAGTAATAAATTAAAGGAGAACCTATTATGGAACCTATCAAAGTAGATTTCACCGGAAACGGCGGAAACGAAAAGGGTAAGGGTAAGAATGCTTACCTCGTACCTAAGAAAGCCGGATTAAAGCTTATAATAAGTCTTATAGGCACAGTAATCGGAGGCGCAATTGCATATTACTTTATGCTTCCTCCTCTTAACTTCAAAAGCACAGATACCTATATTTTCCTCGGAACGGTGCTGGCTATCTTTGTTGCGCTCCTTTTTGTCACAAGCGGCGCACACATAAGACCTGAGTATACACCTTATGTAAGAAAAAAGGCGATTGTTCCCATTATTATTGCGGGAGTTCTTGTCGTTGTTGTTGGTATCGGTATGCTTGTTTCTTCTGTTTTCTTCAGAGCAAAGACCTACAGTAAAATCATCAACGTAGACGAAACAAAAAGCTTTGCAAGTGACATAGCAGAGGCAGATTTTTCAAGCGTTCCCGTTCTCGACAACGCGTCGGCAAAGGCTCTTGCAAACCGTACTCTCGGTGACCTTGCTTCAATCGGTAAGGTTTCACAGTTCGAGATCTCAACAGCCTTCACACAGATTAACTATAAAAATAACCCCGTTAAGCTTACAACTCTCGCATACGGTGACGTTTTCAAGTGGCTTAAGAATACCTCTGCAGGTCTTCCCGGCTACGTTGTTGTAAATATGGTTACGCAGAAGGCTGAGCTTGTAACTCTTCCTGAAGGTGAATATATCAGATATGCAACAACGGAGCATTTCGGAAAATATCTGATGCGTCACGTGCGTTTCAGCTATCCTACTTATATTTTCGATACACCGAGATTCGAAATTGATGAGGAAGGCAGACCCTTCTGGCTTTGCACCGTGCTTGATAAGACAATCGGCCTTTTCGGCGGTACAGATGTAAAGGGTGTTGTTATTGTTGATGCCATCACCGGCGAAATGGTTGAATATTCCGTAGATGAGGTGAAAAACAGCAAGGAGCTTCAGTGGATCGACGGTATTTATTCCGATGCACTACTTGTTGAGCAGTTCAACTACTACGGACAGTATCAAAAGGGCTTTATCAACTCTATTCTCGGTCAGGAAGGCGTTAAAATTGCAACAGAGGGTACAAACTATATTGCAAAGGATGACGACGTCTATGCATACACAGGCGTTACATCTGCAGGTAATGACCAGGCTATTATCGGTTTTGTTCTTATGAATATGAGAACAAAGGAAGCAAACTTCTATGATGTTTCGGGTGCTAAGGAGTACTCAGCTATGGCATCTGCCCAGGGTGAGGTTCAGGACTATAAGTATCAGGCAGCCTTCCCGATTCTTCTTAACATCAGCGGTCAACCCACATACTTTATGTCTCTTAAGGACAGTGACAGTCTTGTAAAGCGCTATGCAATGGTTAACGTACAGAATTACCAGGTTGTTTCAACCGGAGCAACAATTGCTGAATGCACAAAGGATTATGTAGATACTCTTAAAATGAACAACATCAAGATTGATGTTGATATCGACGAAATCGAAAACGCTACAAACAGTACAGATGATAAGCCCGAAAACGAGGAGACGAATCTCCTTATTCAGGAGGGTATGGTAGACGACATTCGCACTGCAGTTATTGGCGGTGACAGTGTTTACTACATCAGCCTCTCTGACGATATGGGATACTTCTCAATAAAGGCAATCGATGAAGAAAGTGTCGTTATACTCAATATGGGCGATATTGTAAAGGTATTCTACGAGGAAAAAGTTGAAGGCGGTATCTCTCAGGCAAAGGGAATAGAAAAAGTTACTGAGTAAAATCGCAGCAGAATGTTCAACACTGCAAAAGGGTAAAAATACAGAAAGGGTGATAATTCATGGCAGCAAACAAGGTGAGAATGACAATTATGGGAGCAGATTATTCTGTAATAGCAGAAGATGATGCTCAGTATGTTCAGCTTCTCGGAAAAGAGCTTGACTCAAAAATGGACGGTATCATCAAGGCAAATAAGCGTCTTTCAGTAACTCAGGCGGCAGTGCTTGCTGCATTGGATTACGCCGATGAAAGCAAAAAAGCAACCGCAACTGCTGACAGACTCCGTGAGCAGATCAAGGATTACCTTGATGATGCTTCTGCGGCAAAGAGTAAGGCAGACATTTCCAGACACGAGGCTGAAAAGTACAGGAAAGAGGTTGAAAATCTCAGAACAGAAAATGAAAGACTGAAAAGAGAGCTTTCGGCTGTGCTTGACAGAATCGGTAGCTGAAATGGAAAACAAAATAGAAATACTGGCTCCGGCAGGCTCTTTTGAGTCGGTGATTGCCGCTGTGCGTTGCAAGGCGGATGCGGTTTATATGGGAGCCAAGAACTTCAATGCAAGAATAAAGGCTGACAATTTCAACGGCGATATGTTAAAAAGCGCCGTTGAGCTTTGTCACAGCCACGGTATGAAGGTTCATATCACAATGAACACACTTATAAGCGACGGTGAAATATCCGCCGCTTTAGCTACTTTGAAGGAGATTTGTTCCGTCGGTGCAGATGCCGTTATTCTGCAGGATATCGGTTTCGCTTCACTTGTAAGGGAGCTTGCACCGGAGCTTTCACGTCACGCTTCAACACAGATGTCGGTGCAGACAGTGTCGGGTGTCAGGCTGCTTGAAGAAATGGGATTTGACAGAGTCGTGCTTCCGCGCGAAATGAATAAAGCGGAAATCAAGCGAGTATGTGACAGTACCGACGTTGAGATAGAAATTTTTGTTCACGGTGCTCACTGTATGTCTGTTTCGGGACAGTGCTATATGAGCAGCATGTTCGGCGGACGAAGCGGTAACAGAGGCTTGTGCGCCCAACCGTGCAGACTTCCGTTTACGGCAGAAGGCGGTACGGGTTACGATTTAAGTCTGAAGGATTTATCTCTTGTAGGCAAGATGGACGAGATTGAAAAGCTTGGTGTCGCATCACTTAAAATTGAGGGCAGAATGAAACGGCCTGAATATGTTGCGGCGGCAGTCACAGCCGTAAGACAATGCCGTGACGGTGAAAACGATGGTGAGATTCTGAAAAAGCTGAGAGGTGTATTTTCACGCTCGGGCTTTACTGACGGATATTACGAAAATAAACTCGGCAGAGATATGTTCGGAACACGTCAGAAGGAGGATGTTACCTCTGCTACAAACGAGTTTCTCAAGGAGCTTGCAAGACTTTACGAAAAAGAGCAGCCACGTTTTGCAGTGGACTTTTTACTGACTGTCGAAGAAGGAGAAAAGGTCGGTCTGACGGCAAGCAGTGAAGGCTATAAAGTTTTTGTCAGTGAAGATGTTTATCCTGAAAAGGCACTGAATAAGCCGCTTACGAAAGAAGGCCTCACTGAAAGAATTTCGAAATGTGGTGGTACACAGTTTTATGCCGCTAAGGTTAAAGTTGTGCTTGGAGATGGGCTGATTGTGCCGGCAAGCGTAATAAACAATCTCCGAAGAACTGCTCTGGAAGAGCTTGGAAATCGAATGAAATCTGTAAAGGTAAACAGCTTTACAGATTCGGTGTTTGATGAAAGAAAAGGTAATTTGAAATATGACGGAAAGGAAATATCACTTTCCGCCAGAAGAGTCACAAATAAGCCGAAATTCAACATAAGAGTAGCTTCTGTCAGCAGAATTCCCGACAATCTGGAAAATGTGGAAAACTTATACATACCTTTGAAAACTGCGGAAAACTCGGTGGAAAAGGTTAAAAACCTCCCTGTTTCTGTGGGAATTGAGGTTCCAAGAGGAATTTTCGGTGCAGAAGAGCTTGTGGAAAAAAGGCTTTTGATGTTTAAAAATCTCGGAATTAATATTGCATACTGCGGCACCCTTGATGCCGTGGCAATCGCAAAAAAACTTGGTTTTGAGATTCATTGTGGGTTTTCTCTGAATGTTTTCAATAGTTTTTCAGCGAGGGAACTAGAGAAGCTTGATGTAAAGGTTTTAACCTTGTCGCCTGAACTTTCGCTGACACATATTGAAAAAATACGTTCTGAGGCAAAAAGGGGCATAATTGCCTACGGTCATCTACCCTTGATGCTGACGAGAAACTGTCCGCTGAAAAATTCCAGGGATTGTGAGGAGTGTAAAGGCGGAGGATATCTCACGGACAGGATGAATAAGAAATTTCCTGTTATGTGCAATTTAGGTTGCAGCGAGGTTCTGAACAGTCATCCGATTTATATGGCGGACAGATTGGACGAAATCAGAAATGTTGACTTTCTCACGTTGTATTTCACAAAGGAAAAGAAAGAAATTGCCGAAGCAATTCTTGATGCTTACCGTAAGGGGAAAGCAGTAAAGGGAGACTATACAAGAGGTCTTTATTACCGCGGAGTTGAATGACGATACGGCTTGAAATACCCAGTGATGCAAGATATAAAATTTTAAAAGCAGAGGAGAAAACAAAATGGCAAAGAGACAGGATTATTTATCGTGGGACGAATACTTTATGGGCATCGCAGTGCTTTCCTCCTACAGAAGCAAGGATCCCAGCACACAGGTGGGAGCCTGTATCGTTAACGAAAAAAACAGAATTATGTCAATGGGATATAACGGCTTCCCGGCAGGTTGTGATGATGACGAGTTTCCCTGGGATAGAGAGGGCGATGCGTATAACACAAAGTACGCCTATGTCTGCCACGCAGAGCTAAACGCAATTCTTAATAGCCGCGGTGCAAACCTTGAGGGCTGCCGAATTTATGTTGCTCTTTTCCCTTGCAACGAATGTGCAAAGGCCATCATTCAAAGTGGCATAAAAGAGGTTGTTTATCTTTCAGATAAGTATGCTGATTCACCTGGTGTGCGTGCATCAAAGAGAATGTTCACTGCGGCAGGCGTAAAGCTGACAATGCTTAAGCCGAAGCGTGAGAGCATTACGCTGAGTCTCGACCCCGGCAAGGTGTGATTTTAAGTAGTCAGTAGTTAGTAGTCAGGATGCGGATAACCGTGTTTCTGACTACTGCTTTTTTGACTAAAGCTCTGAAAAGAAAAAATTGCCTTTCATTTAATCGTCCGAAAAGCACAAAATAATTAAGGGTGAAACAAATGAAAGACAACAGCAAAGATCCGTATAATTTTGAAAAGATTGACGGCTTTATCCGTGAGTACAATATGAAGACAAACGGTAAAAATCAGCCGGGCGGTAAGATTTATCAGAAAAGACAAAATAACGGCAAAGTACAAAACGAAGGTCGCGAATAAAATCGCGACCTTTTAAGCTTATTTATTCAGCTTAATCGATATACAAATCTCTTATGCCCTCAAGACTGCGGATTGCTGAAATTGTAAGACTGAGACTCTCCTCATCACGCGGAAAGACAACTGCTTTCATCACAACAGAGTCACTCTTTCTCTTTGTGGGAGAGGAGTCGGCATAGAGCACCTCGAGGGTGTGAAGGTTTCCGCCGTAGCGCTTTACAATTATACCGATTTCTGCGGCCTGACGTGACATGTTTTCAGCTTCGATATAAAGATTTTTTGAAGGGTTGCTTTTTGCGACAAATCGTTTAAAGGTATTGAGTGTAAGATATATAACAAGGGTTGTGACAACAGCACCTACATAGTATCCGGCACCTACGGCAAGACCTATACATGAAACTGCCCAGAGAGAAGCTGCCGTTGTAAGACCTTTTACGGAAAAGCCTTCACGAAGAATCGTACCTGCACCGAGAAAACCGATACCACTTATTACCTGAGCACCGAGTCTTGTCGGGTCAAAATTGGCAAGTCCTTCATATTCGTGAAAAACGTATTCCGATGTCATCATAACCAGCGCAGAGCCGACTGCAACAAGAATATGTGTTCTGAAGCCGGCAGGTCTGTGAGAATGCTCTCTTTCATAACCGATTACACCGCTGAGGAAAATAGCAAAAAGCATTTTAACTACGGCACCAACTGCATATCCGACCTGGGGGAGCTCTATAAAGTTTTTTACAGCTGCCATAACATCCACTACAGTCATCCCCTTTGTAAATCTTTAAAAGTAAATCACACCGAACACTGAGGCTCGGTGGATTGTATCTTTTATTTATTATAGCACTTAAAAAATCAAAAATCAACTATCAATAATTAACAAACGGCAAGTATGTAATAAAACAGTTGAAAACTTTTATATTTTATGATAAAATATAAAATTGTACAATCATGTAATAAGAATTTTATGAGGTGAAATAAATGGGTTTACTTAAAATGCTCTTTGGAGACTATTCTTCAAAAGAAATAAAAAGAATTACACCTACCGTAAATAAGGTGCTCGCACTTGAAGATGAATATGCCGGACTTTCAGACTCTGAGCTCAAGGCGAAAACTACAGAATTTAAAAACAGACTCGCTGAGGGTGAAAGTCTTGATGATATTCTTATAGAGGCCTTTGCTACCTGTCGTGAGGCATCCAGGCGTGTGCTCGGTATGAAGCACTTTCCTGTACAGATTATGGGCGGTATTGTATTGCATCAGGGCAGAATTGCTGAAATGAAGACAGGTGAAGGTAAAACTCTTGTTGCTACTCTTCCTGCATATCTTAATGCTCTTTCGGGTAAGGGTGTACACATCGTTACAGTTAACGACTATCTTGCACGCCGAGACAGTGAGTGGATGGGTAAGGTTTACCGCTTTCTCGGCCTTTCTGTAGGTCTTATCGTAAACGGTCTCGAAACTGCAGAGCGACGTAAGGCATATGCCGCGGACATCACCTACGGTACAAATAACGAAATGGGCTTTGACTATCTTCGTGACAATATGGTGCTTTACCTTGACCAGAAGGTGCAGAGAGGTCACAATTACGCCATTGTCGACGAGGTTGACTCAATTCTTATCGACGAAGCAAGAACACCGCTTATCATTTCAGGTATGGGCGGAAAATCATCAGAGCTTTATTCTGTCGCCAACAGCTTTGTAAACACTCTCAAGTGCTTGAAGATTGCCGAAACCAACTCGAAGATGAACCTTGAGGATATGGCAGCCGAAAGCGGTGCGGACTATATCGTTGACGAAAAAGCAAAAACCTGTAACCTTACAAAAAGCGGTATTCAGAAGGCAGAGCGTTTCTTCAATGTAGAAAACCTCTCAGATCCTGAAAACCTCACCTTGTCCCATCACCTTAACATTGCAATCAAGGCACACGGCGTTATGACAAGGGATATCGACTATGTTGTAAAAGACGGTCAGGTGCTTATCGTTGATGAATTCACAGGACGTATTATGCTCGGCAGACGCTACAACGACGGTCTTCATCAGGCTATCGAGGCTAAGGAAAACGTAAAGGTTGCTCGCGAAAACAAAACCCTTGCAACGATTACCTTCCAGAATTATTTCCGCCTTTATGACAAGCTTTCCGGTATGACCGGTACGGCTATGACCGAGGTAAATGAATTCCGTGAGATTTACTCCCTTGATGCCGTTGAAATTCCTACAAACAAGCCGTTGCTTCGCAAGGATAACAATGACGTTATCTATCAGACCGAGCAGTTTAAGTTCAATGCTATTATTGAAGAGATTCTTCGCTGCCACGAAAAGGGTCAGCCCGTACTTGTCGGTACAATCTCCATTGAAAAGAGTGAAAAGCTCTCTGCTGCACTTAAAAGGCGCGGTATAAAGCATAACGTTCTCAATGCCAAATTTCACGATAAGGAAGCTGAAATTGTTGCTCAGGCAGGTAAACTCGGTGCAGTTACCATTGCCACTAATATGGCAGGCCGAGGAACTGATATTATGCTTGGCGGTAACGCGGAATTCCTTGCTAAAAGCCAGATGAGAAAAATGGAATATTCCGAAGAGCTCATCAGCGAAGCTACTGCCTTCGGTGACACTGATAATGAAGATATAATCGAGGCAAGGGAAACATTCAAGCGCCTTGAAAGACAGTTTAAAGAGGAGATTGCTGATGAGGCTGAAAAGGTGCGTCAGGCAGGCGGTCTTTATATCATAGGTACAGAGCGTCACGATTCAAGACGAATCGACAATCAGCTACGAGGCCGTAGCGGACGTCAGGGTGACCCCGGTGAAAGCCGTTTCTTCCTTTCAATGCAGGATGATCTTCTTCGACTTTTCGGTGGTGACCGAATGGTTGCAATTATGAACAGTATGCCCGTAGATAAGGATACTCCCATCGAGGTCGGTATGCTTACAAAGCAGGTTGAGTCTGCGCAGCGAAAGGTCGAAGGCAACAACTTTGCCGCCCGTCGTCATGTTATTTCCTTCGACGACGTTATGAACCGTCAGAGAGAGATTATTTACACTCAGCGTGACCAGGTTCTCAAGGGCGAGGATATGAAGCCTGTAATCACAAAGATGATTGACGAATCTATCGGTGACACCGTTGAATTTTTCTGTCCTGCAAATGTACCTTCAAGTGAATGGCATTTTGCTTCACTTAAGGAAAAGTATATGGGTTGGCTTACAACTGAGGATGACTTTACCGAGGACAGAAAGTACAAGCCTGAAGAAATCTATGATCTTCTCACCGAGCGTGCACATAATCTCCACGAGGAGAGAGAAGAACTCTACGGTGAGGAAATGATGCGTAACATTGAAAGAGAAATGCTTCTTCGTAATGTTGATATGAAGTGGATGGACTATATCGATGCTATGGATGAGCTTAAACGCAGTGTAGGGCTTCTTGCTTACGGACAGAAGGATCCTGTTGTGGCATTCAGAGAACTCAGTTATGACATGTTCGATGAAATGACTACCTCCATCCGCGAGGATACAGTAAAGACTGTTCTTGCTGTACGCTTCAAGACGGATGAAGAAATCAAGCGTGAAGCTGTTGCTAAGGTTACAAGCACATCGACCGGTGGTGACGGCAGTGAAAAGGCAAAACCAAAGCGTAACGAAGGCAAAAAGGTCGGCGTTAATGATCCCTGCCCCTGCGGAAGCGGCAAGAAATATAAGAAGTGCTGCGGACGTCCCGGCGCATCATCTGAAGGATGATGCAGCTCAGTTACTTCTGTTTGCAACAGGCGTAATAGAAGTAATTGTTTTGTAAAAAGAAAAATCCTGCAGTTCATCAGCTGCAGGATATCTTTTTTGTTTTTTTTATTCATCGGGTTCGATTTCGTCTGCTCTTCCGAGGAAAAGAAGAATGTACTTTCTGATGGTGTCAAACACCATTGTAATGATGTCGAGAACTTTCTGCATATTATCCATATTCAAATTACTCCTTTTGTAAAGTTTACAACATTATAATATCATTAAAAAACTTCAGTGTCAATAGAGCTCTGAAATTTAAAATATTCTAAAAATTCAAAATATTACATATATTTTTATGAAGTCTCTCGCGAATATTGCCTTTTTTTGTTTTTAGTGGTAAAATAATAGAAATAAAAAAGGAGGGAAATATCATGGTAAAGACTACTCTTGTTGTTATGGCTGCCGGAATGGGAAGCAGATACGGTGGACTCAAGCAGATTGACCCTGTAGGGCCTAACGGTGAAATTATACTGGACTATTCTGTTTTTGATGCTGTTCAGGCAGGCTTTGACAGGGTGATTTTTGTGATAAAGCATGAAATTGAAGAGGATTTTAAGAAGATAACAGACAGAAGATATGACGGCAAAATAGAGGTTGATTATGCTTTTCAGGATATGGCTGATCTTCCTGATGGCTTTACAGTTCCTGAGGGCAGAGTGAAGCCCTGGGGTACGGGACAGGCTGTACTTGCCTGCAGAAACCTTATTGACGGACCATTTGCCGTTATCAATGCTGATGACTATTACGGAAAGCAGACCTTCAGACTCATTCATGAAGAGCTTATTAAGAAAGCAGAGGATAACGGAAAGTATAATTTCTGTATGGTGGGCTTCAGAATTGAAAACACACTTACGGAAAACGGTACTGTTGCAAGAGGTGTTTGTCAGACAAACGAGGCAAGTATGCTTACAGATATCGTAGAAAGAACAAAGATTGCAATGAACGGTGACCGTATTCAGTTTACTGAGAATGAAGGCGCAAGCTGGACAGACATCCCTGAAGGTACAGTGGTTTCTATGAACTGTTGGGGCTTTACCCCTGATATGATGGAGGAGCTCAAAAAAAGATTCCCTGATTTCCTTGAAAAGGGGATAAAGGAAAACCCTCTTAAATGTGAGTATTTTCTGCCTTTTGTTGTAGATGAGCTTCTCAAGGAGAATAAAGCTCAGGTCAAGGTGCTTGAGACAAGCGAAAAGTGGTATGGTGTAACCTATAAGGAAGACAGAAAATTTGTTACAGATGCGCTTGGACAGAAGGTTACAGCCGGGATTTATCCGGAAAAGCTTTGGTAAGTTTTTGTGATATTTTGAAGGAAGGCAGAGCCTTCCTTTTTTCTTGGGTGGAACGCGTAGAATGTGCGTTGGCCTCTCAGCGTCTTGTTGTAGCCCGGCAGAACATAACTTTCTTTGTTTTTAATGATTATTTTCGCTTTCAAGGTTGAATTTAACGGCATAATGATGTAAAATAATAAACAGTATAAAATTAAACTTAAAATATTGGAGGTAAAAACCATGGCAAAACCCGTATTAGTAGAAACATCAGCAAGACACGTTCATGTAAGCAGAAGAGTGCTTGATATCCTTTTCGGTGAAGGCTACGAGCTTACAAAGAAAAAGGATCTTTCACAGCCCGGTCAGTACGCTTGTGAAGAAAGAGTTCAGGTTATCGGACCTAAAGGCAGCTTCCCCGGCGTTTCAATTCTCGGACCTGTACGCCCTGAAACTCAGGTTGAGCTTTCTGCAGGTGATGCACGTTCAATCGGCGTAAAGGCTCCCATCCGTGAATCAGGCGATCTTGAAGGCAGCGGCGGCTGCAAGCTTGTAGGCCCCAAGGGTGAGGTTGAACTTAATGACGGTGTTATCGTTGCAAAGAGACACATCCATATGACTCCCGAAGATGCTGCAAAGTATGATCTTCAGGACAAGCAGATTGTAAATGTTAAGATTGATACAGACGGTCGTTCACTCGTTTTCGGTGATGTTATCGTAAGAGTAAGTCCCTCATATGCACTCGCTATGCACATTGACACAGATGAATGCAATGCTGCAAGCTGCGTTCCCGGACTTGAGGGTGACATCCTTTAATTCATTTTATTGTGAAATATTTAACTGAAAGGAGCGAGTGACTGTGGTAAACAGCTTTTTTGCGATGCATTCAAGAATGAAACACATCAATCGATGGGCGCTTATGCGGAACACTGCAAGTGAAAATATAAGCGAGCACAGTAATGATGTTGCTGCAATTGCTCATGCTCTTGCAGTTATTAAGAATCTGCGCTTTGGTGGAAAGGTGAATGCAGAAAGAGCCGCTTTTCTCGGACTTTATCATGATATGCCTGAGATTATTACCGGAGATATGCCGACTCCTGTCAAGTATCACAGTAAGCAGATGCACGAAGAGTTTCTTAAGGTCGAAAAGGTAGCTTGTGATAAGCTTTTGTCGATGCTTCCTGAAGATATGCGTGAATACTACAGCAGTGCATTCTTTATGTGTGAAGAAGATGAATATCTTTGGAAAATCGTTAAGGCGGCGGATAAAATCTCTGCGCTTATAAAATGCATTGAGGAAAAAAATGCCGGCAACCGCGAGTTTGAAAAAGCTCTACTCAGCACAGAAAAAGCCATAAGAGAGATGAAGCTTCCCGAGGCAGAGGTTTTCCTTGAGGAGTTCATACCGGCGTTTCATCTCAGCCTTGACGAGCAGACGGAAAATTAAAAGTAATATACAAAACCCACGGTGATTATACCGTGGGTTTTTATGTTGTTTGCTTGTCAGAAATTGCTTGTGTTTTATTTCTTCTTAGTCGAATTTGGTTGAACTGATTATGCAGGTGCATCTGTGGGTTCTTCTGTTTCTCCTTCTTCTTCCTTTGAACCGAAGAGGTCACCGAAAGTATCAAAAATGAAGGTGAAAATAGCAGTGAGAAGATTAATAACTTCGCCTAATGTCATCATAATGAGTTTCTCCTTTCAGAATTATTTTTCTTATTTTATCATATTGTTAATCAAAAATCAATATTTTTATGCAGAGACCTTTGCAGCTGCTTCTCTCTTTTCGGAAAGAGCTCTTTCAACCTCTGCCATATGTTGGGCGTCGTCATTGTCAAGGAAGAGGATAACGATAAGATAAAATACCGAACCGATAGCCGGACCGAGAATGAAGTGGTGCCAACGGTACTTAAGGAAACGGGGAGCTGTCTGAACACCGATTTTTGTCATTCCGTCGGGAACAGGAGCCTTTTCGTCAAAGCCGAGGAAAGCAAGAACTATACCCTTGATGAAGTTGGGAATTGCACCTGTAACCTTTGAAACAAAATTCTGCATTGAGAAGGTGATGCCCTCGGTACGCTTACCTGTTTTAAGTTCAACCTCGTCAATGGAGTTTGTAAGCAGTGAACGGTGGGCAATATCTTTCATATTGGTGAAAATCTGCGCTGTGCCGAGAAGTGCCATTACAACTGCAAGGTAACCGATGTTGAGGAAGCGGTCGTTTGCGCCGATGAAGAAAGCAGCAATACGGGCAACTATTGTTATTGCTTCCGAGAATACGAGGAGCTTCTTGTTACCGCCGAGCTTGTTGATGAGCTTGACTGCAAAGAACATTGCAAAGGCACCGGGAATACCCATGATGAATCCGTATACAACCTGTGCGGTACCTCCGGAAATTTCAGCACCGAAAACATTATAGGAAATTCCTTTTGTTTCGAAGAAGTATTCCCAGGGAAGAGCGATAGAAAAACTCTGAACAATTCTGGCAAGGCAGACAATAATAAGGGTTTTGTTGTGCCTTAAATCCATTATATCCTTGAAAATGCTGGTTTTCTTTTCTTCGATAGGCTCAACCTTTTCCTTCATTCGGTAGGCGAGCATAGCAATAATCATACCGCCGAGACCGAAAACGATAGCACCGTACAAGTAAGACGTTTTTTCAGTCATAATACTTCTTTTTACGACAAAATCCTTGAAGGTGGGGAAAAGACTTGCGATTGTGCCGCCGAAGCCTGCGGCGATTGAGATCCACTGAATAACTCGTTTTCGTTCGTTGGAGTCAGGACTAGACATCGCGGCGATACCCCAGATTGAGATGTCCTGAAGTGAGTAGAAAACATCAAAAAGAATATAAAGAATCAGAACAAAAGCGATGGTCTGACTCTGGTTGAAGCCGAAGTCGGCAAACATCAGAACAACAAGAATACCTATTATAAGCGGAGTCCATAAAAGGAATGGGCGCATTTTCTGACCGGGCTTGTGTTTTCTTCGGTCGATAAGTCCGCCGATAAGAGGGTCGTTGATTGCGTCCCAAAGAGTGCTTACACCGGTGATAACACCTGTCTTTTCAGCAGGAATTTCAAGTACGGTGTTAAGAAAGACAAAAAGTCTGTTTGAAACAAAGTTGTAGGTCATATTCTGACCGGTAAGACCTGCAGAGTAAGACAGCAGTCGGTCGTTAGCTACCTTTGTATCCGATTCTTCGCGTGAGAACATAAAAAGAGGATTGAATTTCATTGTAATTCTCCTTCTCAGTATTGATAAATATAATTATATTACATAAATATACAAATGGCAATAAGTGTATATAAACTTTGGAGGTTTTGTCAAAGCTGAGGGATGATAATTGGAGTTATTGACAAAAGCAGCAAACGCAAAAGTACCGACGCCCTGAGGCATCGGTACTTTTGCAGTAATTTGAATGAGGTAACTATGAAAATGAAAACATCGAATTGAATAAAAAGGGAACAAAAATCTCTTTTGTGTATATTTATACTATCACTTCATTAAAAAATAATCAATAACTGTTTAATAATGTTTACATTCAGTTAATAAAAATCTGGATAAGCATTTTGTTATTCCCTAAAATCTGCCGTTTTTTTTGGGACTTGCCATATATAATCTCCAGGTAGAGTTTTTACTGAAAGGATGAGTTGAGATGACGGAAACAAAGGAAACGGAAAAGCTTGAGAATTATCTCGAAGACAAAAATAAAAGCTCGGATACGGAAAGACTCAAAAAGATTGCCGTAAACCTGGCGGTGGCTTTTGTTGCTTTTTGCTTCAGTCAGGGAAATATGCTTTCGGTTATGTCGCCCTTTGCTCATGCGTTTCTCGGTGCGGTGCCTTACAGGTGGTGTGTGAGTGCTTTTGTCGGATCAGTTACAGGTTATCTGTCGGCTTTCTCAGGAACTTTTACTGTAAGAAGTTTTATATGTCTTCTCTTTATTTGTCTTTCCAGGCTTCTTATACATAAGAGACTGCCGGATTATGACGGAGGAAAGGTAGAAAGATTTATCGTTTTTTTCAGCGTTACGTCCGGTGCTGTTCTTCAATCGGTGTTTACAGGGTATAGCTTAAAGTTGTTGATTCTGGCAATAACAGAGGGTGGCCTTGCATTTTGCGGGACTTACTTTTTTTCACGGAGTTTACGTACGCCTATTGCCCGCATTGGAATTTCAGGGCTTACTACCGGTGACAGACTGAGTCTCGGAATAAGCGTATGTGCATTTGTGGCGTGCTTTTCAGGGATCAGTGTTGAGGGGTTCTCACCGGCGAGACTGTTGTGCTGCTTTGTTCTGTGTGTAGCTTCATATTGTAAGGGTGTATCTGCGGGAAGCGTGCTTGGCAACTGTTTTGGTGTATCTTTGTGTTTTTCTGCATCAGGAAGTTATGTGTTCCCTGCTTTTGCTGTCAGCGGCCTTATCAGCGGGGTTTTTTCTCCGGTGGGACAGATTGCTGTAGGAATTTCTCAGTGTCTGAGTTTTTGTGTCGTATGTGTTTTGTCGGCTCAGGGTGAAAATTTTCTTCTTCCCATTATGGAGTGCGGAGTTGCGGCGGCTGCATTTATGATAATTTCGCCGGTGCATCTTACAGGTATCGCTGAATTCGCAAGAAAAAACGGTGTTGTAAGAGACGAAGACGTTAACCTTCAGGTTTCGGCGCTTCTGAAAAAGGCATCCGGAAATGTTTACTCCTTTTGTAAAACTGTCGATGAGGTCAGCACAAGACTTGACCGTGTGATAAATCCTGAGGTGAACAAGCTTTTTTTTGATATACAACAGAATGTATGTGATGGCTGCAGCAGAAAAAGTATGTGTTGGAACAGCGGATTTGATTCTACTGCAGGAGATATTCTTGCAATAATGGGCATAGAGAGAAGAGGCAAAGGAAAACTTAAGCTTGAAAAAGAGTGTATGAGGCTCCACGAATTGAAGCGTCAGTTATCTCACAGTAAGGCGCAGTACAGTCTTAGTATGATCGCAAAAATGAAAAGTCGGGAAATGCGTTGTATTCTCACGGAACAGTTTTCCGGTATGGGAGATTTTCTGGGTGAACTTTCGGAAAAAATTGCAAAAAGCCGTACTGCAGATCCGGCAAAATCAACGGCATTGAGAGCCATAGTGATAGATAAGGGCGTTTACATTGATTCGCTCAGCTGCTTCGATGAATATGACGGTAGAGTCTGCATAGAGATAAACTGTTTTGAAAGGCCTTTTGAGACAGATTACAAAAGGATAAAAGGTGTTCTTGAGGAAGCAACATCCAGGAGCTTCGATGAGCCTGAGATAAGCGTTACGGAGCTTGGTACACTTATAAGATTTGAGGAGAAAGCCGTCTTTACAATTATAGTAGGGTCAGCGCAGAGACCCATTGCGCGCGATGCTCCTTGTGGAGACAGTGTGGCTTTCTGCAAGCGGAATGAGGCAAGCAGGGTTGTGCTTCTGAGCGACGGAATGGGTACAGGTAGCTCTGCGGCACTTGACAGTAAAATGGCCGTAAGTCTGACAGAAAAGCTTCTCAGTGCAGGCTTTTCCTTTGAAAGCAGTGTAAAAATAGTCAATTCCTCGCTGATTATGAAGTCTACCGATGAGTCAATGGCAACTATGGATGGTCTGAATATCAATCTTTTTACAGGCGAAGCAGAGTTTTATAAGGCAGGTGCAGCAATAAGCTTTGTAAGAAGCGACAGAGATGTTTTTATTGTGGAGGAAAGCTCCCTTCCGCTTGGAATTTTAAGGCAGGTGCGGTATAGCAAGTCTGTTTATAAGCTGCAGAACGGTGATATTGTGCTCATGGTGAGTGACGGAATTACCGCTGAGGACTGCGGTTGGATAAACGACGAGCTTCTTTCCTGGAGCACGAATAATATGGACGACCTTGCCTGCCACATTGTGGAGCTTGCGGCACTCAGGCAGGACAGATACACCGGCGACGACCTTACTGCCGTTGCGGTGAAGCTGGTGAAGAACCGGTGAGAAAAATCGAGTAGGAGGAAGAAAATCCCTACTACTCGATTTTGTGGCGCTCTCTCCGTGCTGAGGACATAAAAAAGGGAGGCAATCTGCCTCCCTCAACTGTTATTCACTTAACCTTGCGGACTGCGGATTTCACACAAGTCCCCAGGTCTTACCGTTCTTGATGTCGAAGTTCATGCTTCTTGCAACACCGTCCTCAGTAAAGTCGAGTTTAATGATTGACGGAGTGACATATTCTGCAAAGGTTACCTCGTACTTCTTTTCTGTGAAGAATTCCTTCATGAGAGTGAGTGACTTGTAATCATAAGCGCCTGCATTGTCTGAAACGAATAGAACATTACCGCAGATAGCGTTGATCTTGCCGAGAAGGTATTTCTGCTCGTCGGTGAACTTGAGGTTGTTCTTGCGAAGGAAGAGTACGTCGGGGTCGTTGCAGAAAGCTCTGCCGTCGAGATGGCGGCGGAAAACAGTGTTGTTGATTGCGCCCTGAGCTGAGGGGACCTCGTTGTTGAGGCCGAGCATATTTACAATGTTACCCTCGAACATCTTGTTTACATCACAGCTGATTCGGCATGCGTCGAAAATACCCATGCATGCGCCGAGAGGCACACCGCAGCCGAGAATGAACTTGTCGCCACAAGCCTCGCGAAGAAGGTCAACACCGTCGCACATGATTTCTCCTCGGGTTTTACCGTATCTGGGAGTGATGCACTGTGTGAAGAGGAAGTCGAGCTTTACAAGGTCAAAGCCCCAGTCGTTGAGGATAACGTCAAAGAAGTGCTTGATGTATTCTCTTGCACCTTCGTGGTAGATGTCAAGAGCGTAAGCACCGCCCCAACCGATATGGCGAAGGAGGGTTTTGCCTGTCTTTTCGTCTTTGATAAGCCATTCGGGATGATCCTTTGCAACCTGACTTGTAATCTGTGCGCAGAAGGGAGCAAGCCAGATACCTGCAAGATAGCCCTTTGCATGAATCTTCTGAGCAAGATTCTTGAGACCGTGGGGAAATTTTTTCTTGTCAACACTCAGCCAGTCGCCGGTTGCTGTCTGGAAACCGTCGTCAAGCTGGAAAATATCAACACATTCCTTTGCTCTGTCCATACCGTCGAGGTCGCGAAGGCAGATTTCTTCATTGATTCTTGAGAAGTAATTGTACCATGAAGTGTAGCCTGCAAGATGCTTGATACGGGGTTCTTTTATTCCCATAAAGTCGAAGAAGTACTCATCGAAAGCCTTTTCGTACTCGTTTTCGATTATAGCAATGTCAAACATCTCATATTCCTGACCGGCAGAAAGTCTGAGTCCCTCAACGTCTTTTCTTACTGTGAAAAGATTCTTTTCCATATCGCACTCGAAAACGGTAAAGCCTTTTCTTTCACTTCTTGAGCCGTAAAGAGTGATTTTGCTGAAGTCTCCCTTATTGCGGATATATGTATAGGTGTATGAACGGAAGCAGTTTCTTTTTCCGTATTTTACATAAGACTTGAAGTTGTAATCAGCAAACTCGCCTGCAGCAAATTCAGCAAAGCCACCGAGAACTCTTGCCGCGGGAATGATATCCTTTGTGTTGTCTCCTTTGCCGAGCTCCTTCGATGTTGACCATGACTGATAGCCGTTGGCAAAGAAGAGGGATTCGTCAGTAAATTCCATAGCTTTTGTCACTGAAAAGCTTTCCATTACCATGTCGGTTTTTGCTGTAAGAACACCCTTGATAAACTTACCGTCGTCTTTAAGGTCAAAGCTGAAGTGAGCGTTGTCAAAATCTCTGTGGCTGATATTTGCGCTGTTTACCTTGATTTTAGAAGCTAAAGTATACATAGGTTACTCTCCTTTATTTTAATACCATTACATTATATATATTATTCATTACATAGTCAAGGGTGAAAAAATTAATATTAAAAAAAGAAGCCGGACGTATCGGCCGGCTTCTTGCTTGGTAAAAATTACAACTCTGTCTGTTTTACAACAGGGTCAGTTCTTATAAACGGATCGTAAGGGTCAGCAACTCCGCCCTTCATACGGATGAAAAATCTTGTAAGTCCGGGGAACAGGAGAAACGGAATGTCACTGTCTGAGCCTGCATTCCATGCCGAAAGAGCAAAGTAGTTGCAGTTGAAAATAGGATCCCACCAGTTGCTGTAGTTTTTGATTTTTCCGGATACCTTGGAAAGTTCATCAGAATCAAGCTTTGTTGAAAGTCCGGTAAGCTGACTGTAGTGACGAAGCTCTGTTTCGAGGTTGTAGTATACTCCGCCGCCACGGGGACCTTCTGTTCCGAAAAGTCCGACAGAAACATCTCCGCCGGGAGCAACATTGTACTTGCCGATTGTTATTGTCTCGTCTGAAAGGTTTTCAAAGTAAAGGAAAACATGGCCTATGCCGGTTTTGTCACTGATTTCTGAACAGATCCACATTCTTGCCACATCGGTACTGTCTGCTGCAGAAACTGAAAATGACATCATTGTGAAAACGGTAAGAATTGCAAGGATAATTGCTATTATTTTTTTCATGATGACACACTTCTTTCAATTTTATTTATTTATATAATACTGCGAATTTGTTAAAAAAGTGTTATAGAAATTATTAATATAATTTAATTGGACGTTTTATGTGTAATTTTTGTTACAAGAGTCCAGAGTGGTAACAGATAAAGAAAACAGGCTGCAAAGAGGCTTTTTGTTGGGGCACCGGCTGATGCCAGCGGAACGGCACCGGCAATTGACCAGGGGATAAGAGGTGCAATTACAACAACTGAATTTTCAAGGTCAATGGCGCGAATCTTCTTATTATCCGTCAGCTTGTCACAGAGATTTTCTGTGAGAATTATTGCAAGAGTCTGGTTGCAGGAAATCATTGATGTTATGACTGAAACGATAATCATTACAGTGAAGCTGTTGGTTTTTTCTGCAAGCTGTATGAGCTTTTCTTTGAGAGTAACCAGCATACCGGTTTCGTTGAAAATTCCCGAATACGCCGAGGAAATGCACACAATGAGAAGCACCCTTACCATTGAAACTATTCCGCCTCCGTCAAGCATCTGTGAAAGATCGGAATCAGTCGCTTTGTAACCGTTTATTGCGCACTCAATAAGAGCAAGAAACTCTGTTTTCTGGATAAAAATGCTTACAAAAAAAGCAGATATTATGCTTATCAGCATTGAAATTTTTGTTTTTACCCTGAAAAGAGAAAGAATGATGATTACCGCCGCAGGAATGAGCGCCGAAGGTGTTATGGTGAATTCCTTGGAGAAAAGTGCGGCAACATCTGTTGTGCTCGGCTTGCACTCGGAAAACAAGCCTGAAACGAAGTAAACGGCACAGGTGATTGCAAAGGGGACAGCCGCCGAAGTGAACATCCGCTTTATGTTTTCGTAAATGCTTGTACCTGTAAGCTCACTTACAAGAAGAGCGCTTGTAGAAACGGGTGAGCAACGGTCTCCGAAAAGCACTCCCGAAAGCATTGCACCGCCGGAAAGCACGGGGTTTGCACCCATCGCCGCGCCCATTGTCATACAGATTACACCCATTGTTGCCGCCGAGCCGAAGGATGTGCCTATAAGAAAGGATACAAGACAGCAAAGAAGAAAGGTCATCAGTATAAATGATTTTGGATTTATGAATCCGACAGTGTAAGAAATAATAGCGGGAATTGTGCCGCAGTCACGCCATAAGGCGGTAAGTATGCCTATAAGAAAGAAGACAACAAGTATATTCTTAGAGGTCTTGGCTCCGTCAATAATCATTTTTACGATTTCTTTAAGGTTGTAGCCCTTCAGCTTCGCATAGACTGAAAAGATAAAAAGCCCGACGGTAAGAGCAAGGACAATAGAAAGGTCGAAGGCGATAAACACCGTCAGTATAACGGCGAACAAAGAGAGAAAAAGCGTTTCCATAAACAAAAAGGTCCTCATATAATGGATTTGACAAATTATACCACTATATGAGAACATTTGCAATTAATTTTCGACAAGTAAATTTTTTAAGTTCTGTTTTGCCTTTTGTATCCGTGTTCTTACAGCCGAAGCGGAGATTCCCAGAACAGAGCCTATTTCCTTGCTCGTCAGATATTCTGCCATAGAAAGAAGCTGTTTCTCCTCTTCACTGAGTCGGGAAAAAGCCTTCTGTATTGCTATGCTTTCGTCCATACTGATTTCGGTAGTAATGTCTGCCTGACCCAGACTTTCGTATCTGAAGTTCATACTGTGCAGCTGAACGTAACGAAGATGATCGTTTTTTACATTCTTTGCTATTGCAAAGAGCCAGGCTTTGTTCTGACTTATGTTGCTGTCGGCATAAGCGGATATGTACCGCCAGGCGTTCAGATATGTCTGCTGACACAAATCCTCGGCGGTCTGCCCGTCAAACTGATGGCGGAAATATGCATAAATCCTTCGGTAATATTTGCTCCACAGCTCGTCGAATAACATATACGCAGAGGCGTTCATTGTTACCACCTGAATTTTCTTTTGTACTTCTTTTTTGCTTGTTCGAGCGTCATTACATTGGCTACATCAACGCTGTTTGCGTGAATATACCCGTGAAGCTCTTCGTTTGCACAGATTAAAGCACACGCAATAAACTGAAGTTTTTTATTTTTCAGCATAACATCGGTTACTGAATTGTCGATTATGACTCTTGCACAGCTGACAAGTGCTGTTTTTTCTCCGATATTGTCAAGGAAGTTTTTATCAACCTTGATTTCCGATTTGTTGTTAATGATTTTAACAACAGTATCAATTTCGAGCATTGATCCGTTGTGCTCAAGAATTTCAACAAAGGCATCCTTCGATTTTATAAGGCAACCGTTTACAATAAGTCTGATTTTCATGCTTTCGGGGATATCCTTGATAACGGTCAGACCGTTGCAGATAATCAGACTGTTTTCGGTCACGTCGCTTTTTGTAATGATAGAGCTGCCGTTGTGGATACAGGCGCCGGACGGTATTACCATTTCGTTTGCAATCATAGACTTTTTTATTCCTGCATAAACCTCTGCAAATTCGGGACTCATATTTTCGGGCAGGATTACATTCGCTACTCTGCTTATGGATTTGATTTTTTTCAGAGCTTCAGGTGTGAATTGCCTGAGATCCAGGTTTGCTTGATTTCTTATTCTTGCCATATTGCTTCCTTCTTTCTTTTTAATTTTTCCGGTTTTGCAGATAAATGCGGATATGGGCATCTCGCTATAGTATGCAAGTACATCGTTAAAATCCATACCGCCGCTTTTTAGCTCAGATAATCCGCCGTAAAGCTTTGACATAATATTTTTTCACTTTCTGTTTTACTAAAACCGGTTTCATTAAGTAAGACGAAGAAAAGTGCACAAGTGTCTGCGAAAAAAAGAATTTTTTACAAATTACAGTAATATTTTATCGCCGTACTTACAAATTCGGCCGTACCGTCAGCGTTTTTGTCAATATTTGCTTTGAACCGCTCGTCGAGTACATACATCTGACCGAGACCTGAGAGAATTTCTCTTGTGCAGGTGTAGAAGTTGTCTGTGATGAACTCCTGAAGTTTTTTTACAAGTGCCTGCACCTCTTGGGTTTCGGGTGAAGCACCGCTTTTCATAATTTCGGCAAAGTTGCTGAAAATCAGATTCATTTCGTTTGTCGCCGAATCAAAGTCGTTTTTTGTGTGTCTTTTGCTCTTTTCTGTGTATTCCTTGTAGGCGGCGGTGGCTCCCCATCTTTCTTTTGCTTCACGTTTATAATTTTCGAAAGTGCTATTATCAAAAGTATTCATAATGTTTCTTCCTTTCTTTGCATCGTCGATTGCTGAAATAAGTCTTTCAAGCCGTTCTTTTTTGAGAACGAGAAGCTTTTTCTGCTCGTCGAGGGCGTTGTTTTTGTCGTAATCGGGAGATGATATAATTTCAAAAATGCTTTTCAAAGGAAAATCAAGCTCACGGTAAAAGAGAATTTCCTGCATGCGAAGAAGTGAATCTTCATCATAAAAACGGTATCCGGTGAATTTGTCGGTTTCCGACGGACTGAGTAAACCTATTTCATCGTAATAATGCAGAGTGCGCACACTGACTCCCGTAAGAGCGGCAAATTCTTTGATTCGCATTTTCATTTTTATCACCTCAAAAGTAGTGTACACCATAACGTAGCGTAAGAGTCAATACTTTTTTTGAAAGATTTTTACCATATAAAAGGAATGAGTCGGTATTTTACCTTCTGTTTGTACTCTTTGTAGCCGTCAAGCTCTTTTTCTAAAAATTCCTCTTCGTGCTTTATCCTCTTTGCTATTATAAAAGGATAGATAAGAAAGATAAGTAAAGCGTAAGCGGAGCCTAAAACGAGTGGCATAGTAAGAAATAAAAGCAAGGTCGCGCTGTACATCGGGTGTCTCACAATGCCGTAAAGTCCGGTGTCCACTACTTTCTGATTTTCCTGTACCTCTATTGTACGGGAAAGATATGTGTTTTCTCGCATAACCTCTGCATAAAGGGCGTAGGATATGAGAAAAAGCACTGTTGCGGCAATTACAACTGCATCGGGAAGCTTGTGCCAGGAAAAACGGAAGTTAAGACCTGCAACAATAAAACCGCAAAGAAACATAAGTCCGCTGAGCTTTACGACTAAATCCTGTTCCTTTTGTTCTTCCTTTGCATTGAGTCGGCTTTTTAAAAGAGCGGGATTCTTGATCATCATAACAATTCCTGCAAGGAACATCGGAATAAAGAGAAGTGCTATAAAAATCCAACCGTTGATATAGCTGAAACTGCCGGCAGGGAGAAACACGAGAATCCCGACAAGAATCAGTCCTGCGAAAAATTTTATTATAGCTGAAAGAAATAATTTTTTGGTCAATGCTGTCGTCTCCTTTGTTCAGAGTGTGGTTTCTGTATAAGATGGTATAGCAGACAAAAATCAAGCCGGGCAGGAGAGCTGAAGTCTGAGTATTTTATGATGTTGCATCTTGCTTTTTTTTATTATTAGCAGCGTGAAAAGCATCCCAGGATGCACTCACTTCTTTGGGGTCACGGATAGTAATTAATTCACCTTTTTCGTTTAAAGTGTAAATATTTTTAAAACAATCAGGCATAGCGTTGTATTGCTCTTCCAGTTGTTTATTGAAGGCGTGAAAACACTCATAATCATATTCGTTTATCAGATAAGGCATCAGAAATACAGAACGCATGCTTTCATATTCAGAATAGTCATAAGGTGTATGTGAAGGTCTTCTTTTTAACAGATCCAACATTTTAGTCATTAAAACATCTACTTCTTTTTCATCTGCGTAGGCTGAGTATCCTCTTACGGCACTTAATTTCATATCAAGATATCGCTCTTTTTTAAATGATTTAAAGAAAAACTCTTTTGCATCAGAAGGTAAATTAAGTAACAGGTATTTTAATATTTGATTTCTTTTGAATATATCTTTAGTAATGAAATATTCTTCCATTAACTCCTTTGTTGGTTTTTCCATTTTATCATCCCTGAATGTTTTGTATAAATAAATTATATCACAGTAATATTTGTTTTTCAATGTTTTAATCGCTCACCGCGGGGCGTCACCTTTCTTGAAAGAAAGGTGGTCCAAAGAACTTTTGCACCTTAACAAAAGAGCAGACCTTTCAGCCTGCTCTTTTGTTAAGGTGTAAACTTAACCGTTACATCAGCGCGTTCCTGTGCGCTTTAATTTTCAGGCTTAATAGAAGTGTACAGGATGGTGTTTTCTTCGAACGAAGGTGTATGAAAATACTCCGAGAGAGAAAAAACACCAAGAGCCCGAAGAAAAAGAGCAAACCTGAAGGTCTGCTCTTTCTTTTATTCAAGCCGTTAATTAACTTGCTTATCAGCGCGTTCCTGTGCGCTTTAATTTTCAGGCTTAATAGAAGCGTACAGGATGGTGTTTTCTTCGAACGAAGGTGTATAAAAATACTCCGAGAGAGAAAAAACACCAAGAGCCCGAAGAAAAAGAGCAAACCCGAAGGTCTGCTCTTTCTTTTATTCAAGCCGTTAATTAACTTGCTTATCAGCGCGTTCCTGTGCGCTTATCTTAAGCCTTATTCTGCGTCGGGAGCGTAGAGATCCTTAAGCTTAAGAAGATGAGCGTATCTTGCCTTAGCAACGTCTTCACTCTTCTGGAAGAGTGCGTCTGCTCTGTCGGGGAATTCACGCATAAGTCTTGTGTAACGTGCTTCGTTCTTGATGAATGCCTGATACTCAGCGTTGGGCTCCTTACTGTCAAGTGTGAAGGGATTCTTTCCTTCTGCCTTGAGAGCAGGATTGAAGCGGAAGAGATTCCAGTAACCGCATTCAACAGCCTTCTTCATTTCAGCCTGGCAGTTAACCATACCGCCCTTGATTGAGTGCATTTCGCAGGGTGAGTAGCCGATGATGAGTGAGGGACCGTTGTAAGCTTCTGCTTCCTGGATTGCCTTGAGTGTCTGAGCCATGTTAGCACCCATAGCGATCTGTGCAACGTAAACATAGCCGTAGCTCATAGCGATTTCAGCAAGGCTCTTCTTGTTGATTTCCTTACCTGCAGCTGCGAACTGTGCAACCTGACCGATGTTGGAAGCCTTTGAAGCCTGACCGCCGGTGTTGGAGTAAACTTCTGTATCGAATACCATTACGTTTACATTCTTACCTGAAGCAAGAACGTGGTCAAGACCGCCGTAACCGATATCGTATGCCCAGCCGTCACCACCGAAGATCCATACGGATTTCTTTGAAAGGTATTCGCTGTTGTTGAGAACATCCTTGCAAAGGTCGCAGTTTGCGCCTGCTGCTTCGATAGCTGCAACAAGAGCCTTTGAAGCCTTAGCGTTCTTTTCACCGTCGTCAAGAGTTGCGAGGTATTCTTCACCTGCAGCCTTAACGTCTGCTGCACAAGCATCGGAAGCGATCATGCCCTTAACGTCGTCGATAAGTCTTGATCTGATAGCATCCTGGCCGTAGTACATACCGAGACCGTGCTCAGCGTTGTCTTCGAAGAGTGAGTTTGCCCATGCAGGACCGTGGCCGTCCTTATTAACGGTGTAGGGTGATGTAGCTGCGGGGCCGCCCCAGATTGATGAACAGCCTGTAGCGTTGGAGATGTACATTCTGTCACCGAAGAGCTGAGTGATAAGACGTGCATATGATGTTTCAGCACAACCTGCGCATGAGCCTGAGAACTCAAGAAGCGGCTTCTTGTACTGACTGGAAACAACGTTGAGAACCTTTGTTGTTTCTTCCTTTTCTGTTACGTTTGCTACGCAGTAATCGAATACTTCCTGCTCTGCAAGCTGAGATTCCTTGGAAACCATCTTGAGAGACTTTGTGGGACATACGCCGATACATACGCCGCAACCCATACAGTCCATAGGTGAAACAGCAAGAGTGTAGGTGTAGTTTGTCTTTACAACGGGCTTTTCAGCCTTCTTCATCTGTGCGGGAGCTGCTGCAACCTCTTCTTCGTTCATAGCGAAGGGACGGATTGTAGCGTGAGGACAAACGTAAGCACACTGGTTACATTTTGCACAGGTTGTGGGATCCCATTCGGGAACGAGAACAGCAACGCCTCTCTTTTCGTGAGCTGATGCGCCGTGCTCGAAGGTACCGTCAGCGTGATCAACGAATGCTGAAACGGGAAGTGAGCTGCCTTCCATAAGACCAACGGGCTTAAGGATTGTGTCAACCATCTTAACGAGCTTTTCTGCGCCCTCTGATTTAGCAGCTGTTGCGCAGTCTTCTGCGTTTGCCCATGCAGCGGGAACTTCAACCTTGTGGAATGCAGTTGCACCGGCATCGATAGCGTTGTGGTTAGCATCAACAATATCCTGACCCTTCTTCGAGTAGGACTTTGTTGCAGCGTCCTTCATATACTGAATTGCTTCGTCTGAAGGCATAACGTTTGCAAGAGCAAAGAAAGCGGACTGGAGAATTGTGTTTGTTCTCTTGCCCATGCCAACCTTAACAGCAAGGTCAATAGCGTTAACTGTGTAAAGCTGGATGTTGTTCTTTGCGATATATCTCTTTGCATCTGCAGCAAGGTGCTTGTCGAGTTCTTCGTCTGACCACTGGCAGTTGATGAGGAATACACCGCCGGGTTTAACGTCGTTGACCATCTTGAAGCCCTTGTCGATGTATGAGGGGTTGTGGCATGCAACAAAGTCAGCCTTGTTGATATAGTAGGGGCTCTTGATAGGCTTGTCACCGAAACGAAGGTGAGAAATTGTGATACCGCCGGTCTTCTTTGAGTCATACTGGAAGTAAGCCTGAACGTACTTGTCTGTATGGTCACCGATGATCTTGATGGAGTTCTTGTTAGCACCAACAGTACCGTCACCGCCGAGGCCCCAGAACTTGCATTCGATTGTACCTTCAGCAGCCGTGTTGGGAGCAACCTCTTCTTCAAGTGAAAGATTTGTTACGTCGTCAACAATGCCGAGAGTGAACTGAGCCTTAGGAGCATCCTTTTTGAGCTCGTTGAATACAGCAAAGATGCTTGAGGGAGGTGTATCCTTTGAACCGAGACCGTAACGGCCGCCGATTACCTTGATGTCAGCTCTGCCGTTTGTAGCAAGAGCGGTAACAACGTCAAGATAGAGAGGCTCGCCAAGTGAGCCGGGTTCCTTTGTTCTGTCGAGAACTGCGATTTTCTTAACGGTTTCGGGAATAGCAGCAAGAAGATGCTTTGCTGAGAAGGGTCTGTAAAGACGAACCTTTACAAGACCAACCTTTTCGCCTGCTGCTGTGAGGTAGTCGATAACTTCCTCAGCAACGTCGTTGATTGAACCCATAGCGATGATGATCTTTTCAGCATCGGGAGCACCGTAGTAGTTGAAGAGCTGATAGTTAGTGCCGATCTTGGCATTAACCTTGTTCATATATTCTTCAACGATTTCGGGAACTGCATCGTAGTACTTGTTACATGCTTCTCTGTTCTGGAAGAAGATGTCGTCGTTTTCGTGTGAACCGCGCATTACGGGGCGCTCGGGATTGAGAGCTCTCTTACGGAAAGCTTCAACAGCGTCCATATCGCACATTTCCTTAAGGTCGTCGAAATCCCATACTTCAATTTTCTGAAGTTCGTGAGATGTACGGAAACCGTCAAAGAAGTTGAGGAAGGGAACACGGCTCTTGATTGATGCAAGGTGAGCAACAGCACCGATGTCCATAACTTCCTGAGTATTTGTTTCAGCGAGCATTGCGAAGCCTGTCTGACGGCAAGCGTAAACGTCGGAATGATCGCCGAAGATGTTAAGAGCGTGTGATGCTACACAACGTGCGGAAACATGGAAAACGCAGGGGAGAAGCTCACCGGCAATTTTGTACATGTTGGGGATCATAAGAAGAAGACCCTGTGAAGCTGTGTAGGTTGTTGTGAGTGCGCCTGCGCCGAGTGATCCGTGAACGGTACCGGCAGCACCTGCTTCTGACTGCATTTCAACAACATTTACTTTTGTGCCGAAAATGTTCTTGAGGCCCTGAGCTGACCACTGATCAACATAGTCTGCCATAGGGCTTGAAGGGGTGATGGGATAAATACCGGCTACTTCTGTAAACGCGTATGAAACGTGAGCAGCGGCATTGTTACCGTCCATGGTTTTCATTTTTCTGGCCATTGGATTTTGTCCTCCTTGTATTTCTTAAATAATTAGCAATGAATTACCACATAGTATTCTATCACTTTCTTTTCAAGATGTAAATAGATAACAGATAAAAAATTTTACCTTTCAAGTCAAAAAATTGTAATTCTCCTCCTCTGAACAACCGACGTCGTATTGTTCGCTTTTTTGTTAATTCTTTCGCAAAAATTTGTTAATTCTTTCGCAAAAAAAAGAGAAAAAAGCAATATTATTTTATAAATAAGAATATTATTATAGGTACGTACGGAGGAACCTTCAATGAAAAGAATTTTAAGCATTCTCTTAACCTTAATTCTGGTGTTTTCTCTTTCTGTTCCGGCGTTTGCGGCAGAAGATAACGAGCACCCCACAATCTATGTTACCGGCGCACAGACAAACGATATCTATAGTGCCGACGGTGAGCTTGTATCTGATTTTGACATCGATCTTGAAGCCGTACTCGAAGAAAAGGGTATGGGACTTCTCAAGGAATTTGCTCTCGGTATGCTTACAGACGATTATAAACAGTGGGCAAGCGACTTCCACGACGTTGTTGTGGATATCTACGGCAACTCCGCACTCGACAAAAACGGCGAGTCATCAAACGGCTCACATCCCGCAAAGCACTCCTCAACTGTTGACGTTGAAGAAAAAACAGAGGGCTACAAAATGTGGGACTACCGCTTCTGGTACGACTGGCGTCTTGATCCCCTTGTAACCGGTAATGAGCTCAGAGTTTACATTGACAGAGTTCTTGAAGCAACCGGCGAAACCAAGGTGAATCTTGCAGGCCGCTGCTACGGTGCAAACGTTATTGCCGCTTACGTTGCAACAAACAAAGAACACGCAGAGGCATATGTTGACGACATTTCCTACTATGCACCCTCCATCGACGGTATCGACTTTATGACAGCTCTTTTCACCGGCGATATTTATCTTGACCCCGATGCAGTAAACAACTTTGCCGATTGGTACATCGAAAACGAAAATCTTATTGAAGACGATGCTCTTGCAGCTCTCATTATGACCCTTATTGAGCTTTTCAATCAGGTTGAGGTACTCGGCTTTACTGCAGATGCCATTGACCTTCTTGTTGACCGCATCAAAACAGACCTTCTACCGCCCATCCTCAGAGACACCTTCGCCTCCTGGCCTTCATACTGGGCTATGGTAACTCAGGGTAATCTCGAAAAGGCTATCAGCTTCATTTTCGGCGGTGTTGAGGAAGAATACAGCAGCTTCATCACAAAGGTACGCACATATTACGATACAGTACAGAAGGACCATAATGCTACCGTTCTCGAAATGAGAGAAAGAGGCGTACGCTACAACATTTTCGCAAAGTACAACTTCCCCGACTATCCCCTTTACGAGGGTGCCGCAGTGCAGGGCGACGGTGATACGTCTATCCCCCGTCAGACCTTCGGCGCAACCGCAGCAGATTACGGCAAGGTACTCAGCAAGAACTACATCGACTCAATATCCGCAGAAAACCTGAAGTATCTCTCTCCCGACCACAAAATCGATGCATCCACCTGTCTTCTTCCCGAGAATACCTGGTTTATCAAAAATCTTCACCACGATCATTGGGGCTCAATTGAGGACGTAAGCCTTGTAATTATGAATAACGATTACAACGTTTCCGATCAGGACGTATTCCCCCAGTATATGGACAACAATAACAATATGGCAGAGGTAACCCCCGATGAGGATTACGATAAGCCTGCCGAAAACAAGCTTGTCAGTCTTTTCCGTTTCATATCCGCTCTGCTAAACTTCTTCACAAAGCTCCTGAACGGCGAGCTTTCCTTCGACGGATCTTTTGACTAAAGCTATATCCAACCGTTATCAGCCGGATACCCGAAAGGTATCCGGCTGAATGCACTTTTTTATGCACAGCACAACTTATCGTTGATATTTTTATCATATTTGTATATTGATTTTATTTCTCCGTTGTGCTAAAGTATAGTTATGCAAATTTTATAAAGGAGAGAAAAATATGAATCTTCAGAAAATCATTGACAAAAAAGATCAGGCTGCGCAGTATATGATTGACGAAATTACTCATATCTGCAATAAGTTTGAAAAAAGAGGCCCCGGTGATATCGGTGAAAAGCAGGCTTGCGAATATGCTGCCGAGCAGATGAAGGAATACGGCTGTGACCGTGTTTTTGTTGAAAGCTTTAAGGAAAATCCAAACTCCTTTATGGGTTGGATTTACTTCACCATTACTTTCTGTCTCATTGCTTTTGTAGCATACTTCTTTGTTCCCGTGCTTTCAATCGTGCTCATAGCATTGGGTCTTATTCTTTGTGTTCTTCAGTTCGGTCTTTATAAGAAGGTTGTTGACAAGTTCTTCAAAGAGAAAACAGGTCACAATGTTTCAGGCTTTAAAAAGCCTACAGGCGAAGTAAAGCGCAGAATTATCTTCAACGGTCACCCCGACGCTGCATGGGAATGGCCCTTCAAGTATAAGTTTACATACCTCGGCTTCGATATTCATATGCTCGTTGGCTTTGCAGGCGCTTTCTACACACTTATCATTTCCATTTTAAAGGTTGCCGGTGTTCTTGACGAAGGTATTGCAAAAACACTTGGTCTCATAGCTCTTGTATTTGTACCCTTCTGGATCGGTCTTTACTTTATGTGGAATGAAAAGAGAATTGTTGACGGTGCAAACGACAACCTCACAGGCTGCTACATGGGTATGGCTATTCTCAAAATGCTCAAGGATGAAGGCATCGAGTTTGAAAACACAGAAGTAGGCGTTGTTTTCTCAGGCTCAGAGGAAGCAGGTCTTCGCGGTGCAAAGGCATGGGCTGCAGCTCATAAGGGCGAATTTGACGATGTTCCCACATTCATTTATTCATATGATACAATTGCACAGAATGAACAGCTTATGGTAAACTACCGCGACCTTAATGCAACAGTTAAGGTTGATAAGGATGTATCCGACCTCTTTATGGAAGCTTGCGAAGAGCTTAAGATTCCCGTTAAGAAGGGCTTTGTTCCTCCTCTCGGCGGTGCTACTGACTCTGCTGCTTTTGCTCAGGGCGGTTTCCGCGCAACGGGTATCACTGCTCTTAACCATGCACTTCCCGATTTCTATCACACAAGACTTGATACTCCCGATGCACTCAACAAGAGCTGTCTTGCAGATTGCTTCGCAGCAAGTGTTAAGGTGCTTGAGATGTTTGATAACGGTGCAAAGCAGTAATTTTTAACAATTCACACCGTCGGGTAGGATATCCGGCGGTGCGTTTTTTTGTTGACATAGCAGGTTGAATAGGTTATAATCTTGAGCGGAAAATGAAACGAGGTGTTAACCGTGAGAATGAGAAAAAAGAAGTATCTGGATGAACGTCTTGATGCGGTGAAATCCTATATACTTGATACTGACCGTGAGGAACGTGATTTCGAAAAATCGGTGCAGATAAAGGAATACTTTAATTTTGAAGAAATTTTCGGAAACTGCAATCCCGTGCAGCTCGAAATCGGTTGCGGTAAAGGACAATTTGTATGCGAAATGGCGAAAAGATGTCCCAATGTGAATTTTATTGCCGTTGAAAAAGAAAGAAATGTTATTGTTGCCGCCGTTGAGAAAATTGAAAAAGCGGGACTTACAAATGTACGCTTCATATCAGGCTGTGCAGAATATCTTCCGAGATTTATTCCCGAGCACAGTATAGAGCGCATATATCTCAATTTCTCCTGCCCTTATCCCAAGGAAAAATACAGAAAGCACCGTCTTACACACAGATTTTTCCTTAGTATTTACAAAGGTCTCCTCACTGAAGAGGGTGATATTCACCAGAAGACAGATAACATGCACTTTTTTGAGTTTTCGCTTCAGGAGCTCAGTGCGGAGGGCTTCAGACTTGAGAATGTTTCACTTGATTTGCACAACAGTAGCTTTGAGGGTAATATTATTACCGAATATGAAAAGAGATTTTCAGATTTAGGTCAGCCGATTTACAGGCTTGAGGCAAAGGTGAATAAGTAAAAATATCAGCAAAAAGACAAGGATACGGCTCGATTCGGAGAGTCGCCCTTGTCTTTTTTGTGTAGTGTAAATTGTTCAGCCTTCGGTAAACGTGCCTGATATCTGAATGAATTCAAAAGTATCTTCGTAGTAATCGTAATCATACATTCTGAAAATGTTGAGACACTCTTTTGAAAAAGTCTCGTTATCCTTTACGTATTCCCAAAACAGGAAATCCGTAACGCTTGAGGTGGTGAGGAGGTTTTTTGCCGGGCTCATCTGAAGCTTACCCTCAAGGCTGTAGTTTGATGAATATAAAATCAATGAGCCAATCCAATATTTTGCCTCAAAGGCTGTATCAGAATCGGGAGCGGCAGCGACTACTTTATGAAGATTCATTATGGCGTGGTACTTGTCGGTATCATTGTGTATTGTTAGCACATCAAGCTCTGTGTGACGTCCTTCAAGGTAAGAGTTTGTATTGTAGGAAGCAATCATAGCACTGTCGCCGAAAAGACAGTAGAGACTCAATACCGCGCAGGAAAGACTTACGATTATTTTCATATACGGGAAGTTGTCTTTGTAAAGCTTTATGAAAATACAGACGAGCGTAGCAAGAATAATAAAGTCGATTACACAAACAAGAATTCGCAGATGGGTAAGACCCATTTCTGTGATATAAAGTGCCATTTTTGAGACAGCGGTTATCACAAGTAGAGTTGTGAAAAAACATAGAAAGGTGAAAATAGCTTTGAAGAATTTTGAAATTCTGCCGTCAGTTCTTCTTTTCACAAAGAGCACTCCTACAGTGATGAGGCTGAGGTTTATAAAGGCAATTATGCTCATTTCAAAAAAGCCTTGTCGTGCATATTCTGAAAGGCTCATATCAATTGCAAAAGGAATTTTGCCTGAAAAAGCACCGAACAGATAAGAAAGCTGAGTAAAAAGATAGACCGTATAGAGAAGACATACGGAAAGATAAAAACCGGCTGCTATGTTTGCAGGTACAGATTTTATAAAAGGCGGTTCTTTATGAAGGTAATCACTTTTCGCATTTTTTTGTATACCGTGACGTAAGCAGAAAGCAGCAGAAAAAAACGCAGGTGCAAAAATAAGTGTTATAGTGCCGGCCCAGAAAGAGAAAAACCAGAACTCGAAATTATAGTCCAACAGGTGAATCAGTTTATCGAATATTTCAGAGAGTTTATCGGAAAAAGCCGAGGTGAAAGCATCGAATGCGGTATCACCTGACACAAGAAGACTGAAAAGAATCAGAATAACCGGCATGGCAAGGATAACACCAAGGACAATTCCGTTAATTTTTTTGTTTGTTCTGATGCGTACAGATTTAAAAATGCTTTTTAGTGGTAAAAACAGGTGCTTCAAAGGAATAACGAAAATGTCTCTTGCCTCTTCCAGCAGATAACGGTAGCTTTCTCTTTTTGTTTTCAGAATATCGGTTTTGCTTATACAAAGAGCACCGATAAGATACACAAGAAGAGGTAAAGCAAAAAAATGGTTGCTATTACTGAAAAAATACGGAAGTATAACAGCTACACCGCAAAAGGTAAAAAACAAGGTTGTCGGGTTGAAGTGTTTGTTTTTGCTTTTTACATAAAAAAATGAAAGTGAAAATATCGCAAATAAGGCGATTGCCTTAACGTAGCCTATGAGATATGCACCATAATCTACGCTTAAAAGCGAAAAGAAAGAGAACAGAAAAATTCCCCCGAAAACAACAAGGGCGGCTATTACGTCTTTGAAAGTCGCTTTCGGAACTGTCGGTTTAGCGGATACGGTTGTACTTTCAGAAGTAAACAGATTATGTTGATTGTAGTTCATTGTCATTCCTCCTTAATGCTGATTTCAACAATAAAATAACACATAAATTATTGTTTGTCAATAAAAAAACAATAAAAAACATAAAAAATATATCGTAATCCGTAATTGTATGCGGATGTGGGACAGGGGAGGAACAACGCGCGAAAGCGCGTTTACCCTAAGAAAAATCGGTTTCGGGAAAGGGAAAACGATTTTTCTTAGGGTATTTGACCCTCAAAAGGGTCAAAGTTCCTCCCCGGTAAATCCGACTTGCGGGTATCGCCTGTTTTGTCGCTTCGCTTCAAATGAGCCGGGCAGCGTAGCTGCCCGGCATAAACAAAAACCGCGGAATAAATCCGCGGTTTCAGACTGTCGATAAAGTCACAAGAACAACAATGCACAGAAACACTTAAAGAACGTCGATAAAAAATTAAAAACAAAAACTACAAAGAAAAATGGTCAGGACATCGAATCCCGACCATTTTTGCATTGTTTTGCCATTTTTTCGCCCTCTCGGAGTACCACTGTACGCCTTCGGGGCGAATAAAAAGGCATCTTGCACCTTTCTCAACAGTCCGACAGCTTGTCGAAAATACTTTTCGACAAGCTGAAACCGCGGAATAAATCCGCGGTTTACATTTTTGAATATTGAGTCCGAATCAGCCGCAAAGCTCCTTGAGAAATTCGATTTCTTCGGTGCTGATGTTGCCGTCGACGGCGAAAATCATAGCAAGCATAAATGCGAAATTATCCATTTCGTCACTTGTCATACAAAGCGCGATTTCACGAAGCTCTTTTACGATTTTTTTGTCGCCTTTTACGATTTTGACAAAGCCTCGGAAGTCTTTTTCTCTGATGCCTACAACGTCATTCATAAGCTGGAACTCAATGTCGGAAAGGTCGTCATCTACGGAAGCAGTGTAGGCTGCAAGGCCTACAAGCATAATCGGTGCTGCGTCACTGTCTGAATACTTTGCAACGCTTTCGAGTACATCGTCAACAATTTCTCTTCCTTTCGCTACGATTTCCTCATAGCTCATTTTCTGAACCTTGCTTAATAAATTACTCCAGTCTCTCATCATATTTCTCCTGACTTTATTTTCGTTTTATTTTACAAAAAGGTTTGATTTTTCATATTCGGGCTCGCAGGTAAGCTGGAGACCGAGCTTGTTGAACATAATCGAATCTACGCTTGAGGGAATAACTGATATGTGTGCCTGACAACCGCGAAGCTCCGGTAAGCATGCAAGAGCTTTGGCAGCATCTTCATCGGTTGCTGCGCTTACTGAAAGTGCAACAAGCACCTCGTCAACATGAAGTCGAGGATTTTTGCTTCCGAGATAATTTACTTTGAGACCCTGCACAGGCTCAATGAGATATTCGGGTAGAAGCAGAAGCTTGTCGTCAAGACCTGCAAGGTGCTTGAGTGCGTTGAGCACTGCAGCTGAGGCTGCGCCGAGAAGATCTTTCGTTTTACCGATGACTATTGTTCCGTCGGAAAGTTCGATTGCTGCAGCGGGCTTGGAGGTGCTTTCGGCTACCTTGTTGGCTTCTTTTGCAACAATTCTATCCTCTATGCCAATGTTTGCCTTGTTCATAAGAAGAAGGATTTTATCTTTTTCTTTACTGTGACCTGCACCTGAACGGGCATCACAAAGGCAGGTGTAGTATCTGCGAAGGATTTCCTGTTTTGCGGCATCGCAAACGATATTGTCGTCTGTTATGCAGTTGCCAACCATATTGACTCCCATATCTGTGGGTGATTTGTAGGCAGAAAAGCCGTAAATTTTAGTGAAAATGGCCTGAAGCACAGGAAAAATTTCAACATCGCGGTTGTAGTTGACTGTTGCCTTTCCATAGGCTTCAAGGTGGAAGGGGTCAATCATATTCATATCGTTGAGGTCGGCAGTTGCTGCCTCGTAAGCAAGATTGACCGGGTGATTGAGTGGGAGATTCCATATAGGGAAGGTTTCGAATTTAGCATAGCCTGCTTCGATGCCTCTTAAATGCTCGTGGTAGAGCTGAGAGAGACAAACAGCCATTTTTCCGCTTCCGGGACCGGGCGCGGTGACAACGACGATTTTTCTCTGTGTTTCTACAAATTCATCCTTACCGTATCCGTTTTTTGAAACAATGAGGGGTACATCTGAAGGATAACCCGGGATAAGGTAATGTGTGAATACCTTTATGCCAAGATTCTGCAGCTTTTCTTTGAAAAGGTCGGCGGCTCTCTGTCCGTCGTATTGTGTTATTACGACACTGCCGACAAAAAGACCTACATTTCTGAACAGGTCAAAGAGTCTGAGAACTTCTTTATCGTATGAAATATTAAGGTCACGGCGAAGCTTTTTCTGCTCGATTGCTTTTGCGCTTATGGCGATTACAATTTCTGCCTCGTCCTTTAGCTCAAGGAGCATCTGAAGCTTACTGTCGGGTTTGAAACCGGGAAGTACTCTTGCGGCGTGGTTGTCGTCAAATAGCTTTCCGCCGAACTCCAGATAGAGCTTTCCGCCAAACTGTGATAGCCTTTTTCTGATATGTTCGGACTGTGTCCTTATATATTTGTCATTATCAAAACCAATTCTCATTTTAATCCCTCGTTTTGTGCGATAAAATTGTTTCAAAAAACCACACAAAATAATATACCATAAAAAATTTTATTTTTCAACTTGAAAAACTATCTTTATTATAGAAAATACTGTATAATAATTGTGCATGATTGTTAAAAAGAAAAAGGCAGAAGTTGCTGAAAGCACAGAAAAGCGAATCCGTAATTTGCGGTTAACGGAGAATTCTTATTAATAAACACGGAAAAGGCGTAGATTGTCGGTAGGGAGGATGACTTTCATGAAGAATAAGTATGAAAGACTTTATAAAAAGGCGAAAAATATAATGGAGGACAAAACTCCGCTGAAAAAGGATTGCGGACTACTGTGTGACAAAGCATGTTGTAAGGGTGACAGAGAAACGGGTATGCTTCTTTTTCCTTATGAGCAAACCACACTTGATGTAATTGAAAAAGACGGTGTGCGTCTTTGTGTTTGTGACGGTAAATGTGAGCGCAGCAGCAGGCCGCTCTCGTGTATGATTTTTCCGTTCTTTCCGTATGTAACGCAGGAAGGGAGAATAAGAGTAATTCCTGATATAAGAGGCGGCTCTATATGTCCTGTTGTAAGAAATTTTGCTGATGTAAGGCTCGACCGGCGGTTTTTGAGGCGGGTAAAAAAGATAGGCAGACTTCTTTCGGAGGATGAAGAATGCAGAGTCTTTCTTGAAGGAATCAGCAGGGAAATGGATGTTTATTTTTCTTTGTTGGATAAATAACATCTGTGCAACACATTGTTGCGCGGCTTTTCGGGTGAAATTGCTTTATTTATTACGTATATAATGATAGAATTAAGCTACACCAAAGGAAAGGACGGTGAGATTTTATGAGTAAAATTTCACGGAATATCAGGAAATTCAGAAACGCTTCGGGAATGACTCAGGAGGAGCTTGCGGTTAAAATCCACGTAACAAGGCAGACTGTTTCAAGTTGGGAGACAGACCGCACTCAGCCGGACCTGCAGCTTCTTCAGAGCATTGCGGAAATTTTCGGAGTGGAGCCTGAAGAGATAATCTACGGCAAAAAAAGAAACACCGCAGAAGAAAAAGAAAAGCAGCTTTTCGGCAATACCCTTGTTACGGTGCTGTCTGTTTTAGGCTGTCTTCTTATCGGTATTGGTGTAGTAATGATTTTTATAAAGTGGTGGGAGGATTTCCCGGATTTACTCAAGCTTCTCACTTGTTTTATTCCCGCACTTGCAGGTCAGGCCTTCGGTGTATATACCTATATAAAGAAAAAAGAAAGCCGCGCCTGGTGTGAGGGCGCCTGTGTACTGTGGATGCTGGGTGTGGGTGTGACTACGGCTATTGTGACGGGCTTTGTGTCATATCAGTTTGTGAAAACGGAGCTTATTTTCATTTTTCTTGCGGCTACGTATTTTTTACTTATGCTGATTTTTGACACTGTTTCACCCTTGCCGGTTGTGCATACTTTAAGTATTATCTGGCTGGAAAATGTAATTGCAGATATGAGGATATATCATCTTGATCTCGATGCAACGGTAAGCGCTACTCAGATACTCCGCTACAGTGTGGCGGTGATTGTGGAAGCTTTGTTTATCGGTTGTGTAGTCTATGTGTCAAAAAAGTTTTGTACGAAAGAGCAGAACATTATCCGTTTCACCTTCATCGAATGGATAAACTTTGCGGCGGTGACAGCTTTTATTTGTCTGGCACTTGAAAGAACAGACATAGACGAGGGATTTATTTCTCTTGCTTTTACTGCGGCGATAGCTTTCTTTGCTGTAGGTCATAAGCAAAAAGATATAGTTTCGCCCTACAGAGTTCTGGGTCTTCCCGTTACAGCGGGGGCACTGTGCTTCTTTTCCATTGTATCCGCGGTTGTCGATGCGGGAACGGGCAAGTGGGTGAGCATACTTGTTCTTATAATAGGTGTGTTGCCGGTGTTTCTGTTTGTTTGCGGTAAGACGAAGCCTGAAAGTCAATATCTCAGACTTTACGGGATTCTTGCCACGGTTGCACTTTTCATTTTCAATATGCTTTTTGTTATGCTCGCTTTCAGGAGCCCCGACTACTATAAGATTGAACACCTCGGAAGCTTCAAGGTGTATGACTTTTTCTTCGGTGCACTTATGAATTTAAGCTTCCCTGTATGCCTTGCGGCGCTCATTATGCTTATAATTTACGGCGCAAAGGAAAGAAAGCTTCTCTATCTCAACCTTGGCTTTGTTCTTTCCTGTGCTTCGGTAATTGCGAAGCTTTATCTGCTTGACCTCGGACTTGTTCTGACGGGAATAATGCTCATTGCCTGCGGCGTGGCACTTCTCTTTGTGAATCTTAGATTTTCCCGTATCCGCGAAAAAGAAAAGCTTGTTTCTCTGGAAGAGGGAGAGGAGGATTTGCAATGAAGAAGAAAACAGTTGTAATTCTGCTTGCTGTAATTGCTGTGCTTCAGCTTCTCTTTCCGTTGAGCTTTATGGCATACGAAAAGATTGCTATGAACGCCGTTGTTGAAAAGGGTGCAAGCTATACTCTTGAGTATTCAAAGTTCAATCATTTATATAAGGAAAGTGTACACCTTAACACCGACGACCTTTATACTGTGGGCTATACAATGGATATAGAGCAGCTTAAAGGATACACGAACTTTATTCCGGCTGACACTCTTTCGGTTTACCGTAAGGTTGTTATCAGGGAAAATGAAAACGGAATATATGAATTTTACGATGCGGAAACCTGTGACAGCTCTCTTATAGAAAAGGATAATTGGTTCAACGTACAATCAACCTTTTTTATAAAGTTTGAGCAGTACGATTTTGTAAATGAAAGCATTGGCCTCAGAGAACTTGTTGAGCTTGCAAATTATGTAAGCGATGAGTATGTAGACGAATCCTTTGATGTTGATGGCTTTCTGGCGGAGGACGGCTATTACGGCGGCTTTTATATGGTGCCCTTTGAGGGTAAAATCACGCTTAAGGTGTATAACGGCTTCGCAAAAATCACCGAGCTTTATCTCGGAGATGAGCTTATACTCACATTAAAATAATTCTGTAATTATTACAAAAGCTTAATATTTATTTATTTTTTAAGTACACTCAGCTATAATGGAAGCATAAAGGAGGGCCGGGAATGAATACAGATATCAAAAAAAAGCACACCAAGCTTATTCTATCGGTTTTCATTTGTCTTTCCTCAATCTGTTTTTTCTTGCTTGTTTACATAAGCTCACCACTTCATCCAAGAAACATTTCATATGAAACCGTTGCCAAAAGAGGAGATGAATTTGTAATCAGGCTCGACGGTATTTCATCATATGATGAAAAGGGCTTCACTGTGTCCACCGAGAACTTTTATTTTCCTGACGGAAAAGTCAGTGTTTTTGTCGGTGAAGACGGATTTGCTTATACGGATTACGACAAAAAGGGTGAGGTCAGCTTTAACGGGAAATACAGTTCACCATTCATTTATTATGACGGCTACAGTTTTTGCGGTGAGGAGTACAAAACAAAGGAAGAGCTTGAGGCTTTTTTTGAATTGCCTGATCCGATATATAATTTTGACATTAACAATCTTTCCACTTACATTCAGAATATAATCCACTATGAAAAGCAGTTTGTCGGAAAAGCCACCGTGAAAATTTACCGTGGAAAATGTGTCATAACAGAAGTTTATATCGGGGAAGAAAAGGTTCTTAAACTAAAATAATATTATAGCGAGGCGTATTTTAACATGCAACCACATTATGGTGCCTTGGGCTTTCTTGAAGCTCAAGGCGAAAATGACATTCTTTTTGAGCTTGTTTTCGGGTTTATCGGAGTTTTTGTCGGATGGCTCATTGTAACGACTATAAAAAAACCGCAAACAAAAAATGAAATTAATTTCTCTGTAAGTCTTTCAATGTGCATTTCAGGTACACTTGTTATTCTCAAGGAGATAGCTGAATTCTTTATTGATTTTTTCACCGGCTCAAACCTGCTGAAGGCTGACTTTGTTGAAGACGATCACTGGCTTTACCGCCTTTTGGGTTTCGGAATGTCACCTTATGAGCAGCGTCCGCTTCTGGACACGGACGAGGATATGCTATTGTCGCTTCTGTCTACATTGCTTACGACAGCTATGCTTTATCTTTATCTCAGGCTCAAAAATAAAGCTCTTTACATAAAAGCCGAAGCAACAAAAGTGCCTTTTATACTGAAAGAAAAAATCAGAGACAAAATAGCTCTCGAAAAGGAAAAGCTCAGAAACGACTGTTCTGTTGCCGACACACTTTTGTGGTGGTGCACAAGAGCATTGATGGCATATGCTTTTGTTGTAATGGAAAACCGTGCAGAGGCTAATCTGCTTCTTGCGAACTTTGTCGGAACCTTTGCAATAACCATCATTCACTTTATCTTTCCTTCAGAAAGCTTCTTTTCGAAAATAAGCTACCGCACACAAAGCCTTATCACCGTGATCGTTTTTCTCGGCTCTTATTGCGGAAACTACGTTATGATGTATAACATCCTTCCGAGATTTGATCTTTTTCTTCACTTTATCTCCGGTACTTTATGTGTCCTTGGCGGATATTACATCACGCTTACTCTTATCAGAGCGGAAAGTAAAAGAAATGTCCTTCTCATAAGTCTTTTTGCCTTTTGCTTTTCCTGCCTTGTGATGCCCGCGTGGGAAATCAGTGAATTTATCGGTGATTTCATCTGGGGTACATCAAATCAGGGCTTCTACTGGGGACCTGCCGACAGCAGCTTTTTCTTCGTTCTTTTCGGAAGAGGTGCTTACAACACGGCTCTTTACCCGTTGTTTGATACATTCTATGATGTTCTTCTCGCATTTTCAACCACTATTCCCACTGCTGTTGTTCTTTACATATATCTTTCTGTACGGCTTTATAAGAAAAAGATTAATGAGAATCAACCGGCAAAAAAATCCCTTACAGTAGGTTGACAATTTTTGGCGATTATGTTAAAATAATTAAAGGTATATAAAAGGGGAGTAGCTCTCAGTTGCAAATCAACATCATGCCTTAACGGCTGGTTTGCAAGCCTTATTCAGGTAGCAAGACCTTTAGCGAAGTTCAAAATCAGCTTCGTTAAAGGTCTTTTTTGATATATTACAAAAAAATAAACAGATAATAATATCAAAACGAAAGGAAGACCCATATGAAACATTATTTACACTCGGTTGATGAAGTTTTCACTCATGTTAACTCATCATCTGAAGGCCTTACCGAAGCAGAAGCTCAGGCAAGACTTGAAAAGAACGGGAAGAACAAGCTTGCAGAAGCTAAAAAGGATTCTCTCGTGAAAAAGTTCTTTGATCAGATGAAGGACCCGATGATCATAATCCTTATTGTTGCTGCAGCCATCTCTGCCATAACAGAGTATATTGAAGCTTCTTCGGCAGGACATAGCTTTTTCCCGACAGATACACTTATTATTCTTGCAGTTGTTATTATAAATGCAGTTCTCGGTGTCATGCAGGAAAGTAAAGCAGAAAAGGCGGTTGAAGCTCTGCAGAAAATGTCAGCCGCAACTACCAAGACTCTTCGTGACGGCAAAATTGTAACTGTCAAGAGTGAAGATCTTGTTGTGGGTGATGTTATTCTTCTTGATGCAGGTGATGCAATCCCCGCCGACTGCCGTATTTTCGAATGTGCAAGCATGAAAATTGAGGAGGCTGCCCTCACAGGTGAATCTGTTCCCGTAACAAAGCTTGTCAATGCTCTTATGGGCAAGAAGGAAGAAAACGAGGTAGCTCTCGGTGACCGTAAGAATATGGCATATATGGGCTCGACTCTTGTTTACGGCCGCGGTAAGGCTGTTGTTGTTGCAACAGGTATGGAAACAGAAATGGGTAAGATTGCCAATGCTATCTCACTTGCAGAGGAAGGCAAGACTCCCCTTGAAATTAAGCTCGAGCAGCTTTCAAAGATTCTTACAAAGCTCGTTCTCGGTGTTTGTGTAGTTATCTTCGGCTATAATATCGCTATGTACTTTATCGGCGGATCGGAAGGTCTGTTCTATGAGGTGGCGCTTGACTCATTCATCACAGCTATTGCTCTTGCAGTTGCTGCTATCCCCGAAGGTCTTGTTGCAGTTATGACCATTGTTCTTTCAATTGGTGTTACCAATATGTCAAAGAAGAATGCGATTATACGTAAAATGAATGCGGTTGAGACTCTCGGCTGTACTCAGATTATCTGTTCAGATAAGACCGGTACTCTTACTCAGAACGTAATGACAGTTGTTGATCATTATGCTCCCGATGAAAATCAGCTTGCAACCGCTATGGCTCTTTGCACAAATGCTGAGGTTGCAGAGGACGGAAAGGGCACAGGTGAGCCTGACGAGGTTGCTCTTATCAACTATGCAAAGTCAATTTCTCTTCTTAAGTCTGAACTTATTAAAAAGTATCCCAGAATCGGTGAGGTACCCTTTGATTCAGGCAGAAAGATGATGTCAACAGTTCATAGCTTTGAAGGTGCATTCATTCAGTTTACAAAGGGTGCTCCTGACGAAATTCTCAAGAAGTGTACTCATATAGATATCAACGGCGAAGTCTTTGAAATGAACGACGAATACCGTACTCAGATTTCTGATGAAAACACAAGAATGGGTAACAAGGCACTTCGTGTATTCGCTGTTGCATATAAAAAATATGATACAGCTCCTACTGTATTTGAATCAGAAGTACTTGAAAACGGAATGACATTTATCGGTCTTACCGGTATGATCGACCCGGTACGTCCTGAAGTTAAGGACGCCATCATTGAATGCCGCGGCGCAGGTATCACACCTATTATGATTACAGGTGACCATATCAACACCGCAAAGGCTATTGCGCGTGAGCTTGGTATTCTTACTGACGACAGTCAGGCTATGATGGGCGCAGATATTGATAAGTACTCTGATGAAGAGTTTGAAAAGGTTGTTGAAAACGTATTCGTTTACGCACGTGTTCAGCCTGAGCATAAGACAAGAATAGTCAATGCATGGAAAAACAAGGGCTATGTAACCGCTATGACCGGTGACGGTGTTAACGATGCACCCTCAATCAAGAGTGCAGACATCGGTGTAGGTATGGGCATCACAGGTACCGACGTTACAAAGAACGTTGCAGATATGGTTCTCACAGACGATAACTTTGCAACAATCGTTGGTGCAGTTTCAGAGGGCAGAAGAATTTATGACAACATCAGAAAAGCCATTCAGTTCCTTCTCGGATCAAACCTTTCAGAGGTTGTCTCAATCTTTTTTGCAACAATTATGGGCTTTACCATTCTTGAAGCTCCTCACCTTCTTTTCATTAACCTTGTAACAGACAGTATTCCTGCTCTTGCACTCGGACTTGAAAAGCCTGAGGCAAACATCATGAGAAGAAAACCCAGAAGCAAGACAGACGGTATTTTCGCAGGCGGTCTCGGCTTTGACTGTGCTTATCAGGGCTTACTTGTAAGTATCCTTACGGTCGCAGCCTTCTATATCGGCGAATGGCTTGAAACCGGTCACCTTATTTTCAGAAACATTCCCGACAGCTCAGAGGGTATGACAATGGCATTCTTCACAATGGCTATGTGTGAAATCTTCCACTCCTTCAACATGCGCTCACAGAGAGGTTCATCAGTTGCTATGGTCTTCAAGGGCCACCACAACATTGCTCTTTACGGCGCTATGATCGGTTCATTCCTTCTTACAACTGCAGTTGTTGAGATTGACTTCCTTTCAAATCTCTTCGGCTTTGCACATCTTGATCTCAAGGCATATCTTATCTCTCTCGGTCTTTCAGTTCTTATTATTCCCATTGTTGAAGTTATCAAGGCTATTCAGAGAGCTATGTCAAAGAAAAAGGCATAAATTAAATTGTATCAGTCGGGGCACAGTGAGCTGTTGCCCCGATTTTTTTATGTCTTGTATATACAACAGGACTCAATTTAAATAAAATTAAAAGAAAATGCCTTGACGGTATCGGCTATATACTGTATTATATTGGTAGCGGCAAAATGGAAAAATATTGCTGAAAATCTACAGAGCAAAAGGAGCGCTTTTTTATGAAAAGAACCCTGGCTATTATTCTTTCACTTACCCTTCTTCTGGGTATGTGTATACCTGTTCTTGCAACAGACGGAAATGTTGCTGAAACAACAGATTCGTCTGCAATGTTCAGACTTATTGTTCCTGAGAACTGGGAACTTGAAATCGGTGATAGCAGAACCGTAGACTATGCTTTCGGCGGCACCGAAAACCGTGCTCTTACCTGGAGTGCAGACCCTGCGGATATTGCAAAGGTGGATCTTTGGGGCAGAGTAACTGCTCTTAAGGAAGGTACTGCAGTTATTACCGCACAGAACAGTGACGGACTTACTGACAGTGTTGAGCTTAAGGTTGTAAAAGAAAGCACAAAGCTCAGGCAGGAGCTTAAGAAGGTTGACTTTACAGGTGAAGCAGCCACGGAAGGTACAAACCTTCAGAAGCTTGTAACACGTTACGAGCCTGACAGTAAGGATGTACCTGCTGATGTTAAGGATACATCAAAATATGCCCAAGCTCAGAAAGCGGTCACTGCAGACGGCGCAACCTGGGAAATTACTGCTTACGGTGTGCTTCGTACCGATGAGAATGCTGAAAACAAAAGAGACATTGAGCAGCGCTTTATGGGCGACAGATACTTCTATGCAAATGATACAACTGACGGTAAGGTTCTCGCAATCTTCCCTGACGGCAAAAACGGTATCTGGACAGTAATGGAAGAAGGCTATAGCCATATTGATATGGTTGAAATGAACGGTACAGACAAGGCTGCAACAATGAGCGATACCACCCAGGCTCATGTTGCAAGACGCGGTATGGTTTCAAATGCTTATCTTATTGACGGCGAATGGATTCCTGAGGAAAGTGATAACGACGGACTCTGGACCTCAATGTACGGCGGCGGTGAGCTTATGCGTTATGCCGTTTTAAAGAACGATCCAAATGCAACAGCCGAAGAAATTGCAGCAGCAAAGAAGACTGCAACTCTTTCTGTAGAGGCAGTGCTTCTTCTTACATACATCTCGATGCGTGAGGGCACAGTAGAGTCCTATTACCGTGCACAGAGAAACGGCAGCGCAACCGATTACGAAAAAGGTAAGTACTACACCAACGAGGCTATGCTTAGCGGCGGTGACACTTCCCAAAATATACCCTACGAAAGCCCTGCAGACGCTTTCAACGAAATGTATAGCTCATATATGAGACTTGCAAAGAGATCCTATGTTCAGGATTATCCCGAAAACGCAAACCTTGCAATTTTTAATCCCGAGGGCTGGGCAGATCCTAACACAACAGAAGGCGACTATGCAAAGCGCACAAGACTTCTCGAAGGCTTCTGGGCAAGAACATATTCTTTCAAGAGTGAAAAAGAGGCAGGTCACAGTGACTATGACGGATATGCTTATTGGTCGCATAACGGTGACGGTACAGCGACAGGTATGTCCACAAAGACCTACGGTGACGGCAGTGACTTCCTTCTTCACAATGAAAACTACCGTGGTCTTGAGGTGAATGCTACAGGTTCAATTCCCGAAAGACTCTGGAATGATCTCATTGGTGCAGATTACAAAATTTCCGATATCGTTTATAAAGGCGACACAAGCTCCGACGAAATTATTGGTCACCTCTTCCTTTATAAGCTTGCATACGACATCCTTGCACCCGAGGATCCCGAACTAAAGGCAATGCTCGAGGAAACAATGGAGAAGTTTGCTCAGCATCTGTCTGATAACTCATATTGTATGGTTGACGGCTCAGGTCAGCCTACAACATGGGCAAAGTTCTCAAGAACCTATTTCCACAACGGTCAGGTTCTTGGCGGCGCACCTCTTAATGCGCTTGTTATGCTTACAGGCTTCAAGGTTGCAGCTTACATCACAGGTAATCAGAAATGGGAAGACGAATACAGAATGGCAGCTCTTGAGGAAGGTTATGAATTTGCCGAAATCATGACTCAGGAAAGTGAAAGATACAACATGTGTATCCTTGAGGTTGTAAACGGCGTTTCACCTGTTCTCGGGTTTATTCTCCGTCCTCTTGTAGGTACAAATATCTTCAAGTCAATTTATCGTCTTATTCTCAATTACTCCGACGAGGAAATGGCGATGCTCGGTTTCTATACTCTTTTCCAGCTTGAGGATGATGAAGAGCTTCTCACTTACTACAGAGCAGCTCTTGAGGACTGGTGGTATTCAATGAGCACAAGTGAAAATGCTCTCTGGTACTACATTTATCAGCTTGCTTATCCCGATGAAGTCAAGACTGACTATTACGGAAACAGTGTTATTGACACTGCATCATGGGTGCTTGATCGTCATCCTATTGATCTTCGCCGTCTTGGTGCAAGCAATTCCAAGCGTGACGATATTTACGAGCTTGATCTTGATGATGTAGGTATCGGTGAAACAGAAGAGCTTTCATTCGATGCAAACGGATATGTTCCTCCCTTCTGGAATTCCGACAATAACACTCTCAAGATGATTGGTATTGTTCTCGGTCTTGGTAAGCTTGACTGGGCAGTTGCTCCTGCTGACGAAAGAGCACTTCATAAATACAACGGCTCGACCTATGTAATGGACGGTGCTTACAATCCCGGAGAAATGGAAGGTTCAACGACCTACTCACTTCCCTACTGGATGGGTAGATACCATAATATGTTGGTTGAGTGATTAAAGTAAAAAGGTAAAGGCGCGGATTTTATATCCGCGCCTCAGACTGTCGATAAAGCCGCAAGAACATATATGCGGAATAATATATATACATATAAATTAAAGCAAAGATAATAACAATATTGCCAACAAAATCCGGAGGAACATCGAATTCCCCCGGATTTTCGCATATATTTGCCATTTTTTCGCCCTCTCGGAGTACCACTGTACGCCTTCGGGGCGAAGAAAAAGGCATCTTGCACCTTTCTCAACAGTCCGACAGCTTGTCGAAAATACTTTTCGACAAGCTGAGGCGCGGATTTTATATCCGCGCCTGTTTTTGCCCTTGAATGTGGGGAGTAAAAAATTATGCGGTGAGACTCAACGCGTACGCGTTGTCGAAAAGAGCATGATAAAGTTGCTTAAAGAGAAAGAGTATAGGTTGTTGGTGTTCGCTGAAGACAGATGTGTGGGTGTTCTTTTCGCCCCGGCTTTCTGTGGAAAGCCGGGGGTCTCACCGCTGCCCGTGATCAGTATAGAAAACAGGCACGGTGTTCGCTAAGCTCTCATAAGGCAGCTTTTATTTTTTTCTACGAAACTGCGAAAAATTGCATGTGTAGGAAAAGGCAAAAACCACCGATAACGCTGTCGCGTATCGGTGGTTTTTAACTCATTATTGTGCCGCAAGTTCACATCATAAAGAAAAACTTTTTTATGGGAGATCGGCATTCTCTGTGTCCTGTTTGAAAGGATTATGTTATTGTGTTTATTTGTTATTAAAGTCGAATGAAAGCTCTCCGTTGATAAGGGCGGTCAGAATTGAGATTAAAAGGGTGATAAATCTTATAAGAACAACATAGGGGTTGTTAGTCCATACCTTGTCGGTTTCGTCATCGGGGGTAACTTCTGTGAACTTGCCGTTTTCATATTCGTGGAACTGAGGATATCTCTCGTCACTGTGAACGGTAAGAGTACCGTCGGAAAGGAAAAATTCTGTTACGATGGGGTCAATCTGAGTAAGATCCATATGTCTGAGATTCTTTGAGAACCAGGTTGTTTCGGGGAAAAGACAGGTGCCTGCATAAACTTTGTTGTCGGGAGAAAGGTATCTTTCGTCATAATCCTCGAGGGCTCTGATTTCATCAAGCTCTTTATTTGTAAAGGTTTCGCCGATAACCGTACCCTTTGCACCGAGTGAAAGCTCGGTAACGGTGCCTCTTGCATCGCCGGTGATGTCACTGCCTTCAAAGAAGGGGAAGGAGATGGATCCGTATTTAGCAAGAATAGCGGTCTTCATGCCGAAGTTTTCTTCACATCTTTTGAGAAGGGAAGCATAGCGAGGCTTGCCGGTCTCTTCTTCTATTTCACCGATAAGCTCGTGATAGTTGTCGATTTTTGTGATAAAGTTTGCGTATTTTCCTTCGGGTTCAGTCGTTCCGAAAACGGTAAGCTTTGCCTTGTCGTAGTACTTATCACCGATCATACTCCAGTATGAGGGGAATGTACCGTAGGAAACAAGTGCAAGACCGGGAACAACTTCGTCAGCAATTTCTTCGTAGATTTCCTGTATTTTATCAAGTCCCCAACCGAGAACCTTTGCTTGATTCAGAACTGAAATAAGAACAACTGCTGTTGTTTCAAGAAGGGGATCATCGAAAATATCATTGTCGTTAAGGTACAATGAAACGTATCGGTCGATCATATCGCTGTCAAAAGTAATAGAGCCGGACATAAGAGCCCCGACAACTATATAGCCGTCAAGAGGAGTAGTGTTAAGAGCGAGATTGTTTACTCTGAAGGGAGCATCATAAAAGCCCTTTTCACTTTTTGCAATATAAGCCATAGCTACATTTGAGCCGTAGCAGCGTGCGTGAATGTTGACCTTTTCAACGCCTTCCTTTTTGCAGACATATTCAACGAACTGATGAAGCTCATCTGCTATTTCGTAAGGAGAATAACGCCAGTCATAGCGGAAATAGTAGTAGTTGAGTCCGCCTGCGCCCTTGGAGGGCTTCTGAACGGAATAATCCCAGTCAATTCTGCCGTCGGGGTCAATGCCGTCTTCATTAAGCACGGCATCCTGGTAAACGGGGACGAAGGTGTCGATAAGAGCCTGAGTGTATTCGCTGTAATCTCCTGAGATAACTGCGGGAAGCAGCTCGCTGATAACCGGCTCTATCTGAGTGAGAATATATTCCTCTCTTGTCATACCGAGCGGAGTGTTTACGTTGTCAATCTGAATCTTTTTGCCGTTTTCGTCAAGAAGGAAGTTTCCTTCTGCATCGGTTTTGTAAACAGGAGAGTTCTGCTTGCCGACGATGTAGATTACGGGAAGATTTTTTTCTGATTCAACTCCGATTGCAGCTGCGGGAAGAGCGTAGCCTGTAAGCATAATCAGAGATAAAACCAAAGCAATTAGTTTTTTCATAGGACATACCTCCATATTATATTATTGCTTATATTATACACCTGACCAAAGCGCTTTTCAACTGTTTTTTAAAAAAATGTTAACTAATTATTACGTCACATTAAAAACGAACAGATGCTTTATCCGTAGGGCGTGAAAGCATCTGTTCGTTAAAACGGTGATTTATTTTACTATAAAGCCGCACTTTTTCATTGCTTTATGGAGGGTTCTGTCGGCAATACGTGAAGCGGTTTCCGCACCCTTGTCAGCAAGGCTCATAAGGTATGCCTGATCCTTCATAAGCATATTAAAGCGCTCACGTACGGGACGGAGCTCTTCAACAACTGCTTCACCTACTGCGGTCTTAAAGTCGCCGTAGCCTTTGCCTGCGAAATCTTTTTCAATCTGCTCCATGGAAAGACCGGTACAGCAGGAATAAATTCCCATAAGGTTATTTATTCCATCCTTGCCTTCGCCGAAGTAAACACCGCCTTCGGAATCGGTGACGGCACTTCTGATTTTCTTCATAATTGTGCCGGGTTCATCGAATACAGAAACATAGGATTTGGGGTTGGGGTCGGATTTGCTCATTTTCTTTGTCGGGTCCTGGAGCGACATAACTCGTGCGCCCTGTTTTCCGATGTAAGGGTCGGGGATGGTGAAGGTTTTGCCGTAAATACCGTTAAAGCGGGACGCTATGTCTCTTGCAATTTCAAGGTGCTGCTTCTGGTCGGCTCCTACGGGTACAAGGTCAGCCTGATAGAGAAGAATATCGGCAGCCATCAGCACCGGGTAGGAGAAAAGGCCTACGTTTACGTTGTCTGCGTGAGACTGGGATTTATCCTTGAACTGTGTCATTCTCGACATTTCGCCGAACTGCGTGTAGCAGTTGAGAATCCAAGCGAGCTGTGCGTGAGCGGGCACCTGGCTCTGAATGAAGATAATGCTCTTTTCAGGGTCAAGACCGATAGCAAGGAGAAGGGCGAAAACCTCTGTAATCTGCTGACGGAGCTTTTTGGGGTCCTGCCTTACGGTAATAGCGTGAAGGTCGGCAACAGCAAAGGCGGAGTCGAACTCATCGGAAAGCAGTTTCCAGTTTTTCAGAGCTCCGAGGTAATTGCCGAGGGTGGGAATGCCTGAAGGCTGAATGCAGGAGAGAATTTTTTTCTTTCTTTCCGGCTGTGAATTTTCGGGAACAATGATTTTTTCTTCCATTCTATGATCGTCCTTTCGGGAAATATACTTTATTTAATGTATTATATAACTTTATCGGGTGTCGGTCAAGTGTTAAAAGAAAAAATAACGAAGGAGGCAATATCAGATGGTGTAAACGTACGTTCCGGGACGCACGGCGAGTTTTACGGCTTTCTTTGAAAGCCGTAAATCAGAGAGCCGGAAAGCTTTGTTATTTTCCTGTACGCAGTCTGTGTTCCTGCGACGATTTTTTAACTGCCGTTTCGGCGGCTCTCTGAGCAACGCCTGCGGCGTTGCCCTCGCCGTGCTGTTTGCAGAAGCATCTAAACATAATGCACAAAAGAAACAACTGCCGACAGCGGAATTTTACATAAACTTTTTTAGTGCAACCTCTTGAAAAAAGTGTGTTTTCCGTGGTATAATGCCTTAATATATTTTTCAGCCTATAATAAACTGCGGAAAGGAAAATGATTATGGAATTCAATTCAAAATTCGTAAAAGAAGGTCTCACGTTCGACGACGTTCTGCTCATCCCTGCAGAATCTGATGTTCTACCTGCTGATGTAAGTCTTGAAACTCAGCTTACTGAGGGTATCAGACTTAACATTCCTGTAATGACAGCTGCTATGGATACCGTTACAGAGTCCAGAATGGCTATCGCTATCGCACGTGAAGGCGGTCTCGGTGTTATTCATAAGAATATGACAATCGAGGAGCAGGTTGCAGAGGTTGATAAGGTTAAGAGAAGTGAAAACGGCGTTATCACCAACCCTATGTTCCTTGCTCCCGATAACTACGTTTATGAAGCGGAAGAGCTTATGCACAACTACCGTATCTCAGGTGTGCCCGTCTGTGAAAACGGCAAGCTTGTAGGTATTCTCACAAACCGTGACCTTCGTTTCCTTTCTGATTACAATATCAGAATCAGCGAGGTTATGACAAAGGATAACCTTGTTACCGGTAAAGAAGATACAACTCTTGAGGAGGCAAAAATCATCCTTATGAAGCATAAGATTGAAAAGCTTCCCCTTGTTGACGCAAACGGTATGCTCAAGGGTCTTATCACAATCAAGGATATTGAAAAGGCTGTTCAGTATCCCGCATCAGCCCGTGATGCCCGCGGCAGACTTCTTTGTGCTGCAGCACTCGGTGCAACTGCAGATGTGCTCGACAGAGCGGCTCCTCTTGTTGCTGCAGGTGTTGATGCGTTTGTTCTTGACTCTGCTCACGGTCACAGCAAAAACATCCTCAAGGCTGTTGAAAAGGTTAAGGCTGCTTTCCCCGAAGTTTCACTTATCGCAGGTAATGTTGCTACTGCAGCTGCCACTCAGGCGCTTATCGAAGCAGGCGCTGACTGCGTAAAGGTTGGTATCGGCCCCGGCTCCATCTGTACAACCCGTGTTGTTGCAGGTATCGGTGTTCCTCAGATTACTGCTATCTATGACTGTGCAGAGGCTGCTGCAAAGTACGGCAAGAACGTAATCGGTGACGGCGGTATCAAGTATTCGGGTGAAATCGTAAAGGCTATTGCTGCAGGTGCATCGGCTATTATGGTAGGCTCACTTGTTGCAGGCTGTGAGGAATCACCCAGCGATACAGAAATCTATCAGGGCAGAAAGTACAAGGTTTACCGCGGTATGGGTTCAATTGCCGCTATGAATAAGGGCAGTAAGGACAGATACTTCCAGGCAAACAACAAGAAGCTTGTTCCCGAAGGCGTTGAAGGACGTGTGCCTTACAAGGGAACACTCGGCGAAACTGTTTACCAGATGATGGGCGGTCTTCGTGCAGGTATGGGCTACTGCGGCTGCGCTACAATCGATGAGCTCAAGACAAAGACTCAGTTTATCCGTATTACAAACGCAGGTCTTATCGAAAGCCATCCTCACGACATTTCCATTACCAAGGAAGCTCCCAACTATTCAACCGGATCAGGCATCTGATAATTCGGAATTGTGCCCGAAACTCAGGGTAACGGCAAAAAGTATGCCGCCGCTTGAAGTGAATATAATAAAAATTAAAGCAGGTGTTTCAAGCGTGAACTGACCCAAATTCTGCGGACAGCACAAAAAAGCACCTATGGTAGGAAAAAAACATTTAAGCAACATACTGACTTCGTTTTTCTTGCGGAGTCAGTTTTGTTTTTAATTGAATTCTTTCATTGTTGTAAAAGAGAATGTATTGACCTATGAGGAGGCGAGCCTCCTCATAGGTTCGCAATTTTGTTCGATAGATACATTCTGTTTTAGTATCGAAAAGAAATTTTCAGCCATAGCATTATCATAAGGATTGCTACGTTTTGACATTGATGGAATTATGATCGGTTTTTGCTGTTGTACTTATAGCAACCTTCAAATCAGTTGAAGGGGTTTTGTAACAGATTCTGTATCCCGTTGCTCCGCTGATCTTTGATCAGGTTAGCCTGATTGCCGAAGTGTTCTGTGTCGCTGTTACACTTGCTGGTGCCACCGGTGCATTTGCCGCAGAAGCAGGCAGAGCAAAAACATAAGCGAACATCATAAGTGCAAGCACCAATGTGAGAAGTTTTTTTTGAGGCGTTCATTTTTTCTTTATCTCTTTTTCGACTGTTCTGTTATTAAATAAAAATAAATGCAACAAAAAAAGTAAGGACACTATCGGGCATCCTTACTTTTCGTTTTGTTAAAAGCTTGCGGACTGATGTTTTTCTCTACATCATATTTTACACGTAATTCCGGATTACTTCAGCAGCTCTTTATACATTTTGATATATTCATTAGCACTCTTGCCCCAGCTGCAATCACACTCCATTGCACGGATAACGAGTGAGTCCCAATAATCCTTGTTTGCATAAGCGTCAAGACCGCGTCTGATAGCACCAAGCATATCATGGGCGTTGTAGGTCTTGAAGGTGAAGCCGTTACCCTGGCCGTCGCCACTGTCGGAGATTGAGTCGCGAAGACCGCCTGTTTCACGTACAATGGGCACTGTGCCGTAACGGAGAGCAACCATCTGTGAAAGGCCGCAGGGCTCACTCTTTGAGGGCATAAGGAAGAGGTCTGAGCCTGCATAAATTTTTCTTGCCAGAGGAGGATCAAAGCCGATGTGTGCAGCAAGCTTGTCGGGATATTTTGCAGCCATTTCTCTGAAAAAGTTTTCGTACTGCCAATCACCTGAGCCTACGATAGCTATCTGAACGTCTGTTGTGTAAAGAAGCTCGTCGAGTATGCCTTTGATGAGGTCGAGGCCTTTGTGTGAAACAAGACGTGATACAAGACCGATAACGGGTACATCTGCTCTCTGAGGCAGACCCATTACTTCCTGAAGGTGACGCTTGTTTTCGGATTTACCTTCTTTTACATCCTTGACGGTGTAGTTTACTGCAAGGTTTGCGTCTTTTTCAGGATCGTAGTTGATTACGTCGATACCGTTGAGAATACCCTGCAGCTTCCACTGACGTTCACGGAGAATCGTGTCAAGTCCGTGACTGTACCAGGGATCGAGAATCTCGTTGGCATAGGAGGGTGAAACGGTAGTAACCTTGTTGGCACATTCAATAGCACCCTTCATAAAGTTGACATCGCCATCATATTCGACGATTTCAGTATCTGCGGGGTTGAGTCCTATAACATCGTTTACAAGTTCCATACCATAGGTGCCCTGATACTGAATGTTGTGAATTGTGAAAACAGTTTTGATGCCCTGATACCAGGGATCCTTACTGTAGAAGGTTGAATAGAATACAGGGGTAAGTGCTGACTGCCAGTCATTGCAGTGAATGATGTCGGGCTTGAAGTCAACGACAGGGAGTATTTCGAGTACGGCACGTGAGAAGAAGGTGAAGCGTTCTGCATCGTCATAGTGACCGTAGATGGTGTCTCTCTTGAAATAGTACTGATTGTCGATAAGATAATAGATAACACCTTCATGCTTTGCCTGGAAAATACCACAGTACTGTCTTCTCCATGCAACGGGAACAGAGATGTTTGTGATAAAGGTCATCTTGTCCTTCCATTCCTGCTTGATTGTGTCATAAAGAGGCATAACGACTCTACATCCGATGAGTCGTTTGCGCAGTGCCTGTGGAAGCGATCCGGCAACATCACCGAGACCGCCGCTGGCCATAAAAGGCAGTGCCTCACTTGCTACGTATAATACTTTCATAGTTTAAAGCTGTTCCTTTCTGGAATGTTTTTTATTTTCGGACTATTGGCACTTGAATCAAACTGTAATTCCCTTGCCGATGTAAAGAGGATAGGTTTCAGCTCCGCTGATTTCTCTGCCCGGCTTGATTACTACGTCTTTATCAAGAATTGCACAGTTTACCTTTGCATTTGCACCGATAAAGCTATCCTGCATAATAATTGAATTTCTGACAACAGCACCTTCAGCTACGTGTACGCCTCTGAAGAGGATTGAGTTTTCAACCTTACCCTTGATTATGCAGCCGTCAGCGATAAGTGAGTTTGTAGCGTCTGAGCAGATGCCGTAAATGGCGGGCATATCGTCTCTTACCTTTGTGAAAACAGGATTTTCAGCATTGAAGAGTTCTCTGTATTCGCCTGAAAGAAGCTCCATGCTGATGTCGTAATAGCTCTGAAGAGAATCAATAACCTTTGCATAGGTGTCGATTTTGTGTCCTCTTATATTGAGAGCGCCTACGTTGGCAGCTATGATATCTCTTTCGAAATTTTTCGCACCCATAACCTGTGCACTTCTGAGAAGTCTTTCGAGAAGTGCGCGGCTCATTACGATAATGTTGAGTGAGTAGTTGCTTGCTGTGTCGGGTGTTTCACCGACTTTTACAGATGAAATCTTATTTTCGTTTTCGATTTCAAGAGTCATAACATGACTGAGCTTGGGGGCAATGCCTCTTTTGTAAGCGATTGTAATGTCAGCTCCGCTCTTGATGTGACCGTCGATGATTTCATTGTAATCGAGGTTGCACACTACATTGCAGTCTGCCATAAGCACATATTCGTTTGTTGATTTTGAAATGTAAGGGAGCATAGCTTCAAGAGCGTTGATACGGTTTTCATACTTCTCGCCTGAGAAAGGAGGAAGGAAGGTGATGCCGTCTCTTTTTCTTGAAAGGTCCCAAGGCTTGCCTGAGCCGAGGTGATCCATAAGTGACTGATAGTTGGCCTTTGTGCTTACACCAACTTTGACCATACCGCTGTTTACCATGCTTGAAAGCACGAAGTCGATAAGTCTGTATCTGCCTGCAAAGGGTACTGAACCCATGGTGCGGACACTTGTAAGCTCACTTAAAAGTGAGTCATAAGCGTTTGAATAAATAATACCGAGTACATTTGATGCAGCCATTATTTAAACCCCCTTTATATCTTCGGCGATCATTTCTTTAGCTTTGACTTCGGCACCTTTGCCGATAGTTACCTTTTCGCCGATAACGGTAACACCCCATGAGTCGAGATTGTCAATCTTTTCGGGACTTTCGCCAACGTGAGCGTTTTCTTCGATTACAGCATTTTCAGCTACGATGGAGTATTCGACAACAGCCCCCTTCTTTACGGTTGTACCGGGCATAATGATTGAATACTTTACAATAGCACCTTCCTCAACTGTAACGTTTGAGAAGAGGATTGAGTAGTCAACGTCACCTGCGATGTAGCAGCCTTCACCGATCATCGAGTTTTCGACCTTAGCGGTTTTGGCGACGAAGTGGGGAGGTGCAACCGGGTTGCGTGAATAGATTTTCCAGCTGTCATCGGAAAGGTCCAGATCAACCTTGGGATTGAGAAGGTCGAGATTTGCTTCCCAGAGGCTGTCGATAGTGCCTACGTCCTTCCAGTATCCGTCAAACTTGTAAGCAAACATTCTTTCGCCGTTCTGATGCATTGCGGGAATAACATTGTGACCGAAGTCGTTGTGTGATTCGGGGTTTGCTTCATCGTCGATAAGATACTGACGCAGTTTGCTCCATGTAAAGATATAAACACCCATGGAAGCTTTGTTGCTTCTGGGATTCTTGGGCTTTTCTTCAAAGTCTGTGATTGATCCGTCATCGTTTACAAACATAAGACCGAAGCGGGAAGCCTCTTCCCAGGGAACCTCAAGCATGGCGATGGTACAGTCTGCATTCTTTTCCTTGTGGAATTTGAGCATTTTGTTGTAATCCATCTTGTAGATGTGGTCGCCGGAAAGAACTGCTACGTATTCGGGGTTGTATCTATCGATGAAGTTGATGTTCTGATAGATAGCGTTGGCTGTGCCTTTGTACCATTCTGTACCCTGAATCTGCTGATAAGGAGAGAGAATGTGTACACCGCCGTAAGCTCTGTCGAGATCCCAGGGCTGACCGTTGCCGATGTAGTCATTGAGCTCGAGGGGCTGATACTGTGTAAGCACGCCTACAGTTTCGATGCCTGAGTTGATACAGTTCGAAAGAGGGAAGTCGATGATGCGATACTTGCCGCCGTAGGGAACTGCGGGTTTTGCGATGTTTTTTGTGAGAATACCGAGTCTGCTGCCCTGGCCGCCTGCGAGGAGCATTGCAAGGCACTCTGTTTTCTTGAGCATAAAAATTCCTCCTGTTTATTTATTTTTGTTAACTTTTTCTGATGCTTTTTTTGCGGGCTTTGCCTTGTACCTGAGAAGAATAAAGGAAAGTCCGGGAAGATCAAGAGTGATACTGTTGTCGAAACCGTGCATTCCTTTTTTCTTTGAAGTAACTCTGGTTTTTGTGCCCTTGCCTTCGCCGCCGAATTCCGTGTCGTCTGAGTTGATTATCACCTCATAGACACCTTCTCTTTCAACACCGAAGGAGTATTTTTCTCTCGTCACGGGTGTGAAGTTTGCAACAGCTACAACCTCGTTACCGTCATTGTCTCTTCTTGAGAAGGCGATTACACTGTTGGTATGGTCGTCACTGACAAGCCATCTGAAGCCTTCCCAGCTGTAATCGATTTCCCACAAAGCCGGGTATCTGAGGTATATATGGTTGAGCTTTTTGACATAGTTTTTCAGCTGACGGTGCTTTTCATAATCGAGCAGTACCCAGTCAAGACCGCTGTCGTATTTCCACTCGATGAACTGACCGAATTCCTGACCCATAAAGGTGAGCTTTTTGCCGGGATGTGTAATAAGATAACCCAGGAACGAGCGTATGCCTCTGAACTTATCCTCGTATTCTCCGGGCATTTTTCCGATGAGAGAGCATTTGCCGTGGACAACCTCATCGTGTGAGATGGGGAGGATGAAGTTTTCCGAGAAGGCGTAGAAGAAGGAGAAGGTCAGAAGACTGTGGTTGTATTTTCTTGAAAGACCGTCCATAGAGAAATATTTGAGGACATCGTTCATCCATCCCATATTCCACTTGAAGTTGAAGCCGAGACCGCCGATGTCTGCAGGTTTTGTGACAAGAGGCCACGCGGTGCTTTCTTCGGCAATCATAAGGGGATTGTTGAATTCGCGGAAGATGCCGCTGTTGAGCTTGCGGAAGAATTCAACAGCCTCAAGGTTTTCGTTTCCGCCGTACTTGTTGGCAATCCATTGCCCGTCATCTCTGCCGTAATCAAGGTAAAGCATCGAAGCAACAGCGTCTACACGAAGTCCGTCAATATGGTACTTGTCAAACCAGAAGGCGGCGGAGCTTGTGAGAAAGGAAATAACTTCATTTCTGCCGAAGTCGAAGACCATCGTTCCCCATTCTTTATGTTCGCCTTTTTTAGGATCTTTGTATTCGTAGCAAGGTTCTCCGTCAAACATACGCAGACCGTGCTCATCTTTAGGAAAGTGAGCGGGCACCCAGTCGAGAATAACGGAAATACCGTTTTTGTGACAGGTGTCGATAAGATACATAAAATCGTGAGGCGTGCCGAAACGTGAGGTTGCCGAGAAATATCCTGTCACCTGGTAGCCCCATGATCCGTCGAACGGATATTCCGAAAGGGGCATAAATTCGATGTGAGTATAGCCCATATCCTTTACATAGGGAACCAGATTCTCTGCAAGATCACGGTATGTGTAGGGATTACCGTCATCGTGGAGCTTCCATGAGCCGGCGTGTACCTCATAGATATTCATCGGTGATGAATATACGTTCTGAGTCTTTTTTTCTTCAATCCACTTTTTGTCGCCCCATTTGTAGCCGTCAAGCTCAAAATATTTTGACGCTGTACCCGGTCTTGTCTCGGTGTGGAAGGCGTAGGGGTCGGCTTTTGCGGTTTTCTTTCCGTCTGCAGCAGTGACAAGGAATTTGTAGGAGTCGTAAATCTTCACACCTGAAAGGTAGCATTCCCACATTCCTGCATCGTTGATTCTTGTCATTGCTCCTGCATTTTCATCCCAGTTATTGAAAGAGCCGATTACGTTTACAGCCTTTGCATGGGGAGCCCAGACGCGGAAAGAGAAGAGATCTTTTTCACCGTTGACTTTGTGGCAGCCCATATATTCATAGGCTTTCATATTGTTGCCCTGATGAAAGAGATACAGAGCCACATCGTCACCGAGGACTTTTTTATCAGTCATTTAAACACCCCTTTTATTAATGATTTTTATACATATAACATAATAACACTAACTTTCAAAAAAAACAAGGGAATTTGGTAAAATGTAACACTTTGATTAAATATATGCAAATTCCTTTGTGCAGTTTGTTAGAAGAATTGTTGGTTTTTGAAGAAATACCACAAAATATTGAGCACTTGAAATTTTTCGAAAAGATTTAGAGATATAGTTGTGCCGGACTTGTTCCGTTCGAGAAAAAAGACAAAAAGTTAAATAGAGGAAAAGAATGTGAATTTTTTGATATTCTTATTGACAAACGGGCTAATTTTGAGTATTGTATTAACATATATAATTTTGTAACATAAATTGAAATGTCAAATAGTTTATATTTCTTCAATAAAGGAGATGCTACATCAATGAAAAAAGAAGTAAAAGCAATAATAGCTGTGGTACTTGCAGTGTGGATACTCGTAATGGGTATTGAAATCGGTTCTCTCAGAGAAAAGAAAAAGATTGCTGCTGCAAATTCAACCACAACAACCACTACAACAACCCCTACAACTACTCAGCCGGCCACTCCTATAACTCCAAACGGCTCCGACATTCCCGGCAACGCAACAACCACACCGTCAGCTTCTGCATCAACAACACCTTCTGCACCTGTAGTATCAACACCTGCAGATACAGTTGATGTTTCAACCCTTTCTAAGGAGCAGATTGTTGCTAAGGTGGCTGAGTCTGTAAACAAGGTGAAGAGTGAACAGAATATGACAGCTCATAAGATAGAAAACACCACAATCACCCTTACATCTCTTTCTGCCGAAGGTTTAAGAAGTATTATAAACAGTGTTATCAGCAACCTTGCCGGTGACCCTGAGGATATTACTATAAATGTTGCAAATGGTACAGCTACATTCCCTGATGGCTCAACAATGCCTGCAAGAGAAGCTATTCCTCCTTCAAACGAAGCAACAAAGGATTTCTCACTTACAGCTGACGGCGTTGCAAATGCAACAGCTGTAAAGCAGGGTGACAATACAGTGTACACACTGACTCTTGTAGCTGAAGAAACAACAGCAGCAAGCCCCATACCTACACATAATTCAAAGGCAATCGGTTATCTTAATCTTATGAGTTTCAACGATGAGCTTCCTGCGGGCGCTCAGATTGTTAACGCAACAATGAAGTATCCGGGCTCAACAGTTGAAGTTACAGTTAACCCCGCAGGTCAGGTCGTAAGACTTGCCTGCAAGCTTCCCATGACAGGCTACGGTGAGGCAAAGCTTGGTTTTATCTCAGGTAATGCTAACTTCGAAGGCGCAAACGATGAGGTGTGGGAATTCAGCTATTAATTAACATAATATAATACTATATTGAAAAGCACCCGTCCGGGTGCTTTTTTATGCGAAAAAACATAGATTGAAAGTCAGAATGTTTCAGGTGTAGCGGGTACGTGCGGGGAGGCTGAACGAGCTTCGGCTCGTTCCCGCAATGAAAAAACAGTTTCGGTAAAAGGAAACTGTTTTTTCATTGCGGCTTTTGCTTTCCTGCGTGAAAGCAAAATAGCCTCCCCGTATGTGATTGCAGCCCGTCGCTTTCAGTGATTGTAAAGCGAGGTAATTTGTGCCGATGAGCGGTGTCATATACAGGTACAGGAAAGACGTTTTCAGCAAAGTAAAATCAAAACTATTTACATAATTGCTTTTTTGTGATAATATACCATATATGTGTTTTTTAGTTAAATTTTAAAATTCGTAATATAATAAAGATACATCAGATTGAAAAAAGGATGTTATGAAAATGAAAAAAGCAAACGCAAACGGCAATCAGAAAGAAAGAATAGTGCTGTATATAATGAAAATACTTATTATTGTTTTTATCACGGGAAGTCTTTTTGCTTCCTGGGTTCTCCACTACAACACTCAGATTCCCACTCCCTTTTACCGTCTTGGTAACTACCTTATGGGTGTACTGTTTGTGGCGATTTATGTCTCCTTTGTCAAGGTGTACGGCGGATTTCTTGTTGGTACTTCGCCTGTGTGGGATTTGATTTTCTCACAGATAATTGCTATAGGTTTCCTTCAGGGAATATGCTATGTTATATTTTCGCTGCTCAGCTATAAAATGCTTTCTGTGTGGCCCTTTGTAATTACGTTCATAGTTTTTTCCGTTGTTGCGGCTCTGTGGTGTGTTCTTGCAGATTACTTTTATTTCAGAATTCACAAACCGAAAAGAACAGTTGTTGTATTTGAAAATGTAGACTCTTATCTTTCACTCAAGGGTATCAGGAGTATGGATAAACGCTTTACCGTACTCAAAACCTTTAACAGTGAGAAGACAAGCCTCAAGGAGCTTTTTGAGCAGATAAAAAGTGTAGATGCTGTTTTTCTTTGCGGTGTTCCCTCCGATTATCGTAACGAGGTAGTAAAATTCTGCATAGCAAAGGGTAAGGTTGCATATGTGAAGCCGAAGATTTCAGATACAATTATCCGTGGCGGAAGAACTATTCAGCTTTTGAATGTTCCTGTTTACCGTTGTAAGAGAAGTGACGCAAGTGCAATTTATCTTGTTGCAAAAAGAGGCTTTGATATACTGCTTTCTTTAGTGGCTATTATTATTTCTTCTCCGTTTATGGCAGTGACAGCTATCGCCATAAAGGCTTATGACGGCGGTGACGTGCTTTATAAGCAGGTCAGACTTACAACCAACGGCAAAAAGTTCAAGGTGCTTAAATTCAGAAGTATGATCCAGAATGCGGAAAAGGACGGTGTTGCCCGTCTTGCTTCCGAGGGTGACAGCAGAATTACTCCTGTAGGAAAGATTATACGTAAAACAAGACTTGACGAGCTTCCTCAGCTTTTCAATATTCTTAAGGGAGATATGTCTTTTGTAGGACCGAGACCTGAAAGACCTGAAATTGCCGAGCAGTATGAAAAGGAAATGCCTGAATTTGCTTTGAGACTTCAGGTGAAGGCGGGTCTTACCGGTTATGCCCAGGTTTACGGAAAGTATAATACTCCGCCGTATGATAAGGTGCAGATGGACCTTATGTATATTGCAAATCAGTCTATTCTTGAGGATCTCAGACTTATGCTGATGACCTTTAAAATTATGTTTGTGCCTACGAGTACAGAGGGCGTTGATGCACAGCAGACAACTGCCCGCAGAGTAAAAGATGAAAGTGGAGCAGAATAAATGAACGGTTTTTACGGCTATTCCGGTACTGTGTGGGATGAGAATTTCAATTCCGCAATGTTTCTCAGAAAACATCAGGAGCAGGAAAATCTGAAGAAGGTGGGTTTTTATACCGGCCTTGCCATTCTCGGTACGATACTGATTCAGAATGTGCTTGTTGTGGCTCTTGCTGCTTTCGGACTTCAGGATAGATATTTTGATGACGGTATTTTTGCTTCGGGATTTGATATAATGCTCAGTATACTCAGCCTGCTGATGCCTTTTATGATCGCCGGTAGAGCAATGAACAGATATTCCTCTGTCGGCAGAGTTTTTTATCTTGGAGGCCCCTACAGAAAATCAATGATGCTTCCGGCTGTTGTTGCAGGTGTAGGCTGCTGTATGGCGGCTAATATCGTTACAACCTATATATCTTTGATTTTCAACCAATTCGGATATGAACCGTCTTCCATTGATTTCAGCTTACCTGAGGGTGCATTCGGGTTTGTTATGAGTCTTTTTCGTGTGGTAATTGTTGCAGGCGTTGTTGAAGAGGTAATAATGAGGGGTTATACTCTCGGTAACCTCCGCTTTTACGGCGATATGTTTGCAATAGCTATGTCTTCGGTTGTGTTTGCGCTCATTCACGGCAACTTCACACAGATTCCCTTTGCTTTGCTTTCAGCATTCGGACTCGGATACTTTTCGGTAAAGACAGGTACTTTGTGGACTGGTGTGATAATTCATATTATCAACAATTTCGTTTCGGTTATATTCTATTATACTGAGGGTGTTATCGAGGAAAATCTCAATGTGATGATTCAGCTTGCAGTTATCTACGGCTCAGTATTTATCGGTTTTATAGCATTTGCATATTTTGTTTCCCATACCAAGGATATACCTCTTATGAAGGGCGGAAGTATGCTTAGCTCCAAGGAAAAGCTGAAGGCATATTTTCTGAATGTTCCGATGATTATATCGGTGTTATATCTTATTATTGTATCTGTTGCAGGTATTACGGAAAAAGGGTGACGGCACAGTGTCACCTTTTTTTATGGAGGACTTATGATAAAAAAGGAATTTATGAAAAGAGCAATAGAGCTTTCAAATAAAGCGGCTCTGGAGGGGGAAGTACCTGTCGGCGCAGTTATAATCAAAGGGGATAAAATTGTCGCAGAGGGTTATAATAAAAGAGAGCAGAAGCAGAATGCGCTTTCTCACGCGGAAACAGAAGCGATAAATGCCGCCTGCGAATCTCTCGGCTCGTGGAGACTTGACGGATGTGAGATGTATGTTACTCTTGAACCCTGTCCTATGTGTACGGGTGCGATTATGGCATCAAGACTTGACCGGGTGGTGTTCGGTGCTTACGACGAAAAAGGCGGGGCGATGGGTAGTGTATGTGATCTTTGTGAGCTCCCTTTTCCGGGCAGACCGCAGATTGTAGGCGGATTTATGGAAAAGGAATGTGCTGATGTAATGGGCAGTTTTTTTGCTAAGCTGCGCTGAAAATTCACGTTAAAAATTTTTTGAAAAAAACAAAAAAAGGTATTGACAAATCAAAAATTGTATAATATAATATGCAAGCGTTGTGTTGAGCGGCGTAGATGTGGCGGCATAGCTCAGTTGGCTAGAGCATTCGGTTCATACCCGGAGTGTCGTAGGTTCGAGTCCCACTGCCGCTACCATTTTTAAAATAAAGAGTGTAGGATAACGCGTTCCTTCCTCTTTTACATATAAGGCCCGGTGGTCAAGCGGTTAAGACACCGCCCTTTCACGGCGGTAACACGGGTTCGAGTCCCGTCCGGGTCACCACAAAAGAAACAACCTTTGTCTACTAGACAAAGGTTGTTTCTTTTCAACTAAGTATGCCTTGCGGCACGTTAAGCGCATCTACGGCGCGTGAAGTGATGCTTCGCATCGTGAAGTGCCTGCGGGCATGAGTGGCACACTTAACTTCACTTTGTGCGAAGCACAATACTTCACAGCGGCATCGCCGCTGCTTCACCTGGGCGAAACCCATACTTCACCAAAAGTTGCTTGTTGCAGATGTTTATGATATACTCTGTTCGATAAATAAGAATTTGACTGATAGATTAGCCTCACCCCAGCACAACAACCCCAAAATACAAAGGAGGGTAACTATGAACAGGAAAGAAGTTAAACTTTCTCCCATTAAAATCGTAGCTGTCGTATTGATTGGACTTGCTTTGGCTTTCATTTCGTGTTTGGCCGTTATTTCGATAATTGGCGGATTTGAAATGAAAGAAGAAACACCCTATCTGTATGGGAGTTACACGCCGTACCGTGAGCTTCTTGTTGTTGGCATTTGTATTGTTGTTTTCGT
>SVPE01000041.1 GCA_015066015.1 Oscillospiraceae bacterium
ACGAAAGAATCCAACTGAAAACAAAACTGACTCCGCTTGAAAAACGAAGTCAGTATGTCGCTTAATTTTTAATATTCTATCATTAAGGTCTGTTTTTGTGCTGTCCGCACAAATTGGGGCAGTTCAATCAGTAAAGCACCTGCTTTTTGCTTCTGTTATGCAGTCCGGAGTACAGGCGACTGTTATCTGCCAAGCTTAACCTTAGCTGCGAACAGGTCGCCATTTATGGTAAGCTCAAGCTCGCCGTTCTGAAGCTCACAAAGACTCTTCGCTATTGAAAGTCCAAGTCCGTTGCCCTCAGTTGAACGGGATTCGTCACCTCTCACAAAGCGTTCCATAAGCTGATCAGCCGTAATATTGAGCGGCTGTTCGGAAATATTCTTGAAGGTGACCGTTCCTTCTCCGTTTTCTTCCTTCACCGTCACATAAACTCTTGTGCCGTAAAGCGAATACTTTTCAACGTTTACAATCAGGTTTTCCATCACCCTGTAAAGAAGCTTTCCGTCGGCGCTTACCGTAACATCGTTTCCGGGAATATCCGCAATAACATTAAGCTTTTTCTTGTCAAGTCCGTCAGCGTGCTCACCGAGAAGCTGACTTACCATCTCGTTGAGACTTACCTGCATAAGCTCAACCTTTATGTTGCCCGTAGATGCCTTTGACGCTTCAACAAGATCTTCAATCAGCTTTTTGAGTCTGTCACTCTTTTCGCCTAAGACTCCGAGATATTCCTTGGCATTCTCATCGCTGATTTCACATTTTTTCAACAGCTCAACATAATTTATAATGCTTGTAAGCGGTGTTTTAAGGTCGTGAGAGACGTTTGTGATAAGCTCAGTCTTTGTCTGCTCCTGCTTTACAGCCTCGTCTACGGCAGTTTTAAAGCCGTCGCGAAGACTCATAACCTTTTTTGCTGTTTCACGCAACGTAGCAGGAAGAGAATAGATATTTATCTGTATATCGTAATTGCCCTGTCTTATCTCGTCAAGGGCGGTAAGAATCCGATGAAGGCCGCCGACAAAACGGATCACCCACACAATCACACCCATGTCAAACAACAGCCAGAGAACATAAATGAATGCCGTTCCGTTTGCGGCGCTTTCATAGGTTCCCATAATTACCAAAAGCAGGTTAGCCGCCACAATCGCTCCTATTCTTATCAGTGTACCCTTTTTGAATTCCTTTGTATAAAGGAATTTTTCATCTGTAAAAGGCTTTACCTTATCCTTATAAAGCTTTCTTATTACGACAAAGAGCCGGACAAGCGAAATTTGCCTGAACAAGCTTCTGTTTTTGATGTGTCTTGTAACAAAAAGCACAAGGTCAATTACAATTGCCGCAAAGGCCACCGAAAGTACAGTGAAAATATTTATAAACCAGCCTATTGCGTTATCGTTGCCGAAGTAATCCACAGCAACAACATAAAGCAAGAATACGCCCCAGCCGAGAAGGCAATCAATAACGATTCTCCAATCGGTGAAAACCTTATCAGATTTAAAAAGATGAACTTCCTCACTACCCTTTCTCCTGCCCGATTTTGCGATAAGATAAATAAAGCAGACAAGAAAAATCAATCCGAAAAATCCACAGGTAATTGCAAAATCCAGCATTATCTCCTTTGCAATCTCAATCTGTGAAGCCGTTGTTCTGAAGCGGTCCTCCTCTGAAAAATCATCACTGTACATATCAACACCGAGATAACAAACCCATTTTTCGCTTGATTCATTCACAAAAGGAGTACTGTCGTTTGTAAAATCAAACCTCGTCGTCTCAGGCATTGTTACCTCCACAGTTGTTGTCTGAGGAGGAGCTGTTACTTCTTCTTCACTCTCATGTGTCACAGCGGGAGCAGCCGTTGTGCTTTCTGATGTCGGAAGAGTGGTTGTGTTGTATACAAAAGATGTTGTAACAACAGGTACAGCATAGTCATAGTGCGGATAATCATAGTCGCTGAACAAATAAAACTCTCCGTCTGCGTAATAGTTACCGTAGCTGTCAGCTGTACAGAAAAATCCGAGAGCCGAAAAAGCTTCCTCGATTTCCTTTTCAGTGCTTTTCTCGCTGAGAGTATCTATATTGGTATACACCTTGCCTGAACCGTCACTGAAAAAGTATCTGCCGGTGCCGTACCTTTCCTGAAGTGAATTCATACGCATCTGATAAGTTTTGGTAAATTCGGAGGCAGAACCGAATTCGTCAGTATAAACAAGATTTTCTGACTTAAGTCTGTCTTCAACTACCGCCATGTCAATTTTAAAAGCATAATAGCCCGGCTGATAGGTTTCCTTCACTCTTTCAGATTCGTTCTGCCAATCGTAAGAGGTAATCTGATAGAAGTTATTTATCTCAAAAACTCCATCGGCACCAAGCTCCTCTGCCTTTTTCTGAACCTCTTCGGGAACAGTTTTGACATTATAAACAGTTGCCTGCTGTCTTAAAAGATAGTGATAATCAATTTCACTCGAGCTGAAGGTGTTTTCTTCATAGCCGTAGGTTGACCCGCTATATTCCGAAGCCTGGATAAACCCAAGGGGCACAACAGTTTTATCTTCAACAAGCTGAAGATAAGTGAAAAAATTATCGTTTATAACGTGAGCAACAAGATTGTCCTTTGCCGCCTTCACAACGTCCTTATTCTTTTCTTCAATAGACTTTTTCCACTGATTATAACTTTCTTCGGTGCCGTCTCCGTAACGTCCTGTTATTTCAGAAATATTGCTTGCATAGTTTTCCATATGACGCCTGAAGGTTCTCGTGTCGGTTATGTTCGTTTTATCGAGCCTCTTTCCGCTGTATCCGATGGCATCAGCGAAAGTCTGATCATATAAATTGACTTCATCGTAAGCATATATGCTTGTAAGCACCTGATGAACACAGCCTGCAACGCACACAAGGCAGAGAATAAGCGCTACTACCTTTTTCAGTGCCGAAATGTTAAATTTTTTCAATTTTGTATCCAATTCCCCACACCACCTTTATATATTTGGGATTTTTCGTGTCGAACTCAATTTTCTCACGGATTCTTCTGATGTGTACCGTCACCGTTTTTTCCGTCGAGAAAGCCTTTTCATTCCACACATTTTCGTAAATCTGATTGGAAGAGAGTGTCCTTCCCATATTAACCATAAGGTATTCCATAATTTTATATTCCGTAGCAGTGAGTCTTACCTCTTCTCCGTCAAGAGTAAGACTTCTCGCCTTCATATCAAGAACAAGTCCGCCTGTTGTGATTACATCGTTTTTTTCTTCAATTGAACCAAGGGAAACATAGCGCCTTATCTGGCTTTTGATTCTTGCGCAAAGCTCCAACGGGTTAAATGGCTTTGTAACATAGTCATCACCGCCAAAGGTAAGTCCTGTAATTTTGTCGGTGTCCTCACTTTTCGCAGACAGAAAGATAAGTGGCACATTACTGCTTTCACGGATTTTAAGCGTTGCGGAAATTCCGTCCATCCTAGGCATCATTATATCCATAACTATGCAATGAATTTTTTCCTTCTGCATAATCTCCAGAGCCTCTGCTCCGTCATAAGCGCAAAAGACGTTGTAGGAATCAGCCTTAAGGTAAATCTCGATCGAACGGACAATGGCTTTGTCATCATCACAAACAAGAACATTGTACATTGTAATCTCCTCCTTTCACAGTACATCATCATTATAAAGGATAAAAATTAAAAGTGGTGATTATAATTATAACATATTTATTACAATTCGCAATTAACAAATTCAAAAATCGCTCCGATAAAAGCATCATCCGCGACCTCCCGGGAATACGCGGCGAGCTTTCCGGCTTTCTGCGAAAGCCGGAAATCAGAGAGCCTCACACTCTACCCGTTTAGATACAACAGCAAAAAAACGACTTACTTCTTTAACCACCCATTACGGCGGCTCTCTGAGCAACACCGGCAGTGTTGCCCTCGCCGCGTTACTGTGGACTCTCATTATCATCATCAAACATTAAAATTACCAAAAAAGTTAAAACGACGAACTTCTTAACGAAATTCGTCGTTTTTTGTGCGAAAGAGTAACCAAACGGAGCAGAATTGAGGTAAAAAAGCGTAAAATTATTGTACTTGCACCGTTCAACAAATTGGAAGTGGTGTCTATCTATTAAATTTAAATGTGTTTCATTTACCGAGATTAAAATGGTCCGTAATGTGCTTTCCCATCTCGCCCTCAAGGTCTTGCGCATCTGGCCATGCTATTAAGTCTAAATCGTGGTCATCAAGATATAGGTAGTACAG
>SVPE01000021.1 GCA_015066015.1 Oscillospiraceae bacterium
ACAGTATAGCTGTATTTTCCGTCATCATATCTTACCCACACGGTATAGTCCGAAACGAAGAGATAATCCAGAAATGTGGGAATCATTCTGTGAATACTCTTAAGAACAACGCCTTTAATTTGCTCCTTGTCCTCAATTTCAAAACCGGCAAGTTCCGAGAAAAACGCATTGAATACGAATAAGCCACACTGACCAACTACCCTCGGTGCAACTTTGTCCCCGGTTTTGTTGGTTCTTATAGATAAGGTTGCTCCGTTTTCCAAAAGGAAATTATGGGGAGATAAAGTTTCCTTGCCCTTAGCAGAGGGGGCAAATGTTAAACACTGTGTTGGTGTTGTGCCGATATCCTTGAAAATAGCGTTCGTCAACTCGTCGAGACCAGGTTCGTAATCTTTGTTATAGCTGGATGTAAATTGAGCCACTGCATTGGGGTGCATAGGCACATCATATTTCTGGCAGATATATTTTTGAAGTGTCATCCCTAAAAACGCATTATTCATTACAGCACCTTCCTTTCAAGCACTTTTGCAATTTCTATAGCAATTCTATTGACTATTGGCACACAGACCGAATTTCCTATCTGTTTATATGCATCTTCTATAGAGTTGTCACGGGAGATATTAAAGTTCTCTGGAAAACCTTGAAAACGCAAACACTCTCTAATTGTGAGACGCCTTATTCCGTAATTATCTTTAACAACGGGAATTCTATCGGGAAATTTACCCATACCCGCTATTAACGTTGGGCACAGAGTTCCTGAACAGTATACGGAGCCATCATTTTTAAGAGAGTAAATCTGTCCGATTTTAGCTTTCTGTTCAAGCTCGGGATACGAGGGATGATTATTTTCGTAATAATAAGATGTGTGTTGCTTTTGCGAAAAATCAATAATCCTATCTATTGCTTGTTTTTCTTCCATTTCTTTAGGGAATGAGAACGCATCGAAATCATCGATATCCCGAAAAGCAACGATAAAGACCCTTTTTCTCCTCTGCGGAATACCGGCGTAATCAAATGGCTGCAATGTTCTGTACTTCACATCATAGCCACACTCAGATAAGGAATTGAAAATGGTCAAAAAAGTCTTTTGGTTATCGTGTTCGATGATGTTCTCAACATTTTCAAGCAAAATAATCCGAGGTTGTTTCACTTTAACGATACGGATAATTTCAAAGAATAGATTGCCTCGTGGATCACGAAACCCTTTCTTGAATCCTGCAGTAGAAAAAGATTGACATGGAAAACCGGCAGCAATAACATCAAAATCTGGAAGAACATTTGCAGAAATATTACGAATATCATTCTCAACAAGATGGTTATTACTAAAATTCAAGCGATAAGTTCGACAGGCTGCTGTGTCTCGCTCATTTGCCCAAACAATATCAAAACCTGCTTGCTTAAATCCAAGATCTATGCCACCGATGCCACTAAACAAACTTGCAACTTTCATTGGACTATTCTATAAAAAGTTTATATGTTTCTATCTCAAGTGCATCAGCAATTTTTTGGATGTTATCCAAAGAAATACTTCTTCTGAAACACTCAATATCACTGATGTATGTTCTGTGTAAACCACAAAGCTCGGCAAACTTCTCTTGCGATACGCCTTTTTCTGTACGATATTTGCGAACATTACTGCCAAAAACTTTTATGATATCCACTTTATCACCTTCAATATTTTGATATAATAATCTTACCTTTAGTCAGACAATAAGTCTACACACAATAAGTGTAGTAGGTATTAAGTATACTTAAAAAATGTTGTCCTAAAAATAAAAACTGACTCCGAATAAACGAAATCAGTTCTAATATATTTGTATTATAAAAATAGACTTTACTACGATTATTTGGGTATACGATTAAGGAAAATACCACCGTTATCCTTCAGCCACTTATGCCACTTCTTATATTCCGGAAACACTTTCTCAACCTCTGCATAGAACTGTGGTGAATGATTCATGTACTTTCTGTGGCATAGTTCATGAACAACAACACTGTCAATAACCTCAACCGGAAACAATGCTAACAGGCAGTTGAAATTTAGATTACCCTTTGATGAGCAACTGCCCCAACGGGTACGCTGACAACGGATAGTGATTCTATTATAAGTTACACCGATTTTCGGTGCATAATATTTAACTCGTTCAGAGATGATTGCCTTTGCTTTTTCAGCAAGAGCGTTTATTTCTTCTTCAGTGAAAGGCTGAACCTCGTCTATCTTAGCAAGATTCTTTTCAATCCAGGATTTTTTCGATTCAATGAAGCTGTAAATCTCTTTGTCCTTCATACGAAGAGGTGCACGGGCGATGATTTCACCCGGCTTGAGCTGAATTGATAAGGTTTTTCTATTGCTTCGAATAATAGTAACCTTCATATTTTGTCCTCCGTTTATGATTTACCGATAAGCCACAGCACCCAACCAATAACCGCCAGCACAATCAAAGCAGTGGCACAACCCGAATCGCCACTACCACCACCAGTTGAATTGTTATTCTTTCCTCCACCGCTTCCACTTCCTCCGCTGGTCATCTTAAAAGCATAAAAATCATTAAGGTCAGGCATAAAACATCCTCCATACTTTTATATGGATATTATACGCTTGCTACCAACACAATTGCAAGAGCCAGACAACTCAACTCGTCTCTCAGTCCACATAAACGGACAACAGGTCCAACCCCTATTGCAATTCGCTTTTTGCCGTTATATAATCAAATCACAAAAACAACAAGGAGGAACACACTATGTCATTTAAAATCGGTTTTGCGGCAGAATCAGCAGAAACAAAAACTACAGAAGCTACATATATCGCACCCGCACAAACAACCACACCTCGCAAATCTGTGGTTCAGATTTACTTTGCAGACAGACATATGACCCTGGCATACTACAACGATCAGTTCGATTTGCATCATGGCGAAATGGTCTATGTTAACGGCAAGCTTGAAGGTCTTCTCGGACGTGTTACCGACGTAAATTACAATTTCAAAATCAAGATTTCCGACTACAAGCGTGTTATCGCTGTGGTTGATACAACAGTTCACGGTGAGTTCTTTATGGCAGGCAGCCACTTTGTGACCTTCGACCGTAATGCATTGCCAAACAGCAAGGCAATAACCTGGTTCAAGGCTCCCTCCGGTGAAGAGGATGAGTTCATAAGCGGCAACGACGACACCTCATTCAATCTCAACAATCTTGCTGATATGAAGGTCAGTGCAAATGTTGCAGAGCGTGGTCACGAATACTACATTGAAAACAAAGTCAGATATATCAGCATCGACGGAAATAAGGGCTATGCTATTGTAGAAGGCAATGAAAACTACGAGGTTGAGTTTGAATATCAGTACGGTGAAATCAGTCATCTGGTCTGCTCCTGCTTCTGCAGTTATAACTGCAAGCACGAATTTGCCGCAATGCTTCAGCTTCGTGAAACGCTTCAGATTATTGAGAAAAACTATGCAGATAAGTTTGAACAGACAGGATACTTTGCCGCTGTGAACAATGGTACTTTATTTGCATTTGCAATTGACGGTAAGTATAACGGCTCATTCAGATTATAAGGGTAACATCAGATATAAGGAGGAAAAACTTATGGGTAAAGCCGGTTACAGCAGAAAAGGTTGGTTCGGTGATATCATTCACTATGACAGCAAGGGCAACAAAATCGGCGAAAGCAGACCCGGATTTTTCGGAGGCTACAACAACTACGATGCTAACGGCAATAAGGTTGGACATTCTGACCCCGGCTTCTTTGGCGGTCAGAATCATTACGATAACAACGGACATAAGATTGGTCATTCCGAGCCCGGACTCTTTGGTGGATACAATCACTACAACAGCGATGGAGACAAGGTAGGTCACTGTGACCCAGGTTGGTTCGGGGATTTTAATCATTATGAAGATTAAAGCTACGACGGTAATGTTATGTTACTGATCGTATGAATTCTTATTTTGCTGATTATGATCTTATTTTAATTGATTTAAAAAGCATAAAAAATTGAGCCGTCACTTGTTGTGACGGCTTTTTCTGTATTTTATTCAGATATGTTTCTTTCTTCGTCCTGCTCAAGAATTGCTTCATAGTCGGCAAGAATAATGTTAATAAGGTCTGTAAGCTCCTCATACATGTCTATTCCCTCAACACCTTCACCGTATTCAAAAGTGCTTCTTGCATATTCAATATCAAGTGTATCAATCCCTCTGTAATGGAAGTAATACTGACACCACATAGCAAGCTTTTCAATATCAATGTTTTCGATGTTGTGTTCTTCACTATCGAGTACTTCATATTCCGCATAATTGATTACTACATCTGCACCATCAAGGAAGCTTATAAACTTTAGAGTGGCAGCTTTCCAGTCAACAGACTCTTCACCGCAAATTACACAGCGGTCAATCGTTTCCACCTTGTTGTCCCTAAGGACAGTCTTTCCTAAAGTATAGTACCATTGGTCATTAATGTAGCTTGCGGCATATACACCTACAACCTTTCCGTCCTTATAAAGCTCCTTAAGCTCCTGACAGGATTTGTAAAATTCTCTTTCTTCGGGTTTTGCAATCGGAATTAACATAATTGCTTTCCTTCTTTCTTTTAATATTATTAAAGTCCGAATAAATACAATCTCCTTGCATCTTTTTTCGTCTTCATTTTAAGTATGTAAGATTTATTTAAAAAAATGAAAAAAATTAAAAACGCCTGTTTTATAGTAAAAATAAACAATCCCTCTGAACAGCTTGGCGCCATTCAGAGGGATGTTCGTTTCTGTCAGTTAATCACCTTATTGTGTTCCCAGACAGAGTTACAATAGTCCTCATCCATTATGAGATCAATGCATTCCTGGTGCACCTTAGGAATGTCTACAGTTTTACTGTACACGGAACCGAGTACGAGCTTAACCTTTTCCTCATGATCCATAAGGATTACATAAGCCTGCATACCTCCGTTTTCGACTGTCTGAGTTTCAATTGCTGCGAGATATTCTCTGTCGTCAAAGGCTATAATTTCAGCCTGGTGAATGTGGATTACGTTCATTGGTTTTGTTCCTCCTTAAAATTCTTTCCTTCATTCCATAATTTGTAGCATTTGTCTTCGTCTGCAAGGATTTCGTAAATATCTGCAAAATCCTCCATTGTAATCAATCCCTTGGTGCGTCTTGAGTAAACTCTGACTTCGGGATTTTCCGCTTCGCTTTTATACTTGTACAAGCTCAGATCGATTCTGTTGATTCCTGTTCCCGACCTTGTTCTGATAAAAGCTGTTATTCCGTTGCTTAAAAGCAACTCCTCAGTGGTTAATCTTCCCTGAAATTTCATGTTGTTTTAAATCTCCTTTATTTGTATTTTTTCTGACAGAAACATCATACTCCATTCGTATTTTTGTTTCTGATAATAGTATGTAAGATGAGGTGACACAATAACTTGAAAAATGAAAAACCTCGAATTAGTCGGTTATTCCTTTAGTTATTCACGAATAACTGCTACAGGAATAACCGCTAATTTTAAAAATTCCGTTTTTCCCAAACAAATCTTTCATACTTATTTCAAACAAAAATAAAAGGAGATGTTAAACATGGGAAAAACGAAAAATACAGTTCCCCAATACGTATTCAATTTTGGTCAGTCACTTGACAAACACTCTCTTCGGGAAGAGGTAAAGGAACTGATTGAAAAAGGTACCTTTGACAGTAAATCCCTACTGTATGAGTATCTTCAGGAAATTGTACCCTATGCCGGAGAAAAGCATTACATTTATGTTGTCAATGATAACGGAACATTTGTAAATATACCTTTCAGTCGTGAGGGATATATAAATGCTCTTTGTTGCCTTTCTCAATATGAGCTTACCTTATTTATGCATCCTGCATCATTTTCAAACTGGGTTACAGAAAATGATTGCAGAGCCGCAAGATGCATAATAATTGATATTGACGATATAAATATGTATGCCGATATAACCGACAAGGACACCGCTGTGAGCTTTATAAAAGAAACATATAGCCTTGAGGATTGGCAGCTTCCAAAATGGATCTCGCTATCCGGAAGAGGGATTCACTTAATATATCCCATAGATGAAATGTATTTCTGGGATCCGACCAAAACCGTGAAGATAAAATCTGATAAGAACAGTAAGCCCTTAAAGGCATCCTGTCCGCATCGCAGTAAATGCTCTGATGCCAAAGCTTGTACTGACGAAAATGTTTGCATTAACCGTCTTATCTACAAAAAATACAACGCCTGTTTAATCCTAAAATTCGATGCCGATTTCAGCGGCAACAACATAAATCATATGTTCCGCAATCCAACCAGCTATAACCTTAAGGAGCGTCCCATCAAGGGTAAGCTGTTCAAGGTAAATGAAAATGACAGCACCGATATTCACAGACTCGACTGGGCACTGAGAACAGATGAAGAGATTCTCGAATACAGACGATCATATTACAAGCGATGTTATGAGAAGAGCCTTATCACCAAAGCGAAAAATGCTCAGCGTAAGCAGGAGTTTCTTTATTCGTTGGGCGATATGACTCTTGAGGATTTTCTGAAGCAGGATAATATATCCCACGAAGACAGAGTCCTTGCAGAAAAGCTCCTTGAAAAGCAACGGGAGAAGGAAAAGAAAAGCAAAAAGCCAAAGAAGGATAAAAAGAAAAAGACATCTGCTAAGGCTATAACCGAGGCAGATATTGATGATATATTTGAAAACACGGCTCTGCCCTACAAAAAGCTGAAATACCGCACCAACTTCAAGCCTGAAAACAGATACTGGAATCTTCTGCTTGACCTTCATAACTATCTGATTAGGCATAAGGGTATGGTACCCTCAAGAAATTTCTTCTTTTTTGTAATAGCCAACTATCTTAAGAAGCTTGGACATCCCGACTATTATGCTGTCAAATACTGCAGACAATACTGTGACAAGTCATATTACAAGGAAATGAAGCAGACCGTTCTTGCTACCTACAAGAATGAAGTTACATATAATTTCACCTATGAATATCTCGCCTTTGCCCTCGCCTTCAGCGAAGAGGATATCAGAGTCAGCTATTGCAATTTCTCAAAGGAGAGAAAGATGGAAGCCAAGCGTAAGAACAATCAGAAGCAGTATGCAAAGACTCTCGAAAAGAAGGGTAAGCTTTCCTTCAAGGAAAAGAGGGCTTTTCAGCTACAGTTCTTAAAAGATAATCCCGACATAACCGATAAGGAAGCGATGCTTAACCTCGGCATTGGCAGAACAACCTTTTACACATTAAAAAATGAACTGAAAGCAGCTACCACAATTTAACGGTAGCTATTTTCAGTTCAAAAAATTCAGCTTACTATAGCGTGCTATACGCTACAAATTTAGAAGAAGATATCTCTGCGGAGGTTTGAAATTATGTTTTTGTGTTGATTTTATATACTGAAATGTATTTACAATGAATCCCTTATTGATACAATAGTGTCGGAAAAGGTATTGTTAATTTTATAGCTATATGTTAAACTAGCTATAATTCACATAGAAGAGGTGATTAATTATGAAATTATTTGACGATTTTGAGGTTGTAAAATTCCCCGAAGAGAATATGCTCTTTGTAACTCATAACGGCTATCTTTATTATTTTTACAAATCCGGTCACAAATATTGGGAAAGATATAGCAATGCCGGAAATGACCATATTACAACTGAAAATTATCAGGATGTTTCCGCAGAAGAACTGACCGTTGCTACGCAAGGTGTATTCCCTCAGAAGGAAACTGATTTTTTAAGATTATGCGATCCCTCACAGTTAAGAGGCTATCATCTGTTATGTCTTCTAAAAGAAGATTATGTTGATTATATGTCTGATTATACTACCTATCATACAGCCAGAATTTTTATAGCCGAATCAGACATACCTTATAAATCATATGAGCGATTAAAAATTCTTTTGGATAATGCAGTCGCAAATCACACGGACAATCAGCAACTTATAAATGAAATTAAAGCGCTTTCATTCGATATAATAGGAAGAGATATTTACAAGGAAGAGATAGGCATAGTAGACGGTCACGATTCCACATCATACTTCTGGATTATGCCTGTAAGAGTAATCGATTATTCAAACACAAACGAAATTGATAACGTTGCAGAAATGCGAAGCGCAGAGATTTCGATTGAGGAAAATGATGTTGACCAGTACCTTATACCATTTCTTCACAAATATTATGACGATGAGCTTGAAGCAAACAAAAGCCGATTAGAATATCATTGGGTTGACGACAATGGTGAAGAACATTCAAAATATATAAGTGGCTTTGAATGGTGGCTTACATATAATTTTTTCACCTTCGATTCAATTACAGCAATGTTAAGAGATATCACTGATACGATTGATGCCTTAACTAACGGAAGAGAAACAGAATACACCCAAAAGTTGAAAGCCAAAGGTGTCAACGATAGCGAAACAGAACTCATTATTGATTTTTACCAACGTTTCATCTACCGTATGGAATATATGATGAAGGTTGGTAAAGAAAGAGGCTATAACTTAATATCCTTTATGGGTCCATGAAAAATGATGCAAACGGATAAATATAACATATGTCATACTTAATTTAACGAAAGACAGGTGACTTATATGAGCAGAGAAATGCAATTCTTTATGTTTCTGATAGAACGTTACGCAGAATACAAAAACACCACCGCAGGAGATATTCTTACCCTTTGGGATGATCTTGATATTACCAACAGAATTTATAATCTTTATAATCTGTACAGCACCGAAGCGATAGAAAATGCTTTTGCTGATATTGACAGAATGACAGAAGAAGCACAGAAGTAAACTCTACTACCGGGAATATCCCCGGTAGTATTTTTTTACTTAAACAATGATGTAATTTTCGTATGCCACGTTTAAGCGATAGTGTGAGAGTCGAAAAACACTGGTGCTTAATAACGCTAGTCTGTTCACTTTAATCGGTCTTCCATTCTGAAGTGCCCTTCGTCTTGTGCTTCCCCTTGCAATATACCAGCCTTCAAGATTTTTAGGGTTAAGATATTTAGGCTTACCCGTTCTTTTATCTATGTTATATTTATTCCAACGCCTGATTATTTCCTCTCTTAACTGCTCCTCATAACCGGGCTCATTGAGAATTCTCTCAAGCTGTGCCTCATAATATTTCTGTGCTGACCTTGCTCTAAGCAGATGAAGATTAAGGTCGTTATCAAGTTCCTTTTCCGTGAATATAGGTTCATCGGGTGCTTTGTTCTCAAAGTAAGGCTTAACGATTTTAAAGTCCTCATCACTCAATCGCTGATATTGAAGCTTTCTCCCCTTACCTACCACCCTTAAGCAAGGATACCCGGATTCGTCATAAGTAAGTGAGCTACCTCGAAGAGATTTAAGTTCTGCTCTTCTGAGACCTGCTGCCATCTGAAAATCAACAAGCCTTTTATATGTAACATCATTAAGATCCTGATTCACACGATTAAGCACATTCAGCCTGCCTCTTGTAAATTCTCCTGTGCGACGTATCGGCTTGTCAATTTCTGACATCGGCAAATTATAGGTGGAACATATAGAAGCGATATAGGTATGAATGGTGCTGGCCGTGTAGCCTTGCTCCTGAAGATAATTGCAATAATCCTGTATATGCTCCTTACAGGAGTCAAAATCTCTGCAGTCATATTTTTCTCTGCAGAACTTAATAAACCGCTTGGTGTTCCTTATATAATTCTTTCTTGAAAGGTCATGAGGTGTTTTTTCATTCTGAATCGATATTACCTCAGCCATAATCTTATTTGTGACGCTCTGACGGCGTTTTTTCTTTGCCATATTGTTCCCCTCCTCTTTAAAATAATATAGCTAAACTGTCAAAGGCTGCTATTTCCTGATGCGTTTGCATCGCCCAGCTGGCAGACATCACAGGGTGACAATCCTGCGATCGTCGGGGTTTCCTTTTCTTTCAACGCCGAATGCGTTTATGCTGTTACTGTTATCTTCCTCATTAGTTTTATCCTTTCCTCTTAGTTTCTTTTCTTAATATTAATATGTAATTTCACAAAGGCTGATAAACGGAAAAAGAGCCCTCCCGAAGGAGAGCTCTTTCTTCAAATTGACGTAGGAGTTAATTATTTAGTTCAACAAAAGATAAAAGGTAGTTCAAATCAATTATGAGCACCAATCGTGTTGTCATCTTAATAATAGTATGAAAGATGGGAACTATAGATAATCGAAAAAATGAAAATTACGAGGTTGTAACTTTACATTATAAATATATATAAAACAAAAGTCTACACATATATTGTAAATAATTTGTAAACAATAGCGAGAAACACTTGATTTTTAGAAAATTATGGGTATAATGCTAGTATAGGACAAGTCCACAGTTGGGATCCGGAGCCCAACCTTCCTTAAGGAATCAAAATTGAATAGAGTGTCAGGAAGAGAAAATCTTACCTTCTCCCCTCCCGACACCACAATGAGGACCAAGGGATGACGATCCCTTGAACACATGCTGAACTACTCGTTCACCAGCAGACCTGAGCTTACGAAGCTTACCTCCCCTGAAGAGAATAACTCTTCAGGGGGGAGTAAGCTTCTTTTTTTGTCCCCAAAAATCAAGCTCAACAAAAAATACAAAGCTCAGATTCGTTGTGATATGCTTTAATCACAACAGAGGGATCCCCACAAAAAAACAAATTATCACACTAACTGAACTTACATATTATTAATACAGGAATCACGACAGGAGAAAACTCTGCAGCCTGAACAAAACAATAATAAAGAAAGGAGAAAAGAATAATGGAGAAAACAGTACCCACCTGGAAGAAGTACACACTTTCGGTTGAAGAGGCTTCCGATTACTTCAACATCGGAGTAAACAAAATCCGAGCACTCATCAGCGAAAACGAAGACGCTGATTACATCCTCTGGAAGAACAGCCGTCCAAGCATCAAGCGAATCAAGTTTGAGCATTACATCGACAGCATCAATGTAATTTAAGTAATAACAAACGCTGCAGTGTCTCACCGAAGGCACTGCAGACGATAAAGATAAAACAAAAAATCAGAAAGGAACCATTAATAATGAAAGATAACACAAATACAACAAATGTAACAAGAAGAAGCGACAAGGACATAAAGGGCAGAAAGCTCACAAAGGGTGAATCTCAGAGAGCCGACGGTAGATATGAATACAGATACACCGATTCAAACGGTGTAAGACACAGTGTTTACAGCTGGAAGCTCTATCCCACTGATCCCGCACCAAAGGGAAAGAAGAAGGGTCTTTCATTGAAGGAGCTTGAAAATCAGATTAAGAAGGACAAAATTGACGGTATAACAGCAACAAACATTACCGTTGACGACCTCTGGTATAAATTCCTCATCTCAAAAAGCAAGCTGAGGGACTCAACCCGAAACGGTTATATCTACACATATAACAAGTACATCAAGCCGAAGTTCGGAAATGTAAAGATAACCGATGTGAAATACAGTAACATCCTTTCCTTCTACAATTACCTGCTTGTTGAGGTAGGAATGGAGGTAACCACCATTCAGATAGTTCAGAACATACTTCATCCGATGTTCAACATCGCTGTGAAGGATCAGATTATAAGACTGAACCCGACAACAGATGCGATGAAGGAGCTCAAAAAGACCTGCAATTACGAAAAGAAAAAGATCCACGCTCTTTCACAGGAGGAGCAGGATGCATTCTTTGACTATGTCAGCAAATCAGATACATACAGACACTGGCTTGACCTTTTCATCGTGATGATAGGCACAGGCTGCAGAATAGGCGAAATCCTCGGACTCAGATTCAAGGATATCAATTTCAGCAAAAACATGATCAGCATCAACCACTCCCTCGGCTACAGGCCCCAGGAGGACGGAACGTGTCAGCACAGAATTTCAACGCCGAAAACAAAAAGCGGAACAAGAGAAATTCCGATGCTCCCCGAAGTACGAGAGGCTCTCATCCGAGCAAAGGAAGAACAGAAGAAAAACGGCAGATGCAAGAGCGTCGTGGACGGATATTCGGGCTTTGTATTTATGAACAGAGACCGAAACGTATTGATGGTCGCAAGTGTAAACAAGGCCATCGGGAGAATAGTAAACGAATATAACAGTAAAGCATTATCCGACAAATCAATAAAGGATCCCACTATCCTACCCCACTTCTCGGCGCACTGTATGCGTCACACATTCTGCACAAGACTCTTCGAAAAGACACAGGACTTCAAAGCAATACAGGAATTGATGGGTCACGCTGACGTACAGACAACAATGAACATCTACGATGAGGTGTTCCCGAACAGAAAAAATACGGCAATCACAAATCTTGCCGGAATGATAAAAATTAATTAATAGAAACGAGGTACAAAACAATGATCAAAAACAGTAAAAATCAAAACGAAACGGATGTAATCTTCGAGGGACTCAGGACCCTCGAAGCCATCCTCAGCACAGTAAAGGATGCGGTAAAGATAATCAAGCAATATGAGAACAAAGCTCTCAGACTGAGTCTCAAAAATTACAACGCAATTAAAAACAACCTTTACTTTATGACCATGTCTTACAACAAGATATGTGATGACACCGAGAAGCTTGCTAGGGTTCTTATGGTCATCGGGGAAATCCCTGAAAAGAAATTCAAGGCAGCAATAGAAATGGTTGATACCAAAAGACAAGCTTATCTGGCCTTCAAAAGAAGTCAGCCTGATTACATAAAAAAATTAATGGCTTAAAGCAGAAAGGAAAATCAATATAAAAAATACAAATAATAACAAAAAAATCGAGGTAAAAATTATGTGCAACCCAAATGATGTCTTCAACGAAGAAAACAATACGAAAGAAGAAGTAGCTGAGATCAATGGAAACGAAACACTTAATTTAGATGAAATGCTTGAGGAAATTGAAGAATTTGCTGAGGAAACGGCTTTTTACTCACATTTTGCTATAGCGAAAAAAATATATGCAGATGAAGAAGCGAGGAACGAATTCAGTCAGGTCGTGGCAAACTCATATTATGCAGTTGAAGAATATTTAGATGAGTACAAGGGACTCAGCTCTTGTATATATGCTTGTCTGCAAATTGCCGAAGCACCTGAAGATGTGTTCAGCGATTATCTTGACAGATTGAAAGCAATTAAAAATAACCTTATAAAATCAAAAGAAATGCTTGCCTTTATGGCTGACGAAATGGAGGTAGAATTAAATGTATAATTTAAAAGAAATATTCAACGAAGAAAATTTTGATGCAGGTGATCTTACAGTTCTTATTCACTCCGCTATGCATATATATGAAGGCGAAACCCGTTTCAACAGATACATCTGGGTTTCACTTGATACACTTGAGGCAGAAAAAGGTGCACGGGAAATAAAAGAATTTGAAGGACTTGAAAACGGATTTATTGTTGAAATTACAGAGAAACCCGAAGAAGACATCTGGGATTGTGTTCTTCGAAGCTTCGTGGAATATTTCAACGAAAACTTTGATCTGGATTTCAAATATGACGAATGGTATGAACCGTTTGTTGAAGAAAACGACGAAGAAGCTTTTACAGATTGGCAATTATATACTGTGTTTAAAACCTGTCATGATATATGCTTGGAAAACAGATACAAAGAAGAACCTTACTACATAATGATTGATATGGAAAACTACAAAGCCGTAAAAGCAGTAAAAGAACCAGAACCCACAGATGACAGATATGTATTCGTTCCTGTTGAACCTTTAGAAGAACACGGCCTGACAGATATTTACGACAACTGTGCTGATGCACTTATGAATTATTTTAACACCGAATTTGAAATGTATATGGTTTATGATTTCGAAATTTATTAATAAGCAAACATTCTCAAATTCATCTGATACACAAACAGAAAAAGAGCTCTCATAACGAGGGCTCTTTTTCACTGATTGGAGTTCTTTGATTAAAACACTAAAGAAAAAAGGATAAAAGGAGTTCGATTATGACCATTTCTCCGGACGTGGTATACGTCTCAATAATAGTATGTAAGACGGCAACACATAATAATCGGAAAAATGAAAAACAGAACACGGAGTGGTGAACTCCGTGTTCGAAAGAAAAAAGAAAGGATGTTAATATGTCTTATAACCTTAATCATTCCGTGGAAAATCCGCCACATAATTCTGATGGTAAACACGCTTTCCGTTACCATAATCCTTGCATACAGTCTGGATTTTTCCCGAAATTGCTATTGTGGGGTTATCGGTTACTATTGCAAAAAGTCGGTGATCGGGGTTATAAAAAACCACAGGAATGGTAGAGATTCTGCCGTTCACACGTGTCCGTATTATCATAGTACTTACATTGCGCTCTGTGTCGGTACGTGTGGATACAACATCTCCTGCAAGGTAAAAGCGGTTAACATTTTCTGTTCTTGAATAATTCTTTCTGATACTGTCGCAAAAAACGGTCACCGTTCTTCCGATTTTCGACTTAACCGATGACTGAAGGTTTGCATTGACTGTAACGGTATCACCGATTCTAAGGTTCTGAATTATGTATTCCGCCTGCATCCCCGCTGCGAAAATCTTTGGGTTGTCTCCGTTTGCCGAAACTGTTACAATCACTCTGGCAGGATTCCGTGAGATCTCATATATGTGTATGATTTTCCCGGTAATTATTGCTTTGTTTGTGTCATTCATTATAGTCTCCTTTTTCGTTTTATTATCTATGTTATAAGGTCTTGCTGATGCTCCGGAGCGTCTTAAGCCTTTCGATAATAATATGTAAGATGGGTATAGGAGATAATTGAAAAAGTAAAAATCACCCTCATTTCTGAAGGTGATTCTGTGGTTTTTTTAGAATTTAGAGAACGAAAAATTTTTAAACGCTCTCAACTAAAGCAAGCATTTCTGAGGGCGTGGTAATCACATCAATTGTATCCCCCATTGTATCAACAAACTCCACCTCAAAATGTGTACCATCATACTCAAGAACGATAGTACCCTTTGTTCCTGCAGAAATACCAGCAAAATCTCCAACGAGTCTTACTACATCTAATTCTTTCATCTTTACCTCTCCTTCTTGTCCGGATATACGGTAATCTGTTCGTTTTCCTTTTTTAAAAAGCTTACATTTACACCCTGAGGAACTGTAATATCATAAACATAAGGTGTGCGGTCAGAAAGGCCCAACATAAACAATGCTGTGGCATAAGAAAAAACAGCATACTTATTTCGCATCTGCACCAATGCATATTCATCTGCTATTTCATTTGCAAGTATATACAATCCTTTTCTTACTCGCTCCAGAAGGCCTCTGTCAACAAACTTTTTTATCATAGGTCTGCTCAATCCGAGTTCTTCAATCTGCGAAGTTCTGATAAAACCGTTGTTTTCGTTTGCGACTTCTTTTATGCGTGACATAATCTTTTCCATAGTGCAACACCTCCTTCAAAAAGTTCTGTTTATATTTATGCTTTAGATTGTACAACATTAAAGTACAAATGTAAATTGTTTTCCCAACATTATTTTAAAGTAAATGCTGTTTTATATACAAGAATTATTTACACAGAAAGCTTCGATAACCACACAAAAAAACCACCTTCATCGAAGGTGGTTTCTATAAATTTCTATGAAAATTGGGGTAAAATTGGGGTATTTTTGAGTACCCTTGCCCCGAAAACCCTTTATTTATAAGGGTTTATTTATCAAGTGACTTCATTGTGGGGAAAAGAAGTACATCTCTGATAGCGGCAGAATCAGTCATAAGCATTACCATTCTGTCGATACCGAATCCAATACCTCCGGTGGGAGCCATACCGTATTCAAGAGCAGTGAGGAAATCCTCATCAGTTGTGTTGGCCTCTTCGTCGCCCTGCTTGAGGAGCTCCTCCTGTGCCTTGAAACGCTCTCTCTGATCGATGGGATCGTTAAGCTCGGAGTAAGCGTTTGCCATTTCCCAGCCGTTCATAAAGAACTCAAAACGTTCAACATAGTCAGGATTCTCGGGCTTACGCTTTGTAAGAGGTGAAATCTCGACGGGATGATCCATAAGGAAGGTGGGCTGAATAAGGTGATGCTCAACGAATTCCTCAAAGAAGAGATTGAGAATGTCACCCTTCTTGTGTCTCTTTTCAAATTCAATTCCTTTTTCCTTTGCAAGAGCCTTTGCTTCCTCGTCAGTCTTGATTTCACTGAAGTCAATGCCTGCATACTTCTTTACTGCATCAAGCATTGTTATTCTTTCAAACGGCTTGCCGAGATCCATTTCAACTCCGTTGTAAACGATCTTTGTTGTACCGAGCACTTCCTGTGCAACGTGACGGTAGAGATTCTCAGTAAGGTCCATCATACCGTGATAATCTGTATATGCCTGATAAAGCTCCATAAGAGTAAATTCCGGATTGTGACGTGTATCAAGACCCTCGTTACGGAATACTCTGCCGATTTCATAAACTCTTTCAAGACCGCCTACAATAAGTCTCTTAAGATAAAGCTCAAGAGAAATTCTGAGCTTGAAATCCTCATCAAGAGCATTGAAATGTGTTTCAAACGGACGTGCAGCAGCACCGCCTGCATTTGAAACAAGCATCGGGGTTTCGACCTCAAGGAAGCCCTGTGAGTCAAGATAATTCCTGACTGCTCTGATGATTCTTGAGCGGTTGATGAGTGTCTGCTTTGATTCCTGATTCATGATAAGGTCAACATAACGCTGACGATAACGTGTATCCGTATTGGTAAGGCCGTGGAATTTTTCAGGAAGCGGAAGAAGTGACTTTGTAAGAAGTGTAATCTTCTCAGCGTGAATGGAAATTTCACCTGTCTTTGTTCTGAATACAGAGCCTTCAATACCGATAATATCACCGATATCAAGCTTTTTGAAGCTCTTGTACTCTTCTTCACCGAGACTGTCACGTGCAACATAGGACTGAATATTGCCCTTAAGATCCTGAATATTGCAGAAGGATGCCTTACCCATAATGCGCTTTGACATCATACGTCCTGCAACACATACGGTCTTGCCCTCAAGCTGCTCAAAATTTTCCTTGATTACACTGCTGTGGTGCGTCTGGTTGTACTTTGTAATTACAAAGGGGTCATTGCCTGCCTGCTGCAAAGCAGTAAGCTTATCAACCCTTACCTGTCTTAATTCGTTAACATCCTGCTGAACTTCCTGCTGAGGGATGTTTGTGTTATTTTCCTGTGCCATTTATTTCATCCTTTCGGGTAGAAGATAACGCAATGTCATCTCAATGGATTGTATTTATTTTGTGATTTCAACAATTTCGTACTTGATGATGCCTATAGGAGCTTCAACGTCAACAATATCGCCGACCTTGTGACCGATAATTGCCTTTGCAACAGGCGATTCGTCACTTGTAAGGTAGTCTACGCCCTTATCCTTTGAGGTTGAGGATGAAGAGATAATCTGATACTTATAGATATCACCGTACTCGATATCCTTGATTGTCACCTTTGAGCCCATCTGGATAACGTCTGTGCTGAGCGCTTCTTCATCGATGATTTTTGCAGTTGAAAGAGTCTCTTCGATTTCCTTGATACGTGCTTCGAGCTTTGCCTGGTCGTTTCTTGCTTCGTCGTACTCACTGTTTTCAGATAAGTCACCGAAGGAAAGTGCAACCTGGATTTTTTCCTTGATTTCCTGACGGCCTTTAACTCGCAGTTCCTCGAGTTCTTCCTCAAGTTCTTTGTAGCCGGCGCTGGTAAGAAGTTTTTCCTGTGCCATTATATATCATCCTTTCGAATATAGTATTTGAACATAAACTATCAGTTTATTATTATATAAAATAACAACCTAAATGTCAAGGGGAATAGTCAGGTTTTCGGGTAATAAGTATTCATATTGATGCACTCAGGTCAAAGGCATATTTACTTTTTCGAAGTAAAGTATGCGCACAAAAAGGAGATGCATAACCGGCATCTCCTTTTAAAACTTAATAGGTGTAATATATTTTAATTGTAAAGAGTCTTTCGTCGGTGACATTCCATACAAGATCCGGCTTAGTTGCACCTGTATCGGCTACAGATGAATTAATATAATCCCACACTGTACCGTCATCAAACAGGTCTGCTATAATTTCCTCATAAGTGCTTTCATCGGCACACTTCAGATCAAATTCTGCTCCGCCTGCCGCAAAGGATTCATCAAACAGCTCCTGAAGCTTATCCGTGTCGTAATAATCAAACATAAGGTCATTCTGAACAAAGTAATCATACTCAGTGGCAGTACATTCGGGCACCGGTACATCGTCAGGAATCTCGTGAGAGTCAAGCGTTTCAAGCTCCTCTGTCGTCATACACATAAAACCGTACTTTATACCTATATCCTCATTACGATCGGGATCTGTATTTGAAGCATCACCCCAGGTAGCATCGACGTAATAATAATCTCCGTCTATCTTCACAAGATTCCATGAGTGATCTTCGTTGTTTATGCAAGCACTTTCTATTCCGTATTTCTGAAGAATGTACTGCAATGCCTTTGCATATCCGACACAGACAACCTTTTTGTTTACAAAGGTTCCTACAAGGTTTCTCAGTTCATCAGGTTCACCGTCTGCATTTTCTTCTCCCTCAGTAGCCTCAAGAGTCAATGTGTCATAATCAACAAGCTCGATAATGCCTTCGAAGGCGGCGAGAAGAACTTCGTAATCGCTTGATTCGGCGGTAAGTCCGGCACATATTTTTCCGACTTCACTATCGATTCTCTGCTTCAAAGAAGGAATCTCACTTTGAGCATAGCAATATATCATATCAATTGATGTGATCAGTTGAGTTGATCCGTTATATCTCCATGAAAACTTGTCAAGCCAGAAATATTCAGGATGATCGTCCATAAGATAATTATAGATCTTATGCATTGTATCTCTTGTAACATCCGCAGCAGGTGCCGTTATTGAAGTAACATAACTTTCAGCCGCAAGACATATCTGATTGTAAACCGTCTTCTCGTTATCGTCCAGGAAATTGTAAAAATAGCACTTGCTGTTTCTGGCAGCCATTTCTTCAAGATTATCCTGTGTTACCCCATCTGTTACCGACGTAACACCTGTCACCGCAGAGGTTGTGGTTATTATCGGATTTGTGGTCTTATTATATTCAGTGGTTGAATAAGGATCTGTTACCGTAGTTACAGGTGAAGTTGTATGCTGACTCGTGGTGAAAGCCTTTGTAGTATGAGGTCTTGTTCCTGTGGGACGATACGAATAATCGTATCCCATATACTGAAGTGAAAATTCTGCCAGCTGCATGACATCGCCCGACTCAACTCTGTCAATAACAAGCAGATAATATCTGTACTCTTTATCGCAGTTTATGTAGAAATATCTTTCGGAAAGGTCTCCTGAATTCAGAACAGTATCGTTTTCAACCCGGACAAGCTCAGTCCAGTTTCCGGCTTTTATTTCCGGCACCTCTGCTGCATCAGAGGCATAAAGTGTCCAACATTCAGGAAGGCAGCCTTTGTTTTTTGAAGTGTTATCTGAGGTAACAATTATATAGCCTGCAGGTATTACCGGCTCGGAAAGCTCCCAGAGAGCATAGGCTTTCTTGAAGGGCTTTACACTCCATCTGGTATTTGTATCGTTATCAAAAAGCTTTTCAAAGCCTTCGTTTGCACTTACACCCGAAGTTCCTTCGATAGGAATGATGAAAACATCTTCATTTGCTCCGTAATATGAAAGATAAATAAAAAGAATTATCACAGGAACAATCAGCAAAAGAATCTTTTTCATATATTCATCCAGCCTCCGATAAAACTAAAATAACATCTGAATAATTATACCATATTATGCCTTTTTTTCAATATATTTCAGCAAATTCAGACAATAAATCACCGGCTTGCCGTAAAGCTTGCCGGTGAATACTTTATTTACTTTTTATAATGCCTTATGCAGTCTTTTCCGCAGACTCTCTCTTTTCGCGGATGAATGCATAGATAGGCTCAAGTCTTTCCTTTGTAAGAGGATATCCGAATCTCATAAGCAGCCATACACCTGTGTAAACAACAGCAGGGATGATTGTACATATGAACATAATCTTCTTACTTGTATCATTCTCAGTAATGAAACCGTTACCTGCAGTTTCACTGTCATACTTTGCCCACTGGAGAAGGAAGAGTCCTGCACCGTCAGCGATTGTCTGACCGAGCTTACGTGAGAAGGTGTAAACAGCGTAAACTGCGCTTTCATTACGAATACCCGTTGTATATTCCTGATAATCTATAACGTCCATAACAACTGCCCAGCAGGTAAGGCTTACGAAGGTATAGCCGAAGCCGATAAGAAGAAGGCAGGCCATAAACATCCATGCGGGGAATATACCTGTTTCAGGGTTGAGCTTATCAATAATGCTCTGATTGTTCGCACAAATTGCAAGAGCAACAGATGCAATTGCAGAAATGATTGAGAACTTACCGCAAAGCTCCTTTTTGCCGTACTTTGCAGAAAGCTTGGGAGTAAAGAGCACAAGGCAGACCATAGGAAGATAGTTGCAGATTGTGCCGAGAATGCTGAGGCTTGTGTTTGTAAAGTAGTTCTTATAAAGATATGCATTAAAAGAGTTGAACTGAAGCTGACCGCTTATAAGCACACCTGCAAGAGCAACGGTTACAAAGGGACGTGACTTGGCAAGACCGAGGTAAGTTGCCTTGAAATCCATCTTGGGGTCTGCTTCCGAGGGAACTCTTTCCTTGGTAGTTTTGTAGCCCCAAAGGTAGAAGATAATTGAAAGCACGCCCATAAGCACGCCGAAGATGCACATTTTTGTTCCGTCGGCAATTTCGACAGCCTTACCCGTTGTCTGATCGATAACCTCAACCATTTCATTGGTTGCCGCATTAAGCTCAAGCTTCTTTGAATAAATCACCATAGGTGCAATAAGTGAAACTACAGCACCGCCGATACCTGAACCGATTGAACGGAAGGTTGAAAGAAGGTTTCTGCCGTTAGGGTCATCAGTGATAACCGAAGCCAGAGAACCGAAGGGAATATTCATACCGGTATACATCATTCCGTAGAAGATGTAGGTTATGTAAGAGATAATAAGAAGTAACGTTTCATTGGTTGTAAGCAGGTTATACGGCATAAAGCACAGAAGCGTTGAAATACCCAGAGGAATTGAAACCCACTTGAGATAAGGTCTGAATTTACCCGCAGCAACAGGAGGCTTCTTAGCAACCATCGCACCCCAGATAGGGTCGTTGATGCAGTCCCAAAGACGGGTGATAATAAACATGAAGCCTGCCTTGACCGGTGCAATTCTAAGCACGTCGGTCATAAAGATTTTAAGATAGCTTGAAATATAGGTAAGATTGAACATATTACCCGCTTCGGCAATAGTATAGCCTGCAGCTTCCTTTATACCGATTTTATTCGGGTGGTCATTGACCGGCTTTTCCTTTTTTACTTTTTCTTTAGCCATTTTTATTCTCCTTTATTGGTTTATCAACCGAAAAGTCCTGTTTTCACAGTAACTTCACCGGGTGTGAAGCCCTCATTTTCAATAGCTTCGATAAAAAGCTTTTCATCAATATCAGTTTTCATTGTAACAGTTACTGAATTTTTCTCACGGTCAGCCTTAACCTTTGTAACACCGTCGATAGCTTTAATGGCATCCTCAACAGCCTTTTCGCAATGACCGCAATGCATACCTGTTACAGCGATAATTTTTTTCATTGTTTTTCTTCCTCCTTTGTTTGTAAAGTATAAATATACAATATATAGCATACACCGAAAAAAAGAAAAAATCAACCTGAAAAAAATTTTTTTATTATTTTCCTCACACAAATCAAGATATCTTCCTTATAACCGACATCCGACAAGGCTACAGAATTGTATTCTCTGTATTATTACAAAAATCACCGAAAATGCTGATGCATATCGGTGATTTTTAACACATTATTGTGTGACCGTTTTATAAAGTGCCGTAATCAGGTCGCAGCCGCTTTATTGTTATCGAATTATAATTTATCAGACAATATAAAGATCAACGATATTGAGAAGCACTTTGAGAATCTTAAAGATTATTTCAAGAATCTTTGATAAGGTCTTTGCGGATTCATTTTCTTCCTCTGAGGGAATCTCGGGCTCAACATAATCCTCATTGACATCACCCTGAGTTGTATCCTTCTGTATTGCAATTGAGTCAACCTTTACGCTTTCACCGTCAACAACCTCATAAGCATCGAAATAGAGAATTCCGTCAACAATTCTTACTGCTGAATACATCGGATAATCAACAGAAAGAATCTTATCTCCTCTGGGGAAGTACTTGTCTGTAAGAGTAACGTCGTTCTGAATATAAGTCTTTACACCTGCAGTACCGGAAATAACATAGGTTGTACCCTCAGGCTGAATCTGTGCTCTGTAAACACTCTCATCAAAGTTAAGATAAACCTTTTCATATGCTGTAAGAGCATTGCTGTCAAGAGAACCTGTTCTCATATAAACATGGTCATGTCCCTGGAATACCATGTCAATTCCAAGGTCCGGCATAAGCACACCGAGCTGTTCACGCATTGCGCATACATCGTCATCAGCATAGTGTGAGCCCTGTGAGTAAAGTGCCTTATGAAGCATTACAAACTTCCACTGAGCATCACTTGCATTCATATCAGCCTTGAGCCATTCAATCTGAGCATCGGAAAGAGCTTCATTTTCGTTAAGATCTTCCGTATTGAGAACTGCAATATGAACATTATTATAGTCAAAGGAGTAGTAAACGCCGCTTTCTGTATTTTGCTCAGGAACATTGGGAAGAGCAAAGAAGTTAACGGTTGCATTTGTACCCATACCCTCATGATTACCTGTTGCGGGCATCATATAGGTATTCATAAGGTAATCTGAGCCGGTGTTGAACATCCATGCCCACTGCTTCTGATTGTCACCGTGATCAACCAGGTCGCCGCTGTTGATGATAAAATCTGCATCGGGATGTTTGCCGAATGCACTTTCAAGCACCTTTGCCCAAGCACGACTGTACTGTCTTTCATTTTGTGACTGCGGGTCGGTCATATGAAGGAAAGTGACGTTGTCGCTTCCGTCTGCAACTCTGAAGGAGCCTGTTTCACTCCACCAGCCTCTTTCTGCATCACCTACACGGTAGAAGTAGGTTGCACCCTCAGTGAGGCCCTCTAGCTTTACTGTGTGACGGTTCATCGGGAATTCGTAAGTGAAAAGTCCGAAAATGCCGATATCAATACCGGGATATGAGCGTGTCACAGCTTCAGTTTCAACGGTGATGTAATCTGTTGCAAGTCCTGTGAATGCAGGCTCATTGTCAGCCTCATAAATCTCAATATCCCCGCCTACAGTTGACTTTGAGAACCAGCTGATATAGGCGCTTTCATTTTTCTTATCACCAAGAGTTACACTCACCATTGTCGGAAGTCTGTAGTTTTCTCTTGAAACAGGGACTTCGACCGGCAGTGAGTTGTATGTAACACCGTAGTCACCTTTTTCTACGGGATTCTTGTCTGTTGAGAAGTCGGTAAGAACATATGCAACAAAGATGCCGAGGGATTCAAACTGACTGTCTGTAAGATACTTCTTCATAAGAAGCTGATCAAGAACATCGTACAGATCCTTATAAGGAAGAATTTCGAGAGCAAATACGGTGTTCACAAGATTCATATATGCGAAATCACCGCGAAGAACATAATCAAGAAGATAGTTGATTCCTTCACCCATACGCTTTGAAATTTCATCATCAGCAAAAAGCTTATCAAGACGGATTTCAAGCTTTGCAAGAATATTGTCTTCTATAATATCGTGAAGAAGGGTATCAACAAGAAGATCAAAGAAGCCCTTGAAGAGGTCGCCGTTTTTATCAAAGTTATTGATTACGGACTGCATAAATTCATCGTCACTGATGTCTTCGTTACCGCCTGCCCAGTAAACAAGTGCAGAAAGCACAGCATCATTGAGTGTGCCCGGCTTATCGGTATCACCAAAGCCGTAGGTATCAATAAACTTTGTGCAGGGAAGGTCCGAAACCTGATAGTTCACAAGCTTGTAGATTGCATCGTAAAGCACATCATAAAGTGCAGCGGGATCAGCAATATAAAGATCATAAACCTGACCGAGAAGATCGTTGATAAACCACATAAGATTATCAACGCTGAAAATGTTGAAGCCTCCGAGTGCAATTCCGTCACCAATATAGGGTGAAAGGAAATCGCGGAGAATCTTTTCGAGGTCAATGTCAAGTGTCTTAAGGTACTCTGTTACGCTGCCGGTTGCCTTGATATCGTCAAGAATACCGCCGAGGTAGGTTTCAACAATAGCCATAAGAAATTCCGTACAGTCGGGATTTCCGTCTTCGCTTGTTGCACCGCCATATCCGAGAGCAAATGATTTGTACTTATAGTTGTTGTTATCATATGTAACGCCGTCAAAGGTAAACTGCTTCTTATCGTCAAAGTCAACAGAGCTTACTTCAATTTCACTTTCGCCGTTTTTATAAGCGCTGAGTGTTATTTCACGATATGTGTTGGGATAGCCTGTTACTGATGTTGTTTCGATATCGTAAAGCACTTCACCGTCGTCGTTGATTACGCATGCGACGTCATCAGTGTGAAGATGACCCGTAAAGGCGTAGTGAATACCCCAAGATGCAAACTGCTCAGATCTGTCCATATAATCTGCAAGAGGGAATGCGTGGGTAATTGAAGGCTCAACCTCCATATGCGCAGCAAGTCCGTGGTGAACCATAATCATCGGAACTCTGCCGTCAGCAATTGCACCGTCTGCCATTTCTTTGATCCATACCATAAGCTCGTCGGAAATCATGCCGTCGGTCTTATAAACCATAGGCTCCTCAAAAGCATAGATGTTACTGTCAACAACGATAAGTCTGTAATCGTCATCAAGGTCTGCGGCATATGAAAGCTGACCGGGGAGATTATCTCCGGGCTCAGCGTATTCATCAATTGCAAGGTCATAACCGAGTTCGGCATAAACCTCACGGAATTCAGCAGCCGTAATTGCTCTGCCGGGCTCTTTCACGCCGTTTTCAAAGGTCTCCGCTCTGGGAGAAAATACATCGTGGTTACCGTTTATTACAAGAAATTCCAGGCCGTACTTTTCCTCATACTCAAGGAAGATAGCTGCAAGACCGGTATGTGCCTCATATTCACTGTCCTTTGTAAGGTCACCCGGAACAAAAACATATTTGAGCTCCGGATTTCTTGAAACGATTGTATCAAGCGCAGTCCTCACAATAGCATCAGACTGACGGTAAAGCTTGCTTGTGGTATTACAGTAATCAAGCCATGCCTGGCAGCCATCTCCGGTGAGACTTGCAGGATAGTAATGCGGGTCAGAAACAACCGCAAACTCAAGCTCTGATTTCTTTTCTCCGAGGTTGTCCTGTGCACTTATTGCAATGGAAGTTACAGAGAAAACCATCAGCACACTCAGAAGTAATGCAAGTGCTTTTTTTATTGTTTTCATATATATTCCTCCTGACAGAAATATTTTCATTTAATTATAACACATTTTAAAAACTTTTTAAAACAAATTATAAAAGTTAACCATTTTTGTCAGTTTGCATAAAAAGAAAACACGTCTTTTTTTCAATAAAACGAATCGATTTTACAAACTGCACAAAAAAGCTCTTTCCTTATTAAGCAAATTTAATAAAGCTTTTTGCAAAAAATGTAGAATAAATATTTTTCCTATGATATAATATACCGGTAAAAATCAAGGAGGTCAGAAAAGTGACTAAAGAAAACAAAATGGGCGTTATGCCGATTAAAAAGCTTGTAATATCCATGAGTCTTCCCATGATGATTTCAATGCTTGTACAAGCTCTTTATAATGTTGTTGACAGCATATTTGTATCTCAGGTATGTGAAGATGCTCTCACTGCTGTTTCCCTCGCCTTTCCTGCACAGAATCTTATGATAGGTGTTGCCACAGGTACCGGCGTGGGCATCAATGCTCTGCTATCACGTTCTCTCGGTGCAAAAGAATACGACAAAGTAAACAAAATAGCAGTAAACGGTATTTTCCTTTCCTTTATGAGCGGTCTTGCTTTTATGCTCTTCGGTATTTCCGGAGTTAGGCTTTTCTTCAGCACACAAGTCGAACCCGGAAGTGCAATATATAATTACGGCGTCGACTACCTCAGTATTGTATGCATATATTCCTTCGGTGTTTTCGGTCAGGTGACAACTGAAAGACTTATGCAGGCAACCGGCAAAAGCACTCTTTCCATGATTACTCAGCTTACCGGTGCAATCATCAACATTATTCTTGATCCACTCTTCATTCTTGGCATCGGACCCTTCCCACGGCTTGAAGCAAAGGGCGCTGCAATTGCAACTGTTATAGGTCAGATATGTGCCTTTACAATAGGTCTCATTCTCAACATAAAATTAAACAAAGAAATCAGCCTCTCTGTAAAAAAATTCCGTCCCGACCTGAAAATAATCACCGAAATTTACAAAATCGGTGTACCCTCAATCATTATGGTCGCAATCGGCTCATTCATGACCTTCTTCCTTAACAAGATTCTGCTTTCCTTCAGCTCAACGGCAGCAGCAGTTTTCGGTGTTTACTTCAAGCTTCAGTCTTTCATATTTATGCCTGTATTCGGACTCAACAACGGTATAATTCCAATCATTGCCTTCAACTACGGTGCAAAAAATCGCGACAGAATCATAAAAACTATACGCTTCTCCTGCATTATAGCCGTCTGCATTATGACCTTCGGCACACTTATGATGTGGCTGATCCCTGAAAAAATGCTCACTCTTTTCGATGCAAGTGCAGATATGATGTCAATCGGTGTACCCGCCTTACGCTACATAAGTCTCAGCTTTGTTCTCGCAGCAATAAACATCAACTTCGGTGCTTCCTTTCAAGCTCTCGGCAGAAGCTATTACTCAATGATCGTATCCTTTGCAAGACAGATTATCGTGCTGCTGCCCGTAGCATATCTGCTTTCAAAAACCGGTGTGCTCAACTACGTTTGGCTTGCCTTCCCTATTGCAGAGATCGCATCCCTTGCAGTTACGCTTATATGTTTTGTTACAGTCTGTAAGAAACTGATCAATAAGATTGAAGTTGTCTGATTTTTCTGATTTGCAACATTGAATTAAAAAATATTAAAAATGCAACAAATGTGTTTATTTTTGTAGCACTAAAGTGTATCATTACACTACGGAATACAAAATATAATTCCATTCCGTTGAAAAGACAACTTCTGATTCTCTAATATCTGTAAAATTCCGATCTGCATTTCCGTAGGTCGGAATTTTATTTATAAGCAATTATTTACCCTAAGGGACTTGAAAGACCGGTGATTAATTTGTATAATGTATGATAAAAACGGCAGACCTCTGCCGGAAACGGAAGTGAACCCAATGAACAACAAACGATGCGGCGGCGTACTTATGCATATAACAAGCCTTCCGGGCAAATATGGCACCGGCACTATGGGAAAGGAAGCAAAAGCCTTTGCTGAAAGTCTCAGAGAAATGGGCTTTTCTCTTTGGCAGACTCTCCCTCTTAACCCCGTAGATATGAGCGGCTCACCTTACTGCTCAGACAGTGCATTTGCAGGCAACATATCTCTCATCGACCCTCTTGCTCTTTTTGAGTGCGGTCTTATCACAGAAGCTGAGCTCAAAGAAAATGAATATAACGGGTCAAAGTATGCATCAAACCACAGCTTTGCCTTTGAAAAAAGACTTCTTACTCTTCGCCTCGCCTTTAAAAGACTCGACGAAGACACAAAAAAGCTTATAGAAATTTTTGCTTCACAGAACGAGTGGGTTTTCCCTTACGCCTATTTTATGGCTCTCAAGGAACACTTTTCGCGCAAGGCCTGGTGGGAATGGGAAAGCGACTACATACGCTACGAAGACGCTATCATCCACAAAGACGAATTCAAAGAGGAAACAGAGTTCTATATTTTTACACAGTATATTTTCTTCACCCAATTCAGAACGCTTAAGGAATATGCCAACAGTCTCGGCATTGAGCTTATGGGTGATATGCCCATTTATGTAAGCCGTGACAGTGCTGACCTCTGGGCAAACAGACACCAGTTCAGAATCAATGAAAAAAGTCTTGCTCCCTCCTTTGTTGCAGGCGTACCCCCCGACTACTTCTCTGAGGATGGTCAGCTTTGGGGCAATCCCCTTTACAACTGGGAAAAAATGGAGAAAGACGGCTTCAGTTGGTGGAAAAAGAGGCTCGCTCACTCACTAAAGCTCTTTGACAAGGTAAGAATTGACCATTTCAGAGCCTTTGCCTCCTACTGGGCAGTTCCTGCAGAAAGCGAAACCGCAAAAAACGGTGAATGGCGCAAAGGCCCCGGAATGAAGCTCTTTAATGCCTTTAAAAAGGATTTCCCCGAGCTTCCTATTATAGCAGAAGACCTTGGAACATTCGGTGAGGATGTAGTAAAGCTTCTGGAAGACACTGCTTTCCCCGGAATGAGAGTAATTCAGTTCGGTTTCGATCCCGACGGCGACAGCACCCACCTTCCTCACAACTATCCGCTGAACAGTGTAGCTTATGTAGGCACTCACGATAACAACACTATTTTAGGCTGGCTCTGGGACGCCTCAGAAAGAGAAAGAGCCTACGCCCTCCGTTACTGCTGCTTTGGCGGAAACAACTGGGGTGAAGGCGGACACTACAGTCCTTCCTGCCGCGCTGTTATTGAAGCGGTATGGCGCTCAAGCGCAAAAATTGCTATTGTAGCAATTCAGGATATGTGTGGCTACGGCAAGGATGCCCGAATGAACATTCCCGGCACCTGTGAGGAAAACTGGTCATTCCGTATCGGTCAGGAAGGCCTTGACGGAATCGACAAAAAATACTATGCAGAGATAAACAGGATTTACAGAAGATAAACGGTTGAACCGGACACACGGGGAGGCGCTTTGACTTTCCTTCGGAAAGTCAAAGGTCACACAGAAAACCGCTTCGTGTCTGTGGTGAAGCGGTTTTCTGTGTGAAAACGCGCTGTCGCGCGTTCGCCTCCCCGCACCTCTGCCCGTCACTAAAAAAACATTTTAAAGTAATGAAATATTAAACAAAAGCAGATATTTTCAGTTCAGCACTAAAAATATCTGCTTTTTGTTTTGCTTTTGGTATGAGGTTAATGCTCCGGTCTCTTAATCTTACTTTGTTTTTAACTGCGTTCTTACAATATGGAAAATGCCTCTTGCGCCCTTAGTGATATACTTACCGAGGTTTCCTGCAAAGCCGGTCATAACGGGATTCTTAAGCTTGTTTTCGCTGATACCATCCTCTCTGACCTTTTCAAATTTAACATTATCACCTGCAAAAATCTCCACATTTTCATCTTCGCTGCAGGAAAGCACCGCGCCGTCTGCAAAGGCGAGAATCTCATCGAGTCTGTCACCTTCTGCAAGCTCACCGTCAAAAATGTGCAAAGAGAGAAGCGCTGTTTCGCAGCAGCCGTTGTAGGACGGTGCAATCGGCTTACCCTGTGCTGCAACAAGGGTATATGCATCAAGAATCTGTCCGTTGGCTCTGCTGAAATGATGGCGCTGATTGCCATAGTAGGAGCCAAAGGGATTCATATGCACCGTCTTGTCTGCATCAAGGCGCATAGGGCAGTGCGCCATTGACGACAGTACCTGTCGGCTGTTTGCCACAATAAGAGTATAACTTCCGTCAGTAAGACCTACAAATCCTGCGGTAAGCTGATGGTTAAAGGAATCAACCTTCTGATTCATACTGTCACACTCAGGGAAGCTCTGTGTCCTGTACGAAGAAATATCTCCCATAAAATTACGCTTGAGTACGCTGATGTCACCTTTCATTTCGGGTGTAAGCTGGAAAGGTACAGCTTCTTTCCAATTCATATCAGAATATCTTCCAAGAGCTGAATTTTCAGTTGAAATTGAAGTGTTTTCTGCGGTATAGGGATAGTTTACCTCTGTACGGACAATGATACCCTTTGTAAAAGGTGTTGTAATAAAGTCATAGGTAAAGCTTCCCGGACGGATTTCGTCGGGGAGGTGAATTTCACCCTTTGTTCGTACAATACATACCTGACCGGATGAAGTTATCTCTTCCTTTGAAGTGTTTTCAAAGGAATATTTTTTTCCGTCATAAGTGATAAAGCTTTCGAGAAATCTGTCATCACAGATTTTTTTACCCTTGAGATACACTGAGCAAAGCTTGCCCTTGCCGTTGAAGTATATCTCTGTGTCTTCTGCTCTGACTCTGCCTTGCGCGGCAAACACCTTCCTTGATTTACCCTTTTTAACCGTAATTTCATAAACATCACTCAGACTTTTGAAATTCAGAAGGAGAAATACTCCCCCTATTTCATCAGTAGGTATTTCGGCATAATTCAAAAGACCCTTTCCCTGAATAAGAATATTATCGTAAGTCAGATCGTTTTTCAGCTGAATCTGGAGGCACTGAAGCTTCTTACCTGAGGTGTTGTGTATACGTATACCTTTTTCCTTTGACAGAGCTCCGTACTCCTCGGAAAGAATACTTTCCTTAAGCGCATCGGCCTTCCTTTCACGCTGAATGTTGAGCACGGGCGTTGCAAGACCGAAATGAGTTGTAGAAAGAAGAAGCACCCTGTCTCTGAACGAAGGAGCCTTACTGTCACTTTCTGCAGTAACCTTAGCCATCATTCTTGATCTTTCTACAGCGGTCCAGATTTTTCTGTTATAAGGCTTTTCCGCCCATGAAGCGTAGCCGGTAAAGTTGCCGTCAGCAGTATCATGAGTGAAATCAATATTACCAAGTGCTTCGTGAGTCTTTATGTAGTTACCCGGGGTATCGAAAACGATATATGGTAAATCGGCGACCTCTTTGACAAGGCCGTGAATTCCGTCTGTGTTAGCAAGTCTGTTGCCTATAACCGGAAGATTCATGCTTTCCCAGAAAATCGCATCGGCATCCATATTGATGAAAAGAAGGAGATCGTGATTTATCTCACCTTTTTCCTGTTTGAGATGAAGATCCTTTACCCAGGCACGAAGGCAGCCGGCATCACAGACATCAGAATTACTGTAGGTAGGTATAACCTTTATGCTCTCTCCCTTGTAAGTATAAGTAAGAGGATTGAAGGCAAGCTCATCAGGAAGTCTGGGCACAATTGTACGGAATGCATCAAAAGGCACACAGGAATAATAAAGACACAACGCCTCTACGCCAAGCTTGTTATAAACAGAAACCTGAGAAGGTGTAAACATAACCTCCTGAGGTCTTACAAGCATTGCGCACTCTCCGAAAATATCCTTAAGACCGCTTTTTTGCTCATTTGTTACAGCAAGGTTTACCGATGCAGAAAGCTCTTCCTCATTCATCGCACCGAGCGCACCGTTTGAATAGCCCATTATGATGTTTTCATCACCGTATTTTACTACTCTCTCCTTCATTTTTTCAATGATATCGGGGGCGTATTCCGGCAGAATTTTTTCAAGAGAGAAGAAATTTTCCGTGTCCCACGTACCCTTTACGGGAATACCGTTTTCATTGAATTCTGTCAGGACGTCGAGAATTTTACGGATGATTCTGATATCCGAGCCGAATCCCAGATTATCGTTTGTGTCACCTCTGTAGGAGTGGTAGCAGTTTACGTGAAATCCGTAAGCAACGTGGATTTTATGATTCATAGTAATCTCCTTTTATTTTAATTAAACCGCCGACAAGATATTATCGGCGGCATATAAATTATTCCTCTTTCTTTTTAGGCTTTTCTGCTGTGTTAATTGATTTGCCGAAAACAACAAAACGGTTAAAAAGAAATTCTGTTGAAAGGTTGATAAGCATTGTAAAAGCAAGTACAAGATATTCATTCCATCCTGCGGCAGTAAGAGCAACACCCCACCATATTGAAAGAGGTGTGAATACGCAGTAATATCCGAACACCTTAAGCATTGCAACAGGTACATTTGCAGCTGATTTAAAGGTGAACTTTCTGTTTACCGTGAAGTTAAAAAGCACGGAGAGAAAAAGTGCTACGAAATAGAAGGGTCCGTATTCATTTTCAATAAGCTTTTCCGGCATAAAAGAGAATATATCCGTCCTTTTCGAAAGCTCATTCAGAAGAGTGAAGGAAACAGTCTGAATGATGCCTGCACCTGTTGAACATAACACAAATTTTACCGCCATAAGGGCATTATCTTTTTTTGAAATATTTTCATTACTCATATTTGAACTGCCCCAATTTGTGCGGACAGCACAAAAACAGACCTTAATGATAGAATATTAAAAATTAAGCGACATACTGACTTCGTTTTTCAAGCGGAGTCAGTTTTGTTTTCAGTTGGATTCTTTCGT
>SVPE01000007.1 GCA_015066015.1 Oscillospiraceae bacterium
ACGAAAGAATCCAACTGAAAACAAAACTGACTCCGCTTGAAAAACGAAGTCAGTATGTCGCTTAATTTTTAATATTCTATCATTAAGGTCTGTTTTTGTGCTGTCCGCACAAATTGGGGCAGTTCATGATATTACATCAGCCCCTATTTTATATTGAAATATTTCTGTGACTTTTGATTCTGTCCATGGCACCTTTTTCAAGTCTTGAAACCTGAGCTTGGGAAATGCCTATTTCTTTGGCTACCTCTGTCTGGGTCATACCATTCATAAACCGCATTGAGAGAATTGTCTTTTCCCTTTCGGGAAGCTCCTTCATTGACTTTTTTAGCAGGATTTCATCTATCCAGTTGACATCGCTGTTGTTGTCGCCGATCTGATCCATTACATAAATGGTATCACCTGCATCGTAATAAACCGGGTCATATAGGGAAACAGGGTCAACGATTGCTTCCAGTGCCAGAACAACGCTTTCTTTTTTTATCCCCATTTCTTTTGCAATTTCTTCGGGTGCAGGCTCTCTTTGTTGTTCGTTCATTATCCGTTCCTTTATCTGCATTGCATGATAGGCAGTATCTCTTACAGAGCGGCTTACACGTATAGGATTGTAATCTCTCAGGTAGCGCCTTATTTCGCCGATTATCATCGGAACTGCATAGGTGGAAAAACGTACATTCTGACTGATGTCAAAATTGTCTATAGCCTTTATAAGGCCGATGCAGCCTACCTGAAAAAGGTCATCGCAGTTTTCGCCTCTTGATGAAAATCGCTGAATTACAGACAGCACGAGCTTGAGATTACCGTTTATCAGCTTGTCTCTTGCGACGGTGTCCCCCTGAAGACTTTTAATCAGCAGCTCGTGTTTTTCTTTTTCTTTCAGTACCTTAAGCTTACTTGTGTCAATTCCGCATATTTCAACTTTATTGTAGTACAAGCTATAACCCCCTTGAAATAATTATTGACAAAGGGTTTTATTTTTAACAATTGAAAAATCTGTAATTATATGCTATAATGTACAAAATTTCTTTGGAGGTTGAAATATGAAGTATGAAATCAGAAAACTGAACATCAACAATCCGGCTGTTTTCGAAGAAAATAAGCTTACGCCGAGAAGTTACTTCATCCCATACAAAAGCAGAAAGCGCCTTGAAAAGACAGACACTGTCAATCGCCGTTATAAGAGTGATATGGTGAAAGTTCTTTCAGGTAAGTGGGATTTCTGCTATCTTGCAAGTATATCTGAGCTTCCGGGAGAACTCGATACTGATACAATCAGCTTTGATACAGTAAACGTACCTTCTACCTGGCAGAGAACAGGCTACGAGTCTCCTAAATACATAAACACACGTTACGAGCATCCGATGACGCTTCCCAATGTGCCGGAGGAAATGAGTGCGGGTATTTACAGAAAAAAATTCACTGTTTCCGAGAACGCCGTAAATCCTGTTATAACCTTCCTCGGTGTGTGCTCCAGCCTTACACTTTATGTTAACGGCGAGTATGTGGGATACAGTGAAGGCAGTCACAACAGTGCTGAGTTTGATCTCAGCGGTCTTGTGAAATCAGGGGAGAATGAGCTTGTTGCAATCGTAACAAGATGGTGTAACGGCTCTTACCTTGAATGTCAGGATATGTTCAGAGAAAAGGGTATTTTCCGTGATGTTTATATTACAGAAAATCCTGCCGAATACATTTATGACTATCAGGTCAACACCGAAAAGGTGGAAGAAGGCTACATACTTTCTGTTGATTTTAACCTTAAGGGTAACCTTACAGATAAGAAGATTGCAGTTGAACTGCTTTATGCAGGCAAGGTTGTAGGCAAGGTTGAGTCTGCGGCAAAGTCAGATCTTGCGGTTGCTCTTGCGCCTCTTGATGTCAAGGAATGGAACGCTGAAAAACCTGAGCTTTACACACTTTACATCACACTTTCTGACACCGAAAATGATGTTATCCAGGTTGTAAGAGCATCTGTTGGTTTTAAAACAGTAAAAATTGAAGGTGAAAAGTTCCTTTTCAATGACAGACTTATCAAATTCAAGGGTGTTAACCATCACGACACGCATCACATCAACGGTTATGTCATGACTGCCGAGGAGCTTCTTAAAGATGTACTTCTTATGAAGGAGTTCAACTGTAATGCCGTAAGAACATCCCACTATCCTCCTGACCCCGTCTTTATTGAGCTTTGTGATGAATACGGACTTTATGTAATTGATGAGGCTGATATTGAAACTCACGGTACACAGGTTGATTTGCAATTAAAGCCTACACTCACTCCTAATATTATAAGTAACGATATGGCATGGCTTCCTGCTATGCGTGACAGAGTTCTTCGCCTTTACCACAGAGACAAAAACCACGCATCAATAACAATGTGGAGTCTGGGCAACGAATCGGGCGGCTGGAAGAATCAGGATAAGTGTTACTCAATGCTCAAATCACTTTCCGATATTCCGGTACATTATGAGGGCGTAATCAGAACACCGAGAGGCTCTTATGATGTTATTTCCGAAATGTATCAGTTCCCCGCAGGCATAAAGCGTATCGGTGAGCATAAGCTTACAAAGAGATATGCCGGCAAGCCCTACTTCCTTTGCGAGTATTGCCATGCAATGGGTGTAGGTCCCGGCTCACTTGAGGATTACTGGCAGCTTATCTATAAGCACGAAAACCTTACCGGCGGTTGCATCTGGGAATGGGCGGATCACAGCGTCTATGATGAGAATGCAAAATATAAATTCACCTACGGCGGCGACCACGGTGAAGAGTATCACGACGGTAACTTCTGTGTTGACGGACTTTTCTATCCCGACAGAAGACCTCATACGGGTGCCTTTGAAATGAAAGAGGTATACCGTCCGGTAAGAAGTGAAATGCTCAGCGAAAACGTCTATAAATTTACTAATACCAACCGATTTACAAATGCAGACGAATACAGTGTAACTTATGAGCTTCTTGCAGACGGCGAGTGTGTTGAAAAGGGCGAAGTGAAGCTTGATATTGAGCCGTGCAGCTCAAAGTGTATAGTTCTTGCACATAAGAATCTTCCCGATGATACAGACTGTCACATTAATTTCATTTACTGCGACAAGGACGGAATTGAAATTGCCAAAGAGCAGCACACAATCAGTGAACACATTTCAAAGCCCGAAATCAAAAAGAACGGCGGACTTACCTATAGAAAGCAAGACCATCTGATTACTGTAAGCTATGAAAAGGGTCATATCGGATTTGACGGAAAAACCGGTATGCTCAGCAGCTATGTTGTAGGCGGCAAGGAGCTTCTCAGAAGCGGCTTTGTGCCTCAGCTTTACAGAGCTTTTCTCGACAACGACAGAAATATTGTCAATGGCTGGAAGAGAATCGGATACGATAAGGTTGAATATAAGGGTAAGATTGTATCCTTCGAGGCAAAGGAAGGCAAGAAGGTAAAGCTTGAAAGTGAAGGTTGGCTTTACCTTGACGGTAAAAAGAAGTTTGAATTTGAATGCAAATTCACCGTATATCCCGACGGAATTATGAAGGTGAAGTGTGAACTTGAAAAGAGAGCGCTTGATTTTACCTCATATGAAATTCCGCGTTTCGGCCTTAATGCAGAGTTCGATGCTTCTCTTGAAAATGTAAAATATTACGGTCTTGGCGAAAAGGAAAATCTCTGCGACTTTGATGCACAAAGCACAGTAGGAATCTACGGCGGTAAGGTGAGTGATATGTACGAGCCTTACATAAAGCCTCAGGATCACGGAAACCACGGCAGAACACGTTGGCTCACTCTTACAGACAATGAGGGCAAGGGTGTCTCTGTTCTTGCTTGTAAGGATTGCTTCTCCTTCGGTGTTCACGACTACAGAGAAAAATGCATCTGGAAGTCGGAGCATATTGAAGATCTCATTCACGGTGAGGTGACCAGCCTTAATATTGATGGCTTCCTTCGCGGTACCGGCTCCAACAGTTGCGGCCCGAATACACTTAAAAAGTACAGAGTTGTGCTTGATGATGAGCTCGAATTTGCTTTTTTCATGAAGCCGATTATCTGATGTTGCTAAATTGTACAATAATTTAACTTAATATTCGTAAAAATGACCAACTAAGTTTTTCTTGAACATAGTTGGTCATTGTGTTATAATGTGAAATGAATAATGCGGTTTAGTGTCGCAAAATTTTAAATTTTGGAGGAATTTCCATGAAACAGTTAAACATCGGCATCATCGGTGCCGGCCGTATCGGTAAGGTACATATGCAGTCCATTACTTACAATGTGCCATCAGCAAGAGTGCTTGGTATCACAGACGTTTTCAAAGACGGTCTTCAGGAGCTTGCTGACAAGTACGGTATTGAAAAGGTATATGAAGATTATAAAGAAATGCTTGCAGATAAGGATATCGACGCAGTTCTTGTTTGTTCTTCAACAGATACACATGCTGACATCTCGATTGAGGCTGCCAAGGCCGGTAAGCACGTATTCTGCGAAAAGCCTGTTGACCTTACTCCCGAAAAGGTAAAGGCAGTTATCGAGGCCGTTGAAAAGGCAGGCGTTAAGCTTCAGGTAGGCTTCAACAGACGCTTTGACCACAACTTTGCACAGGTCCGTTCACTTATCAATGAAGGTAAGGTAGGCGACCTTGAGCTTATCAAAATCACTTCACGTGATCCGGCTCCTCCGTCAGCAGAATATGCAGCTGTTTCAGGTGGTATGTTCCTTGATATGACAATTCACGATTTTGATATGGCACGCTTCCTTGCAGGCTGCGATGTTACAGAGGTTTATGTTAATGCTACATGCCTTGTTGACCCCGCAATCGGTGAAGCAGGCGATGTTGATACAGCTATCATCAACCTTAAGTTTGAAAACGGCGCCCTCGGTGTAATCGACAACAGCCGCCGTGCTGCTTACGGCTATGACCAGAGAATCGAAGTTTTCGGCTCACTCGGTGCTGCAATGGCTGCAAACGATACACCAACCAATGTTACTGTTATGAATGCTGACGGTGTAACAACCGATAAGCCTCTCTATTTCTTCCTTGAGAGATATATGCAGTCCTTCCGTGATGAAATGATTCAGTTCGTTGATGCAGTTCAGAACGACAAGCCCACTCCTACAACAGGTCTTGACGGACTTAATTCAATTCTCGTTGCTCTTGCTGCAAAGAAATCTGTAGCAGAAGGCAGAGCTGTTAAAATTTCAGAAATAGGCTGATAAACTTTAAGGAGTGCTTCGTAAGTTGCACTCCTCAAAGTGTTTTTTATAAGAAATCTACATCGAAAGGATGATTCATAATGAAACTTACAATGGCTCAGGCTCTTGTTAAATTCCTTGATAATCAGTACATCTGTTTTGACGGTAAGGAATCAAAATTTGTAGACGGAATTTTCGGTATCTTCGGTCACGGATGTGTTGTAGGTATAGGTCAGGCTCTCGAACAGGGTGGTCACAGCCTCACATATTATCAGGGTCATAATGAGCAGGGTATGGCTCACGCGGCCATTGCCTTTGCAAAGCAGAATAACAGAAGAAAGATTATTCCCTGCACATCGTCAATCGGTCCCGGTGCACTCAATATGGTGACTGCCTGCGGTACTGCAACTGCAAACAGAATTCCTCTTCTTGTTTTACCCGGTGATACCTTTGCCTGCCGTCAGCCCGACCCCGTGCTTCAGCAGATTGAGCAGTACGACAGCTGTGCAATCACTGCCAATGATGCGTTCAAGCCGGTGTGTAAATATTGGGACAGAATCAGCCGTCCCGAGCAGCTTATGACTGCTTGTATCAATGCAATGCGTGTGCTTACTGACCCTGCAGATACAGGTGCAGTATGTATTGCTATGCCTCAGGATGTTGAGGCTGAAGCTTTCGACTATCCTGACTATTTCCTTCAGAAGAGAGTTTGGTATGTGGACAGACGCCTTCCTTCTGAAAGAGAGTTTGATACTGCCGTAAAAATGATTAAAGAGGCAAAGAAGCCTATGATTATTGTCGGTGGCGGTGTTACATATTCTGTAAGCGCAGATTCAGTTCTTGCTATGGCAGAAAAGTACAATATTCCCATCGGTGAAACTCAGGCAGGTAAGGGACAGATTCCGTTTGATCATCCTCTTAATATGGGAGGCTGCGGTGTAACCGGCGGTCCTGCAGCAAATGCAATTGCAAAAGAAACAGATCTTGTTATTGCAGTCGGCACAAGACTTACCGACTTTACAACCTGCTCAAAGTGGGGCTTCCATAATCCTGATGTAAAGATGCTTTCAATTAATGTTTGCTCATTTGATGCTTTCAAAATGGATGCAACTGCAGTGATTGCCGATGCAAAGGCAGCCTGTGATGCAATTACTTTAAAGCTTGACGGCTACAAATCAGCCTGGGCAGATGAGATTTCAGACGCTAAAGCTGCTTATATTGAAGAAATTGACCGTTGCCACAATGAAAAGCTTGACGGTGTCCTTTCACAGAAGAGAGCTCTCGGTATTATCAACGAGGTTGTTGCCGACGATTCAATTATTATCGGCTCATCAGGCTCACTTCCCGGTTGTCTTCAGAGAATCTGGAAGACAAAGGCTCCTTATACATATCACGTAGAATACGGCTTCTCATGTATGGGTTATGAAATCTGCGGTGCCCTTGGTGCAAAACTTGCACGTCCCGGAAGCGAAGTTTACTCAATGGTCGGTGACGGCAGCTTCCTTATGCTTCACAGTGAGCTTTACACCGCAATTCAGGAGGATAAGAAAATTAATGTAATGCTCTTTGACAACAGCGGTTGGGGTTGCATTGAAAATCTTCAGAACAATCAGGGTACAGATACCTTCGGTACACGCTTTACAAGAAGAAACACCGCAAGCGGACTTCTTGACGGCGAGGTTATTATGACAGATTATGCTAAAATTGCTGAAGGCTACGGCTGCAAGGCTTACAGCATCTACACAGAAGAAGAGCTTTATGCGGCTCTCGAAGACAGTAAGAAGCAGACTGTATCAACACTGTTTGACATCAAGGTCGGCCACAAGTCAATGACTGACGGCTATGACTCATGGTGGAGAGTCGGTGTTGCTGAGGTTTCCGAAAGTGAAACTGTTCAGGCTTGCTACGAAGAAATGAAGGCCAATATTGAAAAGGCACGACTTTATTAATAAACAAATAAGGAGAAATTAAAATGCTTAACAAAGAAAAAGTAAATCTTGCCATTGCACCTATTGCATGGACAAACGACGATATGCCCGACCTCGGTGCAGAAAACACCTTTGAGCAGTGTGTCAGTGAAATGGCACTTGCAGGCTTTACCGGCAGTGAAATCGGTAACAAGTATCCCAAGGATGTGGAAACTCTTAAGCATAAGCTTGAAGTAAGAGGAATGAGAATCTGTAATGCCTGGTTCTCATCACTTCTTCTTTCCGAGGGTTATGAGGCAACAATCGAAGCATTCATCAAGCACAGAGATTTCCTTCACGCTCTCGGTGCAAAGGTTATCGGCGCATCAGAGCAGGGTAACAGCATCCAGGGAAAGGATCTCAGCATCTTCGGCGCAAAGCCCGTTTACACAGACGAGCAGTGGGAGCTTATTGCAAAGGGCTTCAACGAAATGGGCAGACTTGCTAAGGAAAAGGGTATGTACTTTACCGTTCATCATCATATGGGTACAGGTGTACAGACTGAGGAAGAAATCGATAAGCTTATGGAGCTCACCGACCCTGACCTTGTATATCTTCTTTTCGATACAGGCCATCTATCATTCAGTGGTGAGGACGTTGTAGGTGTACTTAAGAAGTATGTTCACAGAGTAAAACATGTTCATCTCAAGAGCATCCGTCAGAGCGTTATCGACGATGCAAAGGTAAAGGGTTACAGCTTCCTTGACTGTGTACGTGCAGGCTCATTCACAGTTCCCGGTGACGGCGACTTCGATTTTACTCCTGTTTTTGATATTCTCGACGAAGCAGGCTATGAAGGCTGGGTAGTTGTTGAAGCTGAGCAGGATCCCGCAATCGCAAATCCCTATGAATATGCTGTTCTTGCAAGAAATTATATCAGAGAGAAGACAGGTCTTTAATTAAAGAACGCACAGTATAGGGCAGAAAACCTTATACTGTGCTGTTTTTGAGGTGAAATATGGAGAAACTTAAATTTTATCATCTTACAGATTTGCATTATTATGCAAACGAAAGAATCGGCTCAAGCGGTGATGCATACAAACTCAAATGTGAACTTGACCAGAAGTGTATGGCTGAAAGCGGCGCAATTATTGATGCAGCATTCAAAAGCGTAAGTGAGGACAAGGACACAGAAATTGTGCTGATTTCCGGTGACCTTACCTTTGACGGAGAGCAGCAGAGTCATGATGCACTTGTTGAAAAGCTTACTGCGCTGAAAAAAAGCGGTAAGCGTATTTTCACAACCTTTGCAACTCATGACTTTTATATGCACGCAAGAAAATATACCGATGAAGAGGGGGAGACAGAGCTTCCCAAATATACCCGTGCAGAGCTTCGTCAGCTTTATAACGATTTCGGCTACAGTGAGGCTATTGCCGAGCACGGGAATTCTTATTCTTACTGCGTTCAGCTTTCCGATGATGTGCGCCTTCTCTGTCTTAATGATGACGGCGACTTTGATGAATTCTGCGGCTTTTACAACGATTTACTTTTCTGGATTAAGGAGCAGGTTGAGTCTGCAGAGGCAGCGGGCTGCAAGATTTTTGCCATGACTCATCATCCGGTTGTAGAGCCTTCACCGGTTTACCCGCTTTTCTCACATAAGGCAATGCTCGGTGGCTATGAGTTTACCGGACCTTATCTTGCTGATCTCGGAATCCGCTATATTTTCACGGGACATACACATATTCACGACATTGATTTCATTGAAAGTAAAAGGGGCAACCGTCTCTATCATATCAATACCGCTTCACTTATTGCGTATCCTCTTGCTTACCGTAAGGTCGAATTCAGTGATAAGGGAATGGATGTAAAAACTGTTCAGGTAACAGAAATCGACTGGGATCTTGGCGGAAGAGATGTGCTTGATTACGCTAAAGAGCATTTCACTTATATGATTAAGAGCGTCTTTGATTCCATTGAAAACGATTATGAAAAATTCATTGTGCTTTCTCAGGGCTTCAGCGGAGAAGGGGAGAAGCTCCGTAAGCTTCAGCCTGTTGTGCAGAAAATCGGCAAGATTGCAAACCGTCTTACCTTCAGGAATCTCTGTACCTTCTTCGGTTGCGGTAAGTATGTAGATGAAAGCATCGCAAAAAGAAGTATTATTGATTTTATATGTCAGGTTATCCTGAATATGTACAGCGGCAGAGAGGTTTATTCTCCCGACACACCTGAGCACAGAGCCTTTGTTGCCCTTTGCAAGCGTCTCGGAGTGTTTATAAAACTCAAGGATTATCAGGGTAATCCCGTAAAGCTCGAGGATGTTATTGCCGGTGTACTTTATGATGGCGGATACGACGACTGGAACGCATTTTTACATTGAGAGATATGATTAATTCTGAGTATTTGTCATCCTTTTCAAAGGATGAGCTTGTCAGGTTGATAGAGATTTATTCTAAAAACTGGCTTGCGATGGACGGAGTGTGGTTTCAGTCAGTCGAGAAAAAGCACGGTATGTCTGAGGCTATGTATCACGATGAGCAGGCGTGGAAGCGTTTTACCGTCATTGAGGCAAAAAGAATAAAGGAATTTCTCGGCCTTGCCGATAATCCGGGTCTTGGAGGTCTCGAGAAGGCTTTACGGCTCAGATTTTATGCAAACATCAATCGCGATATTATCGAAATTTCCGGAAATACACTGATTTACACTGTTTCCGAGTGCCGTGTCCAGAGCGCGAGAATTCGCAAGGGTATGGAGCTTCATCCATGCAGAAGTGTCGGTATTATCGAATACAGTGAGTTTGCTAAAGTGATAGATCCGCGTTTCACCTGTGAGTGCGTCAGCTGCTATCCCGATATAACGGATAAAAGCTGCTGCTGTAAGTGGAAATTTACACTTAATAAATAAAAAGGGGCTGTTGCATCATCTGTGCAACAGCCGTATTTTTATTTTTCCCACTTCATAACTGTCTTGCCGAAGGGATTCTGAATGTCAAAGTCAAAAGCCTCCATAATATCCTTGATGTTTCTTACGGGTTTTACCTGACCGACCATTCTGCCGAGGCGTTCAACAATGTCGGGATGCCTATAGTAAAGCTCAACGGTTTTCCGGAAGTCATCGCGTCCGCTTCTTGATGAGCCGAAAATACGAAGACCCTTTTCAAGTACCATTCTTGTGTTTATGGGTACGGGATATTCGCTTACACCGAGAATTGAAATTGTACCTTCAGGATTGATGTAGTCAATAATCTGGTTGATTGCAATCTGTGAAGCGTTACCGCCGACACATTCGAAGGCATGGTCAATCTTGAGATCCTCGGGAATCTGTGTTGTAAGAAAGGTTTCATCAACGAAGGTGAAATCTGCAAGTTTTTTGGGAACGATGCCGAAGACATAGATTTTACTTTCGGGAAACATCTTCTTGAAGAAAAGACTTGTTATATAGCTTAAAATTCCGTCGCCCCATATGCCGATAACATCTCTTCTTGAATGAGCGATTTTATCAAAACGCGAAATGGCGTGAACGCTTACGGAAACGATTTCCGTAAATGCGGCAACTGCCGGGTCAATACCTTCGGGCAGAAGAACAAGTCTGTCAGCAGGCATCTGAACATATTCCTGCATAAATCCGTCAAAGCCACTGGCTCGGAATTTACTTGAGCGAAGATAGTTTTCAGCGATAATATCGTCGTTTTCGGTAGGTGTGTTAGGAATCATAACAACCTTGTCACCGGGCTTGAAGGTGCCGCTGGGGTCGTGAACAACCTCACCGGTAGCCTCATGAATAAGAGCCATGGGAAGCTTCTGTGCAAGCACCTTTGCATCGCGGTTGCCCTGGAAGTATCGCTGGTCTGCGTGACAGATGGAAAGATATCTGGGGCGCACGATAACGTCGGAGCTGAAAATATCAATTTCGGAAAACTCAATCTCTATTTTTCTCGGTTGAGTCAATCTGTAAACTGTATTAAGCATTTAATTTACCTCTTATTTGATTTCTTCGTCAAGAAGAGCTTTGGCAACACGAAGGTCATATGGGTAGGTGATTTTGATGTTGTGTACTTCACCTTCGATCATGTGCACGTTATAGCCTTTCATACTAAAAATCTTACATGCATCAGTGAGTATATTCTTTTCATCTTCTGTCAGACTGAAATAAAGCTCCTTAAGAGTTTTTGCCCTGAAGGCCTGGGGAGTCTGTCCCTGATAAAGCTTACTTCTGTCGGGGATGGAGCTGATTGTTTCTCCGTTCTGACTTTCAACAATGGTGTCTGTTGCGGGAACGACTGTATCTGTTGCACCGTATTTGAGTGCAGCATTGATGTTTTCTTCAATGATTCTTGCGGAAACGAAGGGGCGTACTGCGTCGTGAGTAACGATGATTGTTTCATCGTCAAGACCGTCTGTTTCCTCAATGTATTTTATGGAGTTCATAATGGTTTCGTTTCTCGTGCTTCCGCCCTTGAGAACGATAACCTTATCATTTTCGGGAAGGTACTTTGCAAGAATCTCTTTGGTATAGTTTACCCACTGATCGGGGCAAAGGATAATTACTTTTTTGAAATTTGCATTGACAAAAAACTTTTCTACCGTGTGAACGATAATGGGCTTATCCTTGATTTTGAGATATTGCTTGGGTTTTTCCATGTTGCCCATTCTGCTGCCGATTCCGCCGGCGGCGATTACTGCGTACGTCATAAATTTTCACCTCATATAAATTATACTGGACAGTATATACTGTTATATTATACCTTTTATTCCGTTTTTGTCAACTGAATATCCTTTTATGTAACAAGTTGACAAAAATGTTGCAGGGGAGTATAATATTTGGGAATATGAAAAAAAGGATTGATAAATTAATGAATCAGTTTTTTATTGATGAGTTGAGATGTATTTCAACAGACCTCAACTCCAAAAAGAAAAATCCGCGTTTTTATTGCGGAAACGAGATAAATATTATCGGTGATGAAAACGGTCTGGCAGCTTACCTTGCAGGCTTCAATATGTCAGTTATAACTGCTGAAGATAAGGGTGCAGTCAACGTAATTGCAGAAGGAAAATGGCGCAATAAAGCACTCTACGACGAGATTCAGGGCGAGTTCGGTCACAAGGAGTGTATGTGTCTTCTCGATAGTTTTGACGACTATCTCAAGGTGACTGATAATAAGCGTATCAAACGTTTTTATTATATTGCAAATCTTCAGCTTGAAGAATACAAGGACGAAGCCTTTGCAAATGAAAAAATCGCTAATCTTGCTAAGTGGCTTGACTATGCAATGAAAAACGACGGCAGATTCATTTTTATTCCTGTTTTCAACTTTGCAAAGCCTTTCCCGTACGGTGTTGCCGCCTGCTCGGAAAGAGAGCTTGAGGCTTTTGCCGAATACGACAGTGGCTTTTATCAGGGCAGAATCCTCGGCAAAATGGAGGATGTCTGCAGAAAATACTTCAAGGGTAAGAAAAATTACATCAAGGAAATCCGTTTTGATAATATTTTCGGACCTCTTGTTGACAGTACATCAAACATCAACCTTGACGGCATCATTGATGAGCTCGTTAAGGAGAACAAGGTTACATTCTACACCTCCGACGGTGTTACTTACCATACGGGCTGCTATATCAGACAGGCGGTAACTGCAGTTTACTATGTAGATTTTATGGGTAAAATCGGTAATATCTACAACGCTTCGAATTACAGATTCACCCTTCACGATATAAAGAGTGATCTTTATAAAAAATTCCGCCATAAGAATCCCTCAGTCAGCTTTGTAAACGATACTGACGGAATCATTCCCGAAAACAATTACGATTGCCTCGGTAATATCAAAATCAAAAATCTCGGCTGGTCTAAAATCACACCTCTTGCTGAGGCTGTCTACAGAACAGCTCTTGCACGATGCGATGAGGAGTATATGGCAGATTTCTATGTGTCCGTATATCAGGGTAAGCTTGAAAGAATCAAGCAGATTGAAATGGATATTATGGCAGAAATTGACCGTATCTGTAAGGAAAATGATATTACATATTTCCTCGTAGGAGGTACGCTTCTCGGTGCAGTAAGACATAAGGGCTTTATTCCCTGGGACGACGATATTGATATCGGTATGCTCCGTGACGATTATGATAAGTTCAGAAGGGTTTGTCCCGATTCACTCAAACCCCATCTCAGCTATCAGTCACACCTTAAGGAAACTACTTCTCACTACATTTTTGATAAGGTCAGACTCAAGGATACCTACTTCAACACAAAGTTCTCAAACAGATTCGATGATATCCAGAACGGTATTTTCATTGACGTGCTTGTTTTTGATAAAACCGGCAATACAAAGGCGAGTCAGAGGGTACACATAAAGCTTGTCAAGATTTTCCGCAGACTTATCAATGTCCGTTGGGTAAACGTTGCAAGAAGGGGAATTCACTACAGAGCCTCAAAGCTTTTCCTTCCCTTTATGAGACTTGTTCCTTACAAGCTGTATCACCGTTGCCTCGACAAGGCTCTTACGCTTTACCATAAGAACAAAAAGAGCGCTTACCTTATTGACGGCGTAGGACTTAATCTTGATAAGGGTGCATTCCCGGCTGAGTGGTTTGGTGAGTTTATCGATATGCCTTATGAAAATATGACCTTCAAGGTGCCTGTAGGCTATGATAATTACCTTCGTATGTGGTACGGTGACCGTTATATGGAGCTGCTTCCTCTTTCGGCACGTTTCTCCGGTCACAAGCTGCTGCGACTTGACCTTGGTAAATATATCATTCCCGAAACAGAAAACAAACAGCTTCACGAAAATCATCTTCTCGGTGAGCTTTACGAAGAGCCTCTCAATTGAGAGATAAAAACAGAAAAGGAGCAAGGTTTATGAAAAAGTTCAGTAAGATTATTTCTCTTATACTTTCTGTTATTCTCACATTTGTTTTAGTTGTGCCTGCCTTTGCAGCAGACACCGACAAACAGACCTGCCCGGTAATTTTCATCCCGGGATTTGCTACAAGTCATATTTATACAGACAAGGATAATCCTGTAGAAGAAATACAGCCCATCAGCTCGGATGTACTGCTTGAAATTGTCAAGGAAACACTTATTCCTTCGCTGATTATTTTTTCTGCTGACCGCGATTACGACAAGCTCGCTTCAAGTCTTTGCGATGCAATCAACAGTAAGTTTTCAACATGGTTCAATAATCTTGACGGAAGCGCTATGGGTAATTCAGGTGTGCTCCGTGTTTATCCTGAAGCAACATCAGTAAATTCTTCTTCAGACCTTCGTTTCGACTATGACTGGAGAGGCGACCCGATTGCAATAGCAGCCGAGCTTAATGACTATATCAATTACATCACTCAGAGCTGTGGTTGCGATAAGGTATCACTTACGGCTCACTCTCTCGGTAACGTCATTACGCTTACATATCTTTCAATTTACGGCTTTGATAAGGTGCAGGGTGCAGTTTTCGACACACCGGCAATTGACGGTGTTGATTATATCGGAGATCTTATGTGCGGCGAGTTTGAGTTTACAGACGGCTCGGTGGATGCACTTTTCCGTCTTATTCTCGGCAGTACAGAATATGAGCAGCTTCTTTCAAGTGTTGCAGATGCTTTCGGTATTGCAGGTATTCCCGGAATGCTTGCATTGTTTCTCAACGATATACTCGAAAAGATAGCTCCTACAGTTTTCAGAGAAACTCTTGTGCCTGTTTTCGGCACCTGGCCGACAATCTGGGCAATGACTCCCGATGACCGTATTGACGAGTCTATGGATTACATATTCAGCACATACTTTACAACTGAAGATTCATTGGTGCTCAGATCAAAAGTCGAGGCTTATAACACAGCCGTAAGAGAGAACAAGTATCAGACATTGCTTGCTTTCGACGGGGTTGCACGGGTTGCCGTAATTTCAAGATACGGAGCATCTTCTATTCCCATAACATCCTCGTGGAATAATCTCAGTGACGGTGTTATTGACACAAAGCATAGCTCACTCGGAGCAACAACGGCTTCTTATGGTGAGATTTTAAGCAGTGAATACCTTGAAGGTAAGGATTCTGCATATATTTCACCTGATAAAACGGTTGATGCATCAACCTGTCTTTTCCCGGAGAAAACCTGGTTTATTAAAAATCTCGGTCATCAGGACTTCCTTTGTACTCAGGTGTATTATGAGTCATTCCTTTTTGCACAGCAGGAGCCTACAACCGAAAATCACGCTCTTTCACGTTTCAGCATTCTGAATCCGGAGACGGGCGGATTTGATGTAGACGAGTCTGTTCCCGACCCTGTGGAAAAGCTTTCACCCTGGCAGGTTCTCATAAAATTTCTTAAGTCAATTTTGGCAAAGTTTCTTGAGCTTTTCAAAAAATAACACCTATGGCGGCATGGTTTGACTGTGCCGCTTATTTTATTTCATGGGATATAATAATTAAAAATAAAGCGTATTCCTTGACATAAGTTTTAAAAAATAGTATTATGTACTATAATACCATTATTATGGGTTAATATCGTCTTATGATTTTGAACGGAATATATATTAAAAATATCAGTAAAGGAGTGTTCAGTAATTAAATGAGTGAAAACAAACAGTCTCAATCAAAGACAGTTAAAAAATCTCAGCACAAGTCTTCCCCGAAAAACAGTGTGAATTCAAAAAGCGAAAAGAAGACTGCAGCTGCTACGGAAAAAAAGAAGACTAAAAATACACAGCAGAATAAAAAGCAGCAGATAAAGAAAAACAGCAATACCGGAAAACAGAGCACAAAGACCGCGGCAAAACAGTCCAAAAAGGGGCTGTTAACATCTGAAAAGACTCAGAAAAGAAAGTCAAAGAAAAAAGTAAATACTCAGCCGGTTAAAATTGCCTTTCTCGGCGGACTTAACGAGGTAGGAAAGAATATCACACTGTTTGAGTACAAGGATGATATTCTCATTATTGACAGCGGACTTGCATTTCCTGATGAGGATATGCCGGGCATTGACCTTGTAATACCTGATTTCACATATCTGGAAAAGAATGCAGACCGAATCAAGGGTATATGTATAACTCACGGTCACGAGGACCATATAGGCTCACTTGCATATCTTCTTAAAAAGGTGAATGTTCCCGTTTACAGTACAAGACTTACCAACGGTCTTATTGAAGGAAAGCTTAAGGAGCACGGACTTTTAAACAGTGTAAAGCTTAATGTTGTAAAAGCAGGCGACAGTGCAAAAATCGGCGAATTTACCGTCGAATTCATTCACGTGAACCACTCAATTCCCGATGCAGTCGGATTTGCAATCAGGTGTGAGGGCGGAACAATTGTCCACACCGGTGACTTTAAGATTGACACTACACCCATTGACGGCGGAATGATTGATCTTGCAAGGTTTGCCGAGCTCGGAAAAGAGGGTGTGCTGTGTATGATGGCAGACTCCACCAATGCTGAAAGACCCGGATATACCGAAAGCGAAAGCAAGGTGGGTGCATCCTTTGAGCTTCTTTTCAGAAAAGCCGGTAAAAGACGTATCATAGTTGCAACCTTTGCTTCAAATATTCACCGCGTTCAGCAGATAATCAATGTCGCAGCTCAGCTTGGCAGAAAGGTTGCTCTTTCGGGACGAAGCCTTGAAAATGTTGTTGCTGTTGCAGCAGAGCTCGGTTATCTCAAGGTGCCCGAAGGAATTCTTGTAAAGCTTGATATGATAAACAAGTATTCCGATCATGAAATTGTTCTTATAACGACGGGCAGCCAGGGCGAGCCTATGTCCGCGCTTACAAGAATGGCTTTTTCCGACCACCGAAAGGTTGCAGTCGGTCCTAATGATTACGTGATTATTTCTGCTACACCGATTCCCGGTAATGAAAAAACCGTAAGCCGGGTTGTAAACGAGCTTATGAAGCTTGGCGCTGAGGTTGTTTATGAAAAAATGTACGATGTCCACGTTTCGGGTCACGCTTGCCGTGAAGAGCTTAAGCTTATGCTCGGAATTGTGAAGCCTCAGTATTTTCTTCCCGTTCACGGTGAGCAGAAGCATCTTCTCAAGCATGCTGAGCTGGCAGAATCTATAGGTATTCCTTCAAAAAACATCGTAATTGCTGACAACGGCGTTATGGTTGAGGTTTCAGCAGAGGGAATCAAAAAGTCAGGTACCGTACCTGCAGGGAGAGTTTTTGTTGACGGCTATGGCGTAGGTGATGTTGGTTCTGTCGTACTTAAGGACAGAAAGCATCTTGCAGAGGACGGCATCATCATTGTCGTTGCAACGCTCGATTCTGTTTCGGGTAACCTTGTGTCAGGTCCGGACGTTGTTTCAAGGGGCTTTGTATTTGTTAAAGAAAACGAGGCTCTTATTGATGAGGCAAAAGAAACTGCATACAATGCAATAATGCGTTGCTTTGACAGAAATATATATGATTGGGGTACTATCAAGGGAAGAGTCAGGGATGATGTTTCAAGACTTATGTATGAAAGGACCAAGAGAAGTCCTATGATTTTACCCATACTCATGGAGATTTAAAAAAATGAAAAAGCTATGGAAAATTTACGATTTTTCCCTTCCGTTTGCTCTTGTGGCATTGATTTTTTCATTGTTCATTTTTATGAAGGACAGAGCGCTCGGAATAATAGGGATTGTGCTTGTTATTGCTGCACTTGTTGGAAAATTCGTTTATTACAAGACTAAAAAGGAAAAGCTTCTCAACCGTATCAAAGCAGTTTCCGACGAGCTTGACTTTGAACAGGGTAAAGCTTTTGAGACTCTGACTGTGCCTTGCTGTGTTGTTGAGGAAGACGGAGCTTTCACCTGGTTCAATCCTGCTTTCAGAGAGTATTTCAACATCTCAGATGATTGCAATGTCAAAAGCATAGGAGAGCTTGTCAATAAGGAAAGCATAGAGAAGATACTTGTCGGCAGAGGTTACCGTATACGTATAGGAAATCAGTATTTTGCAATCTATTCAAATGAGATTACTGCCGATGATGAAAAAGTATATCTGCTTTACTTCTTTGATGAAACAAGGCTTCGCCAGACTGAAAAGGAGTTTTACGAAACAAGACCCTCAATAATGCTTTTTGTTATTGACAATATCGATGAAATCTATCAGAATTTCAAGGACAGTGAGTGCACTGCAATTGTCGGATCAATTGAGCAGCTTATTGAAGAATGGGTAGGCTCTTACGGAGGACTTTGCCGTAAGTTTTCAAGTGACCGTATTATGGTTTTTGTTGAAGAAAGAGGTCTTCAGCGTATGATAACCGATAAATTCAGCATTCTTGACAAGGTAAGAGAATTTACCTTTGACGGCAGGAATGTTGACATAACACTTTCTGTAGGTGTCGGTAAGGACGATAAGCTTGCCGAATCCCATAATGCAGCAAAGCTTGCACTTGATATGGCGCAAAGCCGCGGCGGTGATCAGGTCGCCGTCAAGCATGAGGTGCAGTATAAATTTTACGGCGGCGTTTCCGCGGGACACGAAAAGAAAAACAAGGCAAAAACCCGTCTTATTGCAAAGAGTATTGCTGAGATTATACGCGACAGTGAAAACGTTGTGGTTATGGGACACCGATTCTCGGATTTCGACTCTTTCGGAAGTGCCGTAGGTGTTTTTGCAATTGCAAAACATTTTGAAAAAAGAGTGAACATTGTACTTAACAGAAGGAACACTCTTGCGGCGCCTCTTGTTGACCGCTTTATTGCTCAGTATGGTGAAGAATATATCACTGCGCCTGAAAAGGCAGCTGCGCTTTTCGGCAAAAATACGCTTCTTGTGGTTGTTGATACCCATAAGAGGGAGGTTACCGAAGCTCCTGAGCTTCTTGACCTTACAGAAAAGGTAATGGTTATTGACCATCACCGAAAGAGCGTCGGCTTTATTGAAAATACTGTTATGTTCTATCATATGCCTAATTCTTCTTCAGCAAGTGAAATGGTATCAGAGCTTGTACAGTATGTCGACACCAAGCCTGTTATAAATCAGTTTGAATCTCTTGCTCTTTTTGCAGGCATATTGCTCGATACGAGAAACTTCATCATCAGAGCAGGTGTGCGTACATTTGAAGCGGCAGCTTATCTGCGCTCAAGGGGTGCAAATACCGTTGAAACAAAGAAGCTTTTCTCAAATGATATGGAGATATTCCGTCACCGCAATCTTATTATCGACTCTGCGAAAGAGTACAGAAGCTGTGCGATTTCCGTTGCCCCCGATAATATTGAAAATGTCAGGCTTGTAACATCTCAGGCAGCTGATGAAATGCTTAATATCGAAGGCGTCAAGGCATCCTTTGTGCTTTACAGAAACGGCAACGGTGTTAATATTTCAGCAAGAAGCTACGGTGAAATCAATGTTCAGCTTGTTATGGAATCAATGGGCGGAGGAGGACATCAGACGATGTCGGCCTGTCAGCTTAACGATATTGCCTCTGATGAGGCGGTAGCTATGCTTGAAAAAGCAATAGACGAATTTTATGAGAATAATTAACGGAGGATATATACAATGAAAGTAGTATTAAAACAGGACGTAAAAGGTCTTGGCAAAAAAGGTGAGCTTGTAAACACATCTGACGGTTATGCAAGAAATTTCCTTTTCCCAAAGGGTCTTGCCGTTGAGGCAAACGCTCAGAGCATAACCGAGCTTAAAAACCGTGAGCAGTCACAGAAGTATAAGATTGAAACTGAAACTGCTGCAGCTAAGAAGGCGGCTTCTGAGATTCAGGGAAAAACAATTAAAATCAAGGCTAAAGCAGGTCAGAACGGAAAGCTTTTCGGTTCTGTAACCAGCAAGGAAATTGCAGAAAAGCTCAAGGAAGAGTTTAAGCTTGATGTAGACAAGAGAAAAGTTGTTGTTGAAGATATCAAGCAGTTCGGTACATATGAATTTGAGGTTAAGCTTTATCAGGGAATTTCCGCAAAGCTTTTTGTATCGGTTGGAGAATAAACTTTATTTGGAGTGAAAAAACATGGACAGAGTAAATTCATTTTCCTCTTTTGATGATGTGAATATGCCTTACTCTCTCGAAGCTGAGCAGGCAGTGCTCGGTTCGGTGCTTATTGACCCTGCCTGTATCACTCAGGTGCTTATTCTTGTAAAGCCGGAATATTTTTATCTTCCTCAGCATAAGGCAATTTTCACCATTATGCAGGAAATTGACGCTTTCGGCGGAAAAATTGACCCTCTCATTGTTCTTGAAAAGCTTAAAAGTGAGAAGGTTTACGATGATTCCAACGGTAAGCAGTATCTGCTTCAGCTTTCACAGCTTGTGCCTTCAACAGAGAATGTTGAGGCCTATGCCAAGATTATCCGTGAGAAGTATTATATCAGATCTCTCATCACCGTTTCAAAGAACATTATAGATGAGGCATCCTCTTCTACGGAGCAGGCAGATATTCTGCTTGAGGCTGCTGAGCAGAAGATTTACGATATCCGTCAGGGCAGAGTGTCAAAAGGCCCTACAAAAATCGGTGACATCATAGTGAATGAGGTTTACGACAAGCTTCAGAAGCTCAGCTCACCTGACAAGGATAAGTATAAGGGCTATACAACAGGCTTTGTTGATCTTGATAAGGCAATTACGGGTCTTAACCGATCAGATCTACTTATTATCGGCGCCCGTCCTGCTATGGGTAAAACGAGTCTTGCGCTTAACCTTGCAAGAAATACTGCGATGATGGGTCATAAGAAGGTGTTGTTCTTCTCTCTCGAAATGACCAAGGAGCAGCTGGCGCAGAGAGTTCTTTCCACAGAAGCAAGAGTTGAAAGTACCAAGATGAGAACGGGTAATATAACAAGCGATGAGTGGGCAAAGCTTGCTACGGCAACGGGTCTTCTCAGTAACTGTGAGCTTTATTTTGACGATACATCCAATCTTACGGTTTCGGAGATGAAATCAATCATCCGCCGACTTAAGAATGTTGATGCCGTTTTTGTTGATTACCTTCAGCTTATGAAAAGTGGCTCAAGATCGGAAAGTCGCGTTCAGGAGGTTTCGGAAATCACACGAAATCTCAAGCTGATGGCAAAGGATCTCAACATTCCCGTTGTAGTTCTTGCTCAGCTTGCAAGAAGCACTGAAGGCAGAGGCAGGTCACACAGACCTCAGCTTTCCGACCTTCGAGAATCCGGCTCTATCGAGCAGGATGCCGACATCGTAATTATGCTTTACAGAGATGAATATTACGCTACGGAAAAGGAGCCCGGTGATTCCTATGAGGAAAGACCGGCCATAAACGAAGCGGAATTCATTATTGCAAAAAACAGACACGGTCCCACAACAACCGTAAAGGTTGCCTGGAACGGTGATTACACTCTCTTCTCAAATCTGGAGACAATCAGAAATGATATGTAAAGTTAAAAGGACTATTAAAAAGTACGGCCTTATTACAGAAGACACAAGGACAGTTGCCGTCGGATTTTCCGGTGGAGCAGATTCTGTCTGCCTTTTGCATATTTTAAGTTTATTAAAGGAAGAATATGGTATTATACTGAAAGCCGTTCATGTTAACCATAATATCCGCGGCATCGAGGCAAAGCGCGATGAGGATTTTGTACGCAGCTTTTGCGAAGAGTTGGGTGTTGAGCTTTCGGTCTACAGTGTTGACGTGCCCTCGGTTGCAAAGGAAAAAAAACTCAGCCTCGAAGAGTGCGGCAGACTCGTGAGATACGAATGCTTTGAAAAAGAGAGCTGCGATGCGGTAGCTGTCGCACACACTCTTTCTGACAGTATAGAAACCTTACTTTTTAATCTTGCAAGGGGTACTGGTACCAAGGGGCTTTCAGGTATCAGTCCGAAAAGAGAGCCCGACATAATCAGACCTCTTATTGATTGCTCAAGGCGGGAAATTGAAGCTTACTGCAGTGAAAACGGACTTTCCTACGTCACAGACTCAACCAATTTTTGCGACGATTATACAAGAAATCACATAAGACATAATCTCGTGCCCGCGTTTTCTCATATCAACTCTGAGTTTGAAGCGTCGTTCAGCAGAGCTATGGAGGCAGTAAGGCAGCAGGACAGTTTTATTGAGCAATGTGCTTTAAAGCTGATTGAAGAAGGAAGAGTCGCTGACTCATACAGCGCTGAGGTGTTTTTATCCTCTCACGAATCAGTACTTAAGCGTGCGATTCTTATTCTCCTCAAAGAAAGAATGACAAAGCCTCCCGAGGCAAAGCATGTTGAATGTGTATTTGATTCAATTGTTGCAGGAAACGGCAAAACAGAGCTAAGTAAGGACTTGTATATTTCAGTCAATGGTGATATAATAACCTTCTGTCGCGGTGGAACTGCCGTAAAAGAGTGGAAAAGCACCTTTGAAAAAGGTGTTGCAGTAACTCCTTACGGAAGATTTGTTCTTGAAAAAAGTTCAGATATTCAGGAAAATTCTTTTGATGCAGATAAACTGAACGATGAGCTTTTTATCTCATCGAGACTTCCGTCAGACAGATTCACCTTTGCTGACAGAAAAATTTCAAAAAGCCTTAAAAAGCTTTTCAATGAGAAAAAAATCCCCGTAGAAAAAAGAAACAGTATTGCTGTTCTTCACGACGGAGAAAACGTTGTATGGGTTGAAGATATTGGAGTAAATTCAGTGTACATACCCGATGAAAATTCACAAAAAATAATTACAGTAAAAAAGGAAGAATAAAATATGTTAAACGATATCAGAGAGGTTCTTGTTTCAGAGCAGGAAATTGAGGACATTGTTGACAGAATTGCGGCTGAGATTAACGAGGATTACAAGGGTAAAAATCTTCTTCTCGTGTGCATTCTTAAGGGCTCAGTATGCTTTATGTCAGATCTTATGAAAAAGATAACCCTTCCCTGTGCAATTGATTTTATGGTAGCAAAGAGCTACTATGCGTGCACTGAGTCAAAGGGTGAAATCAAAATATATAAGGATCTCGATATTGATATACAGGATTATGATGTTCTTCTTATTGAGGATATTTATGACAGTGGCAGAACTCTCAATCTTCTTGTAAACAAGCTTAAAGAGAGAAATCCCCGTTCAATTGAGTGTTGTTCCTTACTTGATAAACCTGACAGAAGAGATCCGAACATTACTATGCAGCTTAAATATGTCGGCAAGAATGTTCCCGATGAGTTTGTTGTAGGCTACGGTCTTGACTATGATGAGGCTTATCGTAATCTTCCTTTTGTCGGTGTGCTCAAGCGTGAGGTTTACGATAAATAAGGAGTGATTTAATATTGGATAATAACAGCAATAAAAATGACAACAAAAACAGTAACAGCTACAATGTGAAGTTTACAAGCTCCCGTTGGGGCAATCTTCTTTACGTTCTTGTAGCTGCATGCTTTGTTCTCGGCCTTGCCTTTATGGTAGGTCAGAGAACAGAAAAAAAGGAAACAAAGTACTACGAAATCGTTCAGCAGTTCAGACAGGGTGAGGTAACAGAGTATAATCTCAATCTCGGCACAGGTGTAATGATTTATAAGCTGGGCGATGATGTCGAATACAGATACGTTGTTCCGAATGTTGAGATTTTTCTTAACGATGTACATGTGTACGTGACACAGTACAATATAGAAAACAGTGATGCTCCCATTAAATACGATTACAAGAGGGGATCAAACAGCTCATTGTGGGCAAGTATGCTTCCCACAATGCTTGTAAGTCTTCTTGTTGTGGTTGCTTTGTTCTATATGTACAGAAAAATGGGACAGAACATTATGAATGAAAACAACCGCACCCTTGCTTTCGGTAAGGCACGAGTTAAGCTTGGTAAGGACGAAAAGCGAAAGACAACCTTCAAGGATGTTGCAGGTGCCGATGAAGAAAAAGAGGAGCTTGCGGAAATCGTTGAATTTCTCCGCACTCCCGAAACCTTCCGTGAGCTTGGAGCAAGAATTCCCAAGGGTGTGCTTCTTGTAGGCCCTCCGGGTACAGGTAAAACTCTTCTCGCAAGAGCCGTTGCAGGAGAGGCGGGTGTACCTTTCTTCTCAATTTCAGGCTCTGACTTCGTTGAAATGTATGTAGGCGTCGGTGCTTCAAGAGTAAGGGATCTCTTTTCACAGGCCAAGAAGAATTCGCCTTCAATTCTTTTCATTGATGAGATTGATGCCGTAGGCCGTCACCGCGGTGCCGGTATGGGCGGCGGACACGATGAAAGAGAGCAGACTCTCAATCAGCTTCTTATTGAAATGGATGGCTTTGGCGAAAACGAGGGTGTTATCATTATTGCAGCTACTAACCGTCCCGATATTCTTGATCCCGCACTTTTAAGACCGGGCAGATTTGACCGTCAGCTTACGGTTGGCTATCCCGATGTCAAGGGAAGAGAGGAAATCCTTAAGGTGCATGCAAGAAACAAGCCTATTGCACCTGATGTAAAGCTTTCTGTAATAGCACAGTCAACGGCAGGCTTTACCGGTGCAGACCTTGAAAACCTTCTTAATGAGGCTGCTCTTCTTTCTGCCAGAAGAAAGAAAAAGGCTATCACAATGGAGGAAATAGAGGAGGCAACCGTCAAGTGTGTCGTAGGTACTGAAAAGAAGAGTAGGAAAATCAGTGACAAGGAAAAGAAGCTTACCGCATATCATGAGGCGGGACATGCTCTTGCAACCTATTTTCTTCCCGGTCAGGATCCTGTACATCAGATTTCCATTATCCCCAGAGGTATGGCGGGCGGCTATACTATGTCTCTTCCTTCTGAGGATAAAAGCTACCGCGCAAAGGGCGATATGCTTGATGACATTGTTGTGCTTCTTGGCGGACGTGTTGCAGAGGCAACCGTTTTGGGTGATATTTCAACGGGTGCGTCAAATGACATCGAAAGAGCTACGGATATTGCTCGTAAAATGGTTACCCGTTACGGTATGAGTGAGTCGCTCGGACCGATTGTTTACGGCAGCGGAGACCACGAGGTGTTCCTTGGTAAAGATTACGGCAGTGTACGCAACTATTCAGAAACAGTTGCAGCGGATATTGATGCAGAGGTTAAAAAGATCATCGCATCCTCATATGACAGATGTGAAGAAATTATCAGAAGCAATATCGATAAGCTTACAGTTGTCGCAGAATATCTTATCATCAACGAGAAAGTTGACGGTGCAGGCTTCGAAAAGCTTATGAAGGGTGAATCCCTTGCAGAAGAAAAAGCCGAAGATATTCCGGAAGAAAAATCTGCTGACAGCTCTGTTGCTGAGCCTTCAGCTCCGGCAGAAAACGAAAACTTATAAGTTAATATTTTCTCCGATGAAATCTTTGAATTTTGTCGGAGATTTTTTTGTTTTTACTTGCCCAACGGATAAAGATGTGATATAATTTATTATGTATATTTGTATCTTAAACAACGGAGGCACAATAAATGGCAGAGTATATTAAAACCTTGATTACGGCGATATTTTCGGGCTTGACAGCACCGTTGCCTGTTTCATCAGCGGCACATTTTAATTTTTTCTCTAATGTTGTAGGAATCTCAACTGACGGGGCGAGAATGTCTCTTTATTACAATGCATTTATGATGATGTTCGCACTTGTAATTTTTGTTTCCTTCAGAAAAATTTATGCAGGCTGTATAACTGCTGCCTTTATATCGAAAAAGAATGAAGAAAAATACAATAAAACAAAAGGCTTCAGGATGGTTCTGAGAAATACTGCCGTCAGCATTATTCCGACACTGCTTCTTTTTGTTCCTGTTTCAAAGGGCAGGCTCCTTATTGATTTTTTTGATTCTTTTCTTAATATCAGCAGCCTTATTCTTACCGGTTTTGCCTGTATAATCACATCGTGTGTACTCATTATCGCTTTGTGGTATACGAGAAAGAGAAACGTTGAAGGCTCAACATCTGACATAAAGAGTGTGCTGAGATATTCCTTCTATCAGCTTCCCTGCTACATAATTCCGGGCTTCTCACATATTGCCGCAGGCTCATCAAATCTTCTTATAAGTGACGTCAAACTTAAAACCTTTGCCAGTGAGGTCTATGTATATCTTGCACCGTCACTGTTTATTGTAAGCACAGTAAAGCTTATCAGAGCAATTGCAGCCGGAGTTCTTTTTGATCCGATTGCCCTTTTGCTCGGTATGATAGCCTTCGGTATTGCTGCAAAGCTTGTTATGAGTATAGTTTCAAAGCTTAATCTTCGCCGTCTGTTTGTTGTATTCAGTGTTTATTCTGCAATATTCGGTGTATTTATAGCTTTAATTTCATTTTATATCTGATTAATGGAGAATTTTTATTATGGCTGAAAATAAAAACAAAAAGCGCGATACCTCGTCGGGCGCTAAAGGTAATAAAGCAGGCAAAAAGAACGGTAAGACTGCCACGACAGTAAAGCGTGTCGGCAAAGATAAAAGCAAGCAGCTTTCCTTCTATGACCGCAATAACAATGCTGTAATGCTCGGTTATATTGTTGCTACAGTTCTGCTTTTCTTTATTGCGATAATTCCGGGCTACAATCTCTGGCAGAAGTTCAGATCGGCCCTTCTTGCCGTTTTCGGAATCGGATTTTTCCTTCTTGTTGTTGAGCTTGTAATTATTTCTGTCAGGCTTTGCCTTAAGAATCTTAAAAGAAGTCTTCTTATAACGAACATCTCTGCCTTTGCTCTTCTCGGCACATTCTGCGGAATTCTTCACCTTATCAGCTTCAGCGTTGTTGAGGGTGGCTTCGAGGAGTGGAAGCTGCAGTTTATTGACGCATGCAAAAACGGTTGGGGAGTAGGAATGGGCTACTTCAATCTTTCGGGCGGTATGCTTGGTGCAATTTTCGGTGGAGTACCTCTTTTCGCTTTCGGTAAAAAAGGCTCACTTGTAGTTCTGATTCTTCTCTTTTTCGCAAGTCTCATATTCTATCTTAACAGTGATATCAATGCAATCGGTGACAAAATTTCCGAAATTGCAGTTCGCGGTAAGGAAAAGGTCGATGACACCAATTCTCAGAGAAAAGAGCGCTCAGAAGAAAAAAGACGTGCAAGACAGGAAGAAAAGATTGCACGTAAGCAGCGCGAGCTTGAGGAAAAGGAAAAAGAGGCAGCAGAGGCTGACGATGAGGAAAATGCCGATGACTGTAATGATGCGGCTGATGACGAGGACGAAAACAGCTTTATTCTTCCTGCCGCCGCAGAAATCGACATAAACACAACCCCTTCGGAGAGTCTGCCGTTTACAAAGTCCGATGCTTTTGACTTTGATAAAACTGAAATTGAATATGATCCTATAAACAAGGATAATGTTACTTTTGCTGAGCCTGTGAAGCACATTTACCCGCAAAACGGAGTCTTCACATATCCCGATAAGGATTCGGCTATGAAATCTGCAGAAAAAGCTCCTGCCGGAAGCTCTGCACCTGCACCGCGTACCGGAACTTTGGGAGAAGACCTGATTTCCTTCGGCAGAGGTGCAACAAAGCCGTCAGCAGCCTTTAAGGTAGACATTCCCGAGGAATACGAGGAAATTGATGTTCCTGACGATGATTTCAGCGAGGTTGTCAATGATAAAGTAAAGCCTGAGGTGAAGCTTTCCGAAAACGACAAGGCAGTTGTCAGCGAAGCCGTAAAGGACGCCGAAATAAAAATTGAAAAGAATAAGTCTGAGGTCAAAAACTACAAAGAAAACCGTAAGTCAAGACCGACTTATAAGCTTCCGAGTATAGATTTTCTCAATAAACCAACCTTTGATTTGAGTTTCGACAGTGAAGAAGAAATGCGCGCAACTGCAAAGAAGCTAGTAGACATTCTCAGAAGCTTCGGCGTGGAAACAACGCTTGTCGGTGCTTCAAGAGGTCCCACGGTAACACGTTATGAGCTTTCACCCGCTCTCGGTGTTAAAATCAGCCGTATCACAACCCTGGCTGATGATATTGCTCTCGGTCTTGCTACGACGGACGTACGTATAGCTCCCATTCCGAATAAGGCTGCTGTAGGTATCGAGGTTCCCAACAAGACAAGCTCTATGGTTACACTAAGAGAAATCATTTCTTCTGCAGAATACAGAGAAAGTCAGAAAAAACTGCTTACAGTTGCTCTCGGTAAGGATATTGCAGGTAACATCCGTTGCACTAACATTGCAAAGATGCCTCATCTTCTAATTGCAGGTACTACAGGCTCAGGTAAATCAGTTTGCCTTAACTGTATGATTGTAAGTATTCTTTATAATGCAACTCCCGATCAGGTCAAGCTTCTTATGATTGACCCGAAGCAGGTTGAATTCAGCGTGTACAACGGAATTCCGCATCTTCTTGTACCTGTTATCACCGATGCAAGAAAGGCTGCGGGCTCACTTGCCTGGGCGGTAGGGGAAATGGATTCCCGTTACAAGACCTTCTCTACCTGCGGTGTACGTGATATTCAATCCTATAACGAACTTATCAAGGAGCATCCTGAGCTTCCCTTTATGCCTCAGGTGGTTATTTTCATCGACGAGCTTAATGACCTTATGATGGTTTCACCAAAGGAGGTTGAAGACTCAATCTGCCGTCTTGCACAGAAGGCCAGAGCGGCGGGTATGCACCTTGTTGTTGCCACACAGCGCCCCTCAGTTGACGTTATAACAGGTCTTATCAAGTCAAATATTCCTTCACGACTTTCACTTGCAGTTTCTTCGCAGATTGACTCACGAACAATTCTTAACTCGGTCGGTGCAGAAAAGCTTCTTGGTAACGGTGATATGCTCTTTGATGCCTTCGGTACTTCAAAGCCGGTGAGAATTCAGGGTGCTTATCTTTCAGACGGTGAAATTGAAAAAATAGTTACCTTCATCAAAAATCAGGGCACTGTTTCTTATGATGATGAAATTATGCAGGAAATTGAAAAGAATGCAGTTGCCGATAATAAAAAGAAGGGAGCTTCAGCTTCATCGGGTGGTGACGGTGACGCCGGTCAGCTTGATGCTTTTATTGAGGAAGCAATGAATATTGTAACTGAGCTGAATTCAGCATCAACTACAGTTCTTCAGCGCAAGCTTTCTGTCGGATACGCGAGAGCTGCAAGAATTATGGATCAGCTTGAGCAGATAGGCTTTGTCAGCCCCGCCGAAGGCAATAAGCCGAGAAAGGTACTTGTTTCGAGGGCGCAGTTCCTTGAAATGCAGGCGGCAGGCGGTGTAGAGGAAAGCGGAGATTATGATGTCCTTTCTGATTAAAAAAGGAGTTTATTGTGGTTAATAATTTTTTACCTCTGAGCAAAAAAGAAGCCCTTGAAAGGGGATGGGATGAGGTCGATTTCGTATATGTTATCGGCGATGCTTATGTCGACCATCCCTCTTTCGGCCCGGCTATAATATCACGTGTTCTTGAAAATAACGGCTTTACGGTTGGAATTATTTCTCAGCCCGACTGGCGCAGTGCCGAAGCTTTCAAGGAATTCGGAAAGCCCCGACTGGGCTTTTTCGTTTCGTCAGGAAACATTGATTCAATGGTTGCACATTACACTGCAGCCAAAAAGAAGCGCAGCGATGATGCATACACACCCGGGGGAAAAGCCGGGGCACGACCTGACAGAGCCGTAATTGTCTATTGTAACCGCATACGTGAGGCTTACGGTGATGTTCCGATTATTATCGGCGGACTTGAGGCGTCGCTCAGACGCTTTGCGCATTACGATTATTGGGACGATAAAATCCGTCGTTCGATAATTTTTGATGCACAGGCCGATCTGATTTCTTACGGTATGGGTGAAAAGCAGACTGTAGAAATTGCAGAAAGACTCCGTAACGGTGAACACATTTCACAGCTTCGTGACATAAGAGGCACCTGCTATGTCTGCGATGTTACAGAAACACCTCTTACAGGCGCTGAATGTCCCTCTTATGAGAATGTGGTAAAAAATAAAAAAGAATATGCAGTTTCATGCCGTATTCAGCAGGATGAGCAGGACCATATACGCGGCAAAATTATCAAGCAGCGTCACGGAAACAAAATGCTTGTACAGAATCCTCCTATGGCTCCGCTTACAACCTCTGAGCTTGACGAGGTGTATGCTTTACCTTATATGCGCACTTACCATCCATCCTACGAGGTGCTCGGCGGCGTACCGGGGATAGAGGAAGTAAGATTTTCCGTTATACATAACAGAGGCTGCTTTGGCGGATGCAATTTCTGTTCGATAGCACTTCATCAGGGCAGATATGTCACCTCAAGAAGCAAGGAGTCAATTGTTAATGAAGTTAAGCTTCTGACAGAACTCCCGGATTTCAAAGGTTATATCCACGATATCGGCGGTCCTACTGCGAATTTTCGCCAGCCCTCCTGCGAAAAGCAGAAGGAGCTGGGCTTATGCAAGGGTAAGAAATGCCTTGCACCTAAGGTGTGTCCCGCACTTAAGGCAGACCACAGTGAATACATTGATATTCTGAGAAGCGTGAGAAATATTGATAAGGTTAAAAAGGTATTCATCCGTTCAGGCATCCGTTATGATTATATGCTTCGGGATGAAAACGAAACTTTTTTCAAGGAGCTTATCCGTTTCCATGTAAGCGGTCAGCTCAAGGTCGCTCCTGAGCACTGCTCAGCGCAGGTACTTGAAAAAATGGGCAAACCTTATATTGACACCTATGTTAATTTTTCGAAACGCTATTTCGAGCTTAGTAAGAGTGCCGGCAAAGAGCAGTATCTTGTGCCTTATCTTATGTCCTCTCATCCGGGATCAAAACTTGAGGACGCTATAGAGCTTGCACTTTTCCTGAAAAAAAGAAATATACGTCCCGAGCAGGTTCAGGATTTCTATCCTACACCCGGTACGGTTTCTACGTGTATGTTTTACACAGGTCTTGACCCATATACAATGAAAGAGGTCTACTCTGCAAAAACACCTGAGGAAAAGGCAATGCAGAGAGCTCTTTTGCAGTATTACAATCCGAAAAACAGAGAGCTTATTACTAAAGCTCTGAAAAAGGCGGGCAGATATGACCTTATCGGTAAGGGCGACAAGTGCCTCGTAGATTTTCCTAAAGGTGCAAATCCCGCAAACAAACATAAAAATATGAACGGTGGTAAGCATTATGGCAAGAAAAGGCAAAAATAGTATATCCAAGGTTGTCGCAGTTGCAATAGTAGCATTGATGGTATTCCTTGTAGGTTTTTTACAGGACAAGGATGCTATTCCCGAAAATGTCAATCCCGTAAGCAACGGAGAGATTTTTCTGCATATAATTGATGTCGGTCAGGGCTCATCAACTCTTATCCAGAAGGGCAATGAGGGAATACTTATTGATGCCGGTGAGGCCGATTACGCGCAGACTGTCATAGATTACATAAATTCCTGCGGAATAACAAATCTCAGTTATGTTGTTGCATCGCATCCTCACTCGGACCACATAGGAGGTCTCCCCAAGGTGCTTGACGCCTTTAAGGTCGGTGAGGTGCTTATGCCCGAAATTGCTGAAGAAAACCTCCCGACAACAAAGGTTTACGAGCGTTTCCTTGACGCAATTGTAAATAATGATATTTCAGCATCCTACTGTGAGGTGGGTGACGTTTATTCACTCGACGGAATCTCTATGGAGATTCTCGGTCCTGTTAAACAGATTGACGACCTTAACAATATGTCGGCAATATGCAAGGTTACCTACGGTGAAATTGATACAATAATTCTCGGTGACGCTGAGGTGAAGGAAATCAAGAGTGTTTATAGCAACGGCGGCGACTTTGAAAGTGAAATTCTTGTTATGGGTCATCACGGAAGCCGCACATCAATCCACGACGAATTTCTCAAGGCAGTCAACCCTGAGGTCGCACTTATCTCCTGCGGTAAGGACAACTCCTACGGACATCCTCACAAGGAGACAATCTCTTATCTTGAAACAAACGGTATAGACTATCTTCGCACCGATGAGGTTGGCAGTATAGTTTACCGCCTTGATATTTACGGCTATGAAAGGACGGAGAAATAATGAAGCTGACAGTTGACAGAATCGAAGAGGACTTTGCCGTACTCGAAAAAGAAGATATGTCCCACGAAAGCATCCCTGTTTCACTTTTACCTGCAGGCACAAAAGAGGGGAGTGTGCTTACATTTGACGGTACAACCTACACACTTGACCCTGACGCTGAAGCAGAGGCAAGAGCGAGAATAATTTCAAAACAAAGAAGTATTTTTAAGAAGAAATAATTTCTGTTTGAAAGGAATATACATAAAATTTCAAAAAATTCACCGATACCCCTTGCATTTTGCATTTTCTTGTGATATACTATCGCAGATAACGCACGCAAGGGGATTGGTATGCCCGTTTCGCTCCGTCCGGAGTGTTGCACACCTTTGAACCGGCGGTGGTTAAAAAACATTAAGGAGGACATTAACATGTCAGTAGTATCAATGAAACAGCTTCTTGAAGCCGGTGTACACTTCGGTCATCAGACAAGACGCTGGAACCCCAAAATGAGCGAGTACATCTTCGCTGAAAGAAACGGAATTTACATCATCGACCTTCAGAAGACAGTGAAGAAGCTTGAAGAAGCTTATTCCTTCATCCGTGAAGTATCAATCAATGGCGGTGAAGTCCTTTTCGTAGGCACAAAGAAGCAGGCTATGGATTCAATCAAGGAAGAAGCTATCCGTTGCGGTATGCCCTTCGTTAATGCACGTTGGCTCGGCGGTATGCTTACAAACTTCCAGACAATCCAGAAGAGAATCAAGAGACTTGCTCAGCTCAAGGCTATGGAGCAGGACGGCACATTTGCTCTTCTTCCCAAGAAGGAAGTTATCAAGCTCAACCTCGAAATTGAAAAGCTTGAAAAGTTTATGGGCGGTATCACAGAAATGAAGAAGCAGCCCGCTGCACTCTTCATCGTTGACCCCAGAAAAGAAAGAATCGCAGTTGCAGAAGCTCACAAGCTCGGTATCCCCATCGTAGCTATCGTTGACACAAACTGTGATCCCGATGAAGTTGATTACGTAATTCCCGGTAACGATGACGCTATCAGAGCTGTAAGACTTATCGCAGGTGCAATGGCTGACGCTATCATCGAAGGCAGACAGGGCGAATCAAACGCTCCCGCAGTAGAAGCTGCTGAAGAAGCTGCTGAATAATTTTGATTTTAAACCCCGTTATATTTCATTGACGGGGTTTCTTTAAAATTTACATTTATTTCTAGGAGGAATTTATTATGGCATTTACAGCTAAAGACGTTCAGGCTCTTCGTGAGAAGACAGGCGTTGGTATGATGGATTGTAAGAAGGCTCTTGTTGAAACCGACGGTGATATCGACAAGGCTATTGATATTCTCAGAGAAAAGGGACTTGCTTCTGCTGCTAAGAAGGCAAGCCGTGTTGCTGCTGAAGGCGTAGTTGCAGCTTACAATGATGCTAACGCAGGTGCTCTTGTTGAAATTAACTGCGAAACAGACTTCGTTGCTAAGGGTGCTCCCTTCGTAGAGCTTGCAGCAAAGGTTGTTAAGACTGTTGTTGCTTCAAAGCCCGCTGACCTTGAAGCTCTTCTTGCTACAAAGGCAGTTGATTCAGATATGACAGTTGAAGAAGAGGTTCAGGAGGTATTCCTTGCTCTTCGTGAGAATATGAAGGTTCGTCGCTTTGCTCTTCTCGAGGGTCACACAACATCATACATCCATGCAGGCGGTTCCGTTGGTGTTCTTGCTGCATTCGATGTTGACGATGCAACAGCTGCTAACGATGAGTTCATTGCAATGAGCAAGAACGTTGCTATGCAGATTGCTGCTATGAGCCCCGAGTATCTCAGCAAGGCTGACATTTCAGAGGAAGAGTTTGCTAAGATGAAGTCAATCACAATTGACAGCGCTCTCAATAAGCCCGATTCACTTCCCGTACCTATCCTTAACAGCCTCACAGAAGAAGCTATTTCTTCAAAGAAGTGGAGCGACGAGGATGCAGAGATCTTCAAGGGTCTCGATCAGAAGCAGAAGAAGAACTTCCCCAACTTCATTTCAAAGGAAGCTATGGCTACTCTTGCTGAAATTGCAGTTTCACACAAGGCTGAAATCGTTGAGAATAAGATCTTCGCCGGTCTCGTTCAGGGCCGTCTTGCAAAGCAGGTTAAGGAAGTTTGTCTCCTTGAGCAGACATTCGTTCGTTCAGACCTCTTTGAAGGCGATGTCAACGGTTACATCAATTCAGTAGCTAAGGCTCTCGGCGCAGACATCAAGCTCAGGGAGTTTGTACGCTTTGCAAAGGGCGAAGGCATTGAGAAGAAGGTTGACGATTTCGCAGCAGAAATCGCTTCAATGGTTAAATAATAAAAAAATCAATGTAATGTTCTGTAATTTTCTTAGTGGAATTACAGAACATTTTTTGTTTTTATTTAAAAACGTATTTTAAAGTTGACACTCTATTTTTTTTATATTATAATATAATTTAACAAATAATTAATTTATATTTGAGCAATTATTTTATAAAAAAGGTGATGCAGAAATGAAAAAAATCATATCAGTTGTACTCGTTTTATTGATGATTTTTGCTATGTCAGTGCCGTGCTTTGCTCAGACGGGTGAAAAGGTTGCGATAGCACAGAACACCAGCGATATTCCCGTTGTTGTGATTTACGGTGACGGTGAAGCACTTTACAATCGGGAAGGGGAAAAGGTATTTAAGTTTTCCGAGATTCTTTCTCTTTTCGGTGGAGGAGAAGACGGAGCGATAGCGGAAGCTTCAATCAATATCCTTATGCCATTTCTTATTGAAGGCCTTCTTAATGATAAATGGGATAACTATTATAAGGCTCTCGAAAAGGAAATAGGTGATATTTTTGCAGAGGTGCGCCTTGATAATAATGGTGAAGACCCTGAAAATAAAGTCGATATTTCTGCTGAAAAAAGAGCTGAAATGGAAAACAAGCTCACTGTTGATTCCTATGATTCTAAGGGCTATTACGGTTTTGAAGATTATCTCTTTTTATACGATTGGCGTCTGGATCCTTATGCTGTTGCCGATCTTTTCCACGAGCATATTGAAAAGGTAAAAGAAGTAACCGGTCAGGACAAGGTTTCAATTGTTATCAGATGCCTTGGTTCATCAGTCGTTTTTGCTTATATTGAGAAGTATGGTCTTGATTCAATTCACGGCATTTCGATGAATTCAACCGTTTCAAACGGTGCTGAGATTATAAGTGAGCCCATCAGCGGAAAATTCAAGATTGACGGCGATGCAATAAACCGTTTTCTTTATGATATGCAGGCTCTTGGTATGCTCAATATCGATTCTTTCGTAAATGATACAATCAACATGCTTGAGAAAACAGAGCTTGTATATATGTTGACTGACAGCGTCAAGCGTGAGCTTTACGGAAAAATAGTAAAGGGTGTAACCTCAGCGCTGAGTATTTCAACCTTCTTTACATGGCCTTCATATTGGTCCTGCGTTGCACAGGAGGATCTTGACGATGCACTTCTTTATGTTTTCGGTCCGCAGGGCAGCGAAAAAAGAACAGAGTATTCCGGCTTGATTGATAAGATTGAAAACTATCACGAGAAGGTCGGCTCAAAGACATATGAGATTGTCAATCGAATAAAGAGTGAAGGTAAGAATCTTTGTATCATCTCAAAATACGGTTTCCAGATTGCACCTATCTGTGAATCCAGAAACGAAATCGGTGACCAGTTTGTTTCTACGAAGCGCTCTTCATTTGGCGCAACAACCTCGGATGTTTTTTCTCCTCTTGATGATGCATACATTCAGCAACAAACGGCTCTTGGGCTTGAGCGATACATTTCTCCCGACAATATTGTTGACGCTTCAACCTGCCTTTTCCCTGATTACACGTGGTTTATGAAGGGTAGCAGTCACTCGGTGTGGAGCGATTTCGAGAACAGTCTTATGTATACCGTTGCGACTGCCGATAAGCAGCTCACAGTAAATGATTTCGATTGCACACAGTTTGTTTACCGAAATAATGCCACCGGTGAGGCTTATCCTCTTACTAAGGAAAACTGTAATACTGAGTCCTGGTCCGAGGATTCAAAAACTGATACATATGATAAACCTTACGGTAAGTATATTGTTATGCTCAGAGTACTTATAGATTGGCTGATAAAGCTTTTCAGACTGATTTCAAATCTTTTTCCCGCATAACCTGTTCTGATACCGATGATGTATGTTTATAAACACAGTTCCCCGCAGTCCAATGACTGCGGGGATTCCTTGTCCTTGCCTCTATGAACAAGGACACTCCGTTGATAAAATCCTTCCTTGCCCTCTCGGCACAGCCTTTGCCGTGCCGTCCTACCAAATCCGTCGTGGATTTACACGTTGGCGGTGAGGATTTTATCCATATCTGAAAGTCCACACCAATGTGTGAACTGCTTTCCGCACGATGCAATGCTTTGCGTTGAATGAAATATCTACTTCGCAGATGTGAAATTTTCCTTGCGGAAAACGAAATACCTGGCGGTATGAAATATTTGCCTTTGGCAAATATTAAGGGTCTGCGACGCTATTTATATTTTGCAACGCATTGCATTATCCGTGCGGCGTAAATTCCGACAGCGTCAGGCTTCCCCACGCATATCGGGCGCGGAGAAGCCGCAAACGCCATTGCTTATCCGCTGAAAATAGTATGGCATTTGCGGCTTATATAATTCATATGAATCGGTGGAAATTATTTCAATTTCTGAACCATAATCTTTGCGCACTTGTAAATGTCACCGCAACCGAGAGTGATTATAATGTCACCTTTTTTTGCATTGGCAAGTACATAGTCGGCAATTTCCTCAAAGCTGTTGAACCAGACGCTTCCGGGAATCTTCTCTGCAAGGTCCTTTGTGTAAATTCCGTAGGTGTTTACCTCTCTTGAACCCATAATCTCTGTCATAACACATTTATCGGGAATCTGAAGAGCTTTAACGAAATCATCGAAAAGCAGCTTTGTTCTCGAGAAGGTGAAGGGCTGAAAAACAGCCCAGACTGTATTGTATCCCATTTTCATAACGGCATTGAGAGTTACTTCAAGCTCACCGGGATGGTGTGCATAGTCATCGGCAATTGTAATGCCGTTAAATTCACCGTGAACCTCAAAACGTCTGCCTGCACCGCCAAAAGCAGAAATGCCTTTTTCACATTCCTCGTCGGAGCAGCCGCCGTTCTTAGCAGCGGCAAAAGCGGCAAGAGCATTTACAATGTTGTGTTCACCGGGGATGTTGAGCTTAAGGTGAGCGATCTTTTCGCCCTTGTGCATAACATCAAATTCACCGAAAGCACCACGGTTATATGTAACATTGTCAGCGTAATAATCATTGGTTTCGTTTCTTCCGAAAGAAATGAGCTTTTTATCAATACCGTTAACAGTCTTAACTGTGTTTTCGTCGTCACCGTTATAAATAACAGTATCCGTAGTCATATTTGCAAACTTTCTGAAGGATGCAATGATGTTGTCGAGGTTTTTGAAATATTCAAGATGATCCTCGTCAACGTTGAGAATAACTGCAACGTTGGGGTCGAGCTCGTGATAATGATCGTTGAATTCGCAGGCCTCACAAATGAGAGTGTTGCTCTTTCCGGCAATGCCGTGACTGTCAATGAGGGGAAGTCTGCCGCCGATAACAGCCGAGGGATCTTTTTCAGCCATAACAAAAACCTGAGTCAGCATAGCGGTAACTGTTGTTTTTCCGTGTGTGCCACAGATTGCAATACAGTCTGAATACATTCTTGAAATCGCACCGAAAAGGGCGGCTCTTTCAAAGCAGGGAATACCGCTTGAGAGGGCAGCAATAAGCTCGGGATTATCCTTCAGAATTGCGGCTGTATAAACAATGATTTCAGCGCCTTCGATATTTTCAGCCTTCTGACCGAGAATGACATTCATACCGAGAGCACGGAGCTTATCGATATTGTCGCCGGGATTGTTATCCGAACCGCTTACTTCGTAGCCCCAGGTGTGGAGTATTTCAGCAAGAGGGCACATGCCTGAACCTCCGATACCGATAAAATGTATCCTCTTTTTTTCTTTTAAAAGTCTATCTATTTCGTACATTTTAAGCACCTCATAATTGCATAGTAATCTATAATATAATATTATATTGCAAAATTGCGAATTAGTAAACACTTTTTGAAAATTAACCTAAATTTTTTTGTTTCATATAATAATTATCGGGAAGGTTTAACCGTACTTTTCAGAAAGAAGGTATAGTATGAATAACAGTGTTGCAGTTATCGGAAAAAATGCCGTGCAGACGGCTCTGCAAAGAATATTTATATCAAAGGGTGTTTGCAGTGAGCTTATTGACCCTTCGGAGCCTTTGACTTTAAGCGGTCGTTTGCAAAGCTTTGACAGCGTGGTACTCCCTTTTCCGTCAAAGGATGATAATATCTCTTTTATAAAAGAACATGAACGTGAGGGCCTTTTTGAAAAAAATCAACTTATAATCGGAGGAATGATACCCGAAAAAGTTATAAATCATCTTGAAAAGGCCTATGTGAGAGTAGCTGATTATTTTCTTGACGAGGCTTATGTGTTGAAAAATGCATATCTGACTTATCAGGGAGTCCTGAGGCTTTTATCTGAAAATACTGATTCTTTTCTCGCGGAAAAAACTGTCCTTGTGACGGGCTACGGCCGAATTGCAAAGCCTCTTTGTCTTGCCCTGAGAACACTCGGAATGAAGGTATATGTTGCCGTAAGAAGTGATATACAAAGCGCGGAAGCCGGGATGATGGGTTTTAATACTCTTAAAATAAACAGTATGAAAGGAGCGCTTTTTTACTTTGATTATATTTTCAATACAGTGCCGTTTAATATATTTGATGAGAAGGATATCAGACACCTGAAAAACAGCTGCGTATATTTTGAAATTGCTTCATTTCCTTACGGAGCATTGTCGGAGCATTTTGGCTTTTACGGTAAGAAATACATTCTGTCTTCGGCACTTCCGGGTAAATTTTATCCTTCGGGAGTTGCTGAAAATATAGCTGAATATCTCAGCAGAAAGGGGATAATTAAATGAAAAAAATCAATGTCGGTTACGCCTTGACCGGTTCATTCTGCACCTTTGACAAATCGCTTCTTCAGATGGAAAAGCTTGTAAACGGTGGAAAGAATCTTCTCCCCATAATGTCCTTTAATGCTTATTCGCTTGACACCCGTTTCGGTACAGCCGAATCCTTCAGAGAAAAAATACGACTGATTACAGGCAACGATATAATTTCGACCATTGCGGACGCAGAGCCTCTCGGTCCCAAAAAGCTTACAGATGTGCTTGTTGTGTTGCCCTGTACAGGTAACACCCTGGCAAAGCTTGCTGCAGGAATTTATGATACCCCCGTAACGCTTGCCGTGAAGTCACATCTGAGAAATCAGCGACCGGTTGTAATTGGTGTATCCTCGAATGATTCATTGAGTGCAACTGCAAAAAATATAGGCTTGCTTTTAAATAATAAGCATTATTATTTTATCCCGATGAGTCAGGATGACCCGCAGAAAAAGCCTTTTTCTGTTGTGTGTGATTTCGGAAAAGTCGATGAAACAATAGAAGCTGCCCTCTACGGAAAGCAGCTTCAGCCGATTCTGATATAAAAATACCCGACACTTTTCTTAACAGAAGGTGTCGGGTAAGCTTTATAATTTTGAAAATTTCTCTTTCATTTCAAGTATACGTCCGCAGGAAAATTTTCCTTCGGGACACTTGCCTGAAATATAGCAGCTGGGACCGTAATTGACAAAGAGTAAAGGAGCAATCTCGCGGAGCTTTCCGAGAAGCTCAAGACAGTAGGCCTGAATTTCCCATTGAGCTCTTGTGCAGGAGCGAAGACGGAAGAAAAGCTGAAGCTCTCTGCCGTTGAGAGTGCTTACAAAATCGAGGGTATTACCGCTTAAAACGCAGTATACAAGCTCACTGTCAGCAGCCCCGTTTTCTTTCATTTCTTCGTAGAAACTCTTCATTCTGTCAAAGCATGAAACGTAGACGTCAAGGAGAGTTTCATCACTCTTTACGGTATCGGGAATGATGTAATTCTCTCTTGAAGCCTTAAGCAGATTAGGAATACAGATGCTCTGCATCCTGTGACGTGCAAAATGAGTAAGGCAGGCAAGAGAAACCCCGTTGAAGCGTACTGTGCAGTTAAAGCTTTCGAGTGCTCTTGGTCTGGATGAATCAAAAACGGTCTTGATGATTTTCTGAAGGTTTTCTTTATCACTGACTGTTTTTTCTGCGTCTTCGTTCGAGCAGTTATAGTTTTCAATGAGAGCAGTAACCGCTACATTCTTTTCACCGTCAGCCGAGTAGGAGAGTATGTCACAGAGGCTGTCGCTTTTTTTATTTGCAAAGCTGAAGCCGAGATCGATTTCGTCGCTGTAGTTCTTGTTTTTTTCTTCAAAATCGATGAAAAGTCCGGGGGTAAGCTCTCTGCATTGCTTGAGAAGGCTTTCACCGAGAGTCTTTATTTCATCTATCTTACTGCCTCTGCCGTAAATCATAGCTCTTAAAACATTGATTATCTCTCTGCCGTTAAGCGAGCAGTAGAAGTTACTGTAGAAGCAATAGGGAAGAACAAATCTTGCATCCTCTTTAGGAACACCGTTTTCTGTAAGGAACGAGTAAGCGCCGAAAAAGCTGTCCATATTATCTTTGTAGATCTTTTCTGTTTTTTCGTCAGCAAATTCAGGAACAAAATAGCCGCAGTCAGCGAAGTCAACATAACGGCGTGACTTCACGGTGAAGGATGCGAGACGGAACTCGATCATAAACTGTTCAACCACGACGGAAACATTTTCGAATGCAAGGTTAAAGAAAACATGTTCAACAGTCGAAGTGTGACCCGAACGGGTAACCTTGTCAATAAGCTTTGTATTTTTTTCCTCGTCGTGACTTTTTTCAAATATTTCAAGGGCGGTTCCGTTCTGTGTGGAAATTCTGCCCGAAGCAGCACAGACCTCCTGTTTGCAGTCGGATACACCGATAACAAATACGCCTGATTTCTTCATATCATTTCTTCCTTTCGGCAAAAAACTTATAACTTTTCTTCTATTGTAAGATATTAAGTCTCTTTTGTCAAATAAATTGCAGAAAAATTGCAAAAAGATTTTGAAAAAACATTGATTATAAATTAAAAAGTTGGTATAATCTTATAGACTATGAAAATGGGGGTACCATGTGATGATTAAAAGAGCAAGCGAAATGAAGGACAATATCAAAGTAAATATGCGCGGCGGTGACGGTCAGGTTTCAATAAGAGAAATCCTGCTTAAAGGTGAATACAAAGGAAATGCCCGCCTTGTAGGAACAATCACTCTTGAGCCCGGTTGTTCAATCGGTGCACATGTTCACGAAAACGAAGAAGAAATTTTTTACATCATCAAGGGTACAGCTACTTATGACGATAACGGCACCGAGGTTATACTTAATGAAGGCGACAGCTGTCTTTGTCTCGGCGGTGAGAAGCATTCAGTTGCAAACCGTATGAGTGAAGGTACAGTTCAGCTCTTTGCCGTAATTCTTACTTATTAAGAGGTTGCTATGGGAAGAATGATAGTAATTGACGGCCTCGACGGCAGCGGAAAGGCCACACAGGCAGAAATGCTCAAAAACAGACTCAGGGAAAAAGGTTATGGAATCTATTCCCTTGATCTGCCCTGTTACAACGATCCTTCCAGCACACTTGTAAGGATGTATCTTTCAGGCGAGCTCGGTGACAAGCCCGGTGATGTAAACTGCTTTGCTGCATCAACATTTTTCGGTGTTGACCGTTATGCAAGCTATAAAAAGCACTGGGAAAAAGAATACAACAGTAACAAAATTGTTGTTGCAAACAGATACACAACATCAAATGCCTGCCATCAGATGACAAAGCTCCCTGAAGAAAACTGGGATTCTTATATGGACTGGCTCTTTGATTTTGAATACAACAAACTCGGAATTCCCGAGCCTGACCTTGTAATCTTTCTTGAGATGCCCGTTGAGATTTCACAACGGCTTCTTTCAGAAAGATACTGCGGCGATGAGGATAAGAAGGATGTTCACGAAAGGGACACCGAATATCTTTCAAATTGCCACAGGGCAGCAGTTTATGCTGCGGACAAGCTGGGCTGGACAACGGTAAATTGTTCGCGTGACGGCGAAATAAGAAGCCGAGAGGATATTGCTGACGAGTTGTTCAGTATAGTTGAAAGGAAATTTCTTTTTAATGATTGATTTTCGTACACCTGTAATCGGTGACAGGGACTGGATTAGAAAGCGTACGGCTGAAATGGGTTGTCCGAGCTGTGAATATACATTCGGCAACATTTTTTCCTACACTGCAAAAATGGATATAAAGGTTGCTGAGATTTACGGTTGTCTTGTTACCAGATGCATTTTCGGTGACAGTGTACTGTATTGCTATCCGATGGGAAACGGTGACAGAAAAAAAGCTGTTGAAGAGCTTGTTCAGGACGGACTCGGCAGCGGAAAGGATTTTGTATTTTTCGGTCTCACGAGAGATTTCGCTGAAGAGCTTGAATCCTTTTACCCGGGAAGATTCAATATAGAGTTTGACCGCGACGGATCCGATTATCTTTATTACAGTGAGGATCTTATAAACCTCAGCGGTAAAAAATACCAACCCAAAAGAAACCACATTTCTTATTTTGAGAAAAATTACAACTGGGAATATGAAGTAATAACAAATGACAATATACCCGAATGTATAGATATGAACAGCAGGTGGATTGAGACCGCTCTTGCTGAATTCCGCGAGGACCTGGAGTACGAGTTTGAAATTATAAAACTCGCTTTTGCAAATTATGATGCACTCGGACTTAAAGGCGGACTTATCCGTGTTGACGGTGAAGTAATTGCTTTCACTGTAGGTGAAGAGATGAACGAGAACACATTCTGCGTGCACTTTGAAAAGGCTTTTTCTTCATACAGAGGCGCCTATCCGATAATAAACCGCGAATTCTGCAAAAGAGAGCTTTCGTCATATAAATACATTGACCGCGAGGACGATGTCGGTGCGGAAAATCTCCGCAAAGCAAAACTTTCTTATCATCCCGCAATAATAAGGGAAGAGTATGAGGCTAAGCTGAAAAATGTTGATTGACAGATTTAAATATAAAGCTTCTCTGACTGAGCTCTGGAGCAAGGTTTTCAAAGATGAAAAAAGCTATATAGAGCTTATCTTTTCTGAAGGTAGCGCTGACAGTATCCTTTGCTTTGCTGAGACAGACGGTGATAATGTTGTATCGGCTTTTTATCTTCTTAAAACTTATCTTTATTTTAACAATAAGTGCTATAACGGCTATTATCTTTATGCCGCTGCAACCGATAACAGCTACAGAGGCAAGGGTATAATGTCAAAGCTTATAAAGGAAGCTCAGGACTGTTGTGAAAAAAGCGGTTCCGACTTTATTTCTCTCGTACCTTCCGAAGCAAGTCTTTACTCATATTACAAAAGATCCGGCTTTATAGGTTCAATGTACTGTGTCGAAAAAGCAGTAACCGCGCCTGAGGCTGAGAGAGCTATTTCCGCGGATGAGTATTACAGCCGTCGGAAGCTACAGATAAATTATTTTAATTTTGATGAGAAATCTTTTTCTTATGCTGCTGACTGTCTCAAAGCTGCCGGATTCGGCTTCTTTTCGGACAAGGAAAGCATTTATATCAAAGATAACGGCGGTGAAATCATCGAGCATATTTCCTTTGCTGACGCTGAGTTCGCCGACTGTAAAAAATATCCGTTCGGTATGCTTTATCCTATAAATCCTGAGCTCAACAGGGAATGGAAGCATACGGATATATATATGAATATTGCACTCGATTAGGAGGAACAGAAAAATGGTATACTGTTTTTTAGCAGACGGCTTTGAGGAGCTTGAGGCAATTGCGCCGATTGATATGCTTAAAAGGGCAGGTGTAGAGGTAATCACCGTAGGTGTTACCGGCAAGAATGTCACCGGCTCTCACAATATAACATTTGTTGCGGATATAACCGCAGATGAAATTACACTTACCGATAATCTTGAAGCGGTAATTCTTCCCGGAGGAATGCCCGGCACAATCAATCTTGAAAAGAGCGAAAGGGTTCAGCAGGCAATTGATTTTGCAGCAGGAAACGGCAGATACCTTTGTGCTATCTGTGCGGCTCCTTCAATTTTAGGTCACAAGGGACTTCTCAGAGAAAGAAATGCTACAGCCTTCCCCGGCTTTGAAAAAGACCTTGAAGGTGCAAACACTGAGGGTGACTTCGTTGTTACCGACGGTACATTTGTAACTGCAAAAGGTGCAGGTGTTGCAACAGAATTCGGACTTGAAATTGTCCGCCTTCTTGTAAGTGAAGAAAAGAGCAATGAAATAAGAAAAGCAATACAGTCAAGATGAAATCAGATTTAAGATTACAGCTGAAAGCTTTTCGTGACAGACTTGATAACAAGGCTGAATACGACAGAAAAATAGCCGAGCAGTTTATTACTTCACCTTTGTTTGAAGAAGCCGAAACCGTACTTCTGTATTATTCTTTAGGAAGTGAGATTTCAACCAATGAAATTTTCCGTGTCTGTCTTGAAAAAGGCAAAAAAGTTGCCTTTCCTGTTTGTCTTGACAAAGACGGAACAATGGAGTTTTTCACCGTAAGAGATGAGCATGACCTCGCTGAAGGAATGTACGGAATTAAAGCTCCCGCAGAGGGTTGCCCGAGACTTATATGCGATGAGAAGTGCCTTTGTGCAGTACCGGGACTTGCCTTTGACAGAAAAGGCTACAGAATCGGATACGGAAAAGGGTATTACGACAGATATCTTGCCTGTTTTCCGGGAGTCAGCGTCGGTCTTTGTTATGACGCGCTCTTATGTGAAGAGCTGCCTGTAAATGAATATGATATTAAAGTTAATTATCTTATCACCGATAAGACTACATACAACTACAACTCAAAGGAGGATTTGAAAAATGGATGACCGTATCCGCCGTGATGCTTCTTCAGAAAAAGAAGAAGGCGCAAGTTCAAATTCAATAAGAGAAGATTTGCCTGAGAATAACAGCACACCGAAGGTGAATACTGTTACACCCGATGCAGGTAAAATAAATCCCACAGGGCATAAGGTTAAGAGATTTGAGGTACATATTCCCGAATCTTCGGATTTTTATGCAGGTGAGGAAAAGAAGAACGATGTTCCTGCCCGTATTCCTGCGCCTCAGACGAGACCAGCACAGCAGGGACAGCCTCCCAGAAGACCTGTGCGTCCCGCCGGTCAGCAAGGAAGACCCGTGCAGCCGGGACGTCCTGCGGGAAGACCCGCTCCGGGTGGCAATATGCCTATCAAAAAGACTGCTACGGGCGTACCCAGTCCCGTTTCTCCTAAAACACAGCAGGCTGCACAGAAGGCTGCTGAAAAAAAGGCTAAAGAAACGGAAAAAATGAAAAAGAAGAATGCCCGTACAGCCGAGAAGCTCGAGGCAAAAAAGGCAAAAAATCTTGAGCGTGCCGAGAAGAAAAAAGAAAAGAACAAGAATTTCGGCTATAATTTTGCAAAAGGAATTCTTGTCACCTGTCTTTGTCTTATATTTATAGGTACAATTGTAACAGTTGTATCTTCCGTTGCATTCGGATTTATTAATGATGTTCTTGTGGTTGACGACGAAAACAAGAATTATTCTGTAACAGTTGAAATTCCTGAGGGAGCAACTTATGATGAAATTTTTGATATTCTTGTTGATAAGGGTGTTGTAACTCAGCCTCTTCTTACTGATTTCTTCTGCAGATTCAGACACTATGATCTTCAGACCGTATATGACGAGGAAACCTGGGAGCCCCTGATTGACGAGGCTACCGGCAAGGTTGTCAAGGAGCCTGTTGAATATCTTCCCGGTGTATACCATATAGATGCAGACAGCGGCATCGAGACCATTCTTGACAGTATGCTTGCAAATAATTATACCGAAAAGGATACTGTAAGACTTACCTTCCCCGAAGGCTGGACTATCGCTGAGGTATTCGAAAAGATTGAAAAATATGAAGTATGTGAAGCAGAAAAGCTCTATGCAAACCTTGATATAGTTGCAAATCAGTATCCCTTCCTCAGCAGCATTCCCGATAATGAAGGCAGATACAGTAAGGCTGAGGGATATCTTTTCCCGGATACCTATGATTTCTATATCGGTGAAAATGCAAGCTCTGTTCTTGAAAAGCTTTTCACAAACTTCAAGGACAGATGGACTGCTGATTATACTGCCCGTCTTAAAGAACTTGGACTTACTGTTGATCAGGTAATTACAATTGCATCTATAATTCAGAGTGAAGCAAAGGACGGCTCTCAGATGGCTGATGTATCATCTGTTATTCATAACCGTCTCAATAACAGTGCATCTTATCCGACTCTTGATATGGACTCAACTGCAGACTACATCAAGATTCTCAGAAGCTACAACCTTCTTTCTGATGTTCACTATTCAATGTATATTGAATCCTACAATACCTATAGCCAGATCGGTATTCCTCCCGGACCCATCTGTAATCCGGGCGAAACCGCAATCAAGGCAGCTCTTTATCCCAATGAAACAAATTATTATTTCTTCTGTCACGACTCAAACGGTGAAATCTATCTTGCTTCAACGGCTTCTGCACATCAGGCAAACGTTGAAAAAGTAATTTACGGAAACGTTGAAGGTACTAACTGATGAATAAAAAAATTAAAAAGCCGGAGCTTCTTGCTCCGGCGGGAGATATGGAAAGGCTCATTGCCGCCTGCAAATACGGAGCTGATGCAGTGTATATCGGCGGAAAAACCTTCGGTATGAGAGCAGGTCCTGCAAACTTTACTGACAGTGAGCTTTACGAAGCAGTGAGATATGCTCATGAAAGAGGTGTAAAGGTTTACCTTACCTGCAATGTCCTTCCCAGAAATGATGAGCTTTCCGGATTGCCCGATTTTCTTATAAATGCTGCAGATGCAGGTGTTGATGCTTTTATTATATCTGATCTGGGTGTGCTTGAATATGCTAAAAAGTATGCACCTGAGGTTGAGATTCATATTTCTACTCAGTCGGGTATAGTTAATTACGCAGCAGCAAATGTGTTTTACAATATGGGTGCAAAGCGTGTTGTCACTGCGAGAGAGCTCAAAATGGGTGAAATCCGCACTATGAGAGAAAATATTCCCGAGGATATGGATATCGAGTGCTTTGTTCACGGTGCAATGTGTGTTTCATTTTCCGGAAGATGTCTCATTTCCAATTATCTTGTAAACAGAGATGCAAACCGCGGCGAGTGTGCTCAGCCTTGCCGTTGGAATTACCGTCTTGTTGAAGAAAAGCGTCCGGGACAGTATTTTCCCATAGGTGAGGACGAGGGAGGTACATATATTCTTAATTCAAAGGATATGTGTATGATTGAACATATTCCCGAAATGATTGATGCAGGTATAACCAGCTTTAAAATCGAAGGCAGAGCTAAATCCGCTTACTATGTTGCCGTAGTTACAAATGCTTACAGAATGGCAATTGATGCATATTTCGATAATCCTTCTGAGAATTACACTCCCGAAAAGTGGATTCTTGATGAGATGACTAAGGTAAGCTACCGTGATTACTGTACGGGTTTTTATTACGGTGATGTTGCAGATGATGCACATATCAGCTATAAGGGTGGTTATAACCGCGAGTGGGATGTAATGGCTGTTGTTGAAAAATGGGAAAACGGCATTGCCTACTGCTCACAGAGGAACAGATTTTTTGACGGTGACACTCTTGAGGCTATGATTGCAGGCGAGAAGCCTTTTGAAATTAAAGTTACGGGACTGAGAAACGAAGACGGTGAAGAAATTCCCGACACGAGACACCCTATGATGAAATTCAGCTTCAGCTGTGAAACACCGCTTAAGGCTGATACGCTTCTTCGTAAATGCCGTGAAGAAGCCGCAAGAGTCATAATATAAAAATGGAGGAAAACAATGGCAACTTATTCAGTTTCACTTGCTAAAATATTGAAAGACCATCAGTTTGATCCTTTGTATTTACCAAAGGATCCTTCGGAAATCTTTATCACTACTCCCGACGTTCACAGACCGGGTCTTACAATTGCGGGTTTTGATAATTTCTTTGACTGCACAAGAATCAACTTTCTCGGTAAGGCGGAGGTTGAGTTTATCAACAGTCTTGTAGATGAGGAAGGCTACAAAAAGGTTGAAAAATATATTTCAAAGCAGCCGGCCTGCATTATCATTGCAAGAAATCTTGACTGTCCGAAGTATATTATCGAGCTTGCTCCGAAGTACGGTGTGCCCGTACTCAAGACAAATGATTCAACCTCACGCTCTATGGCTGCAATCATTGCTTATCTTAATGTTGAGCTGGCTGAAAGAATCACCCGTCACGGTGTATTTGTTGAAGTATACGGTGAAGGTGTGCTTATTCTCGGTGACAGCGGTGTAGGTAAGAGTGAAACTGCCGTTGAGCTTATAAAAAGAGGACATCGTCTTATCGCTGACGATGCCGTTGAAATCAAAAAAACAGGATCAAAAACTATTGTCGGCTCGGCTCCCGATAACATCCGCCATTTTATTGAACTGCGCGGTATCGGTATTATAAATGCCAGAAGAATTTTCGGTATGGGCTCTGTCAAGCTCAACGAAAAGATTGATATGGTCATTCAGCTTGAGCCCTGGGACAGTGAAAAGGTATATGACAGAATGGGTATAGAAAACGAATATACCGATATTCTTGGCGTGCATGTACCTCACACGGTAGTACCTGTCAAGCCGGGACGTAACCTCGCGGTAATTATTGAGGTTGCCGCTATGAATAACAGACAAAAGAAAATGGGCTACAATGCCGCAAGAGAGCTTATGCATAATCTCGGTATGGTAGATGATATTATTCCTCAGGATGATGAAATCAAGCTTTGGGGTAATTTTTAAGAGGTGAATAAAATGTATAGAATTGGTGTAGATTTAGGCGGTACAAATATTGCAGTAGGTGTTATAAACGGTGATAATAAAATTATCGGACTTTCGAAGAGAAAGACAAACACACCGAGACCTGCTAAGGAAATTTTTGATGATATCAACATTTGCATTGCCGAAGCAGTTGAGTCAGCGGGCCTTAAAATTGATGATATAACAAGTATAGGTATCGGTACTCCCGGTTCGGTAGACCACGAAACAGGTGTAATTCTTTATGCAAACAACCTTGATTTTTATAATGTTCCTGCAGTGGAGTATGTTAACAGTAAATTCCCCGGTGTAAAGGTTTATATTGATAACGATGCAAACTGTGCAGCTCTCGGTGAGGCTCTTGCAGGCTGCGGTAAGGGCAAGAAAAGCTTTATTGCAGTTACACTCGGTACAGGTGTAGGCGGCGGCATTGTTCTTGACGGAAAGCTTCTTGTCGGCTGCAACGATGCGGGCGGAGAAATCGGTCATATGGTTATTTCCGTTGATGGTGAACCCTGCAACTGCGGCAGAATCGGCTGTTGGGAAAGATACGCATCTGCTACTGCTCTTGTTAATCAGACTAAAGCAGCAATGCTTAGAAACAAGGATAGTAAAATGTGGGAGCTTTGTGAAGGTGACATTGAAAAAGCAGGAGGCAGAACCGCATTTGACGGTATGAGACTCGGCGACGAATGTGCAACTGAGGTCTGCAACACCTATATTGATTACATTGCAATCGGTACTGCAAATCTTGTTAACATTTTTCAGCCTGACCTCGTTTGCTTCGGCGGAGGTATCTGTAATGAGGGTGAAACACTTCTTGAGCCTATCAGAAAGCTTGTAGCAACTTACCGATACAGTAAGTATCAGCAAAAGCAGACAGAGTTCTGCCGTGCTACCCTCGGAAACGATGCGGGTATTATCGGTGCAGCTCTTGTTGAATATTAATCTGGGGGTTATCCTTTGAATAAACTTATTAATCTGCTTTCCGAAAGAAAAATTCCTTTCCTTCAGGATGAGCCTATGAAAAATCACACCACCTTCAAAACGGGGGGTAATGCAAGTGTTTTCATTTCACCTGAAAATGAGGAGCAACTTACGGAAACGCTTACTATAATCAGTAGTCTCGGTCTCAGACCCTTTATTCTCGGCAACGGAAGCAATCTTCTTGTAAGTGATGACGGAATAAAGGACAGACCGGTCATCTTCATCGACAAGGGCTTTGACAGTATTGAGCTTATCGGTGAAACAACAATCAAAGCAGGCGCAGGTGTGCTTCTTACCTCGCTTTGCAGATTTGCTATGGAAAACTGTCTTACGGGTCTTGAATTTGCTTTCGGAATTCCCGGCTCATGCGGTGGTGCTGCATTTATGAATGCGGGAGCTTACGGCGGTGAGATGAAAGACGTTGTTGTAAGCTGCAATCATATGGATTTCAGCGGAAATACCGGTTCTTTCGGTATTGACGAGCTTGATTTCGGCTACAGACACAGTGTTTATTCCGACAAGGACTGTGTAATTACAAGCATTGTAGTTAAGCTTGAAAAGGGCAACAAGGAAGAAATTCAGACACAGATGAAAGAATTTCTTCAGCGCAGAAAAGATAAGCAGCCGCTTGAATATCCCAGCGCAGGCAGTGTTTTTAAACGTCCTGAGGGATATTATGCAGGTGCGCTTATTGAGCAGTCCGGTCTTAAGGGCAAAAGGATAGGCGGTGCTATGGTCAGCGAAAAGCACGCAGGCTTCATCATCAACTATGATAATGCAACCACAAAGGATGTCCTTGACCTTGTAAAATTCTGCCAGGACACTGTTATGGAAAAATTCGGTGTAATGCTTGAAAGAGAAATTAAATCAGTCTGACGGCTTTGCATCAGAAGAAATAATGAATAAAAGGGAGGGCACACATGTCTTTTTCAGCTGAAATCAAGGAAGAACTTATAAAAATTGAAGAAATGCCGGACTGTTGTGCTCACGCTATGACTTACGGTATGCTTCTTTTCGGAAGAAACTTCGACTCCAAGGATATTTCCCTTCTTACGGATAATTCGGCAGTAGGTAAAAAATATGCACTTATGACAGAGCGAGTCTGCGGCATAATGCCTGACATACAGATTTCCGATGCCGGTAAGATGACCTGTGAAATCCGCGATGAGTCCGACATTGAAAAAGTACTTTCCTGTTTTTCAACTACAGGAAACGAACGTGTAAAGCGTATTGACAGAGGCAACCTTCTTAATGAATGCTGTGAAGGTGACGACGGTATGAGTTGTTGTAATGCGGCTTTTCTGCGAGGCGCCTTTCTTTCCTGCGGTACGGCAAGTGATCCGAATAAAAGCTATCATATTGAATTCGTTGTTCCCTACAGGACGCTCAGTATGGACTTGCTGAAGTTGCTCACCGATTATGGTCTGAAAGCAAAGCATATGGTAAGAAGATATATAAACGTCATTTATATAAAAGACAGTGAGAGTGTCGAGGACTTGCTTACAATTATGGGTGCTACTAATGCCTCACTTTCTATTATGGGAATAAAGATTTATAAGGATATGCGTAACCGAACAAACCGTATTATTAATTTTGAAAACGCAAATCTCCTTAAAACGGCTTCTGCGGCATATGATCAGATCAGCGCTATTGAAAAGCTGAAGGAAAAGGGCGGCTTTGAACATCTCAGTCCTGACCTCAAGCAGGTTGCTGAGCTTCGCATTGAAAATGAAGAGGCAAGTCTCAGAGAGATAGGTGAGATGTGTACTCCTGCACTCAGCAGATCTGCCGTAAATCACAGACTGAAGAAGCTTATAGCGCTTTCTGATGCTGGGAAATAATATTCGTTCACGGAGGGCGAAGTTTTGGAAAAACCAATGAATAAGTTTTCGGTTCCTGCATCGGAGCTGAACAAACAAAAAGAATATACTGAGCTTGTGCGCACAGTGCTTTCTTCAAGGTTTCCGTCCGGGAAGCCGAGGGCCTTTGTCCACACCTACGGTTGTCAGGGCAATGTTGCCGACGGAGAAAAACTTCAGGGTATGCTCTATGAGATGGGCTTTGATTTTACTTCTGATGTTAACAGTGCAGATCTCGTTCTTTATAATACCTGTGCCATACGTGAACACGCTGAGGACAGAGTTTTCGGTAATGTTGGCGCACTCAAGCCTATAAAAAAGCAAAATCCCGATATGATAATCGCTCTTTGCGGTTGTATGACACAGCAACAGAGAGTTGCTGATAAAATCAAAAACAGCTATCCGTTTGTTGATATCGTTTTCGGAACACACGTAGCTCACAGACTGCCTGAGTTTATTTACAGAAGTCTGTGTCTCGGAAAGCGTGTTTTTGAAACCGCTGACAGTGACGGCAATATCGTTGAAGGACTTCCCGTTAAGCGTGACGGCACCTTCAGAGCATGGGTTCCGATTATGTACGGATGCAATAATTTCTGTTCATACTGTATCGTGCCTTATGTCAGAGGCAGAGAGCGAAGCCGTGATTTTGACACGGTTGTCTCCGAGGTCAGATCACTTGTTGCTTCAGGCTATAAGGAAATCAACCTTCTCGGACAGAATGTTAATTCTTACAATAAGGAGCTCACAGCGGACAGACAGTTCCCTGCACTTCTCAGAGCAATCAATGAAATTGAAGGGGAGTTTATCATACGATTTATGACATCTCACCCGAAAGACTGCACAAGAGACCTTATTGAAGCTATGGCTGACTGTAAAAAGGTTGCAAAGCATCTACATCTTCCCGTTCAGTCAGGTAACAACAGAGTGCTTTCGGAAATGAACAGACATTATACCCGTGAAAAATACCTTTCGCTTATTGAATATGCTTATGAGCTGATGCCTGAGCTTTCAATAACAAGTGATATAATTGTTGGCTTCCCCGGTGAAACCTACGATGAGTTCAAGGATACTCTCAGTCTTGTTGAAAGTGTTAAATACACGTCTCTTTTCACCTTTATTTTCTCACCGCGCTACGGCACGAAGGCATATGATATGGATGATCCCGTGTCAAGGCAGGAAAAGGGTGAATGGTTTAACAAGCTTGTTGCATTGCAGGAAAAGATTGCAGGCGAAAGAACCTCGTCTATGAAGGGAAGATCCTACCGTGTTCTTGTTGAGGATAAAGCAAAGCACGACGGCATCCTTTCAGGCAGAACTCAGGGAAATGTCATCATTGAATTTGAAGGTGACGAAGGACTTATCGGCAGCTTTGCCGATGTCAGAGTAACCAATCCGCGCACATGGATTGTTTACGGTGAACTTGTATAAATTTACTTCAGATGAAGTATGTTATAAATAATATTTATTTTAAGGAGTGTACAGAAATGGACATTATCAAACTTACACGTGAGCTTGGTGCAGCTATTCAGCAGGACGAGCGTTACATCAACTTTGCCAAGGCCAGAGAAGAAAACGAAAATGACGCTGAACTCAACGAGCTTATGGCACAGATTCAGATGGTTCAGATGAACTATCAGATGGAAGCATCAAAGGAAACTCCTGACAGTGACAAAATGCACGCATACGAGGAGCAGTTTAACGATGTTTATACAAAGTTTATGGACAGTGACAAGATGAAGAATTATGAAGCTGCCAGAGCTGAAATTGATAGCCTTATGAACTATGTTATGCAGATTCTCGGCCTTTGTGTAAACGGTGCAGACCCTGCTACTTGCGAGCCCGAAATTCCCGAAGAGCACAGCTGTGGCGGTTCATGCTCAAGCTGCAGCGGTTGCCACTGATAAAACACATTAAGTCTTAAAACAGGAGGAAAAACAAAAATGTCTGAAATGACGCCAATGATGGCACAGTACTTTGAAATTAAAAAGGATTATCCGGACGCTATTTTGTTTTTCCGCCTGGGTGACTTTTATGAAATGTTTTTTGAGGATGCCAAAATTGCTTCCTCAGTGCTTGAGCTTACTCTTACGGGCAGAGCCTGCGGTAACGGTGAAAGAGCACCTATGTGCGGTGTGCCGTTCCATTCATCGGACAACTATATTGCAAAGCTTGTCAAAAACGGCTATAAGGTAGCTATATGTGAGCAGGTTGAAGACCCGGCGCTCGCAAAAGGAATAGTAAGGCGTGACGTTGTAAGAATTGTTACAAAGGGCAGTATCATTGAAAATGAAATGCTTGACGAAAACAAGAACAACTATCTTACATCAATTTATCTTTCTGATGAAGGCTGCGGCATATGCTTCGTTGACGTTTCAACGGGCAGTCTCAATCTTACATCTGTTGAAAGCAATGACGAAACCGAGTCAAACATAATAAATGAGCTTGGTGTTTTTTCACCGAGTGAGGTTATTATCAACAGAAAATGCGCCGGTATAAAAAGCATTGCTGATTTCATTTCAAAAAAAACAGAGGCAACCTGTGAGGTGCCTGACGATTCCTACTTCAGTTTTGATGAATCGCTGGATATCTGTAACCGTCACTTTACAAAGGAAAAGATTGCATCATTCAATCTTGATAATCAGCCCGAAGCTCTTATCGCAGTAGGTACTGCAATAAAATATCTTAAAAACGTACAGAAAAACGACCTTGATAACATCAGGGATATTAATTTTTATTCCGAGAGTCAGTATATGAAAATCGGTTATTCCACAAAGCGTGACCTTGAAATTGTGGAAACCATGAGAAGCCGTGAAAAGAAGGGCTCACTTTTGTGGGTGCTTGACAATACAGGTACATCCATGGGTAAAAGGTTACTGCGTTCATGGCTTGAAAAGCCCCTTATAAATCTCGCACAGATTTCCCGCAGACACAATGCGGTTGACGAGCTTTATAATGATAATATGAAACTCAATGAGCTAAGTGTAGCTCTTAAAAATATATTTGATATGGAACGGCTTCTTACAAGAATCGTTTATGAGTCGGCAACTGCCAAGGATCTCAATGCCCTCAAGCAGACCATTGCCGCACTTCCCGATATCAAAGCACTTCTTTCAGACTGTAATAGCGCTTACCTTGTAAGTCAGTACAATGCTCTTGACTGTCTTGAGGATGTGTATAATCTTATTGATTCCGCTATCCGTGAGGATGCTCCCTTTACTTTGAGGGAGGGTGACATCATCCGCGAGGGCTTCAGTGAAGAGCTTGACAGTCTTACGGATATTAAAAATAACGGCAAAAAGTACATTGCCGAAATCGAAGCACGCGAAAAGGAGCTTACGGGTATTCCCAAGCTTCGTATAGGTTATAACAGGGTTTTCGGTTATTATATTGAGGTTACGAATTCCTACAAGGAGCTTGTCCCCGAAACCTACATAAGAAAGCAGACCCTCTCAAATTGCGAAAGATATATCACTCAGGAGCTTAAAGACCTTGAAAGTAAGGTCCTCGGCGCTCAGGAGAGAATCGTAAAGCTGGAGTATGAGATTTTCTGTCAGGTAAGAAAGTCTGTTGCCGCAGAATTCAACAGAATCAGTGCCACTGCATCGGCAGTTGCCGTAACAGACGTGCTTTGTTCGCTTGCTTCAGCTGCACTCAAGAATAATTATGTCCGTCCTGCGATGGTGGATTCGTCAGCACTTAAAATTACTGACGGAAGACATCCTGTTGTTGAGCTTATGCTCAAGGACAGTCCCTTTGTACCGAATGATACGAATATGGACTGCGACAGTAACAGATGTGCTATCATAACAGGACCTAATATGGCCGGTAAATCGACCTATATGCGTCAGGTTGCACTTATTTGCCTTATGGCGCAGGTGGGCTCATTTGTGCCTGCAAGAAGTGCTGAGCTTGGTATAGTTGGCAGCATATTTACCCGTGTCGGTGCTTCAGATGACCTTGCAACAGGTCAGTCAACCTTTATGGTAGAAATGAGCGAGGTTTCCGATATACTCAGAAATGCCGACAGAAACAGTCTTATCATCCTCGATGAGGTCGGTAGAGGGACATCAACCTTTGACGGTATGAGTATAGCAAGGGCTGTGCTCGAGTACATTGTCGATAAGAAGAAAATTGGTGCAAAAACTCTTTTCTCCACTCATTATCATGAGCTCACTGAAATTGAAAATCAGCTTGAAGGCATAAAGAATTACAACATTTCCGTTAAAAAGAGGGGAGAAGATGTAATCTTCCTTCGCCGCATTGTACGCGGTTGCGCCGACGGAAGCTACGGTATAGAGGTTGCAAAGCTTGCTGACCTTCCGCAGACAGTACTTACCAGAGCCAGAAAAATCCTCAAATATCTTGAGGCAAACCGTCCCGATGCTTCTCAGCTTATGAAGGCACTTCCCCAGAAGGAGGAAAAGGTGGAGACACAGCTGTCTCTTTCATCCCGATTCAACAGTGAGTTAGCCGAGAAGCTCAAGGAAATCGACGTTAACACATTAACACCTATTGAAGCACTCACTACACTTCACGAGCTTGTTGCTTTTGCAAAAAGCACAGATGTATAAATTATTTTAAAGAAAAGGAGGAAGCACAATGGCAAAAATTAATGTATTGTCGAAGCATCTCGCAGAGCTTATTGCTGCCGGTGAGGTTGTTGAAAGACCTGCAAGCGTTGTAAAAGAGCTTATGGAAAACTCAATAGATGCGGGTGCAACCTCTGTTACTGTTGAAATCCGCAACGGCGGTGTCACTTATATCCGAATTACCGACAACGGTTGCGGAATTGAAAAGGACGATGTACCGAAAGCGTTTATCAGCCATGCTACAAGTAAAATCGCTGACGAAAACGACCTTAATTCAATCCTTACCCTCGGTTTTCGCGGTGAGGCTCTTGCTTCAATTGCCGCTGTTTCACGTACAGAGCTTCTTACAAGGGCTGAAAACGAGCAAAGCGGAACATCCTATGCAATCGAAGGCGGTGTACAGACCCGCTACGAGCAGGCAGGCTGTCCTCTCGGAACAACAATAATCGTCAGAGACCTTTTCTTTAACACCCCTGCCAGAATGAAGTTTCTTAAAAGGGATGTCTCTGAGGCTAATGCAGTTGCCGAGGTTGTTGACAGAATAGCTCTTTCAAATCCCCACGTCAGCATACGATTTATCCGTGAAGGCAAGCAGGCTTTGCTGACTCCCGGTGACGGAAGACTGATTTCGGCAATTTATTCTGTTTTCGGCAGAGCTTTTGCCGATTCGCTTATAGAAGTTGATTATGAGCTTGAAGGTATATGTGTCAAGGGTTATGTCTGTAAACCGGCATTTTCAAGACCGTCACGCTCAATGCAGTATTTCTTCCTTAACGGCAGATATATTAAATCACGCTCCTGTATGGCATCTATGGAAAATGCTTACAAAAACTCTGTTATGGTCGGTAAATTTCCAAGCTGCGTGCTCAACGTGATAATTCCGCCTAACTTCGTTGATGTTAATGTGCATCCCGCTAAAACTGAGGTCCGTTTCAGCGATGAGAGAAGAGTATCCTCTGCGGTATATTATGCGGTAAAAAGTGCGATCGAAGCTCTTGATACTCCTGTTGCAGTAAATCTTGCCAAGGTTGCAGAGAAAACACGCAAAGAATCAAGTCAGCTTTTACTTGCAGTTGAAGATGATGAAAAGCCGGTTAATGTCAAACCTGTTGTTTCACGTACCGAGCCTATCATTTTTCAGTCAAAGCAACCGAAAAAGAACGAGAATTTCTGGTCAAGTATGCCTTCTTCTCAATTCAGAACATCGGTCTCTTCGCCGGTACAGGCAACAAATGCTGACCCGGTTTCGGACGAGCCTGATCTGGTTTCATCCTTTAAAAAGAAGTCTGATGAATCAATTAACATAAAAATGGCGCCCCAACCTGAACCGGAACAAAAAAAGACAGCTGTTCCCGGTGAGTACGTACCGCCCTCACATATCTTTGTGCCTGTAAGGACACAGGAAGAAAAGGATTTACCTCCGAAGCCGTTACGACTTCTCGGAGAAGCCTTCAAAACTTATATAATATGTGAGTATGATGGCAAGGTTTATTTCATTGATAAGCACGCCGCTCACGAAAGAGTTATTTACAATAAAATTAAAAAAGCGGCAGAAAACAAGGTTTCATCTCAGGTTTTACTTTCACCTGTAACCGTCACGCTCAGTAAAACAGATTACGATACGGTTCTGAGTAATCTTGATGTATTTTCAAAGGCAGGGTATCTCGTAGAAGATTTCGGCTCAGGTGTTGTTATTGTCAGAGAGTGTCCCATGCTGATTTCGGGTGATGATATTGAGGATACTGTTGTCGAGATAGCGTCTTATCTTGTGCTTAATAAGACGAATGTTGAAAGTGAAAAGATTGATTATATTCATCATACCTCGGCGTGCAAGGCTGCAATCAAAGCGGGATATAAAAATTCTACTGCCGAAATGAAGGTGCTTGCAGAGCAGGTGCTTTATGATGATGAAATCCGTTACTGTCCTCACGGAAGACCCGTAATGATTGAAATGAGTAAATACGACCTTGAAAAACAGTTCGGAAGAATACAATAATCGGAGATTACCTATGAACAAACCTTTAGTTGCGGTTGTGGTCGGTCCCACAGCTTCGGGAAAAACCTCTCTTGCAATTGAGCTTGCAAAGCTCTTTGACGGTGAGATTGTCTCTGCCGATTCAATGCAGATTTATAAGGGAATGGACATAGCAACCGCTAAGCCTACAAAGAAAGAGCAGGAGGGCATACCTCACCACCTTATAAGTATAATCGGCTCCGATGAGCTTTTCAGCGTCAATGAGTTCAAAAAGTCTGCAATCGAAGCAATTGACTCGATTCTTTTAAAAAACAAGCTTCCCATAGTTGCAGGAGGTACCGGATTTTACATTGACACACTTGTTAATAATACTGAATTTCTCGATTATGAGAAAAACGGTGTACGCTCCGAGCTTGAAAAAAAAGCGGCAGAAGAGGGGATAGCTTCTCTTTACGACGAACTTTCAGAAATAGATCCCGATACTGCAAGGAAGCTGCATCTCAATGACGAAAAAAGAATCATCCGTGCTCTTGAAGTATATAAAAGCACGGGAATGACAATTTCCGATCAATGTAGACTTTCTCATCTTAATGAAAGCGATTACCGATTCTGCATAATCGGCATAAATGCTCGTGACCGACAGATTCTTTATGACAGAATAAACCTGAGAGTTGACCTTATGCTTGAGGCGGGACTCGTTGAGGAAGCTAAGCAGTTTTTCTCTTCTGATGTATCGGCAACGGCGAAGCAGGCAATCGGCTATAAGGAGCTCAAGCCCTGGCTTGACGGTCTTTGCAGCTTTGAAGAGGCTGTTGAAAAGCTGAAAATGGAAAGCCGACGATACGCCAAAAGGCAGCTTACCTGGTTCAGGAAAAGAGATAATATAAACTGGATATATATTGACGGCAAAAGCAAAGAAGAAACAGTTTCACAGGCGGCTGATATACTCAGAAGCTATATGTGAACTTGATTTACGAAAGGATAAAGGTTATGCGTGAATTATCTGTGGAAAAGCGTTTTTCTGATATCGATCATAACATTGAAATCATAAGAGAAAAAATATACAAGGCGGCTTCTTCGGCAGGTCGCAAAGCCGAGGAAGTAACTCTTATGGCAGTTACAAAAACCGTTGATCCGATATTTATTAACCGTGCTATCGAAAACGGCATCACACTTATCGGTGAAAACAAGGTGCAGGAGTTTATGTCCAAAAAGCCCTTTTTAAAGCTTGAAAACTGTGAGGCTCATCTTATCGGTCATCTGCAGACAAACAAAGTAAAGCAAATTGTTTCTGAGGTTTCGATGATACAGTCACTTGACAGTCTGAAGCTTGCAAAAGAGATATCAAAGCGCAGCCTGGAGAAGGGCATTGTTACACCTTGTCTTATTGAAGTTAATATCGGTGAAGAGGAAAGCAAGACCGGACTCGGACTTTCTTCTCTTGAAGAGCTTCTCGCAGAGGTAGCACAGCTTGAAGGTGTTTCAGTCAGAGGTCTTATGACTATTCCGCCTATCTGTGACGATGAAAAAGAGCTTGACAAATATTTTTCAAAAATGCACAAAATATTTGTTGACATAAAGTCTGAAAAGTTAGATAATATAGATATGTCCATTCTCTCAATGGGTATGTCGGCTGACTATGAGGCCGCCGTAAGAAACGGCTCCACTCTTGTAAGAGTCGGAAGCAGTATCTTTGGCGAAAGAATATATTAAAAGGAGTAGTAAAACAATGGATTTTTTCAAAAATTTCAAGGAAAAAATGACTGAGCGTCTGTTTGCAAATGACGAAGAATATAACGAGGAAGAAACCAACGATCAGGACTATAACAGTGATGATCCTAACGGTGATTCTATGTTTGAAGGTGAGGTAAATCCCCCTGAATATAACAGCTATTATTCACCTACAGGCGGTATGAAGGCGCCTGAATACGACTTTTCATCAAGACCTGCATCAACAGTGCCCGATTATAATCCGACTGCCTTTTCATCAGCATCGGCAGACAAGAAGGTCGGAACCATTTACAGTATGAACAGTGTAAAGCCTCCCAAATTCAAGCTCAGTTCCATCACACTTACTGAAATTTACGGTGCAAAAGAGGTTGCAATGCTTATGATGGAGAAGGACACAATCATCATTGTTAACTTTACGCCTCTTTCACCTGAAGATAAGCTCAGAGCTATGGATTTCCTTGACGGCGCAAGATGTGTAACTAATGCAATTTTTGCTAAGCTCAATGACCACATTGTTGTTTTTGTACCTGAAAATGTTGAGCTTTGCGGTGATTTCGAAAGCCAGGTTGATTTTGAATCAATCAGATAAGCTGACAATTAACAGAAAAGGATGATAATTTATGATGCTTCCAAATCAGATTACCTCGCAGACCTTTTCACCGACAGGTAAAAACGGATATAAAGCCGACGAGGTCAAGGCATTTTTACAGCGCGTCTTCCAGTCCTATAATAAGCTTTATTATGAAAACAAGGCTCTCAGTGATAAGCTTGACGAAACCGTGCCTAAGCTTGAAGAGTATGAAAAAACAAAAAGTAAGATTGCTGATGCTCTTATATGGGCAAAGTCGACTGCCGAGCAGAATATTGAAGAGGCAAAGGGTATTGCCGAAAAAACAATTTCTGATGCAAAATACAGGGCTGAAAAGCATTACGAGGAAACCAAAGCAAAAGCTGATGCCTATTATGCCGATAAAACTGTTGCCGCAAATGAAAATCTTGAAAAGGCAAGAGCTGAGTTTGAAAACCTCAAAAAGCAGTCTGAGCTTTATTCCGACAGATATATTGCTGAAATCAACGTCAAGGCACAGACAATTATTGAAGATGCAAACTCAAAATCAGCCTCAATTGTTGCAGCAGCATATTCGGATGCAAGAGCAGCAAGAGAAAAGGCAGATAAAATTATTGCCGATGCCAATTCTGAGCTTCAGAGGTTACAGGCAGAAGCTATAAATATCAAGGAGCAGATTCTTGCATTGATAAGCTTCGCCGAGACCGCCGCGGGAAAAATTGATGTGTCTGTTTTTGAAGAATTTGCAGCTCCTGCAAGTAGCGTTAATCAGGACATTCAGGCGAAAACGATTGATACCGAGACTATTGAACAGTTTTCTTTTGACGGTATGCAGAATATAAACGTTGAGGATGTTGAGGCGGTTATTGAGGAAGCCCCTGAAGAGCCTGAGCAGCAGTCCTTTCAGCAGAATGCTTCCGTGCAGCCCGGATATGTAAGATTCTTCGGTGCTGATATCCCTGATGTCAACGATATACTTTCGGGTATTTTCACTGCTGCAAGTGAAAGTGCTGCTGAAGAAGGAGAAGAAAACAGCTTCAGATTTGAAAAGGTGGTTTCCGATTTTGACAGACCTAAGGCAAATGCATATGCCGTTGAGGACAACTATGACGAAAACGAACCTTTCAGCTTCTTAAGAAAAGACAGTGAGTGATTATTTGAAATCAGATAAAAAAATAAGCATAAAAGAAAGAATTTTTTCTCTTATCTCAGTTGTGGTTCTCCTTTGTGCTGATCAGCTGATCAAGTATGTCGTTGATCTTAAGCTCAAGGGCAATCCTCCTGTTGTGCTGATAAAAAATGTTCTGCAGTTCAATTACCTTGAAAATGACGGTGCCATGATGGGCTTTATGAAAGGTAAAACCGAGCTGATGACAGTACTTGCAGTTATATGTGTTATAGCAATGCTTGCGGTCATAATTACCGGCAGAATTAAGGACAGAGTTGATTATTGGTGCCTGCTTTTTATGATTACGGGTGGCTTGGGAAATATAATTGACAGAATTTTCCGCGGCTACGTAATAGATTATATCGAGGCACTGTTTGTTGATTTCTATATTTTCAATTTTGCCGACTGTCTTATAACAGTAGCTGCCTTTGTGATGATTTTTTATCAGATGTATCTTATTTATAAAGATAACAAAGAGAAGAAAAAAGCTGGTGAAAACGGTGATTGATTCTTTTATTATAACAGTAGATGCTGAATTTTCAGGTGAGCGGATTGATAAGCTTGTTGCACTTAAGTGTGAGCTTAATTCACGTTCGGCTGCACAGAAGCTTCTTGACGACGGTGCAGTGAAGGTCAACGGCATTATAGTTACAAAAAACTACAAGGTAAAGCTGAACGATAAGATTACAGTGCAGATTCCCGAGGCAAAGGAGCTTGAGGTTGCAGCTGAAAACATACCGCTTGATATCAGATATGAGGACAGTGACCTCCTTGTTGTAAACAAGCCGAAGGATATGGTTGTTCATCCGGCCGCAGGAAATTACACAGGCACGCTTGTCAATGCACTTCTTTATCATTGTAAAGACAGCCTTTCCGGAATAAACGGTGTAATCCGTCCCGGTATCGTACACCGTATAGATAAGGATACAAGCGGACTTCTTATTGTTGCTAAAAATGATTTTGCACATATTAATCTTGCTGAGCAGATTAAGGCTCATTCCTTTAAAAGAGAATATCAGAGTGTTGTTTACGGCAAGATGAAAAACCTTCAGGGAAAAATAGATGCTCCCATTGGCAGACATCCCGTTGACAGAAAGAAAATGACCGTTACGGCAAAAAACTCCAAAAATGCCGTTACACACTACGAATTGATTGAGCAGTACGATTCCTTTGCTCATTTGAGATTACGCCTTGAAACAGGCAGAACTCATCAGATAAGGGTTCATATGTCATACATAGGTCATCCCGTTGCAGGTGATCCGGTTTACGGCCCCAGAAAGGTAATTACCGAACTTGGCGGTCAGTGCCTTCATGCAGGACTTATCGGGTTCAGACACCCGCGCAGCGGCAAACATATTGAGCTTGAAAGTGAGCTCCCCGCATATTTTACGGACTTCTTGAGGAGGATAAGATAATATGCAAAATAATAGCAAAAATCGGTCTCATTGGCTTATTGCTTCGGATATTGACGGAACAATCAATAACAAAGCAAGAAAGCTTGTAAAACGCAATTATGATGCAATTCATAAATTTACTGAGGAATACTCAGGCAATTTTACTCTGGCTTCAGGCAGATCACCCGACTCAATGCGCAAGCATTATAAGCGTCTTGATATTGCTGACGGTAAGGCAATTGTTATAAACGGTGCAGGTATATACGACTTTGCTGAGGAAAAAATGATATGGTCATCACCGCTGAACGAGCATTGCATAGATATTGTGAGAAAAACAGTCAAAAGGATGCCTTTGATTGCATTTCAGGTAATAAGTGATAAGGTTGTTTATATTTACAGACCTACACCCTCAGCGCGTGTTCTTGCAATCAATGCACGCTATCCGATAAAATATTTCTATGATTTTGAAAAAATTCCGAAAGAAAATTGGTATAAGGTGATTTTTACCGGTATTCCGCCTGCAATGAAAAGCGTTTCAAAGTATGTTGAAAGTCTTTCAGATACAACAGAAAACCTGATGTTTTCATCTCCGTGGAGCTATGAAATGGTGAACGAATATACCAACAAGGGTAAGGCAGTGCTGAAACTTGCTGAGATTCTTGGCGTGAAAAAAGAGCATACTGCTGCAATCGGTGATTATTTCAATGACTACGAAATGCTCAGGCAGGTTGCACTTCCGGCTTGCTGCGGTCAGGCACCAAAGGGCATGAAGGACATAGCAAAGCTTGTTACATGTCACTGTAATGACGGCGCGGTTGCTGATCTGATAAACTATATAATTGCAAACGGTTAACTAAGTAAATTTAAGATGCAATTTGAGAAAATCTCATTTCGCATCTTTTTATAAGGAGGATTCCAATGAACGAAAACAGAAAAAACGAACTCAAAAAAATCGCTTTGAATGTGCGTAAGGGCGTTATCGAAGGCACATTCAATGCAAAATCAGGTCATCCGGGCGGTTCGCTTTCAATTGCAGATATTGTCACATATCTCTATTTTGAAAAGATGAATGTCAACCCCGAAAAGCCCAACTGCGAAGACAGAGACAGATTTGTCCTTTCAAAGGGACATACAGCTCCTGCTCTTTATGCAGCACTTGCACTCAAGGGCTTCTTCCCCGTAGAGCTTCTCAAAACTCTTCGTAAGCCTGATTCAATTCTTCAGGGTCATCCCAGCATGAGATATACTCCCGGTGTAGATATGAGCACAGGCTCACTCGGTCAGGGAATTTCCGTTGCTTGCGGTATGGCTCTCGGCGCAAAGCTCAAGGGTAAGGATTTCAAGGTTTATGTACCTCTCGGCGATGGCGAAATCGAGGAAGGTCAGGTGTGGGAGGCAGCTATGTTTGCAGGCAACAGAAAGCTTGACAACCTTGTTGCTATCGTTGACTATAACAACCTTCAGATCGACGGCTCACTCGACGAGGTTAATTCACCTTATCCCATTAAGGAAAAGTTTGAGGCATTCAATTGGAATGTTGTAGAAATCAACGGACATTGCTTTGACGAAATTGAAGCAGCCTTTGCAAAAGCAGATGAATGCAAAGGTAAGCCTACCTGTATTGTTGCAAAGACAGTAAAGGGTAAGGGGGTTTCCTTTATGGAAGATAAGTGCGATTGGCACGGTTCAGCTCCCAATGCTGAACAGTATGAACAGGCAATGGCTGAACTTGATGCAGCTCTTGCAGAATTGGAGGCGTAATTATGGCTGATGTAATCAAATGTGCAACTAGAGACGCTTACGGCGCTGCTTTGAAGGAACTCGGCGAAAGAGACGATATTCTTGTTCTTGATGCTGACCTTGCAAAGGCAACAAAGACAATCACATTCAAAAAGGCATTTCCGGATAAGTTTATTGACTGCGGTATCGCAGAAGGCAATATGATCGGCGTTGCAGCAGGTCTTGCAACAACAGGATATACAGTTTTTGCATCATCATTTGCAATGTTTGCCGCCGGCAGAGCTTTTGAGCAGGTGAGAAACTCAGTTGCTTATCCTAAGCTTAATGTTAAAATCGGCGCTACTCATGCAGGTATTTCTGTTGGTGAAGACGGCGCATCACATCAGTGTTGCGAAGATATCGCTCTTATGAGAAGCATCCCCAATATGGTTATCATAAATCCCGCTGACGATGTTGAAGCAAAGCAGGCAGTTTTTGCTGCAGCAGAGCACGACGGTCCCGTTTACCTTCGTTTCGGCAGACTTGCAGTGCCCCGTGTAAATGCTGAAGACTACAAGTTTGAGCTTGGTAAGGGTGTGCTCTTAAGAGGCGGTAACGATGTTACTATTGTTGCAACAGGTCTTATGGTCAATGAAGCTCTTATTGCTGCTGATGCCCTTGCAAAGGAAGGTATCGAAGCAAGAGTTATAAATATTCACACAATCAAGCCTCTTGATAAGGGTATTATCGTAAAGGCTGCAATGGAAACAGGTGCAATCGTTACTGCTGAAGAGCACAGTGTTATCGGCGGTCTCGGCGGTGCAGTTTCCGAGGCTCTCAGTGAGGAGTGTCCTGTACCCGTAATCCGTCTCGGTGTAGAGGATACCTTTGGTAAATCAGGTCCGGCTGTTGAGCTTCTCAAAATCTTTGGTCTTGATGCTGAGCATATTGCTGAAAAGGCAAAAGCAGCAATTGATTTAAAGCATAAGCTCGGCAAATAATATTAAGGTAGGTTCACACAATGAAAGAAATTACAAAAGATATGCTTATCGGTGATATTCTCGATGCAGACAGAGGCACAGCGGTATTCTTTTTTGAAATGGGCATGCACTGCCTCGGCTGTCCTGCTTCAAGAGGTGAAACAGTCGAAGAGGCTTGCACCGTTCACGGTGTAGATGTTGATACACTTATCGCAAGAATCAACGAGTATCTTGCATCTAAATAAGCATTTCGGGGTGAGCCACTCTTAATCGGGTGGCTCACTTTTGCAAAATGAGGTAAATTATGGGAAAAATCAGACTTGACAGCAGACTTTCGGCTGTCGCCGAACTTGTAAGAGAGGGGAGCACCGTGGCTGATATCGGTACGGACCACGCGTATCTTCTGGCATATCTTCTTCAGAAAGGCAGAATAAAAAAAGGAATAGCGGCAGATTTGCGTAAGGGACCTCTTGAAAACGCGAGGAAAACTCTTGCTGATTGTAGTATGCTCGGGCAAGTCAGTCTTGTATTGTCAGACGGCCTGGATGAGATAAAAAAAGGTGAATGTGATGAAATAACCATCGCGGGGATGGGTGGAATTCTGATTAAAGAAATCCTAGAGCGTACAGAATGGGTATATGACGAAAAAATCCATATCATTGCTCAGCCGATGACACACGGTGAAGTGCTCAGAAGATTTCTTCTTGAAAACGGATTTTACATTGAAAAAGAGCTTGCTGCAACAGACGGCAAAAGACATTACTGCATAATATCTGCATTTTATAACGGTGAAAAAAGAGATGCGGAAAACTGGTATACATATATAGGTGAGCTTATTCACAACAGTGATGAGAATTCACTTGCTTACATTAATAAGGTTGTGTCGGCACTTGATAAAAAGCTTGATGCAATCAAAAAAGCAGGCGTTACTGATGAGGAAAACATTGAGAAAACTCTGCTTGAAATCAGACAGAAATTGACGGAGGTACAAAATGGTTAATGTAAAAACTGTTTCCGATTATATAAATAAAATCGCACCGTACAATACACAATGCTCGTGGGATAACAGCGGAATCTTGGTGGGTGATGAAAATGCCGAAGTAAAAAAGGTGGGTGTTTGCCTCGATCTTACTGAGGAAACCCTTGAAAACGGAATTGATGAAGGTGTTAACCTTATTATCACGCATCATCCGCTTATTTTTACTGCACAAAAGAATTTCCTTTCTGATGACAAGGCATACAAGATTGCAAAAAACGGAATACACCTTATCTCTGTGCACACACCCTTTGACTGTGCCGAAGGAGGTATAAACTGTGTGCTTTGCGACCTGCTCGGAATTGAAAACGCTGAAGGAATCGAAGATTCAGAATGCCTGCTACCGATGGCTAGAATTGGCGATGTAAAAGAACAAAGCTCAACGGAATTTGCGCATTTTGTTGCTGAAAAGCTTGGTACGGTCTGCCGTGTAGTGGACTGTGGAAATACACTTAAAAAAGTAGCTGTCTGTGGTGGAGCCGGCTTCGATTTCTTTTCTGAAGCTGTAAAAATGGGTGCAGATGCTTATGTTACCGGTGAGCTCAAGCATCACGAAATGCTTCTTGCAAAAGAAAAAGGTATAACAGTAATTGATGCAGGACACTTCTGTACAGAAAATCCTGCTATGACTGTTCTTAAAAATAAACTTGAAAATGAATTCAGCGGTGTGGAGTTTGTTATACTCAATCAGTCTGCACCCTGTGAATTTATAGGGAAATAATTATGGCACTTGACGGAATTTTTCTCACAAAAATCAAAAACGAACTCAACGATAAGGCTGTCGGACTTCGTGTTGACAAGGTCAATCAGCCTACAAATGATGAAGTTGTACTCAATCTGCGCGGCAGAAACGGTAACTACCGTCTTCTTTTCTGTGTCCGTGCTGACAGTCCGCGCCTCCATTTTACAAGTCACCCGATAGATAATCCTCCTGTTCCGCCTATGTTCTGTATGCTTCTTCGCAAATACCTGACAGGCGCTGCTGTAAAAGGTTTCAGACAGCAGGAGTGTGACAGAATCCTTTTTGTCGATTTTGATGCTACCAATGAAATCGGTGACAGAATTGAGGTCAGCCTCTGCATTGAAATAATGGGAAAATATTCTAACCTTATTCTTATAAGGGACGGAAAAATCATTGATGCTCTCAAAAGAGTAGATTTCACCACATCCTCTGTAAGACAGATTCTTCCCGGTCTTGATTACCGGCTTCCGCCGAAGCAGGATAAGCTGTGTATTTCTGATTGCAGTATTGACGAAATAATGTCGAGGATACTCTCTTACAAAGACAAGAGCCTTTCGTCGGCTATAATGTCAACTCTTCAGGGCGTTTCTCCCGTTGTTGCAAGAGAGCTTTCTCACAGAGCCGCTTTTGAAGATATCAGTGTCTCTCAGTTAAGACAGGAGAATATCTCTATATTGAATGATGCAATCGGCAGTATCAGGGAAAACCTCTCTTCCTATGATGAAGTGTATATGCTTACCGAAGAAAAAAACAAGCCGAAGGATATGTCTCATATTGAAGTCAGACAGTACGGTGATGCACTTAACTGTAAAAAATACGAAAGTCCATCGGAGCTTCTTGACGATTTTTACTTTGAAAGAGACAGAATCAACCGCATTAACCATCGCGGCAGAGAGCTGATAAGACTTCTGAACAACCTTATAGAGAGGACGGCCAGAAAGATTAATCTTCGTCAGCAGGAGCTGAAGCGTTGTGAAGATAAAGACACGCTCAAGCTTTACGGAGAGCTTATTGTTGCAAATCTTTACCGACTTACTAAGGGATCAAGCTTTTACGAGGTCGAGAATTATTACGATGATTGCAAGCTGATAAGGATTCCTTGCAATCCTGCTCTCAGTCCTCAGGAGAATCAGAAGAAATACTATAAGGACTACCGTAAGGCGCAGACAGCCGAAAAGCTTCTTGTTGAATTGATTGAGCAGGGTGAACAGGAGTTGAGCTACCTTGAATCAGTGCTTGATGAGCTTTCGAGAGCTGACACCGATACGGAAATTTCCCTTATACGTCTTGAACTTTCTCAGGGCGGTTATATTAAAAACACAAAAGCTAAAAAGCAGAAGCCGCCCAAGGAGCTTCCGCCTTATGAGTTTGTTACAACGGACGGCTTCAGAGTGCTTGTAGGCAGAAATAATATCCAGAACGATAAGCTTTCTCTTAAAACGGCAAGAAAAACTGATATGTGGCTCCATACTCAGAAAACTCCCGGCTCCCACGTAATTATCTGCGGTGATAACAAAGAGATCAGTGACCTTGCGATTGAGGAAGCGGCAGTAATTGCTGCAACATACAGTAAAGCTAAGGACTCATCACTTGTACCTGTCGATTATACAAGGGTCAAGCAGCTTAAAAAGCCCGTCGGCAGCAAAGCAGGTATGGTTATTTATCATGAGTATTACACTATAATTGTGAATCCCGACAAGGATTTTGCAGACAGGCAGAGAATAAAATAAAAAGGAGGCAGTAATATGGCGTTTACACATCTTCATCTTCATACAGAGTACAGCCTGCTTGACGGTGCCTGCCGTATAGGCAAGCTGATGGACAGGGTAAAGTCCCTCGGTCAGAACAGTGTTGCAATAACCGACCACGGTGTAATGTACGGTGTTATAGATTTCTACAATGCTGCAAAAGAAAATGGTGTCAAACCGATTATCGGATGTGAGTGCTATGTTGCCGCCAGAAGCAGACACGAAAAGGTGCACGGTATTGACAATAAAAGATATCACCTTGTTTTACTGTGCGAAAATGAGACGGGCTATAAAAATCTCATTGCTATGGTCAGCCGTGCCTGGACGGAAGGCTTTTATACCAAACCGAGAATTGACAGAGAGCTTCTGAGTAAGCACAGTGAGGGTCTCATAGCTCTTTCGGGCTGTCTTGCGGGCGAGGTTTCGTCCTGTCTTGCAAGAGGGGATTATAACGGTGCAAAAGAGGCTGCACTGTGGTACCGTGATCTTTTCGGAAAGGACAGATATTACCTTGAAATTCAGAATCACGGACTTCGCGAGCAACTTGAGATAAACCCTGATATTATCCGACTGTCAAGAGAAACAGGTATACCTCTTGTTGCAACAAATGACTGTCACTATCTCGAAAAAGAGGATTCTTCTCTTCAGCAGGTGCTTATCTGTATACAGACAAACCATACACTCGGTGAGGAAACGGGTCTTGAATTTTCTACAGACGAGTTTTACGTAAAGAGTGAAGAGGAAATGCTTTCACTGTTTTCTGATATTCCCGAAGCAATTTCAAATACACAGAAAATTTCTGAAATGTGTAACCTTGATTTTGAATTCGGCAATACAAAGCTTCCTCATTTTGAAGTGCCCAATAATATGGATCACTTTGAATACTTTAAAAATCAGTGCTTTTTCGGTCTGTGTAAGCATTTCGGTGATAATCCTCCGCAGAATTATGTTGAAAGACTCAATTATGAGCTTGAAGTTATAAATAAAATGGGCTATGTTGATTACTTTCTTATTGTGCATGATTTTATCCGTCACGCCAAAAGCAGAAATATTCCTGTCGGACCGGGCAGAGGCTCAGGTGCAGGTTCACTTGCAGCTTTTTGTATCGGTATTACAGGCATTGATCCCATAAAGTATAATCTGCTTTTTGAACGCTTCCTTAACCCCGAGAGAGTCAGTATGCCTGACTTTGATATTGACTTCTGTTATGTAAGAAGGCAGGAGGTTATTGATTACGTTATATCAAAATACGGAGCTGACCACGTGGCTCAGATTGTTACCTTCGGTACAATGGCAGCAAGAGGTGCGGTACGCGATGTCGGACGCGTTCTCGCCATACCCTACGGCACGGTCGATGAGGTTGCAAAGCTTATACCGAATGAACTTAAAATAACAATTGATAAGGCTCTTAAGGTTTCTCCCGAATTACGGCAGCTTTATTCCGATGATGACAGAGTGAAAAATCTTATTGACATTGCCCGTAAGGTTGAAGGTATGCCCAGACACGCTTCAACCCATGCAGCGGGTGTTGTTATTACAAGAGACCCGGTTTCAAGCTATGTGCCACTTGCACTCAACGATGAGGCGGCGGTTACGCAGTACACTATGGTGGCGCTTGAACGTCTCGGACTTCTTAAGATGGACTTTCTCGGATTGCGTACTCTTACGGTAATTGATGATGCCGTAAAGCTTATAAAGAAGAACAATCCGGATTTCAATCTTGATTCAATTGACATAAAGGACAAGGCAACCTTTGATATGCTCTCGCAGGGCAGAACCGATGCAGTATTTCAGTATGAATCTGCAGGCATGAGAAGTGTGCTTTCGCGCCTTAAGCCTGAAAGTCTTGAGGATCTTATTGCGGTAATTTCCCTTTACAGACCGGGCCCTGCCGATTCAATTGACACATATATCCATAACAGACATCATCCCGAGGATACGGTTTATAAATCTGAGCTTTTAAAGGGTATTCTTGACGTTACCTACGGGTGTATGGTTTATCAGGAGCAGGTAATGGAAATCTGCCGAAAGGTTGCCGGCTACAGCTACGGACGTGCTGATCTTGTGCGACGTGCCATGAGCAAGAAAAAGCTTGATATAATGGAAAAAGAGCGTCAGATTTTCATTCACGGTATACCGGGTGATGAAATCTGTACAGGTGCTATAAGCCATGGCGTTAGTGAGAAGGTTGCCAATGACATATTTGATGAAATGAGTAATTTTGCAAAATATGCCTTCAACAAATCTCATGCAGCTGCATATGCCTATGTCTCTTATCAGACTGCCTGGCTCAAGTGCCATTATCCATGTGAATTGCTTGCGGCTACTCTTACCAGTGTCCTTGACTCTTCTGTTAAGGTTTCGGGGTATATTGCTGAGTGCACCAGGTTAGGCATTAAAGTCCTTGCCCCGAGTGTAAACAGCAGCTTTGAGGGCTTTACGGTTAAAAACGGCGCAATCCGTTTCGGACTGCTTGCTATTAAAAATCTCGGCAGAGGCTTCATACGTACAATAATCAACGAGCGTGAGGCTGCCGGCAGATATACAAACTTCTATAGCTTCTGTAAGCGGGTTTATTCAAAGGAATTCAACCGCAGAGCCGTAGAAAGTCTGATAAAAAGCGGTGCACTTGACGGTCTTGACCTTAACCGTAGACAGATGCTTTATATGCTTCCTGTAATTGTCGGTGAGCTTGATGCTGACAAAAATAAAAATGTAGCAGGTCAGATAGGCTTTTTTGATGAAGGCTCACAGTTTTCAGGTCTCAACGAAATTCAGGCTCCCGACTTTGACGAGCTGCCCAAAAAGGAGCTGCTATACTTTGAAAAAGAGATAACGGGGCTTTATATTTCGGGTCATCCTATGGATGAGTATAACGATGTTGCTTTGAAAATAAAGGCTGACCGTATTTCTGAGATAATTGAAACTGACGGAGGCTTCGGATCAAGATATAAAGACAATTGCAAGGTCAGAATTTACGGTATTATTTCAAGAGTTGAGAAAAAGACAACAAAGAATAACAGTGTAATGTGCTTTGTTACGTTAGAGGACATCAGCGCTTCTGTTGAGTGTATTGTTTTTTCAAAGCTTTATGCTGACAGAGTCGTACATCTTCAGGCAGGCAATGTAATTGTCATTACAGGAAGACTAAGTCTTCGTGAAGAAAAGGAGCCAACTGTTATCTGCGAGACGATAGAGCCGAATCCGTACAATATTCTGAAGGATGAACTGAAAAAGAAAAAGCAGCGTAAGGGTGTTTTTCTCAGATTCGAAAGCATAAATTCACCGCTGAAATCAAAGGTTGACAAGCTTTTTGAATCCTGTGACGGCGACAGGGATCTCTATTATTTTTATATCGACACAAAGAAATACGAGCACAGAAAAACTGTTTCTGTCAATATATCTCTTTTAGACTCGTTGAGAGAGATGCTCGGTGAAGAAAATGTTGTCGTAAGAGATTAATATTTGTATATTTTTGTTGAAAAAAACAATACTTTATGCTATGATACAAATATATGTAAAGATAAAATTTTACGAGGTGCTTTATGAACTTCAAAGACAAAAAAATCTACACAATTGCAACTGCTCATCTTGATACAGTATGGAACTGGGATTTTGAGCACGTTATCAATGTTTGTCTCAAGGACACACTTTATGATAACTTCAATCTTTTTGATAAGTATCCTGATTACCGATTCAATTTTGAGGGCGCATACAGATACGAGCTTTTTGAGGAATATTATCCCGAAGAATTCAACAAACTTAAGGAGCTTGTAGCTGAAGGTAAATGGAATGTTACCGGCAGTGCATACGAAAACGGTGACGTAAACGTACCGTCGCCCGAAAGTCTTTTCCGTAACATTCTTTACGGAAACAGATACTTTGAAAAGACCTTCGGCAAAAAAAGTAACGATATCTTCCTTCCTGACTGCTTTGGTTTTGGTTGGGCACTTCCCTCGATTATCAACCATGCAGGTCTGAAGGGTTTTTCAACTCAGAAGCTTACATGGGGCGGTGCTTACGGCAGGCCCTTCGACATCGGACTCTGGTACGGTGTTGACGGTAATCCTTGTTTTGCTTCAATTGATGCAAAGTCATATTGCACAACATTTAAAACCGTAAGAGATAAGAAGGATCTTAAGGAAAAGCTCAATAACAACATCGAAAAGTATAATATTCCATGGACTTTTGCATATCACGGTGTAGGTGATGTAGGCGGTGCTCCGAAGGAGGAATCTGTAAAAACAGTTTGTACAGAGCTCAGCCAGAACGACAGCAACGACATAAAGGTTCTTTGCTCAACACCTACCGAATTCTTTGAAGATATGGCACAGCTTGACGAAGAGGATATGGCACATCTTCCCACTTGGAATAACGAGCTTGTTATGACCGATCACGGTGTCGGATCATATATTTCACGTGCATTCAGTAAAAGAAGCAACAGAAAAAATGAGGAGCTTGCCGATATGGCTGAAAGAGCAGCGGTAACCGCCTGTGCACTTTCAAAGGTTCCTTATCCTAAAAAGGAGCTTGATCTTGGCTGGAAGAGAACAATTGCACACACCTTTCACGACGATATTACAGGTACATCTGTTCAGCGTGTATATCAGCGTTCATGGAATGACTATATTCTCAGTGCAAACCAGCTTTCAAACGTATACGAATCTGCAAGTGCAGAGGTTATCCGTTCTCTCGATACATCTTGGGTCAAGGGCATTGCCGTTGTTCTCGGTAACAGTATCGAGCACGGACGCTTTTCGGCAGTTGATATTGAAATTCCTGCTACAGAAGGCTTTGAATATGTAAGAGCTTTTGATAAGGCAGGCAGAGAGCTTCCGGCTCAGGTGAACAGTGCTGACAAAAAATCAATGAAGATTACCGTTGCCGCTTATGTTCCGGCTATGGGCTATAAGGTAGTTGATGTAATGTACAGTAAGGAGCCCTGTAAGCTTAATACGGGACTTCGTGTCGGAACAAGAATTATTGAAAACTTCAAGTACATTGTTTCTGTTGACGATAACGGTGACATATCATCAATTATCGATAAGACAAGGGACGATGCGGAGCTTCTCAATAAGCCTATAAGATATGAACTCAACAAATATAAGGGTGCAAACGAGTATGCTGCATGGGAGCTCAGATATAAGGAAATCAATAAGTATCCCTGGGAGTATGCAAGACACGGTGTATGCACGGTATACGAAAAGGGTCCTGCAAGAGTTACACTCAAGGTTGAACAAAAGAGTGGTAAGTCATCCTTCAGATATTACGTTTCACTTGTTGCAGGCTGTCCTTGGGTTAGTGTCTATAATGAAATAGAGTGGCGCGAATTCAGAAAGACCTTACATAACGGCTTCATCTTCAACGCAGTTAACGAAAACGCTACATTTGACCTTGGTCTTGGCGCAATCAGAAGAGGCACTGCAACAAAGAAGCTTTACAGTGTACCTGCTCAGAAGTGGGCCGATCTTACCGATAAATCTGAAAACTTTGGTGTTTCGGTATTCAGTGACTGTAAGTATGCATGGATGAAGAAGGACAACAGAACTCTTCGTCTTACAGTCCTTCACTCACCCAAGAAGTATTACAGACATGACAGTGTTCAGGGTATGCTCGATTTCGGTCTTAACAGATATTCCTATGCTATATATTCCCACCTGGGAGATTGCTCGAACGGAACCCAGCTTAATGCACGCTTCTTTAATCAGCCGGTAACTGCTTTCATCTGTGATAAGCATAACGGAATTCTCGGTGATGAGTACTCCTTCTGTTCAATTAATACAGAGGATGTAATCATAAGAGCCGTTAAGAAGGCCGAAGACAGCGATGAGATTATCATCAGAGTAAACGAAGGCTCATGTAAGGTTATAAAGGATGTTGAGATTTCTCTTGGTAAGGGTATCGTTTCGGCGCGCGAATGCAATGCATTTGAAGAAGAAATCGGTGAAGCTAAGGTTGTCGGCGGTAAGCTTGTGTTTGATATGGATCCTTATCAGATCCGCACATTTGCTGTAAAGCTTGCAGATTCTTGCGTATCAGAGCCTTCACAGCAGGCGGTAATTGAGCTTCCCTACAACAGAAACGGTGTAACCTTCAATACCAACAGAGACAGCACCGTTATTCCCAAGCTTAATGTTTCTATTCCCGGTGAAATCTTCCCTGAAACAATTGAGTGCTACGGTATCAGCTTCAAGACCGGTGCAACAACCGAAAATGCAAACAACATTCTTGTTGCTGACGGTCAGGAGCTTTCAGTTTACGGTAAGAAGCTTTATATTGTTGCAGCAAGCCTCGGCGGTGATAAGCAATTCGATTTTACTGTCGGTGATGAAAAAGTGACGGTTAAAGTTCAGTCTATAAACGACCGCATCGGACGTTGGGATCTTTATGATCTTGGCGAAACTGCAAAAATCAAGACTGACAGATTGGCTTGGGAGTGCACACACACCCATTCACTTAAGGCGGATAATGCTGCTGCACAGCTTTACTTCTTTATGTATGAGTTTAATCTCGGCGATGCAGAGAAGGTTGTTCTTCCTTCTGACAGTGATCTTATCATTCTTGCCGCAACACAGAGCCGCGACGGTTCCTTCATAAAGCTTGAAACACCCGTTTATGAGAGAGTTCAGGAACGCAAGTTTGATTATAAGATGAATCTTAAAGAAAAGATCAATCATAAATATAATATGATGATTTCAAAGAAACCTCACAACAAATCATAAAATGACTGCAGTCCCTGTTAAACACAGGGATTGCTTTATGCAGGTGATTATAATGTTAAAATCCAATTGCCACACACATACAACCTATTGTGACGGCAAAAATTCAGCAAGAGAAATGATTGAAGCGGCAATCAGCAAGGGTTTTATAAGTCTCGGTTTTTCAGGTCACAGTCCGATGAAAAATAAAAATGACTGGACGATGACAGAGGAAAAAACAAAGCTTTATACCGAAGAAATCCGTCGCCTGAAAGAAGAATATTCTGAGAGGATAGATATCCTTTGCGGAATAGAGCTTGATAACGATTTTGACGGTGTAAATCCCGATGACTTTGATTATGTTATCGGCTCTGTACATCAGCTGAAAAAAGATGAAACAGTATATGACATTGACTACACTGCTGATATGCTTAAAAAAGCTACTGATGAATTCTTTGGCGGCTCTTTCAACCGGATGAGTAAATACTACTATGACACCCTTGCCGATTTTATCATTAATACCAAGGTTGACGTCGTAGGACACATTGACCTGATAACAAAATTCAACCTTGATGTCGCTCTTTTTGACGAGAGTGATTGTGAATACAGAAAAAACGTTTTTGATGCTGTTGACCGTATCCTTGAGAAAAGGCCCGACGTGTTTTTTGAGGTAAATACCGGAGCTATGTATCGTGTAGGCAAGAAAACACCTTATCCTGCCGAATTTATTCTCCGTTACATCAAAGAAAGAGGCGGAAAAATTACTCTTACATCTGACTCACACAATACGGAGTCCCTTGATTTCGCCTATGAGAAAGCAATCGGATTTATCAGAAAATGCGGTTTTGATGAGATTTTTTATATCACCTCAGACGGTTGGAAGAAAATTAATATAGGAGACGCAGGATGAGTATATTTGAGCTTTTTATAATTGCAGTCGGGCTTTCTATGGATGCTTTTGCCGTTGCGGTATGTAAGGGTCTTTCTGTGTATAAGCTAAAGCCGAAGCATATGCTTGTTACGGGTCTGTGGTTTGGCGGATTTCAGGGACTTATGCCGCTTATAGGTTATCTTCTCGGCTCAACCTTTGAAAAGTACATAACACCCGTTGACCATTGGGTAGCCTTCGTGCTTCTTGGTATTATCGGTGCAAATATGATAAAAGAGTCTCTTTCAAAAGAGGAGGAGTGTGACTGTGAAAACGGCTCAGACAATGCCTTTTCGGTTAAAACGATGTTTGTAATGGCAGTTGCAACAAGCATTGACGCTCTTGCTGTCGGCATAACGTTTGCTCTTCTTCCTGATGTTAATATTAGTGCTGCAGTTATGTTTATCGGTATAATTACATTTGTTCTTTCTTGTGTCGGTATAAAAATCGGCAATGTCTTTGGAGCAAAATTCAAAAGCAAAGCTGAGCTGGCCGGGGGAATAATACTTATCCTTATGGGAACAAAAATCCTGCTTGAGCATCTTGGAGTAATAAATTTTTAAGCTAATAACGGCAAAGTTTCTCTTGACAAAGGGGAGATCTTGTGCTATTATATATGAGCTTTGAGGGTGTAGCTCAGTTGGTCAGAGTACTTGCTTGACATGCAAGGGGTCGGTGGTTCGAGCCCACTCATCCTCACCAAAAATCCAAGTCTTCGGACTTGGATTTTTTCATTTATGTCCGTAGGATATAACATCATTTTTTGACCAACGGGAAAAAACTTCATTCAGCTACCGAGCTGACTTCATTTGCGGACATAAATGAATGAAGTTGCCTTATGGCAAATGAAGTGCTTCGCAATGAAGTGTGCCTGCGGCACAATGAAGTTGCCCTGACGGGCAAAATTAAAAGGCGGGACACCCGCACCCGATTATTATAAAAAAATAAAGGTATTGATTTTTTCGCGTAAAAGTGCTAAACTAATTATGCCAAACAAACTGAATAAACAGAATTGACGGGGATATTTTATCTTTTTACGGGATAACTATACCTTTATTTAGTCATAATATCATTGAATTTGTTAAAAATGCAGATTCCATTAGATATTATGGCTTGGATTGTTATATCCCCATTCTGTTTAGTTTGTTTGGCGACAATCGGAGTTTGCATTTTATGTGTGTCAGCTTCGGTTGGCGCACTTTTTTATTTTGTGGGATGAAATTGTGTAGCATTCAGGAAGGGAGAAAAGAAAGAAAACTATCCACAGAAATATTTTATTGAAAGGATTTTTGTAATGAAGAAAATAGGTTTATTGTTTGCGACGGTGCTTATGATTATGCTTTTTGCATTTTCTGCCAGTGCGGCAACTGAGGGTTATTACACCTATGAGATTAAAAACGGTGAAGCGACTATAACAGATGTTAACACATCAATCAGCGGTGACATAACTATACCTGCCACACTTGGCGGTTACAGTGTTACTACTATAGGTTATGGGGCTTTTGATCGTTGCAACAACCTCACAAGTGTAACAATCCCCGACAGTGTTACATATATAGTTAATTTAGCCTTCAGTAACTGCACAAGCCTTAAAAGTGTAACAATCCCCGACAGTGTTACATCAATTTACGACAGCGCCTTCTATAACTGCACAAGCCTTGAGAGTGTAACAATCCCCGATAGTGTTGCATCTATAGGTATTGAGGCCTTCCATGGCTGCGAAAGCCTTCAGGCGGTATATTTTGGTGGTACCGAGAAGAAGTGGGATGAAATTACATCAGGTAATAATGATGAGAGTTTGAAAAATGCCACAATATTTTTTAAAGATGGAGTGAGATGTAAGAAACACACCGATGAAGACCACGACGGTTACTGTGACATTTGCAAAGAAATGACACCTGAAAGAGCCAACTGCTCCTGCAATTGCCACAAATCAGGCTTTATGGGCTTTATTTGGAAGATTATACTCTTCTTCAACAAGCTCTTTAAAATCAATCCCGTTTGTGCCTGCGGTGTAGCACACTATTAAAAACAACAAAAGGGAACGGATCAAAACCGTTCCCTTAAATTTTTTATAGTTATTATAATGCTTCAAAAAAGTTGCTAATTACTTGCTTAAGACCTGTTGCTTTTCTGCTGCTTTTGGATTATACTGTTATTGGTTTATTTGTTCGACTTTTATGGGTAACAACTTACCCCAAAACCCGAAATAATGATTATTAAAAGCAAGAGAAATGCTATGAAAATCGTACCTTAACGCCGTCAGGCGGGCTTGACATGCAAGGGGTCGGTGGTTCGAGCCCACTCATCCTCACCATAAATATCCCGTTCGTGAAAACGAATGGGATATTTTTTGTAATTAAAAAACGAGGTCAGACGACCTCGTTTTTGCTGTAATTGTCCGATTATACTAATCTTAACTTCTTTGCTATATCGTTTCCGTTAACGCTTATGTAACTGCTGCTGGGAGCTCTGAGTCCTGCGTGTATTGTTTCACCGTTGATTATTGCTGTAAGCTCATGAGGTGTCTCGGCAAGCATCTCTATTTCATCGAAAACATATCCGTCAATAACCAGCTCATTTACTTTCTTTACTCTGCGGTAGCAGATACGGTGACCATTGTAGTCGGCTTCGGCAAGAACACGGAATTTCACATCAAAGTCTGCTATTCTGATATACAGCGAATTGCCGTTTTGGTCAACATTGTTCTCGTAGTTTGTGTAGCCGTCTTCAGCGATTCCTTCACCGAGAACTCCTTTTTTTGCTTCAAGCTCTTTCAGCTTTTTGCCTGTGTTGAAGCCTACAACGAGATAATACAGAACAACGCCGTGAATGATGATATCAATAATGCCGGACTCTATATCACCTGAAGAAGCATAAAGATATACAGTCGCGATTGTATCGAGTGCAAAAAATACAGTTGCGACGATTAACCACTGATGCTTTTTCTTGCTCATAAACCAGCAAAGGAGGTAAAGTGCAACACAGATTACGGCAACGATTATTCCGAAAACCGTAAGCTCCGGTTCATTATTCCAATATCCCGTTCCTACGGCAAAATAGGGGATGGTTGCTGAAAACAGCATCATTGTATCACTGCCGATGAACATCAGCACAATGTTAAGGATTGTAAGAGCAATCATTATCAGCAGATCAGCTCTTGCGGCTGAATAGCGTTTCTGATAGGCTTCGAGCGTGTTTCTTGCGGGTGCGTTATTGTTTTTCATTTTGAATCTCCTTTGTCATGATTTTATGTCGCAGATAAATTATACTATATTAATTTCTAAAGTTCAACTGTTTTTATTGAACGATTAGTTAAGTTGACTGAAACGTACATTTCTTTTGCTGAAAATATCTTGACAAAGCACCTTCTTTTATAGTAGAATTACATCGGTAAGTTAATAAATGAAAGCGTTAAGGAAAGAAGTTCATCCTTTCACCTTTTCAGAGAGTGATGCCGACGGCTGAAAGCATCATAAGGCAGGGGAATGAACCGCTACTTTCCGAGCTGTTCCCGAAAGGGTAACCGTTTACCTGCGTTAAAGGTTTTGAGTGGCACTTTGTGCAATTCGGGTGGTACCGCGAGTTAGTCTCGTCCTGATTTTTTAGGACGGGATTTTTTTATTTAAATATTATAATATCTGATAAAGGAAGGTTTTAATTATGCAATGGATGGGTTTGAACGAAATCAGAGAGAAATACCTCTCATTTTTTGAAAGCAAGGATCATCTGAGACTTCCCAGCTTCTCACTTGTTCCCCAGGGTGATAAGAGTATTCTTCTTATCAATGCAGGTATGACTCCAATGAAAAAGTATTTCACAGGTGAAATAACTCCTCCGAGTAAAAGAGTCACAACCTGCCAGAAATGTATCCGTACGCCGGATATTGAAAATGTAGGTAAGACTGCACGTCACGGCACATATTTTGAAATGCTCGGCAATTTCTCCTTCGGTGACTACTTTAAAAGAGAAGCAACCGCCTGGGCTTGGGAGTTCTTTACAAAGGTGCTCGAAATCCCCGAAGAGCTTCTTTATGTCAGCGTTTATCTTGAAGACGATGAGGCTTACGATATCTGGACAAAGGAAGTCGGTGTTGACCCCTCACATATGGTCCGTTTCGGCAAGGAAGATAATTTCTGGGAGCACGGTGCAGGTCCCTGCGGCCCTTGCTCTGAGATTTATTTTGACAGAGGCCCTTCAAAGGGATGCGGCAGCCCTGACTGCAAGGTAGGCTGCGAGTGCGACCGTTTTATCGAGGTGTGGAATCTCGTTTTCACACAGTTCGAAAATGACGGTAACAATAATTACACACGCCTTGCTCATCCTAATATTGATACAGGTATGGGTCTTGAAAGACTTGCTTGCGTTATGCAGGATGTAGACAATCTCTTTGAGGTTGACACCGTGCAGAATATTATGAAGCATATTATCAGAATTGCCGGTATCAACTACCACGATGATGCAAACAAGGATATTTCCCTTCGTGTTATAACTGACCACATCAGAAGTACAACCTTTATGGTCGGTGACGGTGTTCTTCCTTCGAACAGTGGCAGAGGCTATGTTTTAAGAAGACTTCTCCGCCGCGCCGCAAGACACGGAAGGCTTATCGGCATCGACAGACCATTCCTCGCAGAGGTTTGCGACACTGTTATTGCTGAAAATGCAAATGCTTATCCCAACCTTGTTGAAAAGAAGGACTACATCAAAAAGGTCATCTCTATGGAAGAGGATAGCTTCTACAAGACAATCGATTCAGGTCTCGGTCTTCTTAACGAGATGATTGCTAAGAGTGAAAACGGTGTTCTCTCGGGTGAGGATGCCTTCAAGCTTCAGGATACCTACGGATTCCCCATTGATCTTACAAAGGAAATTGCAGAGGAAAACGGGCTTACTGTTGATGAGGCAAAGTTCAGAGAGCTTGTACAGGAAGCCCGACTTCTTGCAAAGAGCGCAAAGCGTGATGCAGCTGATTCTGACTGGAGAAATTCGGGTGTATCACTCAAGGATCTTCCTTCAACAGAGTTTACAGGTTACACCGAAAATAATACTTCAGCAACGGTACTTGCCATTGTAGCTGACGGTGAAAGAAAAGATTTTCTTGAAAGCGGTGCAGATGCAACACTCGTTCTCGACAAAACCTCATTTTATGCTGAAAGCGGCGGACAGGTCGGCGACTGCGGTGTTATCACAATCGGTGAAAGCGTATTCGAGGTAACAAAGACCACTAAGGACGCTGACGGTGTAGTCCTTCATCACGGTACGCTTTCAGGTGACGGCATAAAGGTCGGTGACAGTGCAGTTACATCCTACTGCGAAAAAGCCCGTCAGGCAACTGTCAGAAACCACACTTCAGCACATCTTCTGCAGGCCGCTTTAAGAGAAGTTCTCGGCTCACATGTTGAGCAGGCAGGTCAGCTTGTTGATAAGGATGTATGCCGTTTTGACTTCGTTCACTTTGCCGCTATGACAAGTGAGGAGCTTGCTGTTGTTGAGGATAAGGTCAATGATATTATCCTTTCAGCAATTGATGTAGATGTTAGAGAAATGCCTATCGAGGAAGCAAAGGCAATGGGTGCTATGGCACTCTTTGGAGAAAAATACGGTGATGTTGTAAGAGTTGTAAAGGTCGGTGATTTCTCAACAGAGCTTTGCGGCGGTACTCATGCTGAAAATACAGGTAAAATCGGTCTGTTCAAGATTGTTTCTGAATCTTCTGTTGCTGCAGGTGTAAGACGAATTGAGGCAGTAACCGGTAAGAATGTTATGAAATACATCGATTCTAAGCTTGGACTTATTTCTGATGCCGCTGCCGCAATGAAGGTCGCAAACGCCAACGATCTTGCAGTCAAAGCTGCTGCTCTTACTTCTGAGCTTAAGGCTAAGGAAAAGGAAATTGAAAAGCTTTCGGGTGTTCTTGCGAATATAAAAACAGAATCAATGCTTTCAAATGCCGTTAAAGTAGGCGACATGATGCTCGTTACTGCTTTCCTTGAGGATACAACCGTTGACGAGCTTCGTAAGATGTGCGACCTTGTAAAGAGCAAGGGTGACAATTATGTTGGCGTAATCGGCGGTGTTCAGAAAGCAAAGGGCACAGGTAATATCTGTACCTGCTGCGGTAAGGCTGCAGTTTCAGCAGGTGCACACGCCGGTAATCTTGCAAGAGAGGTTGCAAAGCTTGCAGGCGGTTCAGGCGGTGGTAAGCCCGACAGCGCAATGGCAGGAGCCAAGGATGTTGATGCACTTCCTGAGGCTGTCAGAAAGGCAGAGGAAATTCTTTCTCAGATGATTTAACGAAAGGTCTGATGATTAATGAAAAAGATTATTGCGTTATCATTTACTGTGGTCCTTCTGTTTTCGACATTTACAGCAAGCGCTTACAATTACACGGAATTCAATTTTGAAGAGATTTATTTTTCTGTACCTGAGTATTGTTCGGAGACTTCGTTTAACGGTGATTATTATACTATAGGTAAATGGCAGACCGATGATGCTTCAGTTGAATTCACACTTAAATGGGAGTATAACTATGATGAATTATATTTTCCTGAGATAACCCGGGAGGAGATTATCTCATTTTATCATAGCTATTTTTATCCTGATGAAAATCAATTGAAAATTGACAGCGCTGAAGTGGTTGGCGACTTCGGTTTTGATACAGTATTGATAACAGGTGCAATTTCTGATGACGAAGTGAAATCTGATTACACTGCATATCTCTTTTTTACAGATGAATATGTTTATGTTCTCGAGTTCGAAGTCTACGGTGAAGATACCCATGGCTGTATAGGAGAGGTTGTTTCCTCTGTTTACATTGAGCCGTATTACGCCGATGGTGGCAAGGATTATTATGAGGAATACGATGATGATGAGGAGATTCTTGCTGTTCTGCCTATAGTGTTCTTTTCGGGCTTTGCAGTTTTGTTTAAGGTCCTGAACAAAAAAGAAAAATCTAAAGCTAAACAAGCTCCCGTGAGTACAAATAACCCCGTACCCGTTCAGCAACCGAAGGCAAAGACAGACTATGAGCTTAACGGCAAAAATATCAATAATTTCAATGAGCGAATTGTTACCGGAAGCAGCAGAGCAACGGGATTTGCAGCAAGAGAGCTTGAAAGAGAAAGAAAAGAAAGAGAAAATATGTTTAAATAAAGGAGAATAAAAAAATGAAAAAAATAATATCGGTTTTAGCGGTAATTTTTATTATTATCAGCTTCACAGCTTTCTGTGCAAGTGCAGAGGTTTATACGGAAAAAAATATGATGATTAATTTGCCGAGTAATCTGATTGCTGACAGTGAGTACGCGGCTGAAAATGAATATACCGGTTTCTGGTATTCGGAGGACGGTAATTTTAATTTTGGTACCTGGACAAGTGTTAATGATGATAATTATACTTATGTTGATTATTCTGAAAAAGACATTCAGAAGCTTTACAAGGATTACGCAGGTGATGATGAAGCATATTGCACTTTAAAAAAAGGCGAGAATATTACTGTTGGTGATTTTGAGGGTGTAAGACTTGATATTCATATTGATGACGGCCAGGGCACGGTGGTTGATCATGTAGTATGCGCATTCTCAACTGATAGCACGATTTATGAATTTTACTTTTATATTTACGATAGCAGCTATATGTCCTATGTTGATAAAATCCTCGATGCTACAACAATTGCAGGTGTTGCCTACAAGCCTAAGGCTGAAGTTAATACTGATGCAATAGCCTATATCATTGTGTTTGTTATTCTTGTTCCTCTTTTTAAATTCATTAAGAAGAAAAGTGATGAGAAGAAGGCAGCCCGTGCTCAGGCTCAGCAGCCCGTATATTATCAGCCTCCTGTGGATAATCAGGTAAACGGCAACACACAGAATACAGTTTACAGTCCGCGCCAGGAATATAATCCTCAGCCCGGTTATAATCCTCAGCCGGTTGCACCTGAAAATCAGTATAACACACCTTCTGCTGATAACGGCTTTGCATCCGCAGAGGCAGAAAGAGAACGCAAAGAAAGAGAAAAAATGTTTGACTAAAGGAGTTTTAAGATGGATTGCATTTTTTGTAAAATAGCAGCAGGGGAGATCCCTTCAAAAAAAGCTTATGAGGACGACAAGGTTTTAGCATTTTATGATCTTGAGCCTCAGGCGCCTGTACACATTCTCATTATCCCTAAAGAGCACATTTCTTCCTGCGCCGAAATCACCGAGAAGAACAGTGCGGTAATTTCTCATATTTTTGAGGTTGCGGCAAAGCTCGGAAAGGAACTCGGACTTGACAACGGCTACCGCATTGTTAATAATTGCGGTGCAGACGGCGGTCAGACTGTGCATCATCTTCATTTCCACTTTATGGGTGGCAGACAGTTCGGCTGGCCTGCAGGCTGATGAAAAAAAGCATTTTCGACAAGCTGGCAGACTGCTGAGAATGTTGCAAGATGCCCTTTTCTTCACTCCGAAGGCGTACACAGGTACTCCGAGAGGGCGAAAAAAGGGCAAATATATGCGAAAATCCGGGGGAATTCGATGTTCCTCCGGATTTTGTTGGCAATATTGTTATTGTCTTAGCTTTAATTTATATGTATATATATTATTCCGCATATATGTTCTTGTGACTTTATCGACAGTCTGAGGCGTGACTGTGAAAGTCACGCCTTACTTGATTATAAGCTTAGTCTTCGTTGTATCTTTCTCTCATACCGCCGACAACATCAGGCAGGTCTGTAATGATGCCGTCGCAACCGTATTTAAGAAGTCTGTCGATGTTGAAGGGGTCATCAACTGTCCATGGGTTAACCTTGATACCCATTTTGTGGGCATCCTCAACAAATTTTTTGTTTACGAAGCTGTAATGAGGATGAACTGCATCGCAACCTATCGACTTTGTGAATCTGAGCTGCCTCCAGATCATCTGCAAAAGAGTGGGACTTTTGGGAGAATAGAGAAAACCGGTTTTACATCTGTTGTCAATTATTTTTGCTTCAATAAGAAGTCTGGGGTCGAAAGAAGAAATAAGAAGCTTATCGAGAAGATCGTGCTCTTTAACCGCCTTGATTGTTTCTTTTACAATAGCTGTTTCTTTTTCTCTCGGGCTTTTGATTTCAATGTTGAGTACTGAAATATCTGTTGTTGCAACAAAGTCAAGAAACTCATCGAGGGTGGGGATTTCCGTATCCTGATATTTTTTGCTGTAATAAGAGCCGAAATCATAACTTTTAAGCTGATCGAGGGTCATATCAGCAACCTTGCCCTTACCTGTTGATGTTTCGTCAATAGTGTAGTTATGGCAGATTACGATTTTGCCGTCTTTTGTGATGTGAACATCAGTTTCAAATCCGTCACAACCGAGCTCGTAAGCCTTTTTAAATGCAGGAAGGGTATTCTGCGGGGCATATTTATTGGCTCCGCGATGAGCAATTACCAAAGTTTTTGACATAGCTGATTCCTCTTATTTCTTTGTTTTTTTATATTATATCACCCTATATTATAAAAATCAATAATGTTTCTTAAGTATAAAATTTTTTTAATCATTTATTATTGACCTTCAATGGCACAGTGTGGTAAAATAATTAAAAATATATTCTCAAGGAGATTATTATGGAAAGAAATACATTGATTAAGAAGATTATTTTCCGTCTTTCGGCACTCCTTTTTGTTATGAGCACAATTGTCGGCTGGTTTAATATCGGTCCCGAACGTGTTCTTCTTAAGGTTGACACAATCTGTCAGCAGCAGGAAATCACCGGTTGGGGCACTTCAGCTTGCTGGTGGGCACAGGTTGCCGGTAAAAGTGAAAAAGCTGAAGATTACGCCAGACTCCTTTATTCAGAAGAAGGACTCGGTCTTAACGTTTACCGTTACAATGTCGGCGCCGGTGAAAAGGATAACCCTGATTCACGCATCTGGGATAATGAGAATTCCTGGAGAGCTGCCGAAAGCTTTCTCGTTTACAATGAAGAATCAGGCGAATATGAGTATGACTGGAATAAAGATAAGGCGGCTCAGGATATGCTCGACCTGTGTCTTTCTTACGGTTGTATAGATACAGTTGTTCTTTTTGCAAACTCACCTCATTATTCGATGTGTGTTTCGGGTCAGGCATCAGGTGGTCTTGAGCCTGCACAGAGCAACCTTAAAAAGGATTGCTACGACGACTTTGCTGAATATATGCTTGATATTGCAGAATACTTTATAAGCAAAGGTGTACCTGTAAAATATATCAGTCCCGTCAATGAGCCTCAGTGGGATTGGGGCGGTGAATGGGTTGGCCAGGAGGCTTGCCATTATGAAATTGACGAAGTGATTGAATTAGGCAAGGTTTTCGCCGCTGAAATCAAAGAAAGAAATCTTGACGTCAAGCTTTCTCTTGCAGAAAGTGGTCAGGTTGGCGACCATGCAATGGATTGCATTGATAAAATCTATGAGAATGATGACATAGTTGATGTTCTTGGCACATATGCATATCATAGCTACTGGACAAACGATTTCCTTTTAAAGAAGGCATACGGCGAATATATTCACAAGAATTACGGCGATGTTGAGCTTGAAATGAGCGAGTGGTGTGAGCTTCCTTGTGAGCACACAATTGACGATATTGAAGGCGCACTTATTATGGCCAGAACCATCAGTGAAGATGTTACACTTACGGGTGTAAACAGCTGGAGTGCATGGGTTGCTGTTAATCAGGGAGGCACTTTTGCAGACAGTATGATTGCCGCTTCCGATGACTGCAACAGCTATGAAATTGCAAAGCGTTATTATGCAATGGCTCATTTTTCAAAGTTCGTTCCTGTAGGAAGCCACGCTGTAAACTTTGATGTGAGCATTGCTGACATTACTGCTGAAGAAGCATGGTGGAAGCAGGAAATTGACGGTAAGGAATATCCTGTATATCTTATTGAAAACAATATGAATGTTTCGTCATTCAAGACACCGGATGGTGATTATGTGGTTGTTATTGTTAATCAGGGTAATGATAAGTCGGTCAGCTTATGTATGCCTCTGTTTGATGTGAAGGCATATACAACAGATGCTGACAGAAATCTTGAGCTTACACACGAAAGCTGCGGTGTTACAACAGTTGATATTCCTGCAAGCAGCATTACAACGATTGTTTTTGAAAAATAAAATATAAATTTTCTGAAAGGTGCGTCCCGGGTATTTCTGTGTTTTTGGAGATATCCGTGACGCATGGTAATTATTATGAGACTTTTGAGTTGTGAAGAAATGAAGCTGGTTGAGCAGGCTGCAGCAAGAACGGGGTTGTCTTATCAGCGAATGATGGATAATGCGGGAAGCGCCTGCGCAAGAAATATCCGCAATGAAATTGAAAAAGAGCCGATGCATAAGAACAGGGTCGCTGTTGTCTGCGGTAAAGGTAATAACGGCGGAGACGGCTTTGTTGTTGCCAGAAAGCTTGCTGAAAACGGCTACAATGTATGCGTCATACTTGCGTTGGGTTACCCTACAAGTCAGGAAGCAACCTATATGTATAAGCTTGTTCTTGACCAGTCAATAAGGACTGTATGGTACGATGCCGATAAGGATCGTGCACTTCAGACAATAAAGAATGCAGATGTTCTCGTTGATGCAGTTTTTGGATTCAGCTTTGCAGGTTCACTTGACGAGGAAATGCGCACTCTTATAAGAGAAATGAATGCATCTGAGGCGGTTAAATTTGCCCTTGACGTACCAAGCGGTGTTTACTGCGACAGTGGGTACTGTGACCCTGACTGCTTTAGAGCTGATTATACAATTGCTATCTCTGCGCTTAAGCCGGCACATATTTTCCATCCTGCATCTGAGTGTTGCGGTGATATCATAATTGCGAATATAGGTATACCCGATGAATGCTATAGCGTTGCAGGCGATAATATTTACACATATAATAAAGCTGAAGTAAAAAAACTCTTTCCTAAAAGGCGCATAACTGCGCACAAAAACACCTTCGGACACGTTCTTTGCATTTGCGGAAGCAGAACAATGGCAGGTGCTCCTGTTCTTGCGGCTTCAGCGGCTCTGAGAAGCGGCGCCGGACTTGTCACTCTTGCTTTTCCCGAAAGCCTTTACAACGTCGTTTCCGGCAAAATAACAGAGGCTTTACTGATGCCTGTTGCCGAAAACAGTGAGGGTACTTTTTCAGCTTGCGGTCTAAAAAAAGTTCTTGCAGAGCTTGATAAATACGATGCAATTGTTATCGGTTGCGGAATGGGTGTCAACGAGGATACAAGAGCGATACTGTGTGCAGTACTTGAAAATGCAAAGGTGCCCGTAGTTATTGATGCTGATGGACTGAATATTCTCTCAAAGGATCTGTCTGTTTTGTCACAGGCAAAAGGCAAAATTGTAATTACTCCGCACATCGGAGAAATGCAGCGCCTTTGTAAACTTGATAAAGACGTGATTCTTACAGATAAAATTCGTGTTGCACAGCAGTTCGGTGAGAAGTATGGTGTTTACGTTGTTTTGAAGGGGGCAAATACTGTTGTTGCCTCACCGGACAGTAAACGAGTCTATATAAACAATACGGGCAACACAGGTCTTTCCAAGGGCGGAAGCGGTGATGTGCTCGCAGGGCTTATAGGCGGATTTATTGTTCAAGGCTTCGACTTTACAGATGCCGTTACATCAGCCGTGTTTGTTCACGGATATACCGGTGACGTTGTAAGTGAACGTACATCAAAAAGAGGAATGCTTCCATCTGATGTTGTAAATGAGCTTGCTTATTCTCTCGCTCATTTTGAAAACTGAATCGCGATTTGTATTACAGGTGTCCTTGCAAATAAATGTAAGGGCATCTTTTTATGCACATAATCAGGCACTATACATAAAATAATATTGATTCCGATTGATTAAAACTTTGCCCTCAGGGTAAGAATATGACTGTAATGCGAGAATATCTGGAGTGGTTTCATGTCAGTCAAACGCGGAGAAATATATTATGCAGATCTTAGTCCGGTTGTAGGCTCTGAGCAGGGTGGTATAAGACCGGTACTTATTGTACAGAACGATGTCGGAAACAAATTCAGTCCGACTGTAATAGCTGCTGCAATAACAAGTCAGCGGTTTAAAAGTAATCTGCCAACTCATATCAAAGTTGATGCAGACAATTGCGGTCTTGCGAAGGACTCCATTGTCTTACTTGAACAGGTAAGGACGATTGACAAACAAAGATTAAGGGAAAAAATGGGGATTCTCGGCAAGCAGGATATGAGTAAAATTGACAAAGCTTTGTCCGTAAGTTTCGGTCTTATGGAGATGTAATACATAAGACTGAACAAAAAAGGAGCTGCTACCGTTTGGGTAACAGCTCTTTAAATTTTTTGATTTACAACTTATGATTTCTTTTTATTCTTCATGAAGAATGCGCCGATTATCATAAGAACAGCATATGTGATAAGGTAGAAGAGAACGGGAAGAGAGAACTTGCCGTCAGCCTGTGCTGCCTGATAGGGATAAATACCGTGAGCAAATATTGCGGCAACAACCATAAAGATTGAACCGAAAATTGCAAGAACAGGAGCGATTTTACCTTTTACAACGCCGAGGTCTTTACTTTTGATAAACATGCTGATGAAGATGGGAATGTACATAGCATATGTTGTGATAATGGGAAGCTCAGATGAGTCAAATGAGAAGAGACCGAACCAGGCTGTGTCGAGGTTTGCACCGTAGAAGTAGAGAAGCCAAAAACCGCTGATTAAAAGACCGATCATTGAGGAGTTAACAGGCATATTTGTTGCGGAATCAACCTGCTTGAAGATTTCGGGCTTGGGTCCCATATTACGTGCAGCAATAGCGTGGAAAGCTCTTGAGCATCCGAGTGTGAGACCGTTGAGAGTACCAAGACAGGAAATAACAACAAAGAGGAAGAGTGCGACACCGGCAAAATTACCGAATACAGATGAGAATGCAATTCTTGCACCTGCTTCGCCGCCGTCCATGATAACTTTATTTTCAATGCCGCCGGCAAGACCAATGTAATAAGTGATGTAAACAGCAACGATAATAAGTGTACCCATAACAAGAGCCTTGGGAAGATTCTTTTTTGCATCTCTGAGCTCTGCGTTGATTGAAGTTGCACAAATCCAGCCTTCATAAGCAAAGGCAGTAGCAACAACAGCCTTGAAGAGACCGCTGGATGTTGAAATGTCCTCGTTAACTACGTTCTGGAAATTCTGAATAAGAAGTCCGTCGCCTGTAAGACCCTTAATTGTACCTACAATAGCCATAAGAAACAGAGGAATAAGCTTGATGAATGTTGCGGAAATCTGGAATTTACCTGCAATCTTCGGAGCAATTGCATTAAGGAAGAAAATTGCTATAAGAAGAACACCGGCAATTGTCATACACTGAGGGCCGGCAATGCTGAGCTGAGCTTCTTCAGGAAGGAAAGCGTTAATGAATACACAAAGGTATCTTGCACTTACCCAAGCGAGAACTGATGTGAGTGTGGGATAGTAGAAAACTGCAAGGAACCATCCCATAAAGTATGCGTATTTTTTACCGCACATTGCTTCTGCATAGTCAACGATACCGCTTACCTTTTCGTGCTTTGTTGCAAGGATTGAAAATGCATAAGCACAGACGACCATAATGATACCGCCGATGATCCATGCGAGAATACCAACGGGAAGATTACCGCCGGTTTCGGTGAGAATTTTCTCCGCCTTGAAGAAAACACCGCTACCGATAACAGTACCGACTACGGTGCAGATTGCTGTGAGCAATCCGTATTTTTTATTAAGTTGAGTTGCCATAAAGAATTCTCCTTTTTATTTGATAAACTAAATTTATCACATTTTTGAGCTATAGTCAATAAAATTTTTCTTTTTTGCTTTAATTTTACCAACTTCGAATTTAAAAATTTTAAAAATATACCGAAAAACAGTTGATTTTTAGTAATCTATGTTGTATAATGTGTTCATCGAACATTTGTACGTTTGGAGGAATAGGATTATGGCTGACAAAAAAAGTGCTCTTAATGCTGCTCTTGCGCAGATCGAAAAACAGTACGGTAAAGGTGCGATTATGCGCCTTGGTCAGAATACAGAAATGAATGTTGAGGCAATTTCTACAGGCTCAGTAGGGCTAGACCTTGCAACAGGTATCGGCGGACTTCCCAAGGGAAGAATTGTTGAAATTTACGGTCCTGAATCTTCGGGTAAGACAACCCTTGCGCTTCATTGTATCGCCGAAGCACAGAAGGCAGGCGGTGAAGCTGCTTTTATTGATGCTGAGCATGCACTTGATCCCGTTTATGCAAAGGGTGTAGGTGTTGACGTTGATTCACTTCTTGTTTCACAGCCGGATAACGGTGAAGATGCGCTTTCTATCACTGAGGCGCTTGCTCGTTCAGGTGCTCTTGATGTAATTGTTGTTGACTCTGTTGCTGCTCTTGTACCCAGAGCCGAGATTGAAGGTGAAATGGGAGACAGCCATGTCGGACTTCATGCGAGACTTATGTCTCAGGCGTTAAGAAAGCTCACAAGCGTTGTTGCAAAGTCAAACACTCTTGTTATTTTCATCAATCAGCTTCGTGAGAAGGTCGGTGTTATGTACGGCAATCCTGAGGTTACAACCGGCGGCAGAGCACTTAAATTCTATTCATCATTAAGAATTGACGTAAGAAAGATAGAACAGCTGAAGGCTCCCGGCAACGAATTTATCGGTGCGAGAACAAGAGCGAAGATTGTTAAAAACAAGGTTTCACCTCCATTCAAAGAGGCTGAGTTTGACATTATGTACGGTAAGGGTATTTCCCGTATCGGTGAAATTGTTGATCTTGGCGTGAAGTTTGATATTATCAATAAGAGCGGCGCATGGTTCTCTTACGGTGAGACAAGACTCGGTCAGGGAAGAGACAATGTTAAGCTTCTTCTTGAAAGAGAAAAAGCTCTCTGTGCAGAAATTGAAGGGAAAATCCGTAAGGCAATGCTCGGAAAAGATGAGAAGGATGAAAAAGTTGCTGAAAAAAAAGAGCCTGTTATTCTTACTCCGAAGAGACCTGCAGGCAGTGTAAGAGCAAGAATTGACATTGCTGTTGATGATGACGAATAATGAAGCTTACTTATAAAAAAGGAAAAGGCGACAAAATACACATAAGCATCGACGGTGAGTACAGGCTTACCGTCGATGAAATGTATTTTTCATCCCTGTACCTCAAAGACGGTCAGGAGATAAGCGAAGAAGAATACAGCGAACTTGAAAGCACGGTAAATATACGCCGTGCTTATAACTGTGCCGTCTCACTTCTTTCAAGGCGTGACCACAGTGAAAATGAGCTTTTGAAAAAGCTTTGTGAAAAGGGATTTTCAGCCGGTGCAGAAGAAGCGATTGAGAAGCTGAAGTCGGGAGGCTATGTTGACGATGAACGTTTTTGCCGCATGTTTGCTTCTGAGCTTATCAGGCTTAAGGGCTACGGCAGACGAAGAGTTGAGCAGGAGCTTTACCGTAAGGGTGTCAGCCGTGAAATAATCGGCGCTGTTCTTGAAGAAATTTCCTTTGACAGTGAAAAATTAATCAGTATAATTAAAAGAAAGTATCTTACAAAGCTGACTGACGAAAAGGGTAGAAAAAGAGTTGTCGATACGCTTGTGCGCCTTGGTTACTCTTATAGCGAAATACGCGATGCTTTAAAAGAAATCGATGAAGAAATTCCGTGTGAGGTGTACGATGAGTAAAATTGCAATGATAGGTCTTGGTTGTCCGAAAAATCAGGTTGACGGAGAGATGCTTCTTTCGCGACTTATTGACGGAGGCTTTGATATAGTCGGTGACCTTGACGTGGCAGACCTTGTAATTATAAATACCTGCGGTTTTATTGACGATGCAAAAAAAGAGGCTATAGACAACATTTTATATGCAGTTTCTCTTAAAGATGAAGGAATGATCAAGGGTGTTGTTGTTACCGGTTGCCTTGCCGAGCGTTATCAGCAAGAAATACTTAATGAAATTCCTGAGGTCGATGCGGTTGTAGGCATCGGAGCAAACGGTGAGATTGCTGAAATATGCAGAAAGGTCCTTGAAGGCAATACTGTTGCAGAGTTTCCGTCGAAATACTGTATGCCCCTCGAGGGCGACAGGATTCTTTCTACACCGCCTCACTATGCCTATCTTAAAATAGCGGAAGGATGCTCTAACTGTTGCACATACTGTGCGATTCCGTCTATCCGCGGTAAATTCAGAAGCCGGGAAATAGAAAACATCCTCGAGGAAGCAAATAGCCTTGCTATCAACGGTATTAAGGAGCTTATAGTTGTTGCTCAGGATACTACACGCTACGGTATTGACCTTTACGGCGAGCTTAAATTACCCGCTCTGCTCAGAGAGCTTTGCAGAATTAACGGTATTGAATGGATAAGAATACTCTATTGCTATCCCGAATGTCTTACAGATGAGCTTATTGATGTAATGGCAAGTGAGGATAAGATTTGTAATTATATTGATTTACCTTTACAACATGCCGACGGTGACGTGCTCAAACGTATGAACAGAACCGGAGATGAGCAGAGCCTTACAGAGCTTATAAGTAAGCTCAGAGCAAAAATCCCCGATGTCGTAATCCGCACGACCTTTATTACGGGATTTCCCGGGGAAAGTGAGGAGAACTTTGAAACTCTTTCACGATTTATAAATAATATAAAGTTTGACCGTCTCGGTTGCTTCGCTTATTCACCCGAAGAGGGTACCTTTGCGGCAAAAATGGGAAATCAGATTGACGATGAGATCAAAGCTCACCGCAGCGAAATTATTATGCAGCAGCAGTATGAGATATTTGCCGGAAAGCAGGAAAGCAGAGTCGGTACTGTTATGACCGCAATTGTTGACGGCTTCGATGATGATAATATGCTCTATATGGGCAGAACCTATATGGATGCACCTGAAATAGATTCAAGCGTAATCATTTCAACGGAGAATGAGCTTGAAGCCGGACAGTTCGTAAAAATAAAAATTCTCGGCGTTGACGATTGTGATCTTGTCGGTGAAGTGATCGATTAAAACAAGAGGTATCTTATGGTTTATTTAAGCAGCTTTCACTTGCCGTCTCAGGGTGAAGACGAGGGCTTCTTTTTCGGTTTTAACCCCAAAAATATGAGAAATATTTACACGTCAAAATACCCCTTCGGAATGTTCCGTTACAGGGGGTTGCCTGAAGATTTTGAGTTTTCTGATATAACGATTATCTGCGGAAACAACGGAAGCGGTAAAAGCACTATTCTGAACGTAATTGCCGAAAAGCTTGAGCTGAAGAGAAATTCACCCTTTAACCGTACGGATTTTTTCGGTGACTATGTTGATCTTTGCGATTACACGCTTGAAAGATCCCTTTCCCCGAGAAGCTGTGTTATAACAAGTGATGATGTGTTTGACCGTGTGCTGGATATCCGTCGCGTTAATGACGGAATTGACAGTAAGCGGGAGGATTTATTGCAGGAATGGCTTGAAAGCAACAGCGACACCGCCGATACAACTCTTCACGGGCTTGACGATTACGAGCGATGGAAAAGAGTTTCTGATGCAAGAAACCGAAAAAAGAGCCAATCTCAGTTTATCCGCTCACATCTTGTAAGAAACATTCAGGAGCGCTCCAACGGTGAAAGCTCCTTGTCCTTGTTCGTTGACAGTATTACCGATGACGCCCTGTATCTTCTTGATGAGCCGGAAAACAGCCTTTCTCCGTCAAATCAGCTTGAGCTTAAATATTTTATAGAAGATTCTGTAAGAAATCACGGCTGTCAGTTTATTATATCGACGCATTCTCCCTTTCTTCTTTCGCTCAAGGGTGCAAGAATTTATGACATCGACTCCAATCCCGTTAAGCTTTGCAAATGGACAGAGCTTGAGTGCGTTAAGGTCTACCGCGATTTTTTTAAGGATAATGAGGAAAAGTTTAGTCCGTAAATGTGTTGACAAACAGGCAGCAGCTGTGTATAATGTATTAAACAATATTCAAATGCGTTTAAAGGGAGAAGTAGTCACATACCCCTTCATCCAAGAGAGGAACTGTAAGGTGAAAGTGTTCCGTTGAAGAAGTGATGAAATGCACCCGTCAGCACCCGAGGGGAACAAAGTATCCGAGGGCGTAGACCGGCGTTAACGGTAAAGCTATTATTATGTAGCTGAGTTATAAGTCAGAGTGGAACCGCGTATTAACGCCTCTGTCCGAAATTTTTTCGGATGGGGGTTTATTTTTTTATAAATAGGTGATAGAATATGTTTGACAGATTAAAGGAAGATCTTCAATGTGTCAAGGACCGCGACCCTGCCGCACGAAGCAATCTTGAAATTATGCTTCTTTATCCCGGCTATAAGGCGGTCAGAGCGTACAGAAGAGCACATTGGTTTTATAATCACAAAATGTACTTTCTTGCCCGTGCGATATCACAGCACAGTGTAAAAAAAACAAATATAGAAATTCATCCCGGTGCACAGATAGGCAGACGCTTTTTTATCGACCACGGAACAGGTGTCGTTATCGGTGAAACAGCTATAATCGGTGATGACTGCACAATTTATCAGGGTGTAACTCTTGGTGGTACAGGTAAGGATCACGGCAAGCGACATCCTACGCTCGGCAATAACGTACTTGTCGGTGCGGGCGCAAAGGTGCTCGGTCCCTTTACTATCGGTGATAACTCGAATGTAGCTGCAGGTTCTGTCGTTCTCTCTGCGATTCCTGAAAATTCAACTGCCGTCGGCTCGCCTGCGAGAGTTGTGAAGCAGAACGGCAAACGGGTCGATAAGCTTGACCACATTCATACACCCGACCCCTTATCACAGGAACTTTGCTTGTTAAAAGCTAAAATAGATAAACTTGAAAAACATATAAAAGAACTGGAGGAAAAACAATGAAAGTTTTCAACACACTCAAAAGAGATAAGCAGGAGCTTATTCCCATAAAGGAAGGCGAATTCAAAATTTATGCCTGCGGTCCTACCGTTTATAATTTTATCCACATCGGTAACGCAAGACCTCTTTGTGTTTTCGACGTTCTTCGCCGCTATCTTGAATACAGAGGTTATAAGGTTAATTTTGTTCAGAACTTTACTGATATTGATGACAAAATTATCCGTCGTGCAAACGAAGAAGGTGTCACCTTCAAGGATATCTCCGAAAAATATATCGAAGAATTCTGGACTGATGCTAAGGGCATGAACATCCGTGAAGCAACAACACATCCCAAAGCAACTGAGACAATGGATGAAATCATCAGCATTGTTGAGGGTCTTGTGGAAAAGGGTTATGCATACGAGGTAAACGGTGATGTTTATTTCAGCACCAAGAAATTCAGCGAATACGGTAAGCTTTCACATCAGCCTCTTGAGGACCTCGAGGCGGGCGCAAGAATCAATGTAGGCGAAGTAAAGCGTGAGCCTATGGATTTCGCTCTCTGGAAGAGTGCAAAGCCGGGCGAGCCCTATTGGGAGTCACCCTGGGGTCACGGCAGACCCGGTTGGCACATTGAGTGCTCTGCTATGGTACGTAAATTCCTTGGCGAAACAATTGACATTCATTGTGGCGGTCAGGATCTTATCTTCCCTCACCACGAAAACGAAATCGCACAGAGTGAATGCTGCAACGGTGCTCCTTTTGCAAATTATTGGATGCATAACGGCTTTATCACTGTTGATAAGGTTAAGATGTCAAAGTCGCTCGGAAACTTTTTCACTGTCCGTGATGTTGCCGAACAGTACGGCTATGAGCCCATCCGTTACCTTATGATTTCCTGTCAGTACAGAAGTCCCATCAACTACAGCTTTGATGCTATCGCACAGTGCAAGGCTTCCCTTGAAAGACTCTATACCTGCCGTGACAATCTTGACTTTGCTCTCAAGAATGCAAAGGATGAGGCAGGGGATAAGGATGCTGAAATTCTTGCTCTTATTGACAGTAAGAAGGATAAATTCATTGAAGCGATGGAGGATGATCTCAACACTGGTGAGGCTCTCGGAGCAGTGTTTGAGCTTGTCAAGGATATCAACACCAATGTAAATGACGGTGTGCAGTCAAAAGCTCTCGTTGAATATGCAATCAAGGTATTTGATGAGCTTATGGAGGTTCTCGGTCTTCTTTATAACCGTAAATCAGCCTCAAGCCTTGACGATGAAATAGAAGCACTCATTCAGCAGAGAAATGATGCGAGAAAGAACAAGAACTGGGCTGAGGCTGACCGAATCAGAGACGAACTCAAGGCTCAGGGTATTGTTCTTGAGGACACCCCCCAGGGCGTAAAGTGGCACAGAGCATAAAATTGTAACAAAATTCCGCAGAAACTTGTAGAAAATGAGTTTCTGCGGTTTATTTTTTTTAAAAGCTGTGGTATAATACCTTGACAAGGTTGGTGAAAATGTGATGATTAATAAAAAATCAGATCCTATTGCGGTAATTGACTCGGGTATGGGTGGTATCACAGTACTTCGAAAACTTTATAAGCTTATGCCCAACGAGAATTTTATATATTTCGGAGATTCTGCCAATGCACCTTACGGAATCAAAACGACCGATGAAATCCGTCAGCTTACTGTTGACGGTGTTGAAATGCTAATGGGCATGGGGGCAAAATCTATTGTAATAGCATGCAATACAGCAACCAGTGCTGCTGCAGCGGGACTTCGCGAAAAATATCCCGGGTATCCGCTTGTTGGTCTTGAGCCTGCTGTAAAACCGGCCGCTCTTTCTATGGAGCAGCCGATTGTGCTTGTTCTTGCAACACCGCTTACATTGAGGGAGCAGAAATACCTTAAGCTTGTTGAACGCTTTGAGGGTGAAGCAACTTTCATACCTTTGCCTGCTCCCGAGCTTGTAAGGTTTATTGAAAGCGGTAATCTCGACAGCCCCGAAGAAATAGCTTATCTGGAAAAGATTCTCGCCCCCTATGCAGACAACAAGGTCGATGCCGTTGTTCTCGGATGCACGCACTTTCCCTTTGCACGACGACAGATTCAGCGTATACTCGGTGATGAAGTGCTTGTTTTTGAAGGTGGAAAGGGTGCGGCAAGACAGTGTAAGCGGCTACTTGAAAATCTTGATCTTCTCGCTGATGAGGAGCAGGAGGGTTCAATCAAGTTTATGAACAGCGATGAAAATAAGATAGAGCTTTGCAAAAAGATGTTTTTCTACAAAGGATGATAAATATGCGTATTCAGGATGAATTAAAAGAATACCTTATTTCACAGGGTGCAAGTGATGTAGGCTTCTGCAGTATTGATGACGGTGATTTTGGTGAGTGCCGCTACGCTGTAAGCGTTGTTGTTGCTCTTTCAAAGGCTATAGTTAATGAAATCGGCGAAGAGCCTACACACACTTATTTTAACCATTACCGGAGTGTCAATGCCTTTATTGACTCACTTCTTCTTAAGGCTGGTCTTTTTCTGCAACAGAGAGGATATGACTACATTACTGTTGCTGCCTCTCAGTCCATAAACAAGGATGGCTGGAATTATAAGGGCAGATATTCCCATAAGAAAATCGCCGCTCTTTCAGGTCTTGGCACCGTAGGGAAAAGCTCGATGTTTCTCCACAGCAAATTTGGTGCAAGTGCCCGACTCGGCACAGTCTTTACTGATTGCCCCTTTGAGGTGACGAATACTGTTCCCGTATCACCCTGCGAAAGCTGCAATGCCTGCGTAAAGGCTTGCCCGAGCGGCGCAATCAGCGGCAAAATGTGGACACCTTATTGTGAGCGTGAGGACATCTTTGATGCTGAAAAATGCAGCACCTATATGAAAACCCACTTCAAGCACATCGGCAGAGGTGCCGTCTGCGGTATATGTATGAAGGTCTGTCCTTATGGGGAAAAGTGAATTTTGTGCATATTTTCTTGTGATTTTGTATAAAATTATTCTGACATTAAGTGTATAACCGACACCTTGCCGAAAATGAATTAAAGCTATTGAAATTTTATCGGATTTATGCGATAATAACAATATAAATTTAAATATAAGGAGTTTGTCATAATGAAAAAGATTATTTGCAAAGTTACTTATGATACCGATGCTTCAGAGCTTGTAATGAAGAAGACAAGCGGCGAATTCGGTGACCCTGCAGGCTACGAAGAAAGCCTTTACAAGACTGCTGACGGAAAGTTTTTCCTCTATGTCAACGGCGGTGCAGAATCAATCTACCCCAAGGAAGACATAAAGAGAATGGCTGCAAAGAAAGCAGAAGAGTGGCAGGCTAACGCATAATCAAAAAAGTTACATCCGGCTGCAGTAAGCTGTAGCCGGAACTTTTTTATATTATTATGAAAAAACTCTTGACTTTACCGTGCTACTATGTTAAAGTATTAAAGCAATATGTTTTTAGGGGAAAGTATAATGAATATCGAATCAAAAATCCTTAAGTCTGACGAAAGAGCTGCCTGTGTGCTTCGCTCTCTTTACCGTAATCTCGGTTACTGTCAGTATAAAATGAGTAAATTTGAGGAATATGCCCTTTATGTGAAAAATAAGGATTTTCTTGTTTCAGACGGCATAATCTCTTTTACCGATACGAATGGCAGACTTCTTGCACTCAAGCCTGACGTAACACTTTCAATAATAAATAATTCTAAGGATGTGCCCGGAAGTGTACAAAAGCTTTATTATGACGAAAATGTATACCGTATCTCAAAGAGCTCGCGTGCATATAAGGAAATCCGTCAGACCGGACTTGAATGTATAGGTGATGTCGGACTGCTTGAGATATGCGAGGTTCTGCTGCTTGCCGTGAGAAGTCTCGAAAGCATCAGTGAAAATTACATATTTGAGCTTTCACATGAAGGCGTTGTTGAATCAATTCTCGATGATTACAATATTATTTCTTCACTGCGCAAAAAGATACTTTCTGCCGTCAGCCGTAAAAGTAAGAGTGAGCTTGAAGGTATATGTGACGAAAACGGCATTTCTTCCGTTGTGAAAGAAAGTCTTCTTGTCTTTACTGAAAATTATAATGATACTGACAGCGCACTTTCTGAGCTTGAGCGCATATGCAAAAGCGAAAAGGTTTCAAAGTGCTTTGAAGAATTCTCATTCCTTGTAAACTTTCTTAAAGAAGCCGGCTTCGGCAAATACATAAAAATTGACTTTTCACTTACAAACGATATGAGCTACTATAGCGGTATTGTTTTTAAGGGATACATTAAAGGTATACCGGCCAGCATCCTTTCAGGCGGTCAGTATGATAAGCTTATGAAAAAAATGGGAAGAAGCTCGGGTGCAGTGGGTTTTGCAGTTTACCTTGATGCTTTGGAAAGATTCAATCTTGAAGAGGAAGCATATGATGTTGATATCGTACTGCTTCATTCCGGTAATATTGCTGATACTCTTAAAACAGCAGAGTCACTTTCATCGGCCGGTAATACAGTAAGAGTGTGCAGCGAGGTACCCAAAGGGCTTCGCTACCGTCATATTCTCAATGTTTCACAGAAGGGAGAGTAAACCGTGGAAATGCTTGATATTGCTCTTCCTAAGGGAAGACTCGGCGAAAAGGTTTATTCAATGTTTGAAAAAGCAGGCTTTGAGTGTCCTTCAATCCGAGAGGAAAACAGAAAGCTCATTTTTGAAAATGAAGAGCTTGGTATAAGATTTTTCTGGGTTAAGCCCTCAGATGTTGCTATATATGTTGAAAGAGGTGCCGCAGATATCGGTGTAGCCGGTAAAGACATACTTTTAGAGTATGAGCCTGATGTCTATGAGTTACTCGACCTTAATATAGGTAAGTGCCGTATGGCAGTTGCCGCTAAGAAAAACTTTCACGACAATGTTAATACTACTTTGCGTGTTGCCACTAAATTCGGCAATATAGCTGAGCGTTTTTACAGAGAAAAGTGCCGTGATATTGACATAATACATCTTAACGGTTCGATTGAAATTGCACCGATTCTCGGACTTTCCGATGTAATCGTCGATATTGTCGAAACGGGTAAAACGCTTTTAGAAAACGATCTTGAGCCTATTGAAACAATTGTTCCTATCAGCGCAAGGCTTATTTCAAATAAAGCCAGCTATCAGTTTAAAAATGAAATTATTGAAAAAATCAGACTCGGACTTTCCGGGCAGGTAGGTGTATAAAATGATAAGCATTTTAAAATACGGAGAGGTTTCAAATGATGAAATCTTTGCTCGTGGTACTGCAGTTACAGACGTTTCTGCAATAGTAAGTGATATTATTGCAAATGTAAGAAGCAACGGTGATAAGGCTCTTTTTGAATACTGCAAAAAGTTCGATAAGGCTGAGCTAACATCTCTTGAGGTGAGTGAAGAGGAAATTCAGGAAGCCTTTGAAAGCGTTGAGCCGAGATTTATTGAGATTCTTGAAAAGGCTGCAGCTAATATACGCGCCTTTCACGAAAAACAGGTTCGTAACAGCTTTATCATAAACGATAATGACGGAATCGTAATCGGTCAGAAGGTTATTCCCGTTGAAAAGGCGGGTCTTTATGTGCCCGGTGGTACGGCAGCTTACCCTTCAACTGTTCTTATGGACAGTATTCCCGCTAAAATTGCGGGGGTGAAAGAAATATGTATTACGACACCTCCGAATGCTGAGGGCAAGGTTAATCCCGTAATTCTCGCCGCCGCAAAAATTGCAGGCGTTGACCGTATATTCAAAGTCGGTGGAGCACAGGCTATTGCTGCTCTTGCCTACGGTACGGAAACTGTGCCGAGAGTAGACAAAATTGTCGGTCCCGGCAATGCTTTTGTTGCCGAAGCAAAAAAACAGGTTTACGGACTTGTATCAATTGACATGATTGCCGGACCAAGTGAAATTCTTGTTGTTGCAGACGGAAAAAGCAATGCAAAGTATGTTGCCGCTGACCTTCTTTCTCAGGCTGAGCACGACAAAATGGCAAGTGCTGTGCTTGTTACCGACAGTATGGATTTTGCAAAGGCAGTAAGTGACGAACTTGAAATACAGATACCTCTTCTTACGAGAGAAGAAATTGCAAGGGTTTCAATTGATAATAACGGCAAAATCATTGTAAGTGACAATCTGATGAGGGCGATTGACATTGCTAACGAAATTGCTCCTGAGCATCTTGAGCTCTGTGTTGACAATCCCTTTGATTATCTTGATAAAATCAAACATGCAGGCTCAATCTTTATGGGAAGATACTGTCCTGAGGCCCTCGGAGACTATTTTGCAGGTCCGAATCATACATTGCCTACTACGGGTACAGCAAGATTTTCAAGTCCGCTTTCCGTTGACGATTTTGTAAAGAAGACTCAGTACACCTATTATACAAAAGAAGCTCTCGAACGTGTTGCAGATGATGTTGCTTTCTTTGCTGAAAAGGAAGGACTTTCTGCTCACGCCAGAAGTGCTACAGTACGTTTTGAGGATTAAAAATGAGCAGATTTTTAAATGAAAAATATCAGAAGCTTGAAGCATATACTCCCGGTGAGCAACCAAGAGATATGAAATACATAAAGCTTAATACAAATGAATCACCTTATCCGCCGTCGCAAGGTGTTCTTGACGCGGTAAATTCAGTAGAGGCGGCTAATCTGAGGCTTTATTCCGATCCTGAATGCAAGCGTCTTAAAGAAGCAATAGCAGAGTTGTATGAAGTAGATACAGAAAATATTTACCTTTCAAATGGTTCTGATGATATACTCAACTTTTCCTTTATGGCTTTTGCGGGCAACGGAGTGCCTGCGGCTTTTCCTGAGATAAGCTATGGCTTTTATAAGGTTTATGCTGAGCTGTACGGTCTTGAGTACAGAAAAATCTCTCTTAAAGAGGATTTTTCCGTTAATGCCGGTGATTATTGCGGAATCAACAGTTTTATAGTTATTGCAAATCCCAACGCACCGACGGGAAAAACGATCTCTGAAGAAGATATCAGAAGAATTCTTGAATCTAATCCGGATAATGTTGTGCTTATTGATGAAGCATATGTTGATTTCGGTGGCGAATCGGTATATCCTCTTATCAGGGAATATAAAAACCTCCTTGTTGTTCAGACTTTCTCTAAATCCCGTTCAATGGCCGGAGCAAGACTTGGTTTTGCTTTTGGTGATAAGGAGCTTATCAGTGACCTTAACAGAATCAAGTATTCCACAAACCCTTATAATCTTAACAGAATAACTCTTGTGGCAGGTGAGGCTGCAATAAAAGAAAACAGTTATTATATGGATAACTGTAAAAGAATTGTTGACACAAGAGAATATACAACGGTGCAGCTGAAAAAGCTCGGTTTTGAGGTTTTAGATTCAAAGGCAAACTTTATTTTCGCAAAAAGTAATAAGATTGACGGTGAGGAGCTTTATAAAAAGCTTAAGGAGAATGGGATTCTTGTAAGACACTTTCCTGATAAAAAAATCAGTGCTTTTATAAGAGTTACAATTGGTGCAAGGGCTGATATGGAAACCTTTATAGAAGCGGTTAGAAAAATATTGGAGGAAAAATAATGAGAACAGCTGAAATTATGCGTAAAACTGCTGAAACTGACATACTTCTGAGAGTTAATATTGACGGAACAGGCAAGTCTATAATTGATACGGGGTGCGGATTTTTCGATCATATGCTGACTCTTTTTGCAAAGCACGGCAGATTCGACCTTCAGGTTGAATGTAAGGGTGATACAAATGTTGATTATCATCACACTGTTGAAGATATTGGTATTGTATTAGGTAAGGCTTTTGCTCAGGCATTAGGTGAAAAAAGAGGCATTGTCCGTTACGGTAATTTTATTCTGCCAATGGATGAAAGTCTTATTATGAGCGCAATTGACATTTCAGGAAGAGCCTATCTCGGATTCTCGCTTGACATTCCGACACAGAAGGTCGGTGATTTTGACACAGAGCTTGTTGAAGAGTTTTTTACTGCTTTTTGTCACAATGCTGCACTTAATCTTCATATCCGCCAGCTTTCAGGCTCTAATTCGCACCACATAATTGAAGGTGCGTTCAAATCTGTTGCACGTTCACTTAAGGCGGCGTGCGCAATAGACGAAGCCTTTAGCGACGAAATTCCCTCAACAAAAGGAGTGCTGTAATGATTGCTATTATTGATTACGGTGTGGGAAATCTTTTTTCTCTTTCATGCTCACTTAAGGCGGTAGGTGTCGATGTTGTTGTAACCGGAGAGGCCGATGTTATAAGAAAAGCTGACAAGCTTATTTTGCCCGGTGTCGGAGCCTTTGAGGATGCCGCAAAGAAGCTTTTTTCCTCCGGGCTTGATAAGGTGGTGCTTGAAGAGGTTAAAAAAGGTAAGCCTCTTATGGGCATATGTCTTGGCATGCAGATGCTTTTCGAAAAAAGCTATGAATACGGCGAGCATAAGGGTCTGGGTCTTATAAAGGGCGATATTGTTTCTATGGAAGGAAGAATACCCAAAGAATTAAATATTCCTCATATCGGCTGGAATGCACTTTCTTTCAAAAAGGACAGTGTGTTGTTTAAATACATAAATGAGGGCGAATGTGTTTATTTTGTGCATTCGTACTACGCTTGTGACTGTGACAGCAGTGTTACTGCTACTGCTGAGTACGGTATAGATATTACTGCGTGCGTTGAAAGCGGAAACATATTCGGTTGTCAGTTTCATCCGGAAAAAAGTGGAGAAACAGGACTTAAGATTCTTAAAGCATTTTGTGAAACGGGGGAACAGAAGTGAATATTTTTCCCGCAATTGATATAGTCAGAGGTTGTGCTGTGCGACTTTATAAGGGTGATTATGATCAGATGACGGTCTACAGTGAGAATCCGGAAGAAATTGCCGCTGATTTTGAAAGCTGCGGCGCCAAATTCCTTCATCTTGTTGATCTTGAGGGCGCAAAGGACGGCACAACGCCTAATATTGAAACTGTAAAAAAAATAAGAGAAGCTTGTAGTCTCTACATTGAAATCGGTGGCGGAATCCGTAATATTGAGACTGTTAAAACCTATCTTAATGCAGGCGTCGACAGAGTGATTCTCGGTACGGCAGCAGTAAATGATGAAGAGTTTCTTAAGGCTGCCGTAAAAAAATACGGTGAAAAAATAGCAGTTGGCGTTGATATAAAAGACGGCTTTGTTGCAATTAAAGGCTGGACTGAAAAATCAGAATACGACGGTTTTGAATTCTGTGAGAAAATGCAGAAGCTTGGCGTTAAAACTATAATCTGTACTGATATATCAAAAGACGGAGCTATGGTAGGTACAAACCGTGAGCTATACAGACAATTGTCTGAAAAGCTCAATATAAACATAACTGCTTCCGGCGGCATCTCTACAATCGATGATGTCAAGGCGCTTGCTGATATGAATCTTTACGGTGCAATTATTGGTAAGGCTTATTATACGGGTGCAATTAATCTTCGTGAGGCTCTGGAGGTGGCTGAATGATTACAAAAAGAATTATTCCCTGTCTTGATGTAAGAAACGGCAGAGTTGTTAAGGGGGTAAATTTTGAAGGTTTAAGTGACGTGTCGTCACCGGTCAGCCTTGCAGAGTATTACAGTAACAATGGCGCCGATGAGCTTGTATTTTATGATATAACGGCTTCTTTTGAGGAGAGAAAGCTTTTTACTGATATTCTTACAGAGGTTGCTTCCAAGATTTTTATTCCTCTTACTGTGGGTGGAGGCATAAATACTCTTGAGGACTTCGAACGAGTGCTTGGATCTGGTGCTGATAAGGTAAGTGTTAATTCGGGCGCAATCAGAAATCCTGATCTTATCGAGCAGGCGGCAAAGCGTTATGGAGATCAGTGTGTTGTGCTTTCGGCTGACATCAAGCGTGTTGACGGTGTTTTTCGCGTCTTTGCAAAAGGAGGCAGAGAAAACACCGGAATGGAAGCTATTGAGTGGATTAAGCGCGGTGTTTCAATGGGGGCAGGTGAAATAGTCGTAAATTCTATCGATACCGACGGCGTGAAAAAGGGCTTTGATATTGAAATGCTCAAGGCGGTCTGTGAGGCTGTAAAGGTGCCCGTTATTGCTTCAGGCGGAGCAGGTTGCATTGATGATTTTACGAAGCTTTTCAATGAAGTGCCCGAAATATCAGCGGGTCTTGCTGCTTCGATTTTTCATTTTGGCGAGGTTGCAATCAACGACCTTAAAAGCGAGCTGAAAAACAAAGGAATTACTGTGAGGTTATAATATATGGTTAATATTGATGAACTTAAATTTGATGATAAAGGACTTATTCCGGCTATTGTTGTTGATTCACTTTCGGGTAAAGTTCTTACTCTTGCCTATATGAACAGAGAGAGTCTTGAAATTTCAGTTGAAAAGAAGCTTACATGCTTTTTCAGCCGTTCAAGACAGGAGCTCTGGCTCAAAGGCGAAACGAGCGGCAATTATCAGCATATCGTTTCTATTACCGCTGATTGCGACAAGGATGCACTCGTTGTAGTTGTTGAAAAAGACGGACCTGCTTGCCATACGGGTACAGATTCCTGCTTCACTGCTCCTGTTTTTGAAAGTGATGAGCTTTCACACTTCACAATGGACGGACTTTACGAATTGCTTGAAGGAAGAAAAGTGAATCTTCCCGAAGGCTCTTACACTACATATCTTTTCCGGAAAGGCATCGATAAGATTCTTAAGAAAATAGGTGAGGAATCAACAGAGGTAATCATTGCCGGAAAGGCAAACGATAAAAAGGAAACTATTTATGAAGTTGCCGACCTTGCGTATCATGTTATGGTGATGATGGTTGAAATGGGTATCAGCGTTGATGACATCAGAAAAGAGCTTGCTTCACGCCATATAATTGATCATAAGGTAAAACAGGAGAAAATGACAGGCAATGAGGCCTGATTCAGAGGATGTAAGATGAAACTTAATGAAGTTGCACAGCAATATGCAGCAAAGATAAAGGATGAAAAACTGTCGAAGATGTTTGTACAGTGCTTTATGAGCACCTTTGACACAACTGCAAAATTTGAAAAAGACGGAAGTTGCTTTGTAATAACAGGTGATATACCTGCAATGTGGCTTCGCGATTCCTCTGCTCAGGTGAATCATTACATTCCTTTTGCAAAGGTTTCAGAAGAGGCTTACAGGATTATTTTCGGTCTTATTTGCCGTCAGGTAGGCTGCATTCTTACTGATCCCTATGCAAACGCCTTTAACCGTGAGGCTGATGGAAAAGGACAGACAAAAGATAAAACCGATTATAAGTCTCCTTATGTATGGGAAAGAAAGTATGAAATTGATTCACTTTGCTATCCGGTGCGACTTGCTTACCGTTTCTGGAAAGAGGTGGGTGAAACAAGGCATTTCACTTTCGAGTTTCATAAAGCAATAACAAAGATTATTGAGCTCTGGACTCTTGAGCAGAATCACAAAAATTCTCCCTACTTCTTCAAAAGATATTTCTGTCCTAAATCAGACACGCTTTCACATAAGGGTAAGGGTACTCCTGTCGCTTATACCGGTATGACGTGGTCTGGTTTCCGTCCGAGTGACGATGCTTGCGAATACGGTTACCTTGTGCCGTCGAATATGTTTGCGGTGGTTGTTCTCGGCTACATCAGCGAAATAGCTTCCGATGTATACAAGGATCTTAATCTAAGCAAAAAAGCACTTGAGTTAATGAGCGAGATTCAGCAAGGTATTAACACTTTTGCAATAGCACGTTTTGAAGATAAAGACGTATATGCTTACGAAACTGACGGTTACGGTAATCACAACTTAATGGATGATGCCAATGTTCCGAGCCTTTTGTCGCTTCCGTATCTCGGTTATTGTGCTAAGGAGAATAAAATTTACAGAAATACACGTGCATTAATTCTGAGTTCAGGAAATCCCTATTATTATGAAGGTGCTTCAGCTAAAGGAATTGGCAGTCCGCATACCCCGAAAAATCACATCTGGCCGATTTCGCTTTGTATGCAGGGCCTCACCAGCAATTCTGAAAGTGAGATACTTGACATAATTCATACTCTCCGCAATACTGATGCGGGTACAAATTATATGCATGAAAGCTTCCATAAGGACAACCCGGAAAAATTCACCAGAGAGTGGTTTTCCTGGGCGAATACGCTTTTTGCGGAGCTTATTATTATGTACCTTGACGAATTCGAGGGAACTGAGCTATAATTAATTTACTTAATGACCCTCATTATCAGATGGCGGTCATTTTTTTGGTTTAATAAGGCGTATACACCTTTTTTTATTTGCAGACGAGCATGTTGAAAAAAATTTAGAAAACAGTAGAAATTTCTTTTATTATTTGGTATCATAATAAAAATTGTAATATTGTAAGGAAGGTGACACAATGTCAGATTTAAACAATAATGTAAATAATAAAGGCAGATCGCTTAAGATCGGTTTTCTCGGAACGGTGGGATATATTCTTTTGCTCGTTTTCGTTTATCTTGCCGTCAGCTTTTTGACATCTGCGTGGGGTTGGACATGGCTTCTTCTTGTCGGAGGCTTGCTTGTGCCGGCGGGGCTTCTTATGATTCTATCTGCATTCAGAGGAACAAAAAGCGGTGTTTTACAAAGAGCCGGCATCTTTTTCGGGGTCATGCTGATTGTAACTGTTCTTTTTCTTTTTATGCAGATTATTCTGGGTGTTAGTAAAAGCTGGGTGCTCTTTCTTCTTGGTATAGTTGCCGCACTCCTTGCCGATGCAGGTTATGCAACTGCCAGAAAAGAAAAGGTCAGTTATGCAACCTATGCCGCTTACATTCCGATAATTTCAACGCTCATTTATGTTATAGGCGGACTTGCAAGAGTTATTCCGTGGCATCCCGGCTGGATGCTTATCCTTGCATCGATAATTGTTGATATTTTTATTCTTTTGTTCAGTGTTATTACTTCAAAAAAATAATATGTGAATATTTTATTATCGTATTAATGATATATGAAACGGATGTTGTTTATGCAGCATCCGTTTCCTAATACGTGGATTTTTAAAAGCTTCTTTTTAACATATAGTTGTTGATTTACTCAAACAATTGTTGTATAATGATTTAGATTTATGATTTATTAAGGAATGGTAAAAAAATGGCAGTAAACAGAATTCATAAAGCAATACCAACTGTTGCTATAAGAGGAATCGTTATTTTTCCCGGCATCAGGTTTCATTTTGATATAGCGCGCAGTATGTCAACTGCGGCAATTGAAGCATCTATGGAACAAGGTCAGAAGGTTTTTCTTGTAGCACAGAAGGATCCCTCAATTGAAAATCCAACACCGGACGATCTTTACAGAATGGGTGTTATTGCTAATATAAAGCAAATCATCAAGGATCCGAAAGCAAATCAGATCAAGGTTGTTGTAGAAGGCTCGGTAAGAGCTGAAATTACCGATATTGAAGCAACTGATCCTTATTTTATCTGCAATGTAAGAGAAAGAAAAACTCCCGATGTAAGCGAAGAAGATATCGAATACAAGGAAGCACTTGTAAACAAACTCAAGACGGAGCTGTTTAATTTTATGCAGTTCACCTCGAGAAATGAGGAAGAAGCACGTCGTGATGTTGAAATATTCTATTCAAATGATGCAAGTGATTTTTCTGACTTTGTGGCAGGTAATGTTATACCTGATTTTTATGTAAAACAGAATTTGCTTGAAAGAGTCTCTCTTATTTCCAGAATGGAGCTTCTTATAGATGCTCTGCGAAAAGAAAATAATATTCTTGAGCTTGAAAACCGTATTGAGAATCAGGTAGAGCAGCAGATGGAATCAAACCAAAGGGATTATTATCTCAGAGAGAAAATCCGCGCAATTTATTCTGAATTGGGTGAGGGTGAAGATACTCTTTCCGACTCTCAGAAATATAAAGCAAAAATCCGTCAGCTTAAGTGTTCCGATGAAATTAAGGAGAAGCTTATTTCTGAATGTGACAAGCTTTCAAAAATGCAGGGCACATCAGTTGATGCAGCTATTATCAGATCATATCTTGATACGGCGTTGTCTTTGAATTTCGGTGTTTACACAGTGGATAACCTTGATGTTGAGAGGGCAGAGTCAATACTTGAAGAGGACCATTACGGACTTAAAAAAGTAAAAGAGCGTTTTGTTGAAATGCTTGCAATTAAATCGCGCACTGAAGACATTAAAGGACAGATCATCTGTCTTGTCGGACCTCCGGGTGTCGGTAAGACATCAATCGTACGCAGTGTTGCAAAGGCAATGGGCAGAAAATATGTCAGAATGTCTTTAGGTGGCGTCAGTGATGAATCTGAAATAAGAGGTCACAGGAAGACTTACGTTGGTGCAATGCCCGGCAGAATAGTTAATGCACTTATACAGGCCAAGACATTTAATCCTGTTATTTTGCTTGACGAAATTGATAAACTCGGTAAAGATTACAAGGGCGACCCTGCATCTGCTCTGCTTGAGGTGCTTGACCCTGAGCAGAACAACACCTTCAGAGACAACTATATGGAGTTTCCGATTGATCTTAGCAAGGTAGTTTTCATAACAACGGCAAACGACGCTTCTGCTATTCCCGGACCTCTTTATGACAGAATGGAAGTAATTGAGCTTGTTAGTTATACCCAGCAGGAAAAGGAGATAATAGCAAAGCAACATCTTATAAAAAAGCAGACAGAGCTTCACGGTCTGAACGGAAACAGCATCCGATTTACAGATGAAGCAATAAGTGAAATGGTTACGGCTTATACATCTGAAGCCGGTGTAAGAAGACTTGAACAGGTTATAGCCGCTGTTTGCAGAAAAAGTGCCGTGCTTATTGAAAAAGGTGAGCTTAAGCGTGTTAATGTTACAAAAGATGTATTAAGTAAATTTTTAGGCCCCGGCAGATATAAGAAGGATGATCTTCTCGGCGAGGATGCCGTAGGCGTAGTAAATGGTCTGGCATGGACTCGCGTCGGTGGTGAATTGCTTCAGGTTGAGGCCGTCACAATGGAAGGTGACGGTAAAATTGAGATCACCGGTTCACTCGGTGATGTTATGAAAGAATCTGCTAAAGCTGCGTATAGTTTTTTAAGGAGCAAAAAAGAGAAATACGGCATTTCTATTGAGTCGTTTACAAAAAATGATATTCATATTCATGTGCCTCAGGGGGCAGTACCGAAGGACGGTCCTTCTGCCGGAGTTACTATTGCTACGGCATTGCTTTCTGCTCTGACCGGTAACACGGTGGATAAATCGGTTGCAATGACAGGCGAAATTACTCTTACGGGCCGAGTTCTTCCTATTGGCGGACTCAGAGAAAAGTCGATGGCAGCATATAAGGCAGGAATCAAAAAGGTTATTATCCCTAAGGACAATTATGTTGACTTATGGGAGATAGATGATGTTGTTAAGGAAAATGTTGAGTTTATACCTGTATCAAGGCTGGATGAGGTTTTTGCAATAGCTGTAAAGAACAGTGCTTCGGATGGCAAATCATCGGTAATTTTTTCTCATCACGATATAGTTATAAACAACAGGAGGAAAAATAATGAGGTTCGATAATCCTGTATTTGAGACATCCTTTGGATCATTCAAGCAACTCAAAGCTTCAGATTTACCCGAAGTTGCTTTTTCCGGAAGATCCAATGTAGGTAAAAGCTCACTTCTTAACAGATTGCTTTCACGCAAGTCTCTTGCAAGGGTGAGCTCTGTGCCGGGAAAAACAGTAACTATTAACTTCTTCAGGGTTGATAAATGCCGTTTCGTCGATTTGCCCGGTTACGGATATGCTAAGGTGGCACGTGACGAAAAGCTTCGTTGGGCTGAGCTTATGGAAGGTTATTTTTCATCCGGCAGAGACATCAGGCTTGTTGTTCAGCTTATCGATATGAGACATATGCCATCCGAGCAGGACATTGATATGATTGAGTATATGATAAGTATGAATATACCTTTTGTTGTTGCACTTACAAAATGTGATAAGCTCAACAAAACTGAAAAAATGAATCAGTTAGAGGCAATATGTTCACTTCTTGCAAAGTACGGAAATATAAGCGTTATTCCTTTTTCAAGCACAAAGGGCGACGGTGTTGATGAGCTTCGTGCATTAATTTCCGGGGCGATAGAAGGTGAACAGTAATGAAAAAGATTTTTTGTGATAAGCTTAAAAGTAATCCTGTAATCGTCGGTCTGAAAGATATGTCAAATCTTGACGATGCTTTGAAATCTGATTGCTCCGTTATATTTCTTCTTTGCGGTACAATTTTTGATGTGAAGGATACGGTTCACAAGGTAAAAGAGGCGGGTAAGCTTATTTTTATTCACGTTGATCTTCTTGACGGATTTTCGAAGGATACAACCGCTCTTAAGTATATAAGCAGCGAAATATGTCCCGACGGTATTATTTCAACCAAAAACAGTATACTTAAGGCAGCAAAAAAGCTTGGCTTGCTTACTGTACAAAGAGTATTTATTATTGACTCTCTTTCAATTGATACAGCAGTCAATGCATCTCAGCTTATAAATCCCGATGCAATTGAAATTATGCCGGGTATAATGCCTCGTATCATTGAAAAGTTGAGTTCAAGTATGGACGTGCCGGTTATTGTAGGCGGTCTTGTAAGCGCAGAAGAAGATGTTTCGGTTGCCGTCAAATGCGGTGCTCTCGGAGTTTCTACTTCATCGAAGGAATTATGGAGGACAAAGATATGTTAAAAATCAGAAAATATCAGGAAAAAGATAAACCTGCTGCTTTAAAAATTCTCGTTGAGACATCGAGAATTCCTACCGAAACAGAGAAAGACCTTGCTTATCTCAGACTTATGTATAACGACTATTATACAGAAGTTGAGCCGGAAAATTGCTTTGTGGCGGTAAACGAGGATGATGAAGCTGTCGGATATATCATTTGCGCGTCTGACCACAAAAGGTTCAAGAGGCTGTTTAAAAAGTTTTATCTTCCCGAAATCAAGGAATTGGGCAGAGATTACTATACCCGTGCGCTTATGGATATCTACGGCCATATTTTCTTTGAAAAGAAATATACTGCGCATCTTCACATCAATGTTCTCAGTGTGTGTCAGGGACAGGGCACCGGCTCTCAACTTATGGATGCATTGAAAAATGAACTCAGACTTAAGGGTGTAAAAGGTCTCATGCTTTCGTGTGCCGCAGATAATGACGGTGCTATCAGATTTTATAAGCGAAACGGCTTCAAGGAGCTTTTAACAATAGCAGGCGGCTGCATAATGGCAACTGAATTATAAATGTATAAACAAATTAATTGTGTCAATAATAAAACCGAAGGAGTTGAATTGACATGATTGATAAAATAGCATTGATTCTTGCTATTGTAGGAGGACTTAACTGGGGGCTTATCGGGATTTTTCAGTTTGATCTTGTTGCTTGGATTTTCGGCGGACAAAGCGGAATCTTTTCCCGTATAATATATACTCTGGTTGCCCTTGGTGCAATATGGTGCATTTCATTACTTTTCAGTGACAGAAAATGCAGTGAAAAAGAATAAAAATTTCTCCGATGTGTTTTTCATATCGGAGATTTTTTCTTAAAGATTAATTTAAATGTAGACATAAATTGAAAGCTGTGTTAAAATGATTGCGAACTTTGATTGATTGGAGAAAATAATGGATATTGTCAAAATAAATGAGTCTGATAATGTGGGAGTTGTTCTTTCTACGGGACACAAAACAGCACTTTGCAATATCAGAAAGGGCGAAGAAATAATTAAATACGGATATCCTATAGGTATTGCAAGTTGTGATATTGCTGAAGGTGAGCATGTTCACACTCATAATATGAAGACCGGTCTTGCTGATGTGCTGGAGTATTCCTATGAACCCGATTTTGAGTTTCCCGAAAATATCGAGCCATTTGAAATAAATGCTTACATAAGAGAAAACGGTGAAATCGGTATCCGTAATGACATATGGATTTTACCAACTGTCGGATGTGTTAACGGTATTGCAAAAAGAATTGCTGAAAAGACGGGTGCGATAGCTTTTTCTCATCCCTACGGCTGTAGTCAGCTGGGTGGCGATATGGAGACTACGCAACTGATACTGAGAGGTCTTATAAAACATCCTAATGCAGGCGGTGTACTTGTTCTGGGGCTCGGTTGTGAAAACAACAATATTGATTCAATGAAGAAGATCTTAGGTGCTTATAACGAAAAAAGGATAGTTTTTCTTTCTGTTCAGGAGTGTACTGATGAAATTACTGAGGGTATAAGTCTGGTTGAGCAGCTTAAGGCTATCGCTACCACAGACAAAAGAAAACCGGTGCCTGCTTCAAAGCTTCGTGTCGGTCTTAAATGCGGCGGATCTGATGGTTATTCGGGAATAACTGCAAATCCAGTTGTTGGTCTTGTAACTGACAGATTATGCGCAATGGGAGGTTCAGCGATACTTACTGAAGTGCCTGAAATGTTCGGTGCAGAAAAGGTGCTTTTCAAACGTTGCGTAAATCAGACAGTTTTTGAAAAAAGTGTCAGACTGATCAACAATTTTAAAACGTATTTTCGGCGGCATGGAGAGCCTATATCCGAAAATCCGTCTCCCGGCAACAAAGAGGGCGGTATTACCACTCTTGAGGATAAATCATTAGGTTGTGTACAAAAGGGCGGGAAAGCACCTATAACGGACGTTTTGCATTATGGTGATGTTGTATGCAAGCCGGGACTTAGCCTTCTTAACGGTCCCGGAAATGATATTGTTTCAATTACAAATCTTTCTGCAGCAGGTTGCCACTTGATTTTATTTACAACAGGCCGAGGAACACCTTTAGGTGCAGCTGTGCCGACGGTGAAGATTGCATCAAATGAAAAAATTGCAACTAATAAGCCTCATTGGATTGATTACTGTGCTTGGGGTGATGATAAAGAAAAAACAGCAACAGGACTTCTTGAGCTGATAAGACAGGTTGCTGACGGTAAATTAACTGCAAACGAAAAAAACGATATGAGGGAAATCGCGATTTTTAAAGACGGAGTGACATTGTAAAAAAAATGAGGAGCTGTTTCAATTCAGAACAGCTCCATATTTTTATTTAAGGTTATATTTTTCTATGTAGTAGTTAATTTTCTGAATAGGATTAAGGAAGGGGCTTACCGATCTGTCGTGGTTGAGTGTGTCAATAATAAGAGCAACATACTTTGACATATCAACAGAGTAGTACCATTCTTTCTTGAGAAGCTGAGGTGTCTGATAAATAAGATTTGTTGTGAAGATCTTATCGAATATGCCTTCAGCATAAGCGGCATCGAATCTCTCAAGACCTGATGAGAAAAGACCAAATGATGAGAATACAAAGATTCTTTTTGCATGGAGGCTCTTGAGCTGACGACAAACGTCAAGCATTGAGTCGCCGCTTGAAATCATATCATCAACAACGATAACATCTTTGCCTTCAACATTTGTGCCGAGGAATTCATGAGAAACGATGGGGTTTCTTCCGTCAACAATTTTCGAGAAGTCTCTTCTCTTGTAGAACATACCGAGCTGAACGCCAAGGACCTGTGAGTAGTAGACGCATCTGCCCATACCGCCTTCGTCGGGAGAGATCATCATTGTGGTTTCAGGTGTGAATTTTATATCGTTATTGAGGCTTTTTGCAATAGCCTTGATCATCTGATAAGTGGGGGATACACTTTCAAAACCTATTCGGATTGAGTTCTGAACTCTGGGGTCGTGTGCATCAAAGGTTATGATGTTGCTTACGCCCATGTTTTCGAGCTCCTGAAGTGCAAGCGCGCAGTCAAGGGACTCTCTGGCAGATCTCCTGTGCTGTCTGCCTTCATAAAGCATAGGCATAATTACTGTGATTCTTTTTGCCTTACCTGCACAAGCAGAGATAACTCTCTTAAGATCAGCAAAGTGATCATCGGGACTCATGGGAACATTGAGAGGTTCACCGTTTGCATTCTTAAGGTCGTACATTTTGTATGTGACACTGTAATTGAAGCAATCGCTGATGATGAAAAGGTCATATCCGCGGATTGATTCGTTGATAACTGCCTTGCCTTCACCGGTAGAAAATCTGGGGAAGGTTGCAGAGAGAATATATGAATCTCTGTGATAACCCTTAAGGTGAAGATTGGTTTCGTTTTCTGATTCGAATTTTGCACGGCATTCAACAATCTGGTCGCTGACTCTTTTTGCAAGCTCTTCGCAACCTCTCATAGCGATAATGCCGAGACGTCCCTGAGGAATTGTGTCGAGATACTCTGTAAGTGACATCATAAGAATAAAACCCCCGAAATTTTTACTTAATATTTTTAACTATAGATATATTTTACTTTTTTCACTGTTTTTTTTCAATAGATTTATTAAAATTCAGCATAGAATAAATTAGAATATTTATACAATATTTTGTGCAGTTTGTCTTTCGTACACAAAATATGTATTAAACATAACTGTTGTCGACAGTGATTACACAGTAACATCTGTTGTCAACGGCATTGATTTTATCTTCAATAAGCTTCTTGAGTTTTTTATCACTGATTTCAAAATTATGAGGTACAACAACATCGAAAACGAGGTTCGTGTGTGTCGGTCCATCGACTATTCTGAAGTCATGTAAGCTAAGCTCACTGTTGATTTCTGAAACAGCTTTTATCGCAATTTCTTTAAGAGCATTAATTTTTTCATTGTTTGTTTCTATCGGATCTATGTGTATGACGAGTTCAATTCCAAAATTTTTCTTAACCTCTTTTTCGATATTGTCAATTGTGTCGTGGGCATAAAGGATATTCTCTTCTGATGAAATTTCAGCGTGAATGGAAGCAAAAATTCTTGATACACCGTAAGAATGAATTACGAGGTCGTGAACTCCGATTATTTCCTCGTGGCTGAGTATGTATCCGACAAGATTGTTGACTGTTTCTGCATTGGGCGGTGTTCCGAGCAGGATACTTATGGCCTCCTTAAGTATACCATAGCCTGATGTGATGATAAACAGTGACACAATAATTCCCATATATCCGTCAACAGGGAAATCGGTAAATATTGAAAGCACCAGTGAAACTGCAGCTACAAGTGTTGCAGTTATATCACTGAGGCTATCTTTTGCGACCGCCAGCATTGCAGGGGATTGGATTTTTTTGCCGAGCTTTTTGTTGAAAAGATATAGCCAGAATTTACCGAGAACGGAGACGAGAAGCACTGCTGCGGCCGGAACGGAAAATTCTACAGGTTCAGGATTGATGATTTTCTTGATTGATGATTTTATAAGCTCATATCCCATAAGCTCAACAAGAAAACCTACCGCAAGGGCTGCGATGTATTCTATTCTGCCGTGACCGAAGGGATGCTCTTTGTCAGGTTTTCTTGCCGCCATTCTGAAGGAAACAAGTGTAACAATGCACGAAGCAGCATCGGCAAGGTTGTTGATAGCATCAGCAGTGATAGAAACACTCTTGCTTATTACGCCTATAAAATATTTACCAATTGAAAGTAGGATGTTTACTATTATTCCTACGATGCTGCCGAACATACCGTATTTTTCTCTCACATCAGTATCTTTTGCGTTGTTGTGGTTTTTTATAAATAATTTTATCAAAAATTCTGTCATTTTTCCTGTCCTTTATCTTCTGATTTTACGTGAACATCAATCTGGTTGAAGGGAATTGAGATATTGTTAGCGTCGAAAGCGAGCTTTACGTCCTCTTGCATTCTGTAATAAACGTCCCAATAATCAGCGCTTTTGCACCAAATTTTCGCAACAAGGCTTATGCTGCTTGCTTCGTGTGAATTTACGTAAATTCCGGGTGCGGGGTCAGATAAAATTGCCTCGTTAAGCTCAGCGACATTTCTGATAACATTTTTTGCCTTTTCAATGCTGTCAGTGTAGCTTATTGAATAGGTCAGATCAAGTCGTCTTATATCTTCAGCAGAATAATTTACAATATGACTTGTTGTAATGTGTGAGTTTGGGATAATAATACGCTTGTTGTCGGCAGTTGTGATTACAGTATTCATAAATCTTATATCAGCAACATTTCCCTGTACACCGTTAACCTCGACATAATCTCCGTTTTTAAACGGGTGGTTCATAAGTATTTGTATACCGCTTGCGAACTGCGCAACGCTATCCTGAAGACCGAGACCGGCTGCAACACCTGCAGCACCGATTGCCGTTACGAGTGAACCGATGTTGAAGAAAAGTGAGCAAGCCGTAAGAATAAATCCGAGTTTGATTACGACGGAAACAGCTCTGTTAATAAAGTTGTAGACCGTCGGATCAATATTGCGGGCTTTCATACCTTTGATTATCAGCTTGGATATAAGCTTCGAAAGTATGAATCCTGTGAAAACAAGAATGATTGCGATTATCAAAGCGGGTATCTTTTCAATGATTTTGTTCAGCAGATCAAGCTTGTCCCACCAATTTGTTACATTATCGATGGCTTCTGACGGACCAACCAACTGACCGTTTTCATCAAAGAGTATATTTCCCGGAGTCAATATGTCAGGAATATTTACTGTGGCATTACAAATATTAAAATATTTCATTGTTGTTCATCTCCGATTATAACATTAAATAGTATGATAGCATTTTTATTGATTTTTTTCAATTGAATTTAACTTATATCTTGACAAAAAATAAAATTTTTTTATAATATAATTGAATTTGAAAATCATTTTCATTTTTCGGGAGGGGTAATATGTCGACTTCAGTTTACAAAACCAAACAAAAGAAGCTGATTTATGATTTTTTCAAAATCAACAAACAAAAACAGTTTACCTGTGATGAAATAACATATATGCTTTTAAATGATGGGACACCTGTCGGAAAAACAACAGTTTACAGGCAACTCGAAAATCTTATAATTGAAGGTAAAATTAAAAAGCTCAATCCGCATAAGGGGAAGAGCTTTATGTATCAGTATATAGATGAAAGCCTTGACTGTGAAAACCATATGCACTTGAGGTGCACAAGATGCGGAAAGTATATTCATCTCGGATGTGATTTTATGAATCAGGTAAGTGAACATATTTCAAAGCATCATAATTTTACAGTTGATAATTCAAAAACCGAGATTCTCGGGATTTGCGAAAACTGTACTGAAAAGGAGTAAACAATGTCACTTATAAGTTGCAGAAACGTTTGTCTGAGCTACGAAAATAATATTGTTGTTGACAACCTTTCCTTTAACGTTGAGGCAGGGGATTACCTCTGTATTGTGGGTGAAAACGGCAGCGGTAAGAGCACATTGGTAAAAGCTGCTCTGGGTCTTAAGGAAACAACATCGGGTCATCTTCACTTTGGTGAAGGTCTGAAAAAAGGTGAAATAGGATATTTGCCGCAACAGACAACGGCACAGAAGGATTTTCCTGCCTCAGTTTTCGAGGTTGTGATTTCAGGCTGTTCAGCTGATAAAAAGGGAATATTTTATTCGAAATCCCACAAAAAACTCGCTTATGAAAATATGAAGAAGCTTGATATTATCAGCCTTGAGAAAAAGTGTTTCAGAGAGCTTTCGGGCGGACAGCAGCAAAGAGTTCTTCTGGCAAGAGCACTGTGTGCTACCAAAAAGCTGATTCTCCTTGATGAGCCTGTTACAGGTCTTGATCCCGTTGTGACGAATGAACTTTATTCTATTATTTCAGCAATAAATAAAGAGCTCGGAATTACAATCGTGATGGTATCTCATGACCTGCATTCCGCAATTGATAATGCGAGCCACATACTTCACCTTAATAAAAATGCACATTTTTTCGGTACCGTTGAGAAGTATTTGTTAAGCGATATATATAAGAGCTTTTCGGGAGGTGCTGCAAATGATTGATTCAATAGGTCTGATTTTTAGTCAGCAATTTCTCACAAGAGCTTTATTTGTAGGCGTCATGATATCTTTATGCTGTGCGCTCCTGGGCGTGAGTCTTGTATTGAAGCGTTTTTCGATGATAGGTGATGGCCTTTCTCACGTTGGCTTCGGCGCAATGGCTATTGGCTGTGCTGCTAATGTGGCACCTTTGTATTTTTCGCTTCCGATTGTTCTTGTTTCGGCATTTTTGCTTCTGAGAATGAACGAAAAAGGGAAAATAAAAGGTGATGCAGCAATTGCGCTGATATCAACTGCCGCACTTGCAGTCGGTGTTATGGTGACATCCGTTACAACAGGTATGAATGTTGATATTTATAACTATATGTTTGGCAGCATTCTTACGATGAGTAATGACGATGTGGTAATTACTGCAATTATTTCTGTTGTAATCATTGCACTGTTTGCTATTTTTTACGATGAGATTTTTGCGGTAACATTTGACGAGAGCTTTGCTCAGGCGACAGGAACAAAAACATCCTTTTACAATATGCTTATCGCGGGGCTTACTGCGGTGACAATTGTAATAGGAATGCGTATGATGGGTGCACTTCTTATATCGTCGCTCATAATTTTTCCGACAGTTACATCTATGCGCCTTTGTAAAAGTTTCAGAAGTGTTGTAATTACGAGCTCTTTTGTTTCTGTAATCTGTTTTGTTGTCGGTCTGATACTTTCTGTAGAATACGAAACACCGACAGGCGCAAGTGTTGTATGTGTAAATATATATGCCCTGGCGCTTTTTGCTACGGTCGCCGCAGTTAAAAAGCGTTTTATAAAGAGTTGTTTAGTAAAGATTTCAGTCGTTACCGTTGTGATTGCCTTTGCTCTGCTGCCTTTCTGCCTTTCTGCACTTAATCAGGCTGAGCTTATTGAAGGTAAAGATGTATCTGTTGTCACAACAGGCTTTGCTGAGTATGATTTTGCAAAGGAAATAGTCGGGGACAAGGCTGAGGTTACAATGCTTCTTTCTCCGGGGGAAGAAAGTCATACCTATGAGCCCACTCCGGCAGATATTGTTAAAATTCAACAGTGCGATGTTTTTATATACGGTGGAGGCGAATCGGACAAATGGGCAGATAAAATCATCGAAACATCAAAGGAAAATTTAATCGTTGTAAAGATGATGGATGTAACCGATGTATGCACTATCGATCACGCTCATGAGCAAGAGGAAGAGCGCGAGGGGGATGAACACATTCATGAAGAGTATGATGAGCACGTGTGGACCTCTCCGGTAAAAGCCGTCGATATTGTCGGTGCAATATGTGATGCAATATGTGGTGCCGACAAGGAAAATGCAGATTATTACAGAGAAAAAGCTGAAGCTTATATCATAAGACTACGTGCGCTTGATAATAAATTTTCTCAACTTTCGAAAACATATCCTAATAAATATATTGTAATTGGAGACAGGTTTCCTTTAAGATATCTCATGCTTGAATACGGCATTGAATATTTTGCGGCATTTCCGGGCTGCTCTGCTCAGGTTGAGGTGAATCCTACTACTATTGCAGAGCTTAATAATATGATAAAGCAGGATGGAGTTGGTTATGTGTTCAAGGTTGACCTCAGCAAAGGCGATGTTGCTGAATCGATCAGCGAAGCTACAGGTGCGCAGGTTGACACGCTTTATTCCTGTCATGTTGTATCAGCGGAGGATATGAAGAATGGTGAAGGATATATTTCACTTATGAATCGCAATTATGAAGCAATAAAAAGAGCGCTTCAATACTGATTTTAATCAAAGCGGCTGAAAAACTCTTTGGAGCTAATGCCGCTTTCTCTGTTGTATCGACCCAGATTAAAAAGAGATTCCGGCTCTTTTTTTACTATGGTATTTACTCTTTCTTCACAAAGCATTGTGCTTTTGAAACCGAGCTTTTTTATTATTCCGATAGTTTCTGCACTATATGCTCCGAAGGGATATACAACACATTCAGGTGTCATATAACACTTTAGGTTCAGTGTTTTCTGTAAGGTGAGCAAATCCTCGGTTAAGGCTTTTTCGTAATCTTCGTAGCTTTCCTCCGGAAGCTTGCTGATGCCCTTGCGTTCGCCTGATCCTGACTTATGCATATCATAACTGTGATTCTGTATTTCAACAAGACCTTCGGATAACAATTCGTTTATTTTATCAAAGTTTAGATTTGAATAGTTAATATTGTGATCTTCGAACTCTGAATATTTTTCTGTCACACTGCCTATCACAGAGACGATTGACTTCATGTTGTTCTTTTTAAGAATCGGATATGCGAGTGTGGCAAAGCTCTCAAATCCGTCATCAAATGTAATCATTATCGGCCTTTCGGGAAGCTCAGAATCACCGTTAACATAATTAATCAAATCCTTAACGGTTACAGTGCTGTATCCCTTTTCTTCAAGCAAAAGCAGATCATTTTCAAACTCATCAACAAGTACAGTATATTTACCGGCTTTGTTTTTGTTTTCGGTTATATGGTGATACATAATAATCGGTAATTCAACAAATTCTTTGCTGCTTGAAGTAGGGGAGACAGTATTTTCAGAACGCAAGGCAAAAATGAAAGATACACATATCAGTATCCCGCTTAAGAGAACTGCTTCGAATTTTCCGGGGCGTATAATCAAAATAATCATCTCCAATAAAAAGTGTTATAATTATATGCTGAGTATTTTTTAATGTTGCAGTTCTTTGTATTTTTCTTGACATTTGTGCTATTTATGATATAATATCACGGTGATAGGCGGGTATGGTGGAATTGGCAGACACGCAAGATTTAGGTTCTTGTGCCGTAAGGTGTGCAGGTTCGACCCCTGTTACCCGCACCAAAAAAACGACAGGCATTGCCTGTCGTTTTTCATATTCTATTTTGCGTATAGCATACCGACAATCTTGTTTCTTACTCTGCAGGGAAATGTCTTGCAAAGTACGCTGAGAATTTTATAGGTCGCTCCTATTGTATAAATAGGCTTGACATTATTTTTCAATGCGATTTTTGCAATATATTCACCGGCGACTTCGGGCTTCATACCTTTTTGCTCATCTTTTTCCATACTGCTTACGCTTCTTCTGATTCTGCCAAGGTAAATATCGTCACCGTTAAAAGATCTCTGTCTTGCCTGAGTAAATTCTGTACAGATATCACCGGGTTGAATGGCAGTAACGCTTATGCCAAAGGGTCTGATTTCATTGTCGAGAGCACAGGTGTACGATTCTATTGCTGCTTTTGAAGCTGAGTAGAATGTTTGAAATGGGATGTGAGCAACGGCAGCAACTGAACTTATGTTTACGATTCTGCCGATGTTTTTGCTTCTCATATGCGGAATGACGGCTTTATTCATATTGACCATTCCGAAAAAGTTCACATCAAATTGTGATTTTGCAGCTTCAGCGGTAGTAAACTCTACCGCACCTGAAATGCCGAATCCGGCACAATTTATGAGGATATCTATTTTTCCTTCCTCGCATATGACTTTTTCAACGGCTGATTTTACACTGTTTTCATCCGTGACATCTGTTTTTATGTGTTTTATTCCGTCAACGGGTATGTTTCTTCTGCTGAAATCATATACAGTACATCCTGAATTTTTCAGGGAAATAGCCGTACAACGTCCTATACCTGAGTTTCCACCGGTTACTATTGCGATTTTTTTATTCATTTTTTTACCGCCTTTATCTGATCATTTCATCAAATATTCTTTTTGCTGAGTTTCCGTCACAGGCACTCATAAACTTGTTTTTAAATGAAACTGTTTTTGAAGGATTAAATTCTTTTTCTGCTTTTCTTATTTCATTTATAATTCCGTCAGTATCCTTAACTATAGGTCCCGGGACAAAGTCAGTGTATTCATAATAAAATGACCGTGAGTTATCGTATTCTTTCAGATCATAAGCAAAAAATATCATAGGTCTTTCGAGTAGTGAATACTCAAATATAAGAGAGGAGTAGTCTGAAATAACAATATCAGCCGCGCAAAGCAGATTTTCAATAGGATAAGTCGGATGCGGCTTGATTGCAAAATTTTTCATATAATCAGGGGCAAACGTGTTTGCGTTGAAGCCTTTTACAAGATGGGGATGAAGCTTGATAAGAAGCACATATTCCTCTTTCAGCTCACTGTACATTTTTTCAAGGTCAAAGGTGATTTCGTTGTGGGATTTTTGTAAGCTGTCTCCACGATAGGTAGGTGCCCACAGTATAATTTTTTTGTCTTGGGGAATTTTATATGTTTTCCTGACTTCTTCGCTCTTTTCTTTTATAAATTTTTCGTCAAAGAAAACATCCGTGCGGGCAACACCGAGAGCCTTGACTTTTTTTATGTCTGCTCCGAAAGCTTCGGCATAAATTTCATTTACGCTTTCTGCCGATGTGATTATATCTGTATAGGTTTTATGTACGTTGTATTTTTCAAAAAAATCGTCCTTGAGACCCCAATTGCTATTTCTGGTGGAATAACCCCATTTTTTAAACGCTCCGCAGCCGTGCCACACTTGAATAAGCTTTGAACTTTTTCTCGGATCGTTCGCAAAGGCCGGAAGATAATAATCGTTTACAAATGTGCATTTTGCCTGTGCGTAATATTTTGTGAACTGAAGGTCAAAGTTTATCTTTCTGATTTCATTGATATAGAAGGTTTTGCTCCTGACCTTGGGCATACAGAGACAAATAGGTTTATATCCGCAATTTTCTGCATGTTCGAATATACCTTTGTATTCAGCCGGTATTTTGTCGTCTCTGTTTGCAACGAATAAAATCAGTTTTTCATTAACTTTTTTTATGGAGTAAATCTTATACACAAGCTTCCAAAGGAAAAAAAAGAGAAAGTTATTGAGCATGTTTCTGTATTTTTCTTTGTGAAGGTATTTATAGTAATGGTTATTGAGAATTTTTTTGATTTGTTCCTTCATGTTGTTGATCACCTCACTGACAGGAGTATTATATATCATCCGGCATTTTTTTTCAATAGCACTTAGGATTATTATTTTTATAAAGAAAAAAGACTCTCCTGAAACGGAGAGTCAATTTTTTATAAAGTCCTTAAATCAGATGGCACGAGTAACCTTGCCTGAACGTAAGCAACGAGTGCAAGCATAAACTCTCTTGGGTGAGCCGTTAACGATAGCTTTAACACGCTTTACGTTGGGCTTCCATGTTCTGTTGGATCTTCTGTGTGAGTGGGAAACCTTGATGCCGAAAGCAACATCTTTACCGCAATATTCACATTTTGCCATTAGTCGCACCTCCTAAAAATAATTTGTAACTACATAAGCGAGGTATATAATAACAGAAAGAAAAAGAAAAAGCAAGAGTTTTTTCAAAAAAAATCATTAATATTTTCACAAAATGCTAAAATATGTAAAAAAAACTTTTTACAGCCACTTTTATTGACAAGTAAAGTGTCTTTGTATATAATTATTTCATAATGGTAACGGAGGTTTAATATCATGAAAATAACAATTACCAAAATCTCTGCAGTTGTATTTTCTGTAATTTTAGTGTTACTGGTGTCTTTTTCTGTGTGTGCATTTGATTCTGATTCTGTGCTTGATTTTAAGATTTCAGCAGACGGTTTTGCTACAGTTTCCGATTGTGATGAAGGCGCTCACGGTGTAATCATCATACCTGAAAGCGTGACAATAGGTGAAAAGACATATTCTGTTAAATATATTGGTGAAAAGGCCTTTGAAAGCTGCTATAGTGTCACTGAAATCAGAATTCCCGAAGGTGTTACCGCTATCAAAAACTTTGCTTTCCGTGACTGTATATCATTGAAGAATGTATATATTCCCGAAAGTCTTGTTATGTGTCAGTATGATGCTTTTGAAGGCTGCAGTAAACTTACCGTTCATTGCTACAGATCAAATTATCAGTTTTTCACTATATACGGTATCGCTTCAAATATTGATATTGTTGTAATTGATGCTGATGAAGATTCTGCACAGGACAATGAAGCTACAGAAGATTCTGCGCAGCCGACAGATTTAATTTCGAGAATTGTTCAGGCGATAAGAAATCTCATAAACAGACTTACCGAATACTTCAGTGCAGACGATGAAGAAACAGAACTTCCGTTTTTACCCGACATTCCTTTTCTTGATGAGATAATCAAAGAGTTTTGATTTAATAAATTACCGTCCGTAATCGGACGGTTTATTTTTTTATTGTGTTGACTTATTATTTGTTATGTGTTAAAATATAGTAGCATTAATATGTAAAAATATGAATGAGGAGCGATAAAAATGAAAAAAACTTTAAGTGTTTTTCTTGCAATTCTTATGATCTTTAGCTGCTTTGGTGTTTTTTCGGCAGGTGCTGCAAATGATGAATATACCGATGAGGAGCTTATTGAAGTAAAGGATGCAATGAATTTTTTCAAAATCAATAATCTTCCCGAAAGATTTGACGGCAGCATCCAGGAACTCAGAGATGCAGATGCAAATAAGAGCGCAGAAGAAAAGATAAATCTTCTCGGTATAGATCTTGATTTCCTTTACAGCAATTCCGGTACACTTTTATGGAGCTTTCTTGATGTTTATCAGAAAGATGCAAACGGGAAGATTCTTCTTGACCAAGCAGGTAACCCCATTATGAAAATCACAAAGGGCGAAGTTGCCATTATGCTTTCAAGTGTAAGTGCCTATCTTAAAGATCTGTTCTACAGCAAATTCGGTGGTTTGAAGCTCTATAGCGTTGAAAATGCTATATCACTTGCTAATATAATCGGTAATATCTTCTTCCGTGATTTTAAAAACCTTTCTGTCGGCAACTTTACCGGACTTTTCGGCAATCAGGTTCCCAATGCGCAGGAATTCTTTGAGGCTGTTGTTGAGCTTTCAGGTCTTCACACTATCATTCAGGAAAACTGGTGTACAAGAGACAGAAGCTTCTGTGAACCTATTGTTGAGCTTTTCGGCGGTTCATATATTGACATTCATGTTGACAATTATAAAAGCGGCAAAGAGCTTGGTGCGAGAATTCTCGAGGCTTTATTCGCAAAAATGAATATTGAAGGTCCTGTTGCAGCTTTTATTAATATTCTTACACTTTACACCAGATCTTACGATCTTGTTTACCGTGAGCCCACTCTTGCACTGTTTACACATAAAATTGAAAAGATTCTTAATTTCGAATTCATAAGCGAGTATCAGACTTTTAGCGGTCTTGTAAAGCTGATATTCTGTAACTGTGATCCCATTGCTCAGGAGGGGTGCTTCTCCAACGATAATAAGAATGTTGCACACTTCTGTCCTGCTGAATTTCCTACTGACAGAATAGCTGCAGCTGCAGATAATGATGAATTTTTACTCTATCTTTTCTATTACTTTAATCTTTGCGGTGTGCATAGAAATAATAAAGTATACATAAACAATCTTCAATCAAAAATCAGCGCAAGTCCTATTCTTAACGAAGCTGAAAAGGGTAGAGTGAATTCAATTTTAGACGGATTCTTCCGTAACAACATTGAAAGTACTTGTAAAACTCTTATTGAACCCTTTATTGCAGAAAGTTTCCAGCCGTCAGCAGGTAGTCTTTTCGACAGACTCAAAAACAGTCTTCAAGTTTTCCTTAAGAAGATTGCTGATTATTTTGAATATCTCCGTAAGATATTTACAGGTGAACTTGAATACGGTCAGGGTGGCTCACCGTTCATTTAAACCGTAAAATTTTAAAACGGCTTACATTTTGTAGGCCGTTTTTCATTTTACATATTGAGTTATTTGTTTTTTTGTGATAAAATTTCTGAGATAAAATTTTTTGGAGCTTGCTTAGTATGAAAATAGCAATAATAGGTGCTGGTGCTTCGGGGCTTATATGTGCTTGCAGTACCGCAATAAAAGCTAAAGAGAATAATTCTGATGTTGAAATAATTCTGTTTGAATCGAAAGACAAGCCTGGCAGAAAACTTCTTGCCACCGGCAACGGCAGATGCAATCTTATGAATCAAAACGAAGGTGATTATTATTTTGATTCGCATTCCTTTTCATCCTATGCTTTGAAAAGATTTAATGTAAGCAGTAATCTTTCTTTTTTTAACAGTATCGGACTTTATACAAGAAGTGATGAAGAGGGGAGAATTTATCCTCTCAGCAATCAGGCATCAAGTGTGTTGGATGCTCTGCGTTTCGCTTGTGAAAGCAATAAAGTGAAATTTATCACGGATTGTACGGTAACAGAGATTAAAAGGAATAACGGCACTTTCCTAATCAATAACACTTATACTGCTGACAAAATTGTACTTGCCTGCGGAGGTAGGGTAGGTGCGAAAAGCTTTTTCGGATACGAACTTTTAAAATCAATGGGGCACAGCGTGACTTCCATAAGACCTTCACTTACCAAATTGGAGGTAAAGGATAAAAAACAGGTAAAGCAACTGAAGGGAATCAGGCAAAAGGGCGAATTCTCTCTTTTTGACGGTACCGAACTCATTGCGAAGGAAAAGGGCGAAATACTTTTTACGGATTATGGGCTTTCCGGAATTGCGATTATGCAGTTATCTGCTTTTGCAGTCAGATATAAAAATATAGACAGACTTAAAATTCAGTCTGATTTCGTAAGTGAGCTTTCATACAATGAGCTTTTTGAAGCTGTTAAAAGCTTTGCTGCAGGTGGTACTGTTATATTGAACGAAAATCTTTTATCAGGTTTTGTTCCGAAAAGGCTCGGTGAAATCATTCTTAAAAGTCTTGATATAAGCTTGTCGTCAGATCCGAAAAAGCTTTCGGATAAAGAATTGAAGGCGATCACTTCGAAAATGAAGAAATTTACATTCGAAATCAGCTCAGCCAAAGGATTTGAGGATGCTCAGGTAACTGCCGGCGGCGCTGATACTGCATTGTTCAATCCTGAAACGATGGAATCGAAAAAAGTTAAAGGTCTCTATTGTATAGGTGAATTGCTTGATGTTGACGGCCTTTGCGGAGGATATAATCTTCATTGGGCGTGGAGCAGTGGCAGGCTTTGTGCCGAAAGTATGGTAAATGAACTGTTGAACCGAAAGGGTTAAGATATAATGATAAGAATCAATGAAATTAAAATGAGTCTCGACAGCACTAAAGAAGATCTTTATGCTGCTTGTAAAAAGACTCTTAAAATCAAAGATGAGCAAATCAAAGGCATAACCGTTATGCGTCAGAGCGTTGACAGCAGAAAAAAAGACAATATTTTCTTTTGCTATACAGTTGATGTCGAGTACGACGGAGATGAAGAAAAACTTCTGAAGCGAATAAACTCAAATAAACTGCAGATTGTTGAGCCGTATAAATATGTAATGCCCGAAAACAAAAGGAAATCAGATTTCAGACCTGTTGTTGTCGGATTTGGTCCTGCGGGTATTTTTGCAGCCTTGATTCTCGCACGTGCGGGTCTTAAACCTCTCGTTCTCGAAAGAGGCAGAGACGTTGATGCAAGAACAAGAGACGTAAATCTTTTCTTTACTAAAAGTATCCTTGATGAAACATCAAATGTACAGTTCGGTGAAGGCGGAGCAGGCACTTTTTCTGACGGCAAGCTGACTACAGGTATAAAAAATACGCTCTGCAGAAAGGTTTTTCTTGAGTTTTTTGAGCACGGTGCCCCTGAAGAGATACTTTATTCCGGCAAACCTCATATTGGCACTGACAAGCTCGCAGGTGTTGTAAAGAATATGCGTGAAGAGATAATTTCTCTTGGCGGTGAGGTAAGGTTTGAAGCAAAATTAACCGATCTTATAATTTATAATAGCTACGTTCAGGGTGTAACCTTTGAGCAGAACGGAAAATCATACGACTTTGAAACCGATACAGTAATTCTTGCTGTAGGTCATTCTGCAAGAGATACAATACGGATGCTCTATAAAAAGGGTATACAGATGATGCAGAAGCCATTCTCAGTAGGCGCTAGAATCGAGCATCCCAGAGAATTTATTGATAAAGCGCAATATGGCTCTTTTGCAGGTCACAAGGCACTCGGTGCCGCCGATTATAAAATGGCATGCCACGGCGAGCACGAAAGAGGTGCATATACATTCTGTATGTGTCCGGGAGGAACAGTTGTTGCCGCCACAAGTGAAAAAGGCGGTGTTGTTGTAAACGGCATGAGTGAATGGGCAAGAAATGCTGAAAACTCAAACTCTGCACTTCTTGTCAATGTTTATCCTGAGGATTTTCCGAGCGAAGATGTTCTTTCCGGCTTTGAGCTTCAAAGACAGATGGAACAGAAGGCTTTTATCCTTGGCGGAGGCGATTACAGAGCCCCCTGTCAGTTGGTTGGAGATTTTCTCAACGACAAGAAATCAACTTCACTCTCTTTTGTTAATCCAAGCTGTCCTACAGGTGTAACACCTTCGGATATAAGACAGGTACTGCCTAAAAAAGTAACAGATACAATGGCTGATGCAATTGTGCAAATGGATAAAAAGCTTAAAGGTTTTGCGATGGCTGATGCTGTTCTTACTGCTCCTGAAACAAGAAGCTCCTCGCCTGTCAGAATACTGCGTGACGATATATACCAGACAAATATAAGAGGTCTCTTTCCCTGCGGAGAGGGTGCCGGTTATGCAGGAGGAATTGTATCTGCTGCCGTTGACGGTATAAAGTGCGCTCATGCTGTTTTAGAGGACGAAAGGTAAAAAAATGGAACAGGCAGCCTTGTGTAAACAGGGTGCGTCTATTCTTTTTTTGTTGACGGTTGATTTTATTTTTAATTTTTGATAAAACAGCAAAAAATGGAGGATTTTGATTATGGAGAAAGGTAAAAGCAAGAAAATTTTTCTGTTTTTGGCATCGGTAATTATTGGCTATATAATGTATGTAATTCCCGACTTTATGCTTGTTCAGTTGCCTGAAAACATTGATGTACCTTTTATAATTATTGAAGCGATCAGGCTTATTTTCAGCTACGGTGCGGTAGCTTTTTTCGGTTTCCTTTATTACGGAAAAGATAAAAGAATCTTCCGATTTATTTTCGCCTTTGCTTTTGGTCTTGCGACAAGCTCATGGATCTTTTTGTCGGTCTTTAGAATTATCACAGCCCTGATTTCAAATCTTATATACATTGATTCGGTTTATCAGATGAATGCATCTTTTTTATGTAGCGTGATTTTTACTTTCCTTTTACTCTTAAAATTGAACGGACAGGACGAATTATTTTTTAGTTCTGCAAACGAGGGAGAATCATTACATAAAAATTATAGCTGCGAAAAAGCAATTGCTCTTATATGCGGTGTGCCTTTTGTTGTAAATGAAATAGCAGGATATCCGTTGCTGAGATTTTTTGTACCTCTTACCTTTAATCTTGAGGGTGAGATGAGCCAACTTGGCGGTTACATCGGTGACTTATTTGTTTCACTGCTTGTGTTAGGCTTATGTTATGTAGTATGCTTTATTCTTGCACGAGATAAAAAAACAATTCTTTACTGTATGGGAATTTTCTTCTTTGTTTACAATCTTCATCTTCCTCTTTCAACAGGCATAACTGATTTTATATCTGCTTTTGCCGACACAGATAACATGTCAACTGCCGTCAGCTATATTGTTTGCAGACTTATTCCCTTTGTTTTAAGCAGCGGTATAGCATTGACCGTCGGAGTACTGATTGCAAAATATTTGTCAGCCCCGAAAAAGGAAAATTTATAATAGTTTGTTATAAAAATTAAGGACGGACTTTTTATGAACTGCCCCAATTTGTGCGGACAGCACAAAAACAGACCTTAATGATAGAATATTAAAAATTAAGCGACATACTGACTTCGTTTTTCAAGCGGAGTCAGTTTTGTTTTCAGTTGGATTCTTTCGT
>SVPE01000042.1 GCA_015066015.1 Oscillospiraceae bacterium
TTTAACTATTCATTCATTAAATCAAATGCAAGTGTAATACTCCAGCCGTAATCTCTGATAGTCTGATATTTTACCCTGAAATCATATGGCTCAACTACTGTACCTTTTCTGTTGAAACAAAAAGGAGGTATTCTGTTTTCACTGTCATAAAATTCGTAAACCGTGCCTGTGCGGTTGTACCATTCATTTACAACTTCCAGGGTTTTGTCTTTAATCTTTCGGGACAGTTCACCGTATCCGTAATCGGCAAGACCCTTTGAAATCATATAATTATAGTTAATCCATACGGGGCCGCGCCACAAATCAGAACCGAAGGTTTTATCTTTTTTTGATATAGTCGGTATAGGAAATTCTGTGCCGAATTCATCGGGATTTTCAAGGTGAGTAATAAGTTTTTTGCATTGTTCTTCACTGCTTATGCCTGCAAATAAAGGCAGAAATGATGAAACTGCCTGCACCTTATTGTAACATCCGTTCTGTATATCGTAATCATAGTAAAAGCCGTCTTCCTCGCACCAGAGAGAGCTGTTTATTTCGGTTTTTATTTCTTCGTACCAATCACCGAAGAAGTTTGCACTTTCCTCATCGCTAAGCTCGTCGGCAATTTTTTTCATAAACTTTGCCTCGCTTGCCATATAGCAAGAAAAGTCAATGGCATAAAGGTCGCTTTCTGTATCAAACCTTGGTGAATTATCCATACCCGATTCATCACATCTGTTGTTTAGTTCAGGGTTAGTGTGCCAGCTGTAAAGCTCTTTTTCACTTTTTCGTCTGTTACTCTGACACCAAAGGAGAAATTTTTTATTACTTTCAAAAACTGCTTTAATGAAGTCCTTATCACCGCTTTTTTCATAAACGAGCCAGGCTCCCCAAGCTATAACAGGAGGCTGTGTTATATCTGAAATATAGTCAGGTCTTGCCATATGCGGTATAAACCCGTCTTCACGCTGTACATCAAATAGAGCAAGAATTAAATTCTGTGCCAGTTTCGCATCAAGGTGTCTGTGACCGATGGCATGAAAAACCGAATCCCACAGCCACATATTTCTGTGAGGCAGACGGTCAGGTGTTGACCATATTCTTTTAATATTACCCTCGGGAGAATAAAGCTGACTTCTCATTACGCTTATACATTTAGCATACAAGGCAGCGTATTTATCATCATTCTGAAGGCCTTTTTCAAAAGGCTTTTTCTTTATCTCTTTCAGTTCTTCGAGGCCGATTGCCACACCTTTTTCGCAAAGACCAATAACTTCATTTTCACTTTTACCGTATGCGAAAGCAAATCTGCTGTCTCTTTTAATTATAGCCGTATATTCACCGTCATTACTATCGTGTATCTCTATATCACCTTTTTTTACAGTTTTACATTCACCGCCAAGGCTTACGAATATACCTGATATATCATTGTATTCACCGATAACAAGATGTCTTTCAGCAAATATCATACTAAAAGAGCCAAGTAGGGTTTCGAGAATAATCATATCTGAAATTGTACATTTAAGCTCGGGAGCAATAAACTTATTCATGTCTCCGAAGTAAAGAGTTCTTCGGCAAAGTGTATTGAATATAACGCCGATTTTATCACCGCATAAGGTTCCCGTAAAATCGTCTGTAAAAAGAGATTCTCCGTCAAGGGCTGAAAAAGCAAATAACTGTCCTTGTCCCCATTTTTTTGGTGTCATTCGTATCCCACCTTACATCTGTTTTTATATGTTTTATTCCTCATTCTGAGAATACAGCACTTCATAGGCAACATCAGGGATGTCTGTTATAATACCGTCGGCTCCGATGCTTTGCAAAAGCTTCATTTTTTCTGCATCATTGATTGTCCAGTAGTGAACTGCGATATTATTTTTATGAGCAAAATTTACAAGCTTTGATGTGCCCATATTTACAATATACCTGTCGGGCGGCACCTGCAAAACATCAAATTTATAATAGCCCTCAGGTCTGTCAATGTCAAGAAGAGCATCAAAGAACAACCCTGCAGCTTCCACATTATAGGCAATACGGGTCAGGCCAGGATAGTTCTCATCAATATATAAAAGAATTTCCTTGTCAAAAGAGGCAATAATCACTCTGTCAACCAGCTTCATATCCGATAAAATATCATAAAGAATATCTGCTGCCTTGAAGCCCAATTCACCGCTGTTTTTGATTTCTATACTGTAATAATACCCACCGCTTTTTTCAAGAAAGTTAAGAGCATCTGTTACGGTTAATGCTCTCAGATTGTCGGGTATATCCTCGCCACGCAGTCCTTTGTAGGGAGTTTTACCGTCTTTATCCTTAAAAAATTCACCGAAATTGAGATTGTGTATTTCTTCATAGGTGTAGTTTTCAGGATAATTTTCAGTTTTCCCAAAGTATTCTACCGCATCAGTTACTTCGTCGAGTGTGTCATCGTGAAGAATTATGAGCTTTTCGTCCGTAGTTATGTGAACATCAAATTCAAAAATATCAGTTTCAAACTCTTCAGAAGTTACACAGCCCTCAAAAGCCATCATCGTGCCCTGAGGGAAAAGGCTTTTACCTGCACGGTGGGCTGAAACCATAGTATAACCGAGCTTTGTAATGTATTGATTGCTTGCAGGGTATTCTTTCGGTTCGTCCTGCCACTGATAGGTCACAAGCTTGTAAAGTCCGAAAACCAGAAAAGCAATCGTTATCAGGCAAATTAAAACTATCCTGACAGCTTTTAGAATTACCGAAGTTTTTTTATTTCTGTTTTCTTTTGTCTTTTTCATTATGCTTCCTCTGCTGCTACCAACTTCGCCTTTGCTTCAGCCCTGATTACTTCAAGCTCTGCCATAATCTTTTCTTTACGCTTGCCTGTAAAGTTATCGAACATCATAATGATACCGGGAATAAGGTTACCAATAATACCGGGAATCGCAACAAGAAGGAAAATTCCGTGTAGAGTTTCGGGTGTCTGTACTGCTTCAACCATCTGACCGCCAATATTCTGCGCACTCTGATAGCCGATAAGAGCCAGACCGCCGTTTACAAGAAGCTCCTTCCAGAGGTCAGCAATCCTTGACACCATAGTACTGAAGGCAAAAACCATACCCTCGTTACGCTGTGCCACGCCGTATTTCTGATAGCTTTTCCATTCCATATAGTCTGTGGAGTCGGCAAGTAAAACTCTTTTGGCGGCACTCATACCTGCATTGGGAAGACCGCCGAGAGCAATGAGAATACCGACAATCCAGAGATTTTTATAGCCGAAAATAGCAAGAAGTATGTAACAGACAGCAGTGTGCATATAGCCTGCCACAACAATGTCTCTTGATGAAAGCTTCTTGCCGATAAACGGAACAGAGAAAAGACCGGCATAAGAAAGTGTAGATGAGCCCATTTCAACATAAGTCTTCATTCCGAACCTGCCCAGCGTCTGCTTATAGAAGAACGGAAGTGAGTTATAGCATACCCTTCTTACTGATTCAACGCAGTTAGCTAAACACAACAGAAGAAGAGGTCTGTTAAGAAGAATGAGCTTATAGTCAATCTTAACCTTTTTGTCATCCCTAGGGGGAAGAACGATATTTCTTTCCTTAAGCGTCATACAAGGCACAAGCATAGTGAAAAGACCGAGAATACCGAAAAGAAGCGCAACGGTGAAGAATGCCCATTTTTCCGAGTTGTAGTCACTGTCCATAGCCTCGATGATAACGGGAACAAGCCAGCCCGGGAACATTGAGCCGAGAGTTGAGGCAACCTGAGCCACGGTATAAAAGTTCTTTCTTGATTTGGCGTTAGGTGTCATTCGTACTGAGAGAGTCGACAACGCCACATCGTAAAAGGTATCAGCGATATTGAAGGTAAGATAAAGCACGAAGCTCCATATTACATTGAACATTAGTGAGCCTGAGGGCACCACGAAAAGAAGCACTGAGGCAAGAGTAAAAGGAATGGCAGATGCCATCATAAAGCTTCTCGCATTACCCTTGCCCGAACGGTTATTGTCCAGCAGTGCACCGACGATGGGTGCAATGAGAATATTTGCAGCTGTGGTGGTTGATTTCATAGCTACCACATGGCTCGATTTAAGACCCATATAGTCATACATAAACTG
>SVPE01000022.1 GCA_015066015.1 Oscillospiraceae bacterium
TCGCATAACCGTAATCACCTTTCTTTCCCTTAAAATATATCAATATTTAAGGGAAAAGTCAATAGTTAAGGGGAGAATTTAAGAATAGATGCTATATTAAAGTATGCCCACATATTAGTATATTCCGTACATTCGACAAAACACAGACCTCCTTGTAAAATGGTATTACCAAATACAAGGAGATATTTTTATGTTGAAAACAGTCTGAAGTTGTGATACAATCCAATTAGATTTCAAAAGCTTAAATTATTTTTCGGGAGATTGCAGCATGAGTTACGCGAAAACAGTGTTTTTTATTCCTGTGTGGTTTGACAACTTCAAAAAATTTACTGATAAAATGGATAAAAGCAGCATCTGGAATTGTACAGAGAAAGAAAAAATCAGTCCGTCATATTTATTCCATTATGCAACCAACATTGCAAAGGACAGCGATTTATTTAAATCATATTCATTAAAGAACTTATCAACCTTAAATGTTTATATGTACGGTGAGGAAGTAGCCTTTGAAGAGGCTCCGTCTATAGAAGAGGTTCGTTTTTCCTGCTTTTCTACGGGTGTGGGTTTCATTGAGTTCTGGGTATCCTATCGGGAGACTTCACTTGAAAAAATTGCAAACTTTTCTTACCTGTTCAAGAAAGCAACAAAGACAAGCGAAAAAGCTCTCGAATACAACAGGAAGCCCCTTTGTGATGTTGCGAAGGCGCTTTTGCCTGACGGTACGGATTGTCGGTTGTTTTTTTCTTCTTCAGCTGAGTTCAAATATGAATGCAATTGTTTCCATTTTGTACACCGAGACTGCTCCGTCCCGGGAAACGAGGAATTGGCGGATTCTTTGCACCGCCTTTGCCGCAGTTATAAAAGCACGATGCCGATAGCCGGTGAAAGCACTTATGATGTTATATATGAAGCCGGTACAGCAGACTATTGGTGCGGCAGCACAGAAGGTCTGGCTAACGTTTTGTATGACTTTGAAAGCGGGAATGACGGCAGCTCAGATTATTATCTGCATACTATAAAGCCGATACACTTGAATGTAGACTATTACTTTTTGTATCTTCTGTTATTGAATCAGAAATATTCAGCTATACAGTACATCTATATGGTTTCCAGGGTGATAAATAAGCCATCCAAAGATATTGAAAACCTCAACAGACGCATCATCCAGCTGAAAAATGTATTTTCCTTCAATATAATTTCAGACGATATGCATTTTCAGAATATATATTCAAAGATGTTTTCTATACTGGAGATAAAGAATCTTCTGGCAGATGTTATTGAAAACGAAAACCAGATTGAATATCTGCAAAGAAGCAAGCATGCGAATGACGACAGAATGTCAAATAAATATCTGTTCGGCATTTCAATGCTATCCCTGTTTTCAGCTCTTATAGACGCTGCCTGCTATTTTGACAGAATTGAGACTATAAGACCGATTTCAACTTTTTTAAGCCTGGTCAGTGTCAGTCTGGTGCTTGCACTTTGTGTTGCCTGGGGATTCAACAGTATAAAAAAATAGTTTGTTTTATTTTTGTGCTCTGGGCTGCGATGCAGGAAATTATCCTAATCAGCACCGATGGGGCTTTTGTGTTGACAGACAATATTATATGGTATAAAATGGTGTGAAAAAAGAAAGGTTGTTTATCATGAATAAATTATTATGTGCTCTTATGGCGTTGTCCATACTTTTTGCTTTTTCTGCCTGTGCAAAAACAGAAATGAAGACTCTGCATTGCGACAGATGTCAGAAAGCGGTAGAGGTTGAGGCAAGTTCCAATATGGAAGAAGACTGGATTCTTTACTGCGCAGAGTGTAACGAACTGCTTTTTGGCGGCACCCTTGTAGAAGAGCAGTAACCGGGTGAGTGAAATGTTGCTTATCGTTTCGCAGATTATAGGGCTTACGGCGGTGGGTCTGTATCTTCTGAGCTATCAGCTGAAAAAGCGTAAACACATAGTGTGGGTTACGTGCATATCCAATGCTTTGTATGTTCTGCAGTATGTGCTTCTGGGGGCATTTTCAGGTGCAGTTATGGACTTTATGTCAACGGTGTCCTCGTTTTTTGCCGCTAAGAAAAATGATCCCGTATTCAAAAAACATGCTAAATGGCTTGCAGCGTCTAATATGATAGCTATTACTGCAGTAGGTCTTGTTTCTGCCACTATTCAGAGCGAATGGATTGAACTGCTTCCCATTGCAGGTGCTCTCTTTCAGACGATAGGGCTCTGGTGTGACGATGAGCAGACTATCCGTAAATTCGGACTTTGCAGCGCTCCCTTTTGGCTTATTTATAATTATATTTCTCAGGCCTACGGCGCTTCGCTGGGCTCGGTGATTGCGATTGTGTCAATTATCGTTGCAATGATAAGATATCGTAAAAAGGATGAGACCGCGGCACAGTAAGCTTCTTACAGGTAGCGTAGTATATTTTTAGACTGTTATACAGGAGATGAGTTTATGGTTTACACACCTTGCACAAAGAAAGCTCTGAAGCTTTGCTTTGAAGCACACAAAAACCAAACAGACAAAAGAGGTGTGCCCTATGTTTTTCATCCCTTTCATCTTGCCGGAAAATGACAGACGAAACAACAACGGTTGTGGCACTTCTTCACGATGTAGTTGAAGATACGGACTACACTTTGAAAGATTTGTCTGATAGGGGCTTTTCAAAGGAGGTTACGGACGCCCTTGAACACGCTGAGAAGTATAAGAAGGCAATTGCTTTTCCGGAAGATTAAAAGTCACAGTATAAATAAAACTCCGTCTGCCGAAGACTCGGTTGACGGAGTTTTGTGTGTTTATATGACCTTTTTTGGTGTCTTTAGCCTTAAAAATTACGAAGAAGTGTTTCCTCAAGAAAGGAGAATATATTGAACAATATGTGGTTGGATTTTTTTCGTGACTGTATAATACAAACGATGTGAACACGATGATATATTTGCCTGTAGTACTGATTATCATAATGCTTATTTTATTATGCTTTTTGGCTATATTCAAGTGAAAGCCGGAAGACATTTGTAAAATTTCGGAGCCGCAAGACTTTTCTGACTATGACAGTGAAGGATACAACCGCTAGGGATATAACGAGGTTGGCATAAACAGACAGAATAGATATAACAGGTATTATGACACAAAGTGTTACAATACGGAATTATATAGCAAAGAAGGATTTTTAGATGTCCGAATACATCCGATTTATCTGACAAATTATGCCAGGGATCGTATGAAAGAACGGATGGGCATAAATGAATCAAATAAAATGGATGATTTAGCTTTAGAGCCTATCAATTCGGCAAGAGTAAGCTCCGGCTTGTGAAATAGGAAAGAGAAATTATTGAAGAAAAAGAGCAAGAATATGGAGATAGTGTAATTTTGATATATCGGTGATACTGTTACGTGTTCAGCGAAAATAACGGCTTGAAAATGCTTTATAAAAAACAATAGGGTGAAAATGTAGTAATCAAAAATGCGATATACGGCAGTATTATTTACACAAAATTTTGAATACACATTTTGCGGTTTTTACTTTACACTTTAATTTTTGTGTGATATAATGCCTTCTGTAAACGAATATAAGTTACGGGGTGATTTGATGAATCTTACTGAGGAAAGAAAATGGATACAAGCCCAGCTTGAAGCAGTGGCTGATTTCTGGCTCAAAAACGGTATGGACGAGGTCAATGGCGGTGTTTATACCTGCCTTGATAAGGACGGCAAGGTTTTCTCAACTGACAAAAGTGTGTGGATGCAGGGTCGTTGCGGTTGGATTTATGCCTACCTTTGCCATGTTTACGGGGTTAAGGAGGAATGGCTTAAGGCAAGCAAGAGCTGCCTTGATTTCCTTGAGGAGCACTGTGTGAACAAAAATGCTGAGGGCAGACTTTACTTTACTGTAACTGCCGACGGTAAGCCCTTAAGACAGAGAAGATACTGCTACAGTGAAGCCTTCTACTGTATTGCTAACGCTGAATATTACGGTGTAACCGGTGAAAAGGAGCATCTTGAAAGAGCACGCCGTGCTTACGATATGTACTGGAATCTCAATCACGGAATGCCTGATCCTACAGGTATGGGTCCGAAGACTGAGCCTTCCACACGTACAGGCAGAGCGCTCGGTATACCGATGATTCTTCTTAATGTTACATCTGTACTTCTTCGTGTTGACCCGGAAAAAGCAGACCTTTATAACGCAAGGGCCGATGAATGTGTAAGTGATATTTTCAAGTATCACTTCAAGCCTGAGCTCGGCTGTACTCTTGAGTCGGTTGCACCCGACGGTACACCCAGACTTGACGTAACCGAGGGAAGAATTGTCAACCCCGGGCACGACATCGAATGCAGCTGGTTCCTTATGGAAAGAGCAAATGCTACCGGTGACAAGGAGCTTCACAAAAAGGCTGTAGAAATATTCGACCTTGCTTTTGATAAGGGATGGGATAAAGAATTCGGCGGCATACTTTATTTCATCGACTGTCTCGGTAATCCTCCCGAAGCCTATGAGCACGATATGAAGCTCTGGTGGCCCCACAACGAGGCTCTTATCGCATCACTTATGATTTATAAGGACACAGGCGATGAAAAGTATCTCGGAATCTTCAGACAGATTCTCAGTTACTGTGAGAAATATTTTGCATCAGCACCCTGCGGTGAGTGGTACGGCTATCTCAGACGTGACGGCAACCCCACACTTCCCGCTTGCATAGGTTCGACCTTCAAGGGTCCCTTCCACGTGCCCAGATGTCTTATTATGCTCGACACTATGTTAAAAGAAATTGAAGAAAGAGGTTAATGAAAATGAGTCTTGAAAAGTATAAGGGAATAATTCCTGCATTTTATGCATGCTACGATGACGAAGGCAACATCTCAAAGGAAAGAACAATGAAGCTTGTAGAGTTCCTTATTGAAAAGGGCGTTACAGGTCTTTATGTAGGCGGCTCTTCAGGTGAGTGCATTTATCACAGTGTTCAGGACAGAAAAGAAACTCTTGAGGCTGTTATGGAGGCTTCAAAGGGCAGACTTACAATCATTGCTCACGTTGCTTGTAACAACACAAAGGACAGTTGTGAGCTTGCACGTCACGCTGAAGCTCTCGGTGTTGATGCTATTGCTGCTATTCCTCCTATTTATTTCCGCCTTCCCGAAAAGGCGATTGCAAAATATTGGAACGATATTTCAGCAGCTGCTCCCAACACTGATTTTGTAATCTACAACATTCCTCAGCTTGCAGGCGTTGCACTTACAATGTCTCTGTTTGATGAAATGCTCAAGAATCCCAAGGTTATCGGTGTCAAGAACTCCTCAATGCCCATTCAGGACATTCAGATGTTCAAGCGTCAGGCAAAGCTCAACGGCAAGGATATCGTTGTATTCAACGGTCCCGACGAGCAGTTTGTAGGCGGCAGACTTATCGGTGCTGACGGCGGTATCGGCGGTACATACGGAGTTATGCCCGAGGTTTATGTAAAGCTTAATGAGCTTGTGAAAAACGGCGAAAATGAAAAGGCAAGAGTACTTCAGGACGCAGCAAACGAGGTTACATACACAATGTGCTCGGCAACAGGCAATATGTACGCTGTTGCAAAGGCAGTGCTTAAAAACAGAATCGGTGTTGACCTTGGCGGTGTAAGAGCTCCTCTTCTCAACCTTGCAGAAGGTGACGAGGCAGTTGTTGCAAAGGCAACTGAGCTTGTAAACAAGGCACTTGAGCTTGTAAAATAAGTGATACTTCTAAAACGCGCTAAAAGCACTTCTTCGGAGGTGCTTTTTTCTTTTTTGGGATGCGCAGGCACGCCCTCGTTTCCAATGTGAATGGCATATAAAAAAACATCGGGATTCGATGTCCCGATGTTTTTGTTTTTAAGTCTGAACTTAAGAACCGGTTTTATTCTGTAGCTGAAACAGGTTATTCATCTGAAGGATTACATGTGTGCCTGATCAGTATCCGAGTTTTCTCAGAATATCCTTATCACACTTATCAGCCATTGAGCCGATCTTTTCCCAGAGAGCGTCTGCCTTTTCCTTCCAATCAAAGTAGCCGGCAGCTGATGTGGGATATTCTCCGTAAAGCTTAGTAACCTCGCCGCTATGAAGAAGGCCCTTTACAATTGAGGCAACGGTTGCGGGCTTGATTTTGCCGGTTGCGACACCTGAGCCGATGCCTGCAACGATGTCAGCAATGTCCTTGGCGCTGAGATCAAGGTCTTCACCCTGATTGCCGAGAATTTTCTGGCTGAAGATGATATCCTTTTTGAAGAGATATTCAGCTTCCTTCGGACTGCAGGAAACGATGCCAATAAGAAGGGGACGCATTGAGTCAAAAGCAATACCCTGCTTTTTGATGTATTCGCAGTTGATGGGCCACATGTTTTCTCTGGAGAGAGCCTTACCTTCTTTGAGAAGGGTGTCAATTACTCTTGCAGCAATTTCGCACTGAACCAGGGATGATGTGCAGCCTTCACCGCAGGTGGGCTTTGTAAGGCAGGCAGTGTCACCGAGAGCGATTATGCCGTCGTCAACAAAGGAGTAGAGGCCTCTGTGATAGGGAGTGAGACCCTTTTCGACTTTTTCGACCTTGTAGTCGGGCCACTTGACATTTTTTCTGAACTGAGTTCTGAAGATTTCTTCTGCATAGTCAAAGCCGTAGTTGCCGCCTACACCGAGAATTGCACCGTGCTCGTCACCTGAAGGTGCTGACCATACCTTATAGTTGAGGTAGGATCCATCAAGGTCGCGTGCGCGCACTTTTTCGTTGAGATATTTTACATAGTAAAGAACGACAAAGAAAACGTCTCTGTTTGTAAGTCTGAAGTTTTCGATTGTAGAGGAGTCGGGGAGCTTTCTTCTTACAACTGCGGGAATACCTGTACAGTCAGCAACGAGAGAGGCCTGAACCTCTTTTTCGGCTTTTGCGGTCTTATATTTTGCTCCGACAACCTTACCCTTTTCATCGTAAATGAGGTCTGTGAAAGAAGCACCGCAAACGACTTTTGCACCGGCTTTTTTTGCTTCCTCGTGCATTCTGAGTATGTATTCGTGCTTGTGACAACCTACAACTGTTGCAGGCTTACCACTTTTCGCATAGTTGCCGAAGGGAGACATAACCGGTGAGCCTTCAAAGGTAAAGCCGAAATCCTTGTCCTCAGGTGAGGGGATTGTGAGACCGAACTGCTCCATTTCCTTTTTGCTCATGTGGAAGATGTCGTAGGCACGGGAAATATTTTTCTTCTCCTCTTTTTCAATCATAAGCACCTTGTGACCGTTTTCAGCCATTTTTCTGGCAAACCAGGCACCGGTGGTAGAGCCGCCGACAACGAGAATGTCATACTTTTCCATATTTTTCTCTCCTTTAATTTTAATTCCTTATAATTTTATCACTTTTATATAAAATATTCAATACAAATATAAGGATTTTAATTGTTATATATTTTTTTGATTTCCTGCCATTTTTCTACAAGCCAGAGCCGAAGCTCATATTTTTCTTCTGTGATGATTTTTTTGCTCTCTTCGGTCAGAATGCCGTCGAAGGAGGCGTAGGTTTTGTCCGATGCGGGAAGACACAGCGCAGGAAACATCACACACCACCAGTTTCTGCCTTCGCCCTTGCCGATTACAACCCTGAGCGCATCGTAGTAGCCTGCAGGAAGGGTGAATCCGTCATATTTTTTTGTAGGGAAAAAGCATTTTTCAAGTGAAACGGTGACTCCGTCATACTGTCCCTTGCCTTCGAGAAATCTGCAGCAGATGCTTTCTACTGCGGCTAATTCTTTGCTGATTTTTTCTTCTGCTTCCTTTTTGGTCTTACTGCCTGAAAAAATCTCGCTGCCTGCACAGAGAAGCTCGTCACGAAGTTCAAGTTTCAGCTTCTGGTCGTTTTCAGAGTCTGAGGCGGCTATTACGTGAAGCCGCAGAATATTTTTACGGATGTCATCACAGTTTCTGTCAAGATTATATGTAGAGATAAATATACATATAATAAAAGCGGTAAGGGCGGCACATTCAATTTTCAAAAGCTTCATTCTTTTACCTTCTTTCCTGTGAAAATTATTGGCAGGAGGAAGAAAGATATTCAGTAAAAGTGAATATCTTTACCTTTGTGAGAAAGGATAAGAGAAAGAAGCGGCTCAGAGATGCCGCTCTATTGACAAAAATATCAGATACGCTTAATATATTTACATGGAGGCTAATATGGAAACTTTTGATAAGGTAAAGGAAATTATTTCATCACAGCTGGGACTTTCGGCAGATTTTGAGTTCACAATGAAAACTACCTTTGAGGAAATCGATGCAGACAGTCTTGATCTTGTTGAAGTAGTAATGGCAATAGAGGACGAATACGGGATTGAAATTTCCGATGAGGCGATTTCGGAAATGGAGTGTATGGGAGACCTCGTAAATTTCATAAATGACCTCAAATAAATCCGGACGGTAGAAAAAATGAAGGAATATAACTGTATAATATGGGACTGGAACGGTACACTGCTTGACGATGTACCGCTTAATATGGAAATCGTGAATACGCTTCTTACAGAAAGAGGAAAAAAGCCTGTTGAAAGCCGTGAGTATTATCTCAGGGAGTTTGATTTTCCTGTAAGAGATTTTTATCTTAAGGTGGGCTTTGATCTTGAAAACGAGGATTTTTCCCTTATTGCAAGGGAGTATGCTTCCCTCTATAATGAGAATTATCCTCACGCCGATATTTTCTCCGACGCAAGGGACGTACTGTCACTTGTAAAGCATTCGGGTAAGGAGCAGCTTATTATTTCCGCAACGGAGCAGGGTTATCTTTTAAAGCAGGTAGCCTATTTTGAGTTGGAGCATTTCTTCACAGATATTCTCGGCTCGGGCAATGTGCTGGGAAGCAGCAAGATTGAAACGGCAAAAAGATGGATGAAGGAAAAGGGCTATAATCCCGATGAGGTGCTTTTTGTCGGGGATACTCTTCACGATTTTGAAACTGCAAAGGCAATCGGTTGTGACTGTGCCCTTGTGTCAAGGGGGCATAACAGCCGTGAAAGACTTGAAAAAACAGGCTGTGACGTATATGACAGCCTGGAATTTTTAAAAGAAACGGTGAAAAAATGAAGAAGGTAGTGATTGCTCCCGATTCCTTTAAGGGGACACTGGATTCAGGACAGGTGTGCGACATTGTTGCTGAAGTGCTCAGGAAAAATTATCCCGGCACTGAAATTAAAGCTATTCCCGTTGCCGATGGAGGAGAGGGTACGGCTGAAGCTTTGCACCGTGTCCTCGGCGGTGAAAGGATTTATTGTAAGGTTCAGTCTCCCTCGGGCAGAGAAATCGAAGCATATTTTCTGAATATTGACGGTGAAACTGCAGTTATTGAATCTGCGCTTGCCTCGGGGCTTACTCTCGAAGAGAAAAGAGATGCCCTCGGTGCATCCTCCTACGGTACGGGGCAGTTGATAAAAGCTGCCATCGAAAGCGGAATAAGGAAAATTGTTATCGGTATCGGCGGAAGTGCAATGACTGACGGGGGTACGGGTTGCCTTTCTGCCCTCGGTGTAAAATTTTTCGGTGAAAAGGGCGAAATAGAAAGAGGCTGCGGTAAAAGCCTTTGCGATATAAGAAAAATTGATCTTTCGGGTATTGACAAAAGAATATATGAAGCTGAAATCACTCTTTTGTGCGATGTGAAAAATCCCCTTTACGGCGAAAAGGGTGCCGCTTACATATTTGCACCTCAGAAGGGTGCAACCGAAAGAGAGGTTGAACTGCTTGACAGGGGGCTGCGCAGCTTTGCCGATGTCTGTGCAGACACCTTGGGTGAGGATTACTCTCTTTGCGAGGGCGCAGGCGCAGCGGGCGGTTTAGGCTTTGCCCTGATGGCATTTTTAAAGGCTGAGGCTGAAAGCGGGATAGACTGTGTCCTTGATTTGTGCAGATTTGAAAAAGAAGCAGAAAATGCGGACCTTATAATAACAGGTGAAGGCAGACTTGACAGTCAGAGCCTTATGGGAAAGGTACCCTTCGGGGTAAGCCGCAGGTGTGAAGGGAAAAGGGTTGTTGCCGTCGTTGGTACAAGTGAAGCATCAGAAAAAGAGGTTTCCGGTGCCGGAATCAGTGAGGTAATCGAATGTAACAGTCTGCATATGCCCTTTGAGGAAATAAAGCACTGTGCAAAAGAGATGCTTTACGCTGCCGCAGAAAGAATTAAACTGTGAATAATGGGGAATTTTTATTTTTTCTCTTGATTTATTTCCTTTTTTGTGGCTTAATATATAATGTATAAAAATGAAATAAAGGAGCAATTTAACATGAGCGAAATCAAAAGACTTAAGTGTTTCATCGATGGCGAATGGGTAGAGTCAAAGACTGAAAAATATATGCCGGTTTACAACCCCAGCACCGGTGAAGTAATCGCAGAAACTCCTTGCTGCACAGCTGATGAGGTTGAAGCAGCAATTGCAAGCGCTAAGGCAGCGTTTCCCGCATGGTCAAACACACCTGTTATGAAAAGAGTTCAGGTGCTTTACAAATTCCGTGAGCTTCTTATTGAACATATGGACGAGCTTGCAAGACTCTGCGCTCTTGAGCACGGTAAGGTGCTTTCAGAAGCAAAGGGTGACATTCTTAAAGTTAAGGAGCCTGTTGAGCTTGCTATCACAGCTCCCATGTCACTTCTCGGCGATTCAATGAGAGATACATCAAACGGCTACGATACAACTCTTTACTATGAGCCCGTAGGTGTTTTTGCAGGTATTGTTCCCTTCAACTTCCCCGGTATGATTCCCATGGGCTGGATGGTGCCCTGCTGCATTGCATCAGGTAACACAATCGTTCTCAAGCTTGCATCAATGACTCCGATGACCGCAATGAGACTCAATGAGCTTCTTGTTGAGGCAGGTCTTCCCAAGGGCGTAGTTAACCTTGTAACCTGCTCAAGAGTTGAGGCTGATATTTTCCTCAAGCATCCCGATGTAAAGGGTATCACTTTCGTTGGTTCAACAAAGGTAGGTCTTCATGTATATAAAGAAGCTGCTGCAACAGGCAAGCGTGTACAGGCTCTCTGCGAGGCAAAGAATCACGCCCTCGTTCTTGAGGATGCCGCTCTCGAAAGAAGCGCAAGAGGTATCATCAACTCAGCATTCGGCTGCGCAGGTGAACGTTGCATGGCTCTTCCCGTTGTTGTTGCACAGGAAAGCATTGCAGATGAGCTTGTAGGCTACATAAAGAAGTTTGCCAAGGAGCTTAAGCTCGGTCCTGCTTATGAGGCTGATTCAACTCTCGGTCCTGTCGTAACCGCAGAGCATAAGGCATCTGTTATCAACTGGATCAACAAGGGTATTGAAGAGGGCGCAACCGTAGTTCTTGACGGTAGAGATGCAGTTGTTGAAGGCTATGAAAAGGGCTTCTATGTAGGTCCCACAATTCTTGATAACGTTACAGAGGATATGACAGTAGGTACACAGGAAATCTTCGGACCCGTACTCTGCATCAAGAGAGTAAAGAACTTCGAAGAGGGTCTTGCTCTTATGAACCGCAACCCCTTTGCTAACGGCTCGGTTATCTTCACTCAGAACGGCTACTATGCAAGAGAATTTGCAAAGAGAACCGACGGCGGCATGGTTGGTGTTAACGTTGGTATTCCCGTACCCGTTGGTGTATTCCCCTTCACAGGTCACAAGCTCTCCTTCTTCGGCAATCTCCACTGCCTCGGTAAGGATGCATTCCGCTTCTTCACAGAGACCAAGGCTGTAACAACCCGTTGGTTCGACGAGGAAGAAATGAAGGCAACCTCCGTTGACACCTGGGACGGCTCAGTAGGCGGCGGCGTGTAAAAATTAAAAATCAAAAGACTGTTGCATTATGTGTAACAGTCTTTTTCAGACTGTCGATAAAGTCGCAAGAACATATATGCGGAATAATATATATACATATAAATTAAAGCAAAGATAATAACAATATTGCCAACAAAATCCGGAGGAACATCGAATTCCCCCGGATTTTCGCATATATTTGCCTTTTTTTCCCCCTCTCGGAGTACCTGTGTACGCCTTCGGAGTGAAGAAAAAGGCATCTTGCACCTTTCTCAACAGTCTTTTTTTTACCGATTCGCAGAATTCTACAAAATATACACATTCTGTAAGCTACACTGAATCAGCAATATGTTAAGAATTTGTTTGTGTATTTTTGCTAAAATCGCAGAATGTATTGACAAAAAATGAAATGAGGTGTAAAATAAATTTTACTAAATTATTAATTTTTTTAGGAGGAAAGACACATGAAAAAAACATTGGCAATTTTTTTCGCTATCGCTATGCTCTTTACAGTTGCTTCATTTTCTGTAAGTGCTGCTGACGGTGATGTTGCTGCTGTCGGTGAAGCAACATTCGGCACACTTCAGGCTGCAATTGATGCTGCTGCAGCAGGCGATACAATCGAGCTCATTGATGATGTAGCAGAAAACGCCACAATCAACAAGAGCATCACACTTGACGGTGCGAACCACAAGTACACCGGTCAGATTACCCTTAACAAGGTAAAGGCAACTATTCAGAACATCAATTTTGTTGACAGTTATATCTACAAGAATAAGAAAACCGGCGCAAGCGGTCTTGATATAACTATTAAAAACTGTACTTTTGAAGGCAGCCTTAACGACGGTTATGCAGTAAGAATTGACGGTTCATCAAACATCGTAATCGAAGACTGTGATGCAAAGAACGTAGACTTCGGCTTCCTGTATATTGCAAGCTCATCAGATAAGATTTCTCTTAAGAATGTAAACATCGATGGCGCAACCTACGGGATCCACATCGCATATAACAATTCTACAGTTCTTGAAAACGTAAACATCAAGAATGCAGCCTACGGTATCCTTAATCAGACCTACGGCGCAAAGACAATTACCTTCAAAAACTGCACAGTTGATGCTGAAAATCCCGTATACATCTGGGAAAGAAATGCAAAAACACAGAAATTTGTCTTCAAGGGCGAAAATGATTTCGGTACAGACGACCTTACATTCGGCAGCTCACTTGTAAATGCACTTGTTGACGTAGCTAAGATAGGTGACGAGACCTACGCTTCAATCAAGGAAGCTGTTGCTGAAGCTGCAGACGGCGATGTTATCACAGTTGTTCGCGATCACGAAATCGCAAGCTCAGAGGCATTTTTAAGCTCAGTTTACACAGATTACTATGTATTTGCTGAAGCAACAGACAAGAAGGTAACAATCGACCTCAACGGTAAGGTTGTAACAATCAACCCCGACCTTGATAAGATGATGCTCGCAGTCTTCTTCGCAGTTGACAAGGGTGCAATCACACTTAAGGATAGCTCAGAGGCTCAGACAGGCGCTATCAATGTAACTGCAACAGAAGCAACAAAGGTTTATTCAATATTCACTGCTGACGAAGGCGGTAACTTCCTTATCGAAGGCGGTAACTACTACCTCAACAGAGCTGATTCATGGTCAATGCTCTATGCAGGCCACCACAAGGAATTCACTGTAACAGGCGGTAACTTCGTTCTCGGTAACGGTGATACAAAGGCTGCTGATAACGGTGAATTATTCCCCTGGATCACAAACGTTGGCGGTGACGGCATAGGCTCCATCGAAATTTCAGGCGGCACATACAATATCGATCCTACTCACTACCACGGTGAAACGTACTATCCCGTCTGCTACACACCCGTTGAGGAAGGCGAGGTATGGACTGTTAAAATCGTTCACACCCCCGGTGATGCAGCAACCTGTATGGCAGCTCAGATCTGTACAGTATGTAAAGAAGAGCTTGACGCAGTCAAGGCTTGCGCATTTGAAGCTTATGTTTCAAACGGCGATGCAACCTGCACAGAGGATGGCACAAAGACAGCAGCTTGTATCTATGGCTGTGGCAATACAGATACAGTAGTTGATGAAGGCACATCAAAGGGTCATACACCCGGCGCAGCAGCAACCTGTCAGGTTGCTCAGACCTGCACAGTTTGCGGTACAGAGCTCGACGGTATCAAAGAGCATGTTCTTGGTGAATATGTATCAAATAATGATGCTACCTGCACAGCAGACGGTACAAAGACAGCTGAATGTATCTACGGTTGCGGACTTACAGATACAGTAGTTGATGAAGGTTCTATGGGTGAACACAATGACTTAGACGGCAGCGGAAACTGCGACGGTTGTGCCAAGAAGTGCTGTGAAATCTGCGGCGGCTTCCATAAGGATATGATTTCAGACATAATCTGCCTTATCGGTGAACTTATAAGATTCTTAATTGCAATTGCAGGAACAATCTTTTAATCTTTGAAAAATAATTGATTATTCATAAAAAACAGTCACGGAATTTAATTCCGTGACTGTTTTTATCATGTGATGCATTTTGCCAAGAATATTTTACGTAGTAAGGTTTTTTCTATTGTAAAAAATATTAATCAATGTTATAATTAATTGATTACAGACATTTCAGGCGGTGAAATTATGATTTCAGTTGCACTTGCTGCTTACAAGGGCGAAAAATATATATATGAGCAGATAAAATCTATTCTTCCCCAGCTTGCCGAGAAGGACGAAATCATCGTTTCCGATGACAGACCGGGAGGCATAACGGAAAAAATTGTACGCAAAATGATGGAAAAGGACAGCAGGATAGTCTACATTGAAGGGCCGGGCAAGGGCGTTGTTGCAAACTTCATCAACGCAATAAGATACTGCCACGGTGACAAGATTTTTCTTTGTGACCAGGATGATGTGTGGCTTCCCGATAAGGTAAGACAGGTGATGGCTGCCTTTCGTGACGGCGCTGACCTGGTGCTTCACAATGCATATGTCACAGACAGAAAGCTGAAAATCACAAATCCTTCATTTTTTGAGCTCAGAGGCAGCAAAAAAGGCGTTTTGCATAATATAGCGAAAAATTCATATATGGGTTGCTGCATGGCCTTTGACAGAAAAATGCTCAAGAAGATTATGCCCATCCCGAGGAATGTGCCGATGCATGACCAATGGATCGGTCTTGTGTGTGAGATTTACGGCAAGGTAATTTTTATTGACCAGCCTCTTATCTATCACAGAATGCACGGTAACAACGTAACAGGAACATCAGAGACTTCATTTTCACAGAAAATGGAATGGAGAAGATATATTATCTCAAAGCTTTACAGAAGAGTTATCTTTAAAAAATAGGAGTAAGCAGATGGAAAAGATAAAAGTCAGCGGCTGTATCGTAACGTACAATGCAAAAGGCAAGGTTGATGCTACAATAGAGTCAGTCCTTGAAATGACAAAGGGTGTTGACTTCACACTTTACATAGTGGATAATGCCTCGGAAGACGGCACAGCAGCCTACATAAAGGAAAAATATCCTTCGGTGGTTGTTATTGAAAGCAAGAGAAACGGAGGCTTCGGTGCGGGACATAATAAGGTGATGCCTTTTCTTGAGTCGGATTATCATGTTGTAATCAATCCCGACATTCTTCTTAAAGAGGATGTTATCAGTGAGCTTGCACTTTTTGCTTCGCAGGACAAGACTGTGGGTCTTCTTTCTCCGCAGATACGCTTTGAAGACGGCAGACTGCAGATGCTTGCAAAAAGGAATCCTACCGTAAGATATCTCGGCAATCATTGGTTTCACAAGGGCGATGAGCCTAACCGTATTATGACTGAATACTGTATGCTCGATATGCCCGACGACGAGCCCTTTGAAATCACCAATGCAACGGGCTGCTTTATGTTTTTCCGCACATCGGTGTTTATGGAGCTTGGCGGCTTTGACGAGCGGTTTTTTATGTACCTTGAGGACTGTGACATCGCAAGGCGTGTAAGTCAGAAATATAAGGCTCTGTTTTATCCTAAGGCTACGGTTTACCATCTCTGGGAAAGAGAGAGCAAGAGAAACAAAAAGCTGCTTTTAATCCACATTCAGTCAATAATCAAATATTTCCTCAAGTGGGGAATCAAGTTTTAATAAAGAGGGGTAAAGTAAATGGCTAAGGTATCAGTTATCATACCTGCATATAATTCTGAGCAGTTTATTGCCGAAACGCTCGACTGTCTTGTAAATCAGACTCTCAAGGATATAGAGGTTATCATTGTAAATGACGGTTCAACTGACGGCACTCAGGATATTATTGATGATTATTGCGAAAAGTACAGCATCTTCAAGTCATATATAAAAGAAAACGGCGGTGTTTCAAAGGCAAGAAACTACGGCCTTGAAAGGGCAACGGGTGAATACGTTGTTTTCCTTGATGCCGACGACACCTATACTGAAGCTTCTCTTGAGGCGTTTTATAATACAGCAAAGAAAACCGGTTCAGATCTTGTTCTCGGAAGGCTTATGAATTTCGGTAAGGATATTGTAAGCAAGCATAATGCTTTTGCCGACAGACTCGCTTCAATGGAAAGCATTGACACCTTCACTAAGATTCTCCTATGGAGCTTTCTTGTAGGAAACAAGTGCTATAAAAGGGAGAGGCTTGTTGAAAGCGGGGTACGCTTCCCCGAGTACAAATATTCCGAAGAGGGAGCCTTCTTTATGTCCTATGTTTACACCGGGGCAAAAATTGCCGGCACTATGGATGCTTGTATGAATTACAGAAGACACACTGCCGAAGAGGGACTTTCAGTAAGCCAGACAGTAAATGCTGACCTTGCAAGGAGCTTCAGCGGCTCACTCAGAGTGATTTACGACAAAGCTCTTGCGGCTGTTGAAAATGCACCTCCCGAAGTAGACAGAGAGGACTATATCCAGGAAGTAATATACAAGACTGCATATATTCTTATTTCACAGTTTTACCGCCTATGCTGGAGGGGTGACGATGAATGTATGGCTTACTGCGCCGAGGAGTTCGACCGTCTCAGGTCACTGATGACACCTGAGCGCTTTGCGGTAATGCAGCAGACCGATCCGGATCTCCATCTGGAAAACATCTTTTCTACCAAAAAACAGATTGCGGAAAATCCTAACATTACGGTTATCATCAGAAAGTCCGATAAGGATATGACGAAGCTGTTTGATTCGCTTTACAGTCAGATTTCACCTATGTTTGAGGTCATTGTGCCGAGAAGTATGGCTGAAAAAGGTCTTATTCCGAAAGAATATCTTGAAATGGTAAATGTGCGCATTCTTGACGATGATGGCTATATGAAAAAAGCAAGAAAGGCTGCAAGGGCAAGATGGATAATCACCTTCAGAAAGCCGCGAAAGCTTGACATCAGAGATTTCCGCATTATGTTTAAGGTGAAGAAAAAGCTACCTGCAATTATTGTGAACACATTCTTCCCGCATATTTTAAGATGTATTGATTTTCTTCTTACAAAAAGGATTGTTAAATAATGAAAGAATTCTTTTATTCGCTTTATGCTTTGTTTTTCAATATAAGCGTAAAACTTTTTCCGGTGAAGAAAAACAGGGTATGCTTTCTTTCAATGCATAACGAGGGCTTCTGCGATTCTTTGGGAAGTGTATGCGAAAAGCTCCGTGAAGAAAGAAAGGATACGCAAGCTGTTTTTATAACAAGGGAAGATCTTTCCCTGAAAAATCCCTTTAAGCTTATATCCTTTTTTCTTGTTAAGTCACGGCTTCTTGCCACATCGGAGTATGTCTTTATGAATGACAATTTCATGCCTATGGGTAAGCTCAGCTTCCGCAAGGAAACGGTCATCACCCAGCTTTGGCATGCTGAGGGTGCATTCAAGAAGTTCGGCTTCGACATACCTCAGCCTGAAAACGTGCGCAATGCGGAAAAGGAGGGCAACAGTAAGCTTACCTATGTTGTCTGCTCCGGTGAAGGCGTCAGAGATATTTATGCAGGTGCTTTCGGTGTAAAAAAAGAGCAGGTGCTTGCTCTTGGTGCGCCCCGTTGTGACTATCTGCTTGAAAAGGGAAATGCCGAAAAGGCAAAGGCTGAGCTTCTCCGTCTTTATCCGCAGTGTGAAGGTAAAAAGGTTGTCCTTTATGCGCCCACCTTCCGCGACACAAAGGAGGAAAACCTTGAGATTCTTCGAAGATTTGACATAAAAAATTTCACCGATGCCCTCGGTGATGAGTACGTGCTTTTTGTCAAGCTTCATCCTCAGGTGCACGAGAGACTCACGGTAGAAAATGCTGTTGACGTAACTGATTTTGATGATGTAAGAAAGCTCGCACTTTTCTGCGATGTGCTTATAACAGATTATTCCTCTATATGTATGGATTTCTCATTTCTTGATAAAAAGACGGTGTTTTTTGCCTATGACCTTGAAAAGTATAGGGAGGAAAGGGACTTTTATTATGATTATGAGTCCTATGTACCGGGAAGGGTTGCAGTCACGGCAGCCGAGTGTATTGATGCAGTCAGAGCAGAATATGACAAGGATAAAAATGAAAGATTCAAAAAAATGAACTTCAGCTTTTTTGACAGCAATAGCTCAAAGAGGGTTATAGATGCGATTGTAAAATAAGACGCAGCTGTTACATAAAGCTAAAACTAAAAAGCAGGTGTTTTCAGTGATCTGACTGTAAATATCTGCTTTTATTTAATCTGAGGGGTAATTTTAAGCGAATCACAAATTTTTGCCCGTAGTTTGCCGCGGAGGTGACAGGCGGGGAAGCCCCCTCAGCCAAGCGACTGCGTCGCTTGGCTGAGGGGCCGCCGAGAAAAAACGTTTCAAGGAAGAGAAACAGTTTTTTCTCGGCGGCAATGCGAAGCATTGGCTTCCCCGCGTATTTACTGTAGCCTCACAATGAAAAAAAGGGTTGTTGCATTAAGATGCAGAAGGCGTTTTCTTCATCCCCGAAGGCGTACTAAGGTACTCCGAGTGGGTGAAAAAACGTCTAAAAAAGCAAAATTATGTTTTATGCAACACTTAAAAGTTACTTTCAATAGAATTAAAGCAGATATTTTCAATAGATTTACTATTTTTGTTTTGCTTTTTGGTCTGCGCTTAATGCAACAACCCGACAGCTTATCGAAAAATATTTTCGATAAGCTGTCGGACTGTTGACAAAGGGTAAAACAATGTAAAAAAATGGTCGGGATTCGATGTCCCGACCATTTTTCTTTGTGGTTTCGTGTGTTATTTCTGTACTTCTTCAAACATAGCGTCGATGATGCTTGCCCACTGGTCATAGCTTCTGGAGGCGATGTATTCGCCTGTTACGAGCTCGCCGTTTTCATCAAGGAAGTAGGTGGTGGGCAATACACCTCTGATATAGTCAAGCTTTGCCTTGTTGAAGGAATCAGAGGGGAGAAGGTTCAGATAAGTTACGCCTGTTTCTGCAACTATTTCGTTGGCGGCTTTGATTTTTTCATCGGAATTTTTATCGTTTGTGTAGTCGTATGTGTCTGAAACAATTCCGATGATTACAAGACCCTTGTCAGCATAGTCCTTGCTGAGCTTCTCAAGATCGGGCATTTCCTTTATGCAGGGAGGACAGTAGGTGCCCCATACGTTTACCATTGTGAGTTTGTTGCCTTTGAAAATGTCTTGGTCGTATTCCTCGCCGTCAAGACCTGTTGTTGTAAATTCCGGGAAGAACGGAGTGGGTCCTGCAGGAGTCTCGGTGGTTACGTCGCCGTCAGTTGCATTGCCGTTGGTAGCATTACCGTCGGTTGCATTGTTGCCGCCGCATGCTGCAAGTGAAAGGAGCATAAGTGCGGCAAGTAAAATTGAAAGTATTTTCTTTTTCATATTTATTACCTCTTTATTATTTTTTGAATCCGGAAATTAGTTTTTTGAAGCCACCCTTTGTTCCGTTACAAAGGTCAAGGATACCTTCTACGGTTTTGGGCGAAAGAAGTCCGCCTGTAAATCCGCTGAAGGAGCGAAGGGGCATATCCTTGATTGATTCGGTGATCATGTCGGGGTTTTCCGCTGTAAGAGCAACAACCTTTGCACCGTTTGTGAGTATTGTGTAAAGTCCTTTACCGAAGGGGCTTACTGCGACCTGTGAAACTGAGCTGTTGATGGTGAGATTGCCCTTTGTGAATTCACTGTTGTCGGGAATCTCTCTGTCGAGTACTGCAACGAAGGCATCGTCGCAAACGGTGGTGGTGTTTTCCATATTGTAGTAGCAGGGAGCACTTTCACGGTAGTCGGGCACAGGTGCGTCGGGTTTTGCGGTCTTGACGCTGACTTCGCCCTCGAGGCGGATATCCTGTGAGGAGGAGCCGATAAGGATGCCGTAGTTGCCGCTTTCTGCGTGCCAGTCGTTGATAAGCACGTTGTAGAAGCTGAAGGCTCTTTCGTCAAGGGTGATTTCCACGGTCTTTTCTTCCTTTGCATTGAGGAATACCTTGCTGAAGCCCTTGAGCTCCTTTACAGCCTTGTAGATTTTGCTTTCGGGGTTGACTACATAAAGCTGAGCAACCTCTGCACCGGGTACTGAGCCGAGATTTTTTACCTTGAAGGATACGGTGAGCTCTTCACCCTCGTTAATCTTTTTCTTTGAAAGCTTAAGGTCGCTATAGCTGAAATCAACATAGGAGAGACCGTGACCGAAGGGGTACTTTACAGCCTTTTTAGCCTTGTCAAAATAGCGGTAGCCGACATAGATGCTCTCGCGGTATTCTACGGTTCTGGGTCCCATGGGGAAGTATGCCGAAACGATGTTGTCCTCGTTTGCAATGGGGAAGGTTTCTGCAAGCTTACCGCAGGGATTGGCCTTACCGTAGATAAGGTCGTAGGCTGCCTCGCCGCCGGCCTGACCGGGAAGATACATATTGAGAATAGCTTTTGTCTTCTTTTCCCAGTCGCCGATTCTTATGGGTGAGCCGCAGGAGAGCACAACGATGATGTTGTCGTTTACCTTTGAAAGCTCTTCGACAAGAATAGCGTGGGAAGCGGGCATATCGATGTGCTTACGATCGAAGCCTTCACTTTCAAAGGCATCTGTAAGACCGATGAATACAAGGACTGCTTCCTTGCCCTTTGCAGCTTCGCAGGCTTCCTCGATAAGCTTTTTATTGTAGCCGTCACCCTTTAAGGTGTAGCCGGGTGCATAGGTGAATGCCTGACCCTTGTTTTCAAGAGCTTTTTTAAAGGAGACTGTCTTCCAGGCATTGATGTGACTTGAACCTGCACCCTGATAGCGGAGCTTGTCTGCAAGAGCGCCGATAACCGCAACGCTCTCATATGTTTTGAGAGGAAGTGCTCCGTTTTCGTTTTTAAGCAGTACTGCTGACTGAGTTGCAGCCTTTCTTGCAGTTTCGTGGTGTGCTTTGAAGTCAATGTCGTAGCCGTCACCTTCGTTGGCTTTGCATTCAAAAGCGAATTTTATCATACGAAGTACAATTTTGTCAACATCCTCTATTGTGATTCTGCCTTCGTCAAGAGCCTGCTTGATGTACTTGTTATTCATACCCTTGTTGCCGGGCATTTCAAGGTCAAGACCTGCCTTGATTCCTTCAACTCTGTCGTTTACTGCGCCCCAGTCACTGACAACAATGCCCTTGAAGCCCCATTCGTCACGGAGAATATCTGTAAGCATTCTCTTGTTGTCGGAAAGATAGGTGCCGAAGATTCTGTTGTAGGAGCACATAATTGTGGTGGGTTGCTCTTTTTTTACGATATGTTCGAAGGCTGAAAGGTAGATTTCGCGAAGGGCTCTTTCGTCAACGACTGAGTCAATTGACATACGGATATGTTCTTCGTTGTTGGCACAGTAGTGCTTGAGGCTTACGCCGACACCGTTTTTCTGCACGCCGTGAACATAAGCCGCACCGAGGCGTGAGGTGAGGAAGGGGTCTTCTGAGATGTACTCGAAGTTTCTGCCGCAGAGGGGACTTCTTTTGATGTTGACACCGGGGCCGAGTACTGTTGTTACCTTGAGAGCCTTTGCCTCGTCAGCGATTGTTGCACCGATTTCTTCAAGAAGGTCTGTGTCCCATGAGGAAGCAGTTGTAACAGCTGTGGGGAAGCAGGTTGAGGTTTCTGAAGCCTGCATAATGTTTGTGCCGCCGGTCTGTTTTTCCTTGCGCATGCCGTGAGGGCCGTCGCTCATCCACACTGACGGCACACCGAGACGGTCAATTTCCTGGGTAAGCCAATAGGTTTTACCTGAAAGCAGGGAAAGCTTTTCGTCGAGAGTAAGCTGTGAGAGAATGTCGAGATATTTCTGTTCTGACATAGTTTTTTCTCCTTAAAAATTATTTTTTGTGATATCTTAAATGACAGATGTCGTCACCGTTTGCAATTGTTTTGGGAAGGTCAAGCTCTGCACCGTAACGTTCGCCTATACCTCTGTCGCCGCACATTGCGATATCACAGAGCATAGCGATTTCATCATCGCTGCAGCCTGCCTTCTGCCATGCCTTTACAAGGGGACAGTAGTGGAAGTGAATTTCGAGCTCGTCATCGGTGCAGTTCTGTATCTTCATTTCAAAAACCATCTGTGCAGGCAGAGTGAAAAGTGTTTTGCGAAGGCCCTTGAGGGAATCTGTCTTTCCTTTTTCTACAAGACCCTTGCCTTGCATAAGTCCGCAGCGCTTTACTGCAGCTGAGCCGAAATCTCTGGGATCAAGTCCTCTTTTCTGTGCTTCGTCGCAGAGAAGGTAAAGCCATGTAGCTCTATGTTCAAGCTGCTCACGTACAGCAACGATGAGGGGATTTTTAATTTTAGCATCATTTTTAACTTTACTCATTTTAATTTCCTCCGTTTTTTATGTAAATAAACATATTTTATTTATTATAACATAATGTATACTTATTTTTAAATAGTTTAGTGAAAAAAGTTTTATAAAAATTTTTCTCAGAGAACAAAACAACAGCAGATGCTTTTATATCTGCTGTTATTTTACTTTACCGCTTTTTCTTTTTGTATCTGTTTTGATGTTGAGTAAATAATCCGAGGAAATATTGTAGAGTTCACAAAGCTTTTTTAAATGTCTTACGGGTAGTTCGTTTGCCCCTCTTTCATATCTTGCGTACATTGTCTGAGATGTGCCCAAATATTTCGCAACTGTTTCTTGTGTTAAATCATTATCTTCCCGCAGGTCGCGGAGCTTTTTCATCATATTTTCCATAAAACCGTTCCTTTACATAGTAACTGTATTAAGTTTACACAGTAAAGATGTTTACTATGGGTTTTAATAAATAATTTTACTAAAAAAGTATTGACTTTAGTAAATAAATATACTAAAATTCAGATAAATTGAATTTGGAGGAAAATTTATGAGAAAGATAAAATGGTTAGTTCTAACGGTAGCTGTTTTGATGATGTTCGGTTCTTTCAGGTGTTTGGCTTTTAATCACCGTGAACAGTGTATGGAAATGGAAATACCTAAAGGCTTTGAAAAAATAGATAATCAGGGGGATTATGCAATTGATATTTATATAGATGCAGAAAAAGGACAACAGATTTCTGTTCTGTCAAAATTTAATTTTGATGATATAAGTTACAGCAACTTAAGTGATGCTGAAATTTGGCAAATTGAAAGAGATGCAGACAGTATTTTTATTCCGGAGGGAAGCAACAATTATTTTTTGTCAGAGCCGGAAGCAACAAGAGCCTATGCAGATTCGGTTGACGGCGGACAGACTGACGGAGTAAGAATAAGAGCTTCTTATTTTGATACATCGACGAATATGGAGACATATTCAACGGTATATCTCTTTTCTGTTGAATCCTATTACTATGCAATTGCATTCGTATCATACGACAATAGCGAATATTGGTATAAGGGTTGCCTTGATAGCTTACTGATAGGAGATGTGTTCGCAAAGTACACAACTTCATCGAATAACAATTATTCTTCGGACTATAGTCAGGAAACTACAACTGAATCAAATTCAGATTTTTATTTTGCGGATATTCTTGAGGGTGTAGGAAGCTTATTGGGAATAGGACTTATTATCTATTTGGTATACAGATTACTGTTTAAGAAGAGATAAAAATGTTAAAAGGAATGCTAAGGGAATTCTAGCAAAACCCGATTTAATTGAAGGGATGCAAAATGCTGAATGATGTGACTTAGAATCTTTTGAAAAATGTGCAAAATTGGTATTACGGAATAATCAATTCATTGTATTAAACTATCACAAATGGTTTTACCAAAGGCTGTAACAACAAAATCAAAGTAATTAAAAGAATTGCATACGGTTACAAAAATTCAGACACTTCAGAAATTGCATTTTACATATATTCTCTTATCAAGAGCAAAATAAAATCAAGCAGTTGCATAATTACAACTGCTTGATTCGATAGTTATCTTTTGACTCTTTACCCCGACTGTTGACAATAAGCCAAAACAGACAGAGGAATTATCAGCATATTATAGGGCATAATTTCAGTATAGCACCTCATATTTTATAAGCTCAAAGGCTTTGCTTGCTTCTGGTGTAGGGAATAACGGATAAACGTGAGGAAGATTTTCTTCTACATAAAGGTTGAAGTCGGCCTTGTCTTTTTCAAGCCTTTCTCCGAAACGGAGAATGTCCGGGTGAAGCATATCCTTTGCGCCTGAGAAAATGACAATTTCGCCAAGTCCGTTGAAGTTGCCGTAAAGGGGGCTTATAACCGGGTCGTAGATGCTCTTTTCTCCCGCCCACTTTTTGCCGAGAATTTCAAGTCCGCTGAGTCCTACCATAAACTCACCCTTTTTGTAGCCTTCCATTTCGGGATTCTTCATTGAAAGGTCCATCCAGGGACTTATTACAATGATTTTCCCGGGCTGCGGCATATCGGTTTCACGAAGCTGCATAGCAAGGGAGAGCGCCATATTTCCGCCTGAGGAATCACCCATCAGTATAATATTTTTAAGCTTTGTACTGTCGGTGTATTTACTGTAAATTTCAATAATGTCGGCATAAGCCTCCTCGGCACAGTAGCTTGTGACCTTGAGATATACGGGTACAATTACGGGAATGCCCGTCTGTGAGGTAAGCTTGTTGAGAAAGCTCCAATGCTGACTTTTAGGTTGGTCGATAAATCCGCCGCCGGGGAAGTAAAAAATCAGGCTGTCGCTTTCGTTTTCCATACCGACGGTAAGATATTGTGTTTTGCCGATGCGGTGGCTTTCGGTTCCGCATTTCATCTTTGGCACTTCTATATCACTGAGGTTTGCTTCCTTCATATCCTTGAGTGCCTGATAGCACTTTTCCGTGCTTTCGTATATTCCGTTAAAGTCCGTTATCTGAAGGTAAACAGACGCAATGAACGCATTTATTGATGTTTTGCGCACAAAGTGACAGAAAAGAGAAAGAAGCAGAATCACGCTCAGTGTGACTGCGGTATTTATAAGAAAGAATTTTTTTAATCTCTTCAGCATTTTATCATTCCTTTTTTTGTTCTGATAAAATTATAACCTATAAAAAGCATAAAATCTATAGTATTAAGGGCAAAATTGATAAAATTCGGCAGATTTTTGCTGAAATATTTCACAAATAAGGTTAACTTTTTTGTTTTTTTATCTTTACATTTTGATTTTACTGTGGTATAATCTTTGAGCATTATGCCGATTACTCGGATTGCGGGTTTTGCCCAACGGGTTTTTCACCTGCCGCATTCTGGGGGTCAGGCGAATGAAATATTATTTTTGAGGTGAAAAATCATGATGACAAAGGAACAGAAGACAGCTATTATCAAGGAATATGCTGCACACGAAGGCGACACAGGTTCACCTGAAGTACAGATCGCTCTTCTCACATTCAGAATCAACAGCCTTACAGAGCATCTTAAGGTTAATAAGAAGGACCACCACTCACGTCGCGGCCTTCTTATGATGGTTGGTCAGAGAAGAAACCTTCTTGCTTACCTTCAGAAGAACGACATCGAAAGATACCGTTCAATCATCGCAAGACTTGGTATCCGTAAGTAATTGCAATCCTTTGGCAGACATAATTTTTTATGTCTGCCATTTTTCCGTTATTTAATGCGGAAAAACGTAAATTGATACGGGGAGGCTTTATTGGGTTAGCACTAAATTGAGTATTAAAAATCACCTTAATCACCTTTAATGCTGAATTTATTGCTAAACCACCCCTCGTATTGAAATAAATCTAAAGAAAATAAAGAAAGCGAGGCAGAAAAATGTTTAACGAATTCAGAAAATTTGAAACAACTCTTGCCGGCAGACCTCTTGTTGTAGAAACAGGTAAAATGGCAGGTCTTGCAGGCGGCTCATGTCTTATCAGATATGGCGAAACAGAAGTACTCTGTACTGCAACAATGGCAGCAAAGCCCAGAGAGGGTGTTGACTTCTTCCCTCTTTCCGTTGACTATGAAGAAAAGCTCTACTCTGTAGGCCGCATCCCCGGCTCCTTCCAGAGAAGAGAAGGTAAAGCTTCAGAGAAGGCTACTCTTTCCTCAAGAGTTATCGACAGACCCATCCGTCCTCTTTTTCCCAAGGATATGAGAAACGATGTAGGTGTTGTTGCTACAGTTATGTCAGTTGACCAGGATTGTCTTCCCGAAATCACTGCAATGATCGGTGTTTCCGTTGCAATCTCAATTTCAGAAATTCCCTGGGACGGCCCTATCAGCGGTGTATCAGTAGGTCTTGTTGACGGCAAGTTCGTTATCAACCCCACAGAAGCTGAAAGAGCAAAGAGCGAAATGGCAGTTACCGTTGCTTCAACAGCAGATCTTGTTGCAATGATCGAAGCAGGTGCAAACGAAATCGACAACGAGACAATGTTCGACGGTATCATGTACGCTCACAAGGTAAACCAGGAAATCGTTGAATTCATCAAGGGCATCCAGGCTGAAATCGGCAAGGAAAAGGTTCCCTTTGAATCACAGGATCCCGCTCCCGAAATGTTCGAGGCAATCAAGGAATTCGCAATCGACGATATCAAGTTTGCTCTTGACACCGACGACAAGAGAATCCGTGACGAAAGACTCAAGCCCGTTTACGAAAAGGTGCACGAGAGATTTGACGAGGAATATGCAGACGTAATCGAAAAGATTGACGAGTGCCTTTACAAGCTTCAGAAGTTCGTTGTAAGACGTTGGCTCCTTGACGAGGGCAAGCGTGTTGACGGCAGAGGCATCAACGATATGCGTCCTCTTGATGCACAGGTTGACCTTCTTTCACGTGTACACGGCTCAGGTATGTTCACAAGAGGTCAGACTCAGGTTCTCACCGTTACAACTCTCGGACCTATGAGTGATGCTCAGCTTCTCGACGGTCTCGACAACGAAACAGAAAAGAGATATCTCCACCACTACAACTTCCCCTCATACTCAGTCGGCGAAACAAAGCCCTCAAGAGGTCCCGGCAGACGTGAAATCGGTCACGGTGCCCTTGCTGAAAGAGCTCTTGTTCCCGTAATCCCCTCAGTTGAGGAGTTCCCCTATACTATCAGACTCGTTTCAGAGGTTCTTTCCTCAAACGGCTCAACCTCACAGGCTTCAATCTGTGGCTCAACCCTTTCACTTATGGCAGCAGGTGTTCCCATCAAGGCTCCCGTTGCAGGTATCTCCTGCGGTCTTATCACCGAGGGCGACCGCTTTATGACAATGGTTGATATCCAGGGTCTCGAGGACTTCTTCGGCGATATGGACTTCAAGGTTGCAGGTACCAAGAAGGGTATCACAGCTATTCAGATGGACCTCAAGGTTCACGGCCTTACCCCCGAAATCATCAAGGAAGCTTTTGAAAAGACCTACGATGCAAGATGCAAGATTCTTGACGAGGTTATGCTTCCCTGCATTGCAGAGCCCAGAGCTGAGCTTTCCAAGTATGCTCCCAAGATGCTTACAACAAAGATTGACGTTGAAAAGATTGGTGACGTTATCGGTAAGCAGGGCAAGGTTATCCAGAAGATCTGCGCTGAATGTGACTGTAAGGTTGACGTAAACGAAGACGGCTCAATCTTTGTTTCAGCTATCGACCTTGACAATGCAAAGCGTGCAATCACAATCATCGAGACTATCGCAAACGACCCCGAGGTAGGTGCTATCTTCCGCGGCGTAGTTACAAGACTTATGAGCTTCGGTGCATTCGTTGAAATCGCTCCCGGTAAGGAAGGTCTTGTTCACATCAGCAAGCTTGATGTCAAGAGAACAGAAAAGGTTGAAGACTGCGTAACAGTCGGCGACGAGGTTATCGTTAAGGTGCTCGAAATCGACGATCAGGGCAGAATCAATCTTTCAAGAAGGGACGCTCTCATTGAAATCGAAGGACTTGTTCCCGAGGATGACGGTGAGGAGGCTCCCAGACGTCCCCGCGGCGGCAGAAGAGACGACCGCAGAGGCGGCAGAAGATAAATAAAAAGCTCCCTTCGGGGTACCCTCCATAAGGAAGTTGGTACCCCAAGGTGGCTTCTGTAGTAAAAATATTAATTTTTCACGGTGTAGCTTATGCTATGCCGTTTTTTCTTTGGTTTGTTTTCTGTTAATGTGCTTCTGATAAAGAGCTTCCATTTCCTCAGGCGAGAAGAATTTGATAATACCAACACCTTTATAGTATATATCAATGTTTTGATGTCTAACACCGTCAATGTAGTTTGGCTTTGATACAACAATCTTTTCAATAAACTCATGTACAATTTCAGGAGTTAATTCCTTTAGTCTTGTAACTCGTTTTGCTTTTTCAATGAATTGCTGTAAGTTTTCTTTCTTAACGGATGCAGTACTGATATACTCTTCCATTTCAGGAATGGTTTCTTTTAAAGTTCTTTGCTCGTTTTCCAAAGATAAGGATAAGGTAGCAAATCTTTCATCAGATACTTTTCCTATTATGTTATCTTCGTAAAGCTTTTGAATTATGTTATCAATTTCATTTGCACGCCTGATTGCTTTTTCAAGTTCTCTGCTTTTGACAAGTAATTCTTTCTGTTGCCTTATGTCAAGAATGTTCATCTGCTCTTTTGCAAACTGAGTTTCATAACATTGAACATACCATAAAACTCTTTTCATACTTTCAAGCACAAGCTCATTGACAACCTTTTCTCTGATGTAGTGTACTGAACACACATCAGAATTTTTTCTGTAAGCCGAACAACAGAAGAAGGCTTGCTCACGTTTGTAATTGTTAGTTGAACAGTAATAAAGTTTCTCTCCGCAATCACCACAGTATAAAAAACCTGAGAACATACTCACTATTCCTGTTTTAGTGTATCTACGTTTATGTTTACGCAATTCTTTTACAAGGTTGTATGTTTCTCTGTCAATTATTGCAGGATGCGTGTCTGTAAAAATTATCCATTCG
>SVPE01000023.1 GCA_015066015.1 Oscillospiraceae bacterium
CTCACAGTTCAGGCTAACGCTTTCAGCGAATCTGCAAAGCAGAAGATTGAGGCAGCAGGCGGAAAGACCGAGGTGATCTGACATGATTAGTACTTTTATAAATGCTTGGAAGATCGCAGATATTCGTAAGAAGCTGCTCTTCACTGCACTTATAGTATTGATTTTCAGAATCGGTGCTGCTATCCCGGTACCCTTCACAAACATTATCGGCGATACAGGTATCATCGATCCCAACGGCGAAACCTTTATGAACTATCTGGCAATGATGACCGGTGACGCTTTTGCTTACGGTACGATTTTCGCTCTGTCAATTACACCGTACATCAACAGCTCCATCATCATCCAGCTTCTCTCAGTTGCAATTCCTTACCTTGAAAAGCTTTCAAAGGAAGGCGAAGAGGGAAGAAAGAAGATCGCAACAATCACAAGATACACCACAATTGCACTTGCTCTTTTACAGAGTACTGCATACTTCATTTACCTCAGAAGCCAGGGTTATATCGTAGGCCCCGCTGAAGGCGGTAACTTCACAGGATTTGCAGCAGTTGTTGAAGGCCTCGCAGTTATCATCTGCCTTACAGCAGGTTCAACCTTCGTTATGTGGCTCGGTGAGCAGGTAAACGAAAAGGGTATCGGTAACGGTATCTCAATCATCCTTTTTGCAGGTATCGTTTCAAGAATCCCCACAATCATCACTTCACTGTGGACATATCTTACAATGGATAACACTGCATACTATGCACTCGTTCCCACCGTTGTAATCTGTCTTCTTGCGATGATCGCTTTCATCGTATGGATGGATAATGCAGAAAGAAGAATTCCCGTACAGTACGCTAAGCGTGTTGTCGGCCGTAAGATGTACGGCGGTCAGAGCACCCATATCCCCATCAAGGTTAATATGTCAGGTGTTCTTCCCGTTATCTTCGCTTCTTCAATTCTCTCTCTTCCTCCCACAGTTGAAATGTTCCTTAAGGAAGATACTGCTAAAAAGTTCGAAGGCTTCTTTGAACTCTTCAAAACAAGCCACTGGTTCTATTCAATTATCTATTTCGTGCTTATTCTGTTCTTTGCTTACTTCTATGCAAGCATCCAGTATAACCCCGTTGAAATGGCTAATAACATCAGAAAGAACAGCGGTATGATTCCCGGTCTTCGTCCGGGTAAACCCACTGCCGATTACATCAAGAAGATTCTCAACAGAATTACACTTCTCGGCGCATTGCTTCTCTCAGTAGTTGCTCTCTTCCCGAATGTAATCACTCTGTTCACAAATCTTATCGGAGCTCCTATGCAGCTCTCACTCGGCGGTACATCACTTATCATCGTTGTAGGTGTTGCTCTTGAAACAGTTAAGCAGCTTGAAAGCCAGATGATGATGAGACATTACAAGGGCTTCCTTGACTAATATTAAAGGAGATGTAACCATGAAGTTAATTCTTTTAGGTGCACCCGGTGCAGGTAAAGGCACACAGGCAGAATTCATCTGTGAAAAGCTTTCAATCCCCACCATCTCAACAGGTAACATTATCCGTGCAGCTCTTAAGAACGGCACAGAAATGGGACTCAAAGCCAAGGAATTCATTGACGCAGGTCAGCTCGTACCCGATGAGGTTGTTATCGGTATCATAAAGGAACGCCTCGCAGAGGATGACTGTAAGAACGGTTTCATCCTCGACGGCTTCCCCAGAACAATCCCTCAGGCAGAGGCTCTCGACGAAATGGGCATCGAAATCGATAAGGTTATCGACATTGAGGTTCCCGACGAGAAAATCGTTATGAGAATGAGCGGCAGAAGAGTTTGTCCCGCTTGCGGCAACTCCTACCACCTTCTTTATAAGAAGCCTGAAAAGGACGGCATCTGCAACGCTTGCGGTGCAGAGCTCATTATCAGAGCTGACGACCATCCTGACACGGTTAAGGACAGACTCGATGTATATCACAGTCAGACTGAGCCGCTTAAGGATTTCTACGCTAAGAAGAATAAGCTCTTCATCGTAGAAGGACAGGAGGAGGTTGCTGATACATCAGCACTCGTCCTCAAAGCATTGGAGGAATAAGCATGGTAGTGCTCAAAACATCCCGTGAGCTTGCTCTTATGAAGGAAGCCTGCAGGATATCGGCAGGGGCGCTCAAGGTAGCCGGTGAGGCGGTAAGACCCGGTATCTCAACCTGGGAAATCGACAAAATCGCCTACGATTACATTAAAAGTCAGGGAGCTGAACCCAACTTCCTCGGCTTGTACGGTTTTCCGGCTACTGCATGCATTTCCATAAATGATGAGGTCATTCATGGAATACCTGATAAGAAAAGAATCCTGAAGTCAGGGGACATCGTCTCCATAGACTTAGGAGCAAAGATAGCCGGCTATAACGGCGACAACGCCGCCACTTTTGCCTGTGGAGAAATCTCCGATGAGGCAAAGCGGCTGATGGACGTTACCCGCGAGAGTCTCTGTGAGGCAATCAGGGCTGCTGTCCCCGGCGGCAAAATCGGTGATATAGCCTACGCTGTTCAGTCTTATTGCGAAAAACACGGCTACGGTGTCGTACGTGAATACACGGGACACGGCATCGGTAAGGCATTACATGAAGATCCCAGTGTGCCGAATTTCGGCACAGCCGGCCGAGGCGTACGCCTGTTACCGGGCATGACACTCGCTATTGAGCCGATGATAAATCAGGGTACTGCAAGGGTGAAGGTCCTCCCCGACGGATGGACGGTAAAGACCCTTGACGGAAAGCTTTCCGCACATTTCGAGCATACCGTGGCCATCACAAAGGACGGTCCGGTAATTCTCACTCAGCCTTAAGGTGAAGAGAATGGAATATGTGAAAGGACAGGTTCTGGTTTCTGCCGCAGGTCACGATAAAGGTGAGCTGCTTGCGGTTACGGACTTTGACGGAAAAAGAGTTTATCTTGCAGACGGAAAAAGCCGCAGGCTTGAAAAGCCCAAGGCGAAAAATCCAAAGCATCTTAAGAAAACTCAATTTGTTCTCAGCGAACACTCAATGGCAACAAACCGAAGCATCAGAAAACAGCTTAACAAAATAGCGAACCCAGGGGGTTAAAGTTATGTCAAAACAGGATATGATCGAAATCGAAGGAACAGTTGTTGAGGCACTTCCCAATGCAACCTTCCAGGTCGAACTCGAAAACGGTCACAAAATTTTAGCGCATATATCGGGAAAGCTCAGAATGAACTACATTCGTATTCTTCCCGGTGATAAGGTCACAGTCGAAATGTCTCCATATGACCTGACCCGCGGACGCATTACATGGAGATCAAAATAAACCTGACAGTTTGAATTTAAAGGAGGCAATCCTATGAAAGTCAGACCTTCTGTAAAAAAGATATGTGAAAAATGCAAGGTAATCAAGCGTAAAGGCAAGATTATGGTTATCTGCGAAAATCCCAAACACAAGCAGCGTCAGGGCTAATCTGACGCCGGTAAATAAGGAGGCTTAAAAAATGGCTCGTATTTCAGGTGTTGACTTACCCAGAGATAAGAGAATTGAAATTGCTCTTACTTACATCTTTGGTATTGGTCGTAAAACCGCTACAGATATCGTAGCTGCAACAGGTATCAATCCCGACACAAGAGTTAAGGAGCTTACCGAGGACGATGTTTCCAAGCTTCGTGAGTACATTGACCGCAATGTAAAGGTTGAAGGTGACCTCAGAAGAGAAACAGCTTTCGATATCAAGAGACTTATTGAAATTGGTTGCTACCGTGGTGTTCGCCACAGAAAGGGCCTTCCCGTAAGAGGTCAGCGTTCAAAGACAAACGCTCGTACTCGTAAGGGTCCCAAGAAGACAATCGCCAATAAGAAGAAATAATCTTTAAGGAGGATACCACTATGGCAAAGGTTGCTAAAAAGGCTACCACAATTCGTCGTCGCCGTGAGCGCAAGAACATTGACCGCGGTGCCGCCCATATCCAATCCACCTTCAACAACACAATCGTTACCATCACTGATATGCAGGGTAACGCAGTGTCATGGGCAAGTGCCGGTGAAATGGGCTTCAGAGGCTCAAGAAAATCCACCCCCTTTGCTGCTCAGACAGCTGCTGAAACAGCTGCAAAGGCTGCAATCGAACACGGCATGAAGACCGTTGAAGTATATGTTAAGGGACCCGGTGCAGGTCGTGAAGCTGCTATCAGAGCTTTACAGACTGCAGGTCTGGAAGTAACAATGATTAAAGACGTTACTCCCATTCCCCACAATGGCTGCCGTCCCCCGAAAAGAAGACGCGTATAACGGAGGTACAAACGTATGGCAAGATATACAGGTGCGGTATGTAAGATGTGCCGCCGCGAGGGTAAGAAGCTCTTTTTAAAGGGCGACAGATGCTACACTGGCAAATGTGCTTTTGAGCGTCGTTCTTATGCTCCCGGTCAGCATGGCCAGAGCCGCAAAAAGAATTCTGAATATGGCCTTCAGCTTCGTGCAAAGCAGCAGGCAAGACGTTACTACGGTATTCAGGAAGGTCAGTTCCATAAGTATTTCATTATGGCTGAAAAGAAGACCGGCGTTACCGGTGACAACCTTCTTCGTATCTGCGAAAGCCGTCTTGATAACGTAGTTTACACACTCGGCTGGGCTTCTTCAAGAGCTGAAGCAAGACAGCTTGTAACACATGCACACTTTACTGTTAACGGCAAAAAGGTTGATATTCCTTCATACCTTCTCAAGGCCGGTGACGTTGTTTCCATCAAAGCAAAGAGCCGTGAGAGCGTTAAAATCAAGGCAGTTCTTGAAGCTAACGCATCAAGACCCATTCCCGCTTGGCTCGATCTCAACAGTGAAAACCTCGAAGCTAAGGTAGTTGCTCTTCCTGAGCGTGATCAGATCAATGCTCCTGTTGAAGAACACCTCATCGTCGAATTCTATTCTAAGTAATAGACACGGAAATATCCGTAAACACATCCACAATAGAATAAGGAGGGTTTTGCATGATAGGCATTGAAAAGCCCAGAATCGAAACTGCAGAATTAGCAGCCGACGGTACTTACGGTAAGATTATCGTTGAACCGTTGGAGCGTGGCTATGGCGTGACACTCGGCAATAGTCTGAGAAGAATTCTTCTTTCTTCACTTCCCGGCTACGCAATCACCAGTGTTAAGATTGACGGCGTTCTTCATGAGTTCTCCACCATTCCCGGTGTAAAGGAAGATGTTACAGAAATCATCCTCAATCTCAAGAACGTAATTCTCAAGATTCACGGTGAAGGACCCAAAACAGTTTACATTGATGCTAATGGCGAGGGTGAAGTTCTTGCAGGTGACATCAAATGTGACTCCGAAGTTGAAATCATCAATCCCGAGTATCACATCTGCACACTTGATAAGGATGCTTCCATCAACATGGAGCTCACTGTTAACAAGGGTCGTGGATATGTATCGGCTGAGCAGAACAAAAAGCTCATGCAGCCTGTTATCGGTGTGATAGCAATTGACTCAATCTACACTCCGATTCTTAAGGCAAATTATACTATTGACGACATTCGTGTCGGCCAAGAAATTGGCTTTGACAAGCTCACACTTGAAGTGTGGACAAACGGTACAATAACAGCAACAGAAGCTGTTTCACTCGGTGCCAAGTTTCTCAACGAACACCTCGCTCTGTTCGGCGACCTCTCCGGTGAGGCATATGACACAGAGATTATGGTTGACAAGTGCGAAGACACCAGAACCAAGATTATGGAGATGACTATTGAGGAACTTGATTTGTCAGTACGCTCATTCAACTGTCTCAAGCGTGCAGGCATCAACACTGTAGAAGATCTTACAAATAAGACAGAGGACGACATGATGAAGGTGCGTAACCTTGGCAAGAAGTCTCTGGATGAAGTTATCAACAAGCTTCATTCATTCGGTCTTGATCTTCGCAGTGAAGACGAATAATTCTAATTCTAACAGTAAAGGAGTGATTTCAAATGGCAGGTACCAGAAAGCTCGGCAGAACAAGCGATCACAGAAACGCTATGCTCAGAGGTATGGTAACTTATCTCTTAGAGAAAGGCAGCATTGAAACCACCGTTACAAGGGCAAAGGAAGTTCGTGCTATGACCGAGAAAATGATTACTCTCGGTAAGGTTGACACACTTCACAACAAGCGTCAGGCTCTTGCATACATCACAAAGGAAGATGTTGTTAAGAAGCTCTTCGACGAAATCAGCCCCAAGTATAAGGACGTAAACGGCGGTTACTGCCGTATCATCAAGACAGGTCCCCGTCGCGGCGACGCAGCTGAAATGTGCATCATTGAGCTCATCTGATGATACAGAATAAAAAAATTCCCACCCGTAGAAATACGGGTGGATTTTTTTGTCATATTTACAGTTGCGGGAAAGTAAGGGGCAGGTGGGGTGGGGAGGCCGAACGAGCTACGCTCGTTCCCACATAAAAAATCCGCTTTCCGCTTATCCGAAAGTGGATTTTTTATGTGTCTCCGGCTTTCCTTGCGGAAAGCCGGAGGGCCTCCCCGTATATCCCGCAAATATAAATGCATCGGCAAAATACAAATAATTTTTACTAAAAGAGAAAATATACTTTTCTCAGAGTTCTGAAAAGATAATTTGAGTCAGTTTTTTCTCAACAAAACAATGAAAAACACAAAAATATTCTATAAACTATTGAAATTTTCCTTGGAATTTGAGATAATATACTGAATTATAATCTCTTATTATGTCAAGTTTGTCAGGAGGATTAAAATGAGTGATAACATCAGGCTCGCCGAGCTCTTATTTCCGGATATAAAGCTTACCCCCGATGATCTCGAGGAGAAGTTTCCTGTAAGAGATCTTAAAGAAGGCGCAAGAGTAACAAGATTCGCACCTTCACCTACAGGCTTCCTTCACATAGGCGGACTCTTTGCCGCACTTATCTCAAAGCTCAATGCAACAACTACCGACGGTGTATTTATTCTTCGTATAGAGGATACCGATAAGAAGCGTGAAATCACCGATGGTGTCAGCGAGATTATCAAGGGTCTTGAAGCCTTCGGTGTTGATATTAACGAAGGCGTTATAGGTTTCGGTAAGGAAACCGGAGAATACGGTCCTTATACACAGAGTCTTCGCAAGGAATATTATCAGACAATAGCAAAATCACTTGTACAGCAGGGTCTGGCTTATCCTTGCTTCTGCAGTGAAGAAGAGCTTACAGCACTTCGAGAGACTCAGGAAAAGGAAGGCTGCGATAATAAAGGCTATTACGGAAAATGGGCAAGATGCCGTGACCTCTCTTTTGAGGAGCAAAAGGCACTCATCGAGTCCGGTAAGACATATACCTTGAGACTTCGTTCACCGGGCAGTGCCGATAAGAGAATCACTTTCGAGGATCTTATCAAGGGGAAAATTGAGATGCCCGAAAATATTCAGGACGTTGTCCTTCTTAAAACAGACGGCATTCCTACCTATCATTTCGCACATGCAGTTGATGACCATTTTATGAGAACAACTCATGTAATCAGAGGCGACGAGTGGATTTCATCTGTACCGCTTCACATTCAGCTTTTTAAGGTGTGCGGCTACAGAGTGCCTAAATTTGCTCACATTTCTCCCATCATGAAGGAGGAAAACGGAGGAAAGAGAAAGCTTAGCAAGAGAAAGGATCCCGAAGCAGCGGTCACTTATTATGCTGAAAAGGGCTATCCTAAGGAAAGCGTGCTTGAGTATCTGCTTACCCTTGCAAATTCCAACTTCGAGGATTGGCGCAGAGCTAATCCTAAGGCACCTCATAGTGAATTTCCTTTCAACCTCAAGAAAATGAGTGTTTCCGGTGCTCTTTTCGATATGGTTAAATTCAATGACGTAAGCAAGAACGTAATCTCAGTTATGAGTGCAAAGACAGTTTACGATTATACAGTAAGCTGGGCTAAGGATTATGACGTGGAGCTTTACAACCTTCTTACAAGAGATGAGGCATATTCCGTAAGTCTTCTTAATATCGACCGTGAGAATCCCAAACCCAGAAAAGATATTGCCTGCTTCAGCGAGATAAGAGATTATGTAAGCTATCTTTTTGACGAGCTTTACGAAAAGAATTACGAGCTTCCTGAAAATCTCACAAAGGAAATGGCTGAAGAAATTCTTGAAGCTTATCTTAAGGAATATAACGCTGACGATGATAAGCAGCAGTGGTTTGACCGTATAAAGGCTATTTGTGAGCCTCTCGGATATACTCCAAATGTCAAGGAGTATAAGAAAAATCCTGAATTATTTAAGGGTCACGTAGGTGACGTTTCAACCGTAATCAGAATTGCCATAACAGGCAGAAGGAACACACCGGACCTTCACTCTATTATGAGTCTTCTCGGTGAGGAAAGGGTTAAAGCAAGAATTACCGACGCTCTCAACTTTTACAAGGCTTAAGAAAGGAAGAATACAATGGAAGAAATTACGAAAGTTTCTAATTTTATACACGATTTCATTGACGAGGATTTAGAAAAGGGAGTTTACACTCATGTGCAGACGCGTTTTCCTCCCGAGCCTAACGGTTACCTTCACATAGGTCACGCGAAGGCTATCCAGATTGACTTTTCTACAGCTGAAAAGTACGGCGGCACCTGTAATCTCCGTCTTGACGATACAAACCCTTCAAAGGAAGATGTTGAGTATGTTGATGCTATCAAGGAGGATATCCTCTGGCTTGGCTACAAATGGGATAAGGTGCTTTATGCGTCAAGCTATTTTGACTTTATTTATGATTGTGCAATAAAGCTTATCGAAATGGGCAAAGCCTATGTCTGTGACCTTACGGCTGACGAAATCCGTGAGTACAGAGGAACCCTTACAGAGCCCGGTAAAAACAGTCCCTACAGAGAAAGAAGCATAGAGGAAAATCTCGACCTCTTCAGAAGAATGACTGACGGCGAATTCCCCGACGGTGCAAGAGTGCTTCGTGCAAAGATTGATATGTCATCACCTAACATCAATATGCGCGATCCCGTTATTTACAGAATCGCCCATGTCAGCCACCATCAGACAGGTGATAAGTGGTGTGTTTATCCTATGTATGACTTTGCACATCCCATCTCCGATACAAGAGAGGGTGTAACACACTCACTCTGCTCCCTTGAGTTTGAGAATCACAGACCTCTTTATGACTGGTTCCTCCGTGAGCTGGGCTTTGAGACTCCTTCAAGACAGATTGAGTTTGCAAGACTCAACATCAACTACTGCCTTACAAGTAAGCGTAAGTGCTTGCAGCTTGTGAACGAGGGTATTGTAGACGGCTGGAATGACCCGAGAATGGTTACCATCAGCGGTATGAGAAGACGCGGCTATCCTGCAGAGGCTATACGTGACTTTATAAACCGTGTAGGCGTTTCAAAGGCGTTTTCCGTTGTTGATTTCGGACTTCTGGAGGCTTGTGTAAGAGATAACCTCAATGTAAACGCTCCCCGATGTATGGCGGTTCTTCGTCCTCTTAAGGTTATAATCGACAACTATCCCGAAGACCTTGTAGAAGAAATTGAGCTTCCAGTAAATCAGGACAGACCGGAAATGGGAACAAGAACAATCCGTTTCAGCAAAGAGATCTTTGTTGAAAAGGAAGACTTTATGATTGAGCCTCCCAAAAAGTATTTCCGTCTTTTCCCCGGCAACGAGGTAAGACTCAGAGGTGCATATTTTGTTAAGTGCGTAGGCTACGATACTGACGAAAACGGCGAGGTAACTGCAGTGCACTGCACCTACGATCCCGATAGCAAGGGTGGCAATTCACCTGACGGCAGAAAGGTCAAGGGTACACTTCATTGGGTAAGTGCAAAGAACTCCATTCCCTTTGAGGCAAGACTTTACGACAGACTTTTCGTAAATCCCAACCCCTCTGATGAATCGGCAGGTTCATTTAAGGATAATCTCAACCCCGACTCACTCACAATCCTTTCAGACTGCCGTATAGAAGACGGAATAGACAGCTTCAATGTAGGTGACACCTTCCAGTTTATGCGCCAGGGTTATTTCTGTGTAGACACAAGCACAACAGACGATAAGCTTGTGTTCAACAGAACTGTGGCACTCAATTCATCATGGAAATAAAAAACGGCATCAATCCTTTTTTTAAAAGACGGATTCTATGCCAGCTTAAGGAGATATAAAAATGAAAATAGCTTACAGAATTATTACACCAATTCTTGCTCTCGGTACAATAGCAATCGGTATCGTAATGAAGCTCTTCCACTTTGCAATCGGAACTGCTTCTGAGCAGTTGAGTCAGCTTACAGACCTTCTCAAAATGTTCAACATTAAGACAACCTTCGAGTTTTCCGTCGTTGACATTATCAAGCTTCTTATGGGTGTTGACACCTCAAAGGAGAGCGAGGTTGACATCGTTGCGATGATTGAGCCTATATTCCCTCAGCTTATCGCTTTCGTTGTATTCTTCATCCTTGCACTTGTAATGCTGCTCGTTGTTGCAGTGGTTTCAGCTGCCACAAATAAGAGAAAGCTTGTTATCGGCTTTTGTGCCGGTGGTCTTGTACTTTGCTTTATCGCAATTATCATCAGCAACAGTGCATTTGCTAAGATTATCGGCGGTGAAATTGCTCTCAGTGATGTTGTCAGTGCTTTCTCAGAAAGTACCTGGGCAGCACTTGCAGCAGCAATCATAACAATTAAGACAGCGACTCTTTCAGGTGGCTTTTACGGTATATTCGGAATGTACCTTCTCATCATCTTCTGGACAATCATTTCACATATGCTCATCAAGGAGCCTATACAGTTTACAAAGAAGCACAGAAGAAAGAAGCCCATCAAGAGTGTTTCAGCAATATTCAGAAGATAAAAAAAGCGCCCTTTCGGGCGCTTTTAAATTTGAAAATTTCAATCTGGAATCGGTAGCCATGATTGAATAAAAATATATCAAATCAGTCATTGAACAAGTTGAAAAAATTAAAAGTGCAAAAAAATAAGGAGCAGATAAGAGGTTTTATCTTACCTCTATCTGTTCCAATTCTTCTTTTGTAAGCTCTCTGCATTTTCCTTCGGGGATACTTTCATCAAGAGGAAGATTGCCCATTTGCACTCTTTTCAGCTCAAGCACCTTGTTCCCGAGTGAGGCGAACATCCTTTTAACCTGGTGATACTTACCTTCGCAAATTTTTACTTCAGCAACGTTTTCTCTGTTTTCGAGCATTTTTACATGAGCCTCAAGACATTGTGTACCGTCACCGAGAGTAAGACCTTCCTTGAAACGGGTAATATCCTCGTCTGTAAGAGGTTGTCTCAGCGTAGCGTGGTAGGTTTTTATAATGTGATTTTTAGGTGAGAGTATGCGGTGTGCGAAAGCTCCGTCATCTGTAAGAAGTACGAACCCTGTTGTGTCACTATCAAGTCTGCCTGCAGGAAAAAGACCTTGACGGAAAAGCTCCGGAGGCACAAGATCAAGGACAGTTTTCTGAGAGGTGTCCTCTGTTGCGCTTATTACGCCCTTAGGCTTGTTGAGCATAATGTAAAGGTGCTTTTTGTAATTAAGAGGCACACCTTCAACGGCTATTTCATCGACGTTTACATCGCATTTGACATCGCTTGTCCGGGCTGTTTTGCCGTTTACTGTGATGAGACCTGCTTTAACAAGCTTTTTTACCTCGCTTCTTGAATATTTCCCCTGAGAAGCGATTATTTTATCAAGTCTTTCCATATTATTTTATCTGCTTGATTTTATTGCCTTTTACAAGGAAAACTCTCTTTGCATAAGGGAAGAGGAATTCGTCGTGAAGTGAGTCGGTATAGAAGTCGTCGATTACTCCGTCGGGATACGCCTCACGGAAGAATTCGATTTTTTTGTCACGGAAGCACCAGCGCTCAAAGGTGCCTTTTTCGAGGTTCATTTCTGTACCGAGGTAGTGCTTTATGCCGATACGGTTACAGATTTCTTCAAGCATAAATGTGGGAGATGCGCTGATGACAAGGTCGTCTTCCTTCTGTATTTCAAAGTAGAAGGGTTTGATTCTATGCTCGCGCTTGTCCCAGAAATCCTTTGCAATCTGCTTGGCATCCACATTCTGTGATATGATGATGTCACTTATCATAGGTCCGTATTGGTCGACAAGGTCTTCAAAACGGAAGGTCAGATTCTTGTAGTCGCGTACAGCCTTGATAATGTCGGGTGTAAGTTTAAGCAGAGAAGGATTTTTCTTGAGAAAATCAATCGTAAATTCAAAGGCGGTGTCACCGTCGAATATGGTTTCGTCAAAATCAAAAACATTCATGGTTTTGTTCTCCTTTATCTTAATGAGAGGTGTTAAAAGCGACGTAATCGCCCGGACACCTGCATATCACCTGTTGAAGGTAGAGTTATAAAACGGTCATATTTTCTCGAGCTTGAGATACTCGTCCTTTACAAGACCGATTTTTTTGAAAATAAAATGGAAAATCAGGCTTAAAAGTGCAGGAGCAACTACATGCATTACTGCAATGAAAAGGATTGTTTTAGTGCTGCCGAAGCTTTCAGCCATAGCCGAGTATGCACCGAACTGACCTACAAGACCACTTGTGCCCATACCTGCTCCTGAGGGGGTATTTGTCATTTTCAGAAGGCAGGTGGAAACAGGGCCGAGAACTGCACCCGCAAGGGTAGGAGCAAGGGCAATCTGCGGATGCCTCATAATGTTACCGAACTGAAGCATACTTGTGCCGATGCCTTGGCTTATGAGACCGCCGACTCCGTTTGATTTGAAGGAGGTGACAGCAAACCCTACCATCTGTGCACAGCATCCCACTGCAGCAGCACCCGCGGCAATACCTTCAAGACCAAGCATAATGCAAAGGGCGGCGGAGCTTATAGGTGCAGTCAGCACCAGTCCTACAATTACGGAAACTGCTATACCCATAGGAAACGGGTGAAGCTGTGTTGCTGAGTTTATTATTTCACCCAGACCTGTCATCATTTCTGAAAGCACAGGACCTGCAAAGGTGCTTACAAAGCCGCCTGTGATGATTGTCACAAGGGGAGTCAGCACAATGTCAATTTTTGTTTTACCTGCTACAAGACCTGCAATCTCGTTTGCAACAAGTGCTGAAACATAAGCTCCGACGGGACCTCCCAACTGATAGCCAAAAGCACCTACAGCTATACAGGAAAAAATTACCAGAGGCTTTGACTTGAGTCCGTAGGCAATAGCCGCACCGATGGCTGCACCGACAACGGGCGAGGAAGCGCCCAGCACCTCAGAAAATGTGCCTAGTATCTCAAGATGAGGAATTTTCGAAAGCTGAGTGATAATAAGTCCGACAATCAGCGAAGAGAAAAGTCCAAGAGCCATAAAGCTCATGGCATCAACGAAATATCTTTTGAAATACTTTTTTATAAACGACATTTTGCATTCCTTCTTTTTTGATTATTGGATTAATTATATCACGGTAAAGTTTTTTTGGCAATAATTTTAGTTGTTTAAGTTGATTTCAGGTTATAATTATATTATAATTAACAGGAAAGGATGACGCAATATGATGGAAATGATCCGTAATTTTATGAAGGGCAGATACGGCAACGATCAGCTTAACCTTTTTCTTGTTATTTGTGGTTGCATATCAACTCTTCTTCTCACGTTGTTTGTGCCGGGAAAGTTTTATTATCTCAGAAGTCTCGGCACGGTGTTTTATATTATCACTCTGATTCGCACACTATCTAAAAATCATGAAAAAAGGCGTAAGGAAAATGCAAAATTCCTCGAAGTAAGCAAACCGTGGCGACTTTTCATTATGAAGAAAATCAGCCAGAAGCAGGATACTGCTCACAGGTATTATAACTGTCCGCAGTGTCACCGTACATTGAGAGTGCCGAAGGGAAGAGGAAAAATCAACATCACCTGTCCGCACTGTGCAAAACAGTTTACAAAGAGAACCTGAAAACAGATCTAAGGTTATATTTTAAGGAGGCAACCATGAATATTCTTGTTACCGGAGGAGCCGGTTTTATCGGTTCGAACTTTATATATTATATGCTTAAGAAGCATCCTGATTACAGAATAGTCTGCATTGACGCATTAACTTATGCGGGTAATCTTGAAACATTGGAAAAAGCAATGGAAAATCCCAACTTCCGATTTTTCAAGGGCGACATAACAGACCGTAAGGCAGTTTACGGTCTCTTTGAAGAGGAAGGATTTGATGCCGTTGTAAACTTTGCGGCAGAAAGCCACGTTGACCGGTCTATCGAAGAGCCGGAGATATTCCTCAAGACCAACATACTCGGCACACAGGTGCTGCTTGATGCGGCAAGAAAATACGGAAACATCCGTTACCATCAGGTTTCAACTGATGAGGTTTACGGCGATTTGCCTCTTGATCGCCCCGATCTTTTCTTCACTGAAGATACTCCGATACACACCTCGTCTCCTTATTCGGCAAGTAAGGCTTCAGCTGATTTGCTTGTAATGGCGTATTACCGCACTTACGGTGTGCCCGTTACAATCAGTCGCTGCAGTAACAATTACGGGCCTTATCACTTCCCTGAAAAGCTTATCCCTCTTATGCTCATCAATGCACTTGCAGGAAAGACGCTTCCTGTTTACGGTGAGGGGCTCAATGTCCGCGACTGGCTTTATGTTGAGGATCACTGCAAGGCAATTGATCTGATTTTACACAAGGGCAGAATCGGTGAGGTTTACAATGTCGGAGGACACAACGAAAAGGCAAATATTGAGGTTGTAAAGGAGCTTCTCCGTATTCTCGGAAAGGACGAAAGTCTCATAAGATATGTAAAGGACAGACCGGGACACGATATGCGTTACGCAATTGACCCGACAAAGATTCAGAACGAGCTTGGCTGGTATCCCGAAACGAAGTTCAACGACGGTCTGCGGCTGACGGTCAACTGGTACCTTGCCAATGTGGATTGGTGGCAGAACATCGTAAACGGCGAGTATATGAACTATTATGAGAAGATGTATGGGGACAGGAAGTAGTTCCCAAAACAATAAAAGTTCTTTGATTCTTTCTTTCAAGAAAGAATGCCTCGCGGCGAGCAAAAAAACAACCGTTGACCAGATCAACGGTTGTAATTTTTTATTTTTCAATAGATTCAGTTAAAAAGTTTCTGATTTCAGAGGTGGCATTTTTATTTTTTGTAATCTTATTTTTATTTTTGTTGCGATTGACAGCAAGCAATTTTATTATATTAAAAGCACTTTCGTTTTCAGATTTACCGGCTGTTTCGACTTTTATGCTGACTAAAAAAGAATAACTACAAGCGGGTCGCTCTTTCAAGAGTTTATTGTCAGCCTCATAACTGTATTTTGTTTTGATGAACTTGCCGTGATGCTTTGCTTTTGTTTTGTATTCTCTTACAATATTATCTAATTCTGCTCGTATTTGTCCCTCTGTTTTTATTAGGTACTTCTCGTTTGATATGAGGAGCTTTCTTTCTTCTCTTTTTAGAGCCTTTTCATAATTTATATCTTCATCTCCTATAATTTCACCATTCCAATACATTTTTATAAGTCTCTTTGTTGCTGATGATTTTGTTATTGCATCTGTCATAAAAAAAGGTTTCTTTTTTTGATTTGAAGTTATAAGAAAGTATGCTTTATAATAGTCTTTGTAGTTACCTGCGACACCCTCGTGTATTGATTTTATTTCATTCCATTTATAATAATATTTGATAAAAACAAAATAGTAAATCGCAATGCCATCTTTGTCAGCAACATAATAAATGGGTTCCATTAAAGAGTAAAGACCACAGAGTATGATAAAACATATTGTTGTAGGCAGCACCTTGTTGTCACCTTCGGACAGAGTTGCAATTATGAGCAAACAAGAACCTATTGCGGCTATCCATATCAGAAACCTTTTGTCAAACGCAAAGCTTTTGTTCATTTTCCTCACCTGACCTTTATGCTTTAATTTTATTCTATTCTATCCTTTCTTTAAAGTCAATGCGAATTTGCATACTATTTGATATAAAAAGTATGCTTTTTGAATAAAAAAGTACCACTGTCGTTTCTTGACAATGGTACTTGATCTTTTATCGCTCGCCGCGGGGCATTCTTTCTTGAAAGAAAGAATCAAAGAACTTTAATTGTTTTTGTTCTGTTCTTTACTTATGCCTTATCTGCGCAGCCGAGAACGGTTTCAATCTTGTGTGAAACAACGCCTTCAATAGCGTCTCTTGCAGGTGTGAGATACTGTCTGGGGTCGAAGTGCTTGGGATTGAGTGAGAAGTGCTTACGAACAGCAGCTGTCATAGCAATACGGATATCTGAGTCAACATTGATCTTACAAACAGCCATTGAGGCAGCCTCACGGAGCATTTCTTCGGGAATACCGATAGCGTCGGGCATCTCACCGCCGAATTCGTTGATTGTCTTAACATCCTCCTGATTAACTGAGGAAGCACCGTGAAGAACGATGGGGAAGCCGGGAAGCTTTTCTTCAACCTCCTTGAGAATGTCGAAACGGAGCTGGGGCTTCTGGCCGGGCTTGAACTTGTAAGCGCCATGGCTTGTGCCGATAGCAATTGCAAGTGAGTCAACGCCTGTTCTTGTAACGAAGTCGTAAACCTGAGCGGGATCTGTGAAGTTTGCATCCTCTTCGCTTACGTTAACATCGTCTTCGATACCTGCGAGCTGACCGAGCTCACCTTCAACAACAACGCCGTGAGCGTGAGCATAATCAACAACCTTCTTTGTAAGAGCTACGTTTTCTTCATAGTCAAGGTGTGAGCCGTCGATCATAACTGATGTGAAGCCACCGTCAATGCATGACTTACATGTTTCAAAGTCGGGGCCGTGGTCAAGGTGAAGAGCAATGGGAAGACCTGTTTCTTCTGCTGCAGCCTTTACCATAGCTACAAGGTAATCGTGGGAAGCGTACTTTCTTGCACCTGCGGAAACCTGAAGAATAACGGGGGAGTTGTGCTTCTTTGCAGCTCTTGTGATACCCTGGATGATTTCCATGTTGTTTACGTTGAAGGCGCCGATAGCGTAGCCGCCCTTATAAGCATCTTCAAACATTTTCTTTGTTGTAACTAATGCCATGATAATTACTCCTTTATGTTAATATTATTTTTTTGCCTTAAAAGTATACAATAATTGACAAACAATGTCAAGCTATTTAAGTGCCGGGTGTGTATGTCATTGCAAAGCAGTGTGAACGAAGTCTGCTTCCGAGCAGGGTAGTACGGAATTCGTAACCTGACATTGTCTTGTTGCCGACGCGTATCGATGAAACGTAACCAATGTCACTCTGAATTGCTGCGTCGTGGTTGATAATGCTTATCCAGGTTGCGGGATCGCCCGAAAGAGTGATGCCTTGTTGTGCAGCAAGAGCCTGGATGTCGGAGCTTGAGAGAGTTACGGTTGATTTGAAGTCAGCGCTTTCATAGTCGCCGCGAGAGTCTCTTGCGCCGTTGAGATAGGGGATAGCCGTATTGCTGCCTTTACCCCAGGTGTTGTAGTATGAGGTGGTTTTACCTGCACTCATTGCATGGTAGGTTGTAAGGGCAGTTCCACCGTTATATGCAACATAAGGGCCGATGGCCATAATCTCGTCAACAGCTGCATAGGATGCGGCTGAAGGTGTTTTTGAAGCATCAAGGAAGGCGTGAGCACTTGACTGAAGATTTGTTGAGAATATGGGGCTTTGTACTGCAAGTGAATCGTTGTTGTAATAACGCGCAAAGGTGTAGATTGCAACAACCTGAGCCTTGAGAGCTTCTCTGTTGAATGACGGACTCATTTCAGCCTCGAGAGCTCTGGCAAGGTATTCTCTTGTATCATATTGATTGCCCATATATGTGATTTTCTGGGGATAAACCTCACCGAAGACAATGCTTGTGTTGGCATCGTAGTAATAGTGGGCAAGAATATCTGCCCAGCTCCAACCGAGAGATGCAAGGTAGTTCGCACCGTTCTGGCTCATACCTACACCGTGACCGTAACCGAAAACGTAGAATGTAAATGTGCCGCTTGTTGAAGGTGCGGGTGCAACTGTAGGAGCAGCACTTACATCTAAGGCGGAAGGCTCAGTTACGTTGTTGCCTACGGGAGGAAGGGATGTGTTGTTCTGAGGATTATTCTGGGTGGGAATACCGTTGACGGTTGACTGCAAGCCCGGATTCAAGACACTCTGATAAGGATCGGTGGGCTCTTCCCGGGTAGCCATACCGACAACAATTAATATAGGTATAATTATTGCAAAAGCGACAGCGATGATTCCCGCGATGAGCATGTTTTTACTCATAAGCTTTTCTTCGGGTTTTGCAGGCTGCGGCTGATTATTCTGATAGGGATTATATGCAGCAGCTTCTTCGCTTTCACGTCTTTGCTGAGCTATTTCGAGGTTTCTTATGGTCTGTTCTGCCTTTGCCTCCACAAGTCCTGAAAGCACTGTGAGGGCGTGAGGAAGAATTGCACTGAGATCCTCGGGGTTGGAGGTGTTGATTTTCTTTGCCTTTGCGGAGCCCTTGTCAACAATTGCAGCGTAGGCAAAGTAAACGGTTTTTCCGTCTTCGTTTTCAGTTGAGTATATTTCGGAAATTGCACCGCCGAGAGCGGCGCCTGAGTTCAGCATAGCTTCTCTTGCGTGACGGATAATTCTGACAGATTCGGTTTCTGCAGTTGCGTCCTCGGGGCGATCAGGCTCCTCGTCGATAACCTCAACAAAGTTGATGTTGTCTGTGAGATTCTCAATTTTGTCGTAAAGGTTGTAGACCCACATCGTTGCTTCTCCTGTTGCAAGAGCAAGCTTCATATCCGCCTTCTGCAGAGAATCGACTATATTCTGTGTGACGGGTAGGATATCCTCGTCGGGCATTTTTATGGGAGGTCTTTCGCCCTTTGCAATTGCCGCCATAGGTGCAAGTATATCTTCCACAAGGGAGGTGAGCACTGCGTCAATTCTCATAAAGTCGAGAGGAAGGAAGGTGAGCTTTCCGTGGAGCACATCTGTAGTGAAGCCGCAGTAAAGTCCGTCTGTGGTGAAGTGATATACACTGCCTCTGGGTACAAGACTGTGTCCTGTGACGTCAATTTCCGAAATATCGTCTCCTGCATTAAGGGCGATAAGGTCGGTGATTTCCTCACTCTCATACTCCTCGAGAAGAAGCTTTGCAATAAGCTCTCTTTTGGTGCTGTTGTAGTCCTCTGTTTCGCAGGCAACAATTACATAGTCACCGTTTTCCGTTGCAAGGAGCGTTTCATTATAGAGGGTGTCGTGAGTGGGAAAAGAGGCAATGGCATCATCGGAAAGACCGTATTTTTCCGCAGCAAGACCAATTTTATATATGGTATCTGAGGAAAATGCTGAAATGTCATCCAAAGTAAATAATCTGATCATTTTTACCTCCGGGTTGATTGTTTTATTTGATTCACAGCTTATAATCAAAGTGTACGTGAAGTGCGCTTTATGACTGCGAAGATTGTTAACTGTTTATCAGCAGCAAAGGTGCTGCATTTTTTCTTTAGTTACGATATTTCCCATTTATAAGCGTTTTTGTATGGATTTGTAAGCTTATGCTCATCATAGTAAGCCTGCGGGAATCTGGGGTTTGGATTTTCAACTGCCTTGTCGGTGTCAACCGCTGTGCTCTCACCGGGTCTTACGAGTCTTGCAACAACTACGAGTCTTGCATCCTCAAACTCCGAGTAGCAGGTTGAAAGGGTAAGGAGTCTGTCTGTGGGAAGGACATTTACTCCTGTGTCGTAAAGTGAGCGCTGTGAAAGCTGATTGAGATAAGCTGTATAGTTGAGTCCGCTGTTGAGGTTTGTCCAGTAGTAGTTGAATACGTAGTTATTGTCATCTTCGGGCAATATATTTGTAATCATAACAGCAAAAACCTTGAAGCTGAAGTCCTGATAGAGGGTATTGAAGGTGATTACGGGAGCCTCCTTGTAGCCTTCAAGGGTTGTGTACTGGTCGAGTGTGGCAAAAAGTGAGCCGTCTCTCATATGGTGACCGTAGATTACGGTGTTCATATCAAGATTTTCTATGTTGTTTTCAGAGGACATAAAGGGACATCCATATTTTGTATATTCGCCGAAAAAGTTCTTTTCGATATATTCATCGTTATCTGCACCCTTGACAATCGGAAAGTCGATGTAGGTGTTTTCAGCGGAAAGATAACCGACAAAATCCTGATTTTCAGCATAGAGCTTTGCATATTTGAGCTGAATGTTTGCCGGGAAGTTTATATCGGGGTTTTCCTTCTTAAGAAGCTCAAACTGCTCTGACGGGGTAAGGTAACGCGTGGTTGTCGGAGTGGTTGTGGTCGGTTTTGTTGTGGTTTCCTTGTTTTCAGATGAGGTTGTAGATTCTGTTGTCGCCGTTGAAGGCTCGGTGACGGGCTCTGTTATTATAAGGTCGGAAATACTGTTCATAGCATCCTCATTTTCCTTGTGCAGACGGTATTCGTTATAGAGCATACCTGCTGAAACGACTATGGCAATAAGGGAAACCGTAAGAACAAGCCTTCTGATTTTTTCACTTGTTGACAGCTTTTTCTTTTCCTTTGCGGGAGGTTCAGTCTGTGCGGCTTCTTCCTTTTCTTCAGAGTCTTCTTCTGTTGAGGCTTCTTCGGTACTTTCAGTTTCTTCAATTTCTTCGTCGTATTCGAATTCCTCTGCCTGCTCGTCCTGAAGGGTTGTATAAAGGGGAACATCCTCCTGATTTCGCACAGAGGGTACGTTTACGCCTGTTACCTTTGCCGGACGGCTTACGGACATGGCGCCAAGCTCGTAGGTGCCGATTTCCATTTCGTCGATTTTAAAGGGAGATTCGGGAGGCGTTCCCGCTCTCTTTTTTGAGGGAAGCTCAACCTCGGAAACGTCGAATGAAGGTGTGTTTGCATAGGTGTGAGGAAGAGTTTCATAGCCGCCTTCGGCAGACTCGTCCTTTTTGTCAAAGTCGGGACTCTGGAAAAGGACTCTTGTGCCTGCCTCCTTGCTTAAGGGATCGTTATTTACGGTAGCAGGAGGAGTAAAGCTCTGCTGAGGCACATAAGGTGTTGCGGGAACCTGCTGAGCATAGCCGGGAATCGGCTGGGGGTAAGCGGGAACCTGTCCGGGATAACCGGGAGCCTGCTGAACATAGCCGGGAATCTGACCGGGATAAACAGGGTAGGGTTGACCGGGTGCAGCGTATACGGGATAGGCCTGTTGATTGGGATTTGCCTGATAATATACCGGCTGAGGATAATAGGGCTGCTGACCGTAAGGTGCTTCAGCGCCGTAGGGCGGAACAGCACCCTGATGGATCGGATGACCTGCAGGTACTACCGGTGCAGTCTTTTTTATCGGTGGAGGAGCCTGACGCGCTGAGCGCACGGGGCGCTGAGCTTCTGCTGAAGAGGGAAGCTGAACATCCTCTGTAAAGTCAACGTTAAATGCTTTTTCCGGTCTTACGGGATTTGCTGCATTTGAATCATTGTAAGCTGATTTACTGAAGATGTCGTCAGAATTTGGGTTGTAACTGTCATCCTGATAAATATTTTTCATTGTCAGACCTCCTTGAATGAATTTATGAATTCTTTTATATCTGTACCCTCTGACCTTTTTTCAGGGTAGCTGAGTGCACACAGTCGAAGCTCGTTGAGGGCGTTTGATGCACTTACAAATCTGTTGTAATCACGGCAGTCCTTGCTGCTGTGTCCGGTGTTGAGCTCCTTGAGATAAAGAGTTTCACCGTCTGTTGCGGCAATGTAAATTCTGCCTACGGGGATGTCGGGATCATCACTTGTAGGGCCCGCCATTCCCGTTACTGAAATGCCGAAGGAAGCACCTGAAAGCTTTTTAACTCCGAGAGCCATTTCGGCGGCAACTACGGCACTTACTGCACCGTATCTGCTGAGGTTTTCTTCGCTTACACCGAGAATGCGGTGTTTTATTTCGTTGGAATATGAAACGATTCCGCAATGGAAAACCTGTGAAGCGCCGGATATGTCGGTAATTCTTTTGGCACAGAGTCCTCCGGTGCAGGATTCTGCAAAGGCTGCAGTGAGATTTTTTTCTCTGAGAAGCTTTACGGCAGTCTCTTCAATACTGTTTGCATCGATGCCGTAAATGTAGCTTCCGAGTCTGCGGTTTATTTCGTCAAGCAGTGGCTTCATGAGAGCTTCTGCCTTTTCACGTGATTCCGCCTTGGCTGTTACACGAAGGAGAGCTTCACCGTTTTTTGCATAAGGAGCAACTGTGGGGTTAGCACTTTCAAGAAGGTCACTTACCTTTTCACTCATTGCGCTTTCGCCGATCCCGAAGGTGCGGATATTGTGAGAAAGTATTGTTTCTGAAGATAAGCTCTGAAGATAAGGCTTCACGCTGTCGAGAAACATAGGAATCATTTCCTTAGGAGGACCGGGGAGAATCACAAGGCCGGTATCGCCTTTTTTCATTATGCAGCCCGGCGCAGTGCCGTTATCATTGCGAAGAATGATTGCATCTTCCGGGATAAGAGCCTGCTTTTTGTTGCTTTCGGGCATCGGTGTATTTTTAAGTGCAAAGAAGGCTTCAATTTTATCGAGACTTTCTTTGTCGGGGATAAGCTTTTTATTGCAGAATTCGGCACAGACCTCCTTGGTAATATCGTCGGGAGTAGGGCCGAGACCGCCTGTAAGAATAATAACATCACTTCTTTTTGCGGCGTTTTCCAGAACAGAGAGAAGACGGAGTCTGTTGTCGCCTACGGTGCACTGAAAAAGCACATTGAATCCGAGCGAGGCAAGCTCCCTTGAAAGAAACTGTGCATTTGTGTTGAGAATATCTCCGAGAAGTATTTCAGTGCCGACACTGATAAGCTCACAGTTCATTTGTCTTTCTCCTTTCTGTAATATTATGTAAAAAAATCTTTTGCAACAGTAAATTATACTACAGTTCCCTTTTGGAAAATAGCGTAAGTTTGAAACAAAGGGTTAAAACATTGTGAATTGTTATCAGTCTACGTATTCGTACCTTGTGTTTTCGATTGCTCTTTCAATCATTTCCGAAAAGTCGAATGAGCCCTCTGCCTCTTCAATAAGCTGCAGGGTTGGTCTTGTTCTCGGATGCTTGGGTGTGAATACGGTGCAACAGTCCTCATAGGGAAGAATTGAAGTTTCAAAGGCACCGATGTTTCTTGAAATGGTGATGATTTCATCCTTGTCCATACCGATAAGAGGACGGAAAACAGGTATATCGGAAACCGCATCGGTACATGCAATGGCGCCGAGAGTCTGTGAAGCAACCTGGCCGAGGCTTTCGCCGGTTACAAGTGCACCGCAGTTATCCTTCTGTGCAAGACGGAGTGAAATTTTCATCATAAGCCTGCGCATAATGATAGTGAAAAGCTCTTCGGGACAATTCTCTTTGATAGCTTCCTGTATCTCTGTGAAATTTACAACGGCAAAGTTGATTCTGCCCGAATATTTTGCAACGATGGAAACAAGGTCTCTTACCTTCATTTCGGCACGTTTGCTTGTGTAGGGAGGTGCGGCAAAGTGTATGGCGTTGAGCTGTAAACCTCTTTTTGACATCATCCAACCTGCAACCGGGGAGTCAATACCGCCTGAAACAAGAAGAGCAACTCTGCCTGCAGAGCCTACGGGCATACCGCCTGCGCCTTTTATCTGGTTGCCGTGTATGAACACGTTTTTGTCGCGGACCTCAACGGTGACTGTTATGTCAGGGTTGTGCACGTCAACCTTAAGCGAAGGTGTTGAACGAAGAAGGTGAGCACCTACCTCGCGGCAGATTTCAGGTGAGGTCATCGGGAACTTCTTGTCGCTTCTTTTTGCATTTACCTTGAAGGTCTTAACGCTTCTCAGGTCATCCCCGAGATATTCAAGTGCAACTTTTTTTATTTCATCAATGTCCTTTTCACAGACGGCAGCTCTTGAAAATGCGGCGATACCGAAGACCTTGCCGAGAGCCTCTACGGCTGATTCGAAGTCAGTGTCACACTCTGCCGGTTCTGCGATGATGGTGGACTGGGATTTTGTGAAGTTGAATTTTCCTGCCGAAGCAAGGAGTCTTCTTTTTATGTTTTTTACGAGCATATCCTCGAAGGTTGAACGGTTGAGACCTTTGAGGGCGATTTCACCGTTTTTGATAAGTAATACTTCTTTCATAGTTACCTCTTTATTGAATGCACAGTTCAAATCCTGAAGGGATTTTTCTGACGGTATTTATTTTTTTGATTACTTCTTTCTGATCACCTTTAATGCTGTGTCTATACCTGTAAGAAGATAATCGAGATGTTCTTTTGCAGTGAAGCGTGACATGCTTACGCGAATTGACGAATCAATGATGTCATCGGGAAGATTCATAGCGGTAAGCACGGGGCTTTTGTGACCTTTTGAGCAGGCTGAACCCGATGAAATGTAAATTTCCATATCTGAAAGGAGATTCAGCACGGTTTCGCTTCTCAGACCTCTGAGTGAAAAGTTGACTATATAAGGCAGCGCATCATTCGGAGAATTGATTACGACAGAATCTCTCTTTTCAAGCTCCGCCACAAGATAGTCTCTGTTTTCGGTAAGCTTTGCGAGGCTCTCTTTGATTTTCAGCTCTTCCATGGCGCCGAAGAAGCCTGCAATTGCCGGCATAGGCTCAGTACCCGGACGGATATCCTTTTCCTGACCACCGCCTACGGCAACAGGACGCAGCTTTGTGCCTTCTTTTATAAAAATTCCGCCGACGCCCTTCGGACCGTGAATTTTGTGTGAGCTTACGGTCATAAGGTCGATTCCCCACTTTTTCGGTGTAAGAGGGATTTTGCCGAAGGCCTGTACAGCGTCAACGTGAATGAGGGCGGGAGAATTTTTTCTTTTTACAATTCGTGCTATTTCTTCTATAGGCTCGATTGTGCCGACCTCATTATTTACTGCCATAATGCTGACAAGAATTGTTTTGTCGTTTATTGCATTTTCGAGCTTTTTAAGGTCTATGAGTCCCTTACTGTCTGTCGGAATGCGGATGACCTCGAAGCCGTCTTCAGCAAGTCGGTCAAAAGCTTTTTGTATGCTGGGGTGCTCAACTGCAGAGGTTATTACGCGATTTCCTTTTCTCTTGTGTTGATAAGCGGCGCCGAAAACGGCAAGGTTGTTTCCTTCTGTGCCGCCGCTTGTGAAAAAGACTTCCTTTTCATTGCAGGAAAGAAGTGCTGCAAGCTGTTTTCTGGCATCTTTCAGAAGGGTGTCAGCCTGAATTCCTTTTTCGTGAAGCGAAGAGGGATTACCCCAGTTGTTTTCAATTGAACTTACCATTCTCTCCTTGGCTTTTTGGCAAAGGGGAGTAGTGGCACTGTTATCAAGATAAGCTTCCATGGGCACACCTACTCATATTACATCATAATCAAACTACATTATACTATAAATATAGAAAATGTGCAACGATTTACAGAAAAAAAGGGGGATATTTTTAAGCCCGTTTGACAAACTAATTTTAGTGAATATTACTTAAATTTACTTATGAAAACAACAGTATGACTGATTTTGTTTGAAAAGTAATAAACAGGAGGAAAAATATGAATTTATCTTCAGAAAAAAGAAAGAACAGAATCATCGTGTTTCTTTGTGTTACGTGCTTCCTTTTTGCATTTTCGACAGTGTGGTTTGCTTCGGGCGAAAACCGATACAGAAAAATGGCAAAGCAGGTCAATGAGAAAGCGGTAAGCTCTCTTTGTGAAAGTCTTGACAGTATAAGTACGAGCCTTAAAAAGAGTGTGTATACATCAGATGCACAGGCTCTTGAGAAAATAGGTAACGAGCTTTGTCGTCAGGCTGCATCGGCAAAGGAAAACCTTAGTCTTTTATCTGTAGAAGGTGAGCTTTGTGATGAGGTTTACAGATTCTTGTCACAGGTAGGAGACTATACTGTTGCTGTTTCCCTGAACAAAAGCATATCACAGGCCGAAAAAAACGGACAACTTCAGAAACTGAGCAGCTATGCAGCGGGACTTTCTGACGGCCTTAATGAAATATGTCTGGACTATTATAACGGCAGCGTTACTCTCGGTGAGGTGCTTGGAAATCTCAGCGAAAAGGGTGAGGATATGCCGGAGGATTTCTACACAAGGCTCAGCGACACTGCACAGACGGTAACGGAATATCCGACACTGATATATGACGGTCCTTTTTCCGACAGTGTAAGCCGAAAAAAATCTGTATTTCTGCAGGATAAAAGAGAGATTACCCATAAAGAGGCAATGCAGAAGGTGGCAACACTTTTTTCTGTACCGGTAAGCTCGGTGAAAAGGGAAAAGAATATACTTTCAGAGCCGATGAGATACTGCTTTACTTTTGGCGGCACTGATGTGACTGTCACTTCAAAGGGCGGCTACATCTGCACGGTTCTTTCAGACGGATTTGCATATGAGGAAAATATCGGCACCGGTGAAGCGGTAAAAAGAGGTAAGGCGTATCTTGAAAAACTGGGCTACAAGGATATGGTTAGCAGTTATTACAGCGTTTATGACGGAATCTGTACAGTGAATTATGCCTTCGCAAAGGACAATGTTATTTTCTACGCAGACCTGATCAAAGTAAGCATTGCTCTTGATACCGGAAAGCTTGTTGCCCTTGATGCGAAAAATTATCTGCTCAATCACAGTGAACGCAATCTGCCAGGAAATGTAATTACAAAAGAACAGGCGGCGAGTCTTATTCTTCCCTCGCTGGAGGTGATTGATATAAGACCGGCAGTGATACCTCTTGATACAGGTAAAGAGGTATACTGTTTTGAGCTTCACTGCCGTGATAAGGATAAAAATGAGGTGCTTATTTATCTTAATGCACTTACCGGAAGGCAGGAGGATTTGTTGATTCTGCTTTATTCAGACGGAGGAATACTGACAAAATGACGGGAAAATCCGAAAAAATATAAAAAATCGCAAGTGAGGAAATTATACAAAAAATAAAGAAAACAAAAGAAAAATAAAGAAAACATTTTATCAGATAAAAAAATCAAAAAAAGGTGTTGACAAGTGCTTGCCTTTGTGGTAATATATCCAAGCAAATTTAAGAAAATATTTTGGAGGTAAACGCATATGTCAACTTATATGCCCAAAGCAGGCGACATCACACGTAAGTGGTATGTGATTGACGCCGAAGGCAAGACTCTCGGCTCAGTTGCTGCTAAAGCTGCAGTTCTTCTTCGCGGCAAGCACAAGGCAACATTCACTCCCCACGCTGACTGTGGCGACCACGTAATCATCATCAATGCTGATAAGGTTGTTCTCACAGGTAAGAAGCTCGATCAGAAAATGTACTATCATCACACAGGCTACATCGGCAACATGAAGAAGGTTAAGTATTCAACCCTCATGAAGGAGAAGCCTGAATTCGCAATGACCAAGGCTGTTAAGGGTATGGTTCCCGACACAGTAATCGGCAGAAACGCACTTACAAGACTTCGCGTATATGCAGGTGCAGAGCACGCACACGCAGCTCAGAAGCCCGAAGCAGTTGAACTTTAATAGAAAGGGAGGAAAAGTAAATGTACGAAACAACACCGTTCTTCTACGGCACAGGCCGCAGAAAGAAGTCAATCGCAAGAGTACG
>SVPE01000008.1:0-32719 GCA_015066015.1 Oscillospiraceae bacterium
CTTACCTTCCAGGATGCGTCGGAGGGAAGCTTATAGTAAATTCTGTAGCCCGTTGCACCGGGGCAGGCTGTCCAATTAAGTCTGATAGCATTTGTATTCTGTGCGACGGTAATCTTAGCGGGAGCTACTGCCTGAGATGCAGTTTCGTGAGTTGTGTATGTCGGTGCCCAGGTGACAACTCCGTCGGTAAGATTATAGGCTCTTACTGCAAAGGTGTACTTTGAGGCGGGCTTGAGCTTATAGAAGGAATGAGTCGTAGCCGTAAGAGTTGTGCACTTCTTCCAGCCGCTTGCAGTCTTATAGAAAACTCTGTAGCCTGTTGCACCCTCTACCGGTGTCCAGTTAAGGGTGATTGATGAGGTTGTTGTTACCGAAGTAACGCTTTCGGGCTTGCCGAAAACTATCTTTGAGCCCTCATCGGGTAAAGTGTCCCACTCGCCGCAGCCGTTGTCGCAGTATGCAGTTTTTGTGCCGTCAGCGAGAATTGTAGCGTTACCGTCGGGCTGATAATCGGTAAATGAGTGACCGAGTACGGGGATTTCGCTCTGCTCGGTAAACCACTTATCACAAGCAGCACAGCGAACGCCTTCGGTAAGGCCTGTCTCTTCACATTTTGCAGGAACTCCCGCCACTTTTTCAGCCAGGTGAAGTGTCTTTCCTGCAAGCACATCATTACCTGCGCAGATGATATCCCACTCCCCCTGAGTGCCGCAGAAGTGCACGGTAAGCAGACTGTCGCAGCCCTCAAAGGCATCGGAGGCGATACTGTCAACAGGATAACCGCCAAGCTCTGCAGGTACGAAAAGTCCGTCCTCAGCCGATGTGTCAACCTTTACGATTGTTGCCTTGCCGTTTGCTACGGTGTAGGTGAAAGCACCCTCTGCAAGCTCACCCTCAGCGCTTGCACCGAAGGCAAAGCACATTGCAAGTGTGAGCATAACGGCAAGAATTATTGCTGTTTTTTTAATCATTTTCATTGCTATATCTCCTTAATTGCTTTATTATCTATCAATTAATTAATAGAAATACCATAAAAAATCAATGATTCTCATAAAGAACATTCTCAATCTGTAAATCAGGCGGTTGAGAAGGTTATCCTCCTGAGTAGCACCCTCAATCTCTTCAGTTGCAATTGCATCGATATCAGCAACCACCGTCACCTGAAGGATCTCCGTTGCGGGATAGTCGTCGTTATAGTACTTGCTTACAAGGATAACAACATATGCGCCGTCAACGCTTTCTGCCATATAGCCGTCCATGCCGAGAATTGTGGTAACAGGCTCACTGTCAAAGCTGTAGGTATAGCTCTGAGTTGTGCCGTCAGGCTTTGTAACGGTATAGCTTACGCTTTCGGCCTCAAAGGCATCTGTTACCTTCACCTCGTCAATTACGATTTCACTTACGGGGAAGGGAATAAATTCAACAGGGTGACTGTAAGAAGCATCGACAAAGTTTATAATCACTGCTGATTCTTCGTCATCGAAATACCACCATATTTCCTCGCCGTTGAGAACCGTATATTCCTGACCGTCTTCGTCAACAGCAATCTCAACCGTATCCCTTACTACGCTTCCGTCGGGATATTTGATATCAAACACAGCTCCCTCAAGGTCAAAGCCCTCCATATCGGGCAAAAACTGCCCCATAACACTTCCTATCATTCCCACATCACGGTAGGTATCGGGAAGACCCGATACGGGGGTGAGGCTCTCTATATGGCAATCAATAAGCTTTGCTTCGCCCGTGCCCTCGCGATAGTCCATTTCAATGTCGATACTGCTGTAAAGATACATTTCGAAAATAAAGGGTATTGTGTCCCCGCCGTTTTCTTTTGCTGTCTGATAATCACGGATGTCAATATAAGAACCTGCGCTTATCCACCTTTTACCGTCGGCATTCTCACCGTAGTCGAAAGACTCGGTTACGATAACCTCGCCGCTTGTAAGGGTAACTTCAAAAACAGCATCAACGGGATAGAGATAGTCGGACTCGTCATCCCAGCCGTATTCATCAACAATTGCTATGTACTCATCGATTTCCCTTGCAGTTACAATCGGTTCGGCTACAACCTCAACGGAAGCTATCTTGTCAAAAATACTTGCCGCCGATGCCTGCACGGAAAATACCGAAAACAGAAGCATAAATACAAGTGTGAGTGCCGATAATTTTTTCATTGTTTTCTTCATAGGCTTGTACCTCCTTAAAATAAATATATTTTAATGATATACCTTATAATTAGCATACCATTTTTCCACTGTGTTTTCAATGTACGATTGCAACAATAATATACCGTCTTTTTTTGCAATATGACGAATCAGTCTGTCCGTGGTAATTTTTCCGAAAGAAGGGTTTCTTCAGGACACCAGCTCCGAAGAAACCCTTTTAAATATTATCCTACTATTGAAGCAAAGATCACACCTCATCGAAGGCAAGGGCTCTGTCAAGCACCTTAACCTTATCAAGATGATTCATTGTCTCACCCTTGAGGTAAATATTAGCTGACGGTCTGCCGTTTTCAAGAACGCCGTCAAAATAAAGCTTCATTACACCGTTGCGCTCTCTTACGGCAACAATCTGTGCCGTATCACCTACCGGCTTAACAGAACGCAGAGCTTCGTCGCCTACGGTAAAGACTGCATAGCCTTTTTCGTCAACGGTAAGGCTGATTTCGTCACCCTGCTTCATAAGAAGCTGATTTGTGCCTGAGTCAAGGGTCGCCTTTATACTGAAGCCGCTGTTACCCTTTACACCGTATACCACTACGCCGTTTTCATTATAATCAAAGTCGAGCCTGACCTGTGCCGCATTGCCTGCGATATCGGTAACTCCCGAAAGAGTCAGGCTGTTTTCCCTTGAAAATGCCTTTTCAAAGGTAAGACGCACTGTCATATAATCCTCGAGAAGCTCCGCTTTGACCACAGAGTTTTCCTCACAGGAGATATTGCCGATTCCCACGAGAGTATCAAACGAAACCTCAAGTGTGCTGTCACTGTCGGGACGGATATAGACAGCTGCAGGAGTCTCCACCCTCTTGCCGAAGTGGAATATCTTTGTTTCAAAGGCGTCAAGCTCTGCAGTGAAGCTGTCACCGTAGCCGTAGCCCTCAGCGAGCTTTCCTACAGTATAGGGTATAACGGTGCAGACCTCTTTACTTGAAAAATCCTTGCTTATACCGATATTTTCGTCAAGCTTCACGGTAAAGCTCTGCTTTTCTCCCGAGCTGTTACGAAGGCAAAGGATGCCCTCATCATCCGTAAAGCAGGCATATCCGTAGCACTTTTCTCCGGAGGGTCTGCCGCCGAAAATCACCGAGTGGGAAAGCACGAACATATTTCTGTCGATAAAGCGCAAAGCCGAATGGTTGATTCTCCACTTTGCTTCATTCATAAGACTGTGACTGTAGTACAGCTCCCAGAAGGATGTTCCTCTTGCCGCCATGGTGAACAGATAGGAGCGGAATTCGTCATCGCTCATCTTCACCTTCGCGGAAGCACCGTAAATCGGGTCGTGATTATAAAGACTCATCTGCGGGAACTGGAACTGCCTTGTTTCGTAAAAATCGAAGTACATTTCGTCACGGTAGGAAAGGAAGCCGTCCTTGTCACTTACCTTACCCTTTTTACCGATAAAGCCGTGGTCATTGCTTATCTGCATCCATACGCTGTTTACCCATTTGAGGAACCAGGCGCTCGGCGGAGCGTAGCAGGTAAGATTTATCCAGAATCGTTCTGCCGCATTGTCGCTGAGCTTTTCAAAAATCGCAATCCACTTTTCCCATATATCGGTGTAGAAATACATATTGTTTTCGCCGCCGACCATATGGTCGTGCTTTTTGTTTTTGCAGGCATACTGTGCAAAGCCGTCAAGCTTGAAGTAGTTGAGGCGGTACTCCTTCATAAAGTCAAGAAGAAGCTGACCTGTTTTCTCCGCATACTTCTGACTTGCGACACATATATCCTTCGCCTGCTTATTGTAGTAGCCGTTGCCTGCCTTTTCGATATGCTTTGCGAACTTGGGGGTATCGTTCGTATAACCGCCGCGGGGACCGAGCCACAGACCGAAGCGTGAGCCGAAGCTTTCGCTCAGCTGCGTAAACGGGGTAAGACCGTCAGGGAAATTCTTATTGAAGCCCCAGAAGCCCTTTTCGTAATCGTTCCAGCCGTCATCGGCAACAAAACTGTCAACCACCGGCTCACCGTATTTTGTAAGCCCCTTTTCAATTTCAAGGAAGGATGAGGTAACATTCTCCCTTGTGATATTGAGCATATTGTCATACCAGGAGTTATACTGTCTTCTCAGATAGCAGGGCTTGGAGATTGTCCTGATATAAGCAAAAAACGCCTTCTGCACCTGAGCAAAGAGATTACCCTCTGCTGCACCGACAACTGCATCGTAGCTTCTGTAAACTCCGTCTGTGATAAGTTTGTCAAGGCTCTTTCCGTTATAATAGGTAACTAAAGCGGTGCCGTCCTTAATTTTGTTGCTGCAAAGAGGAAATTCACAGCCGAAATAAAGCGAGTCAATATAAACGGGCTGACCCAACTGCATAACATAACCCGGTATGTGTGAGTTTTTCTGCTCCGGTATGCTCCAGAAACTGAGAGAGGTGTCAAAGCTGAAGCTCTCGAAGCTTATGTAATCGAGGCAGACCGCCTTGTTCCCTACCTTATCATAGGAAAACTCAAGATGCTTTCTCATAAAGGGCTCTGAATCCTTAAGCTCGTAAACCTCGGAAATGAGTATACTGCTGCCCTTGAAATCAAAGGGCGCAAAGTCTATTTTCAAAGCTGTAAGTCCGTTTTCGCTGTCTGCGCTCACATCGGCAACCCTGAGAGATGATGCCGGAATGAGCCTTTTGGAAAATCTGCATTTACCTTTAAGTGAAAGGACAAACTCCTCGCTTCCCGCCGAAGCAGACAAAGCTCTGCCGCATATTTTATTTATGACGGTGAAGCTGCTTATACTGCCCTTGTCAAGGCTGATTTCCTTTTTGATGTAAGAGTTTTCAATAATAATTCTGTTTTCACTGATTGAAACTGCCATAGATTATCTCCCGCATCAGATGTTTTTATAAACGAAATCAACTACATCCTTTACAACTGCATCAAAGCAAGCCTTTTCATTGAGGATTTCGTGTCTTGCACACGGATAAAGAATCTTTGTGATATTGTCCTTGCCGGCCTTGTAAAGCTTCTCGCAGACAATGTTGATGCCCTTTCCGTAATTGCCTACAGGGTCCATTTCACCTGCGATGAAAAGCACGGGAAGCTGCTTGTCAAGTCCGTTGAACCATTCCTTTGATGAAACAAAGCCGAGAAGCTGCATAAGATCTCTGTAGCCGTTTGCAGTAAACAGGAAGCCGCAAAGGTCGTCTGCGATGTACTTGTCAACCTCCTTGTTGTCTCTTGAAAGCCAGTCAAAGGCTGTTCTCTTTTCAAACTTATTGTTATATGCACCGAAGGCAATCTTATCGATAAGCTTGCTTCTGTGGTGATCGCCCTTTACCTTTGCAATGATTTTTGAAAGGGCTGCACCTACGCCCGATGCGGGATTCGGGCCTGCAGTACCGCAATAAACGGCCGCCTTAACCTCACCCGGATACATATATGTATATGCTCTTGCAACAAATGAGCCCATAGAGTGACCGAAGAATATAACGGGGACACCGGGATTTTCACTCTTGATAATCTGTGTCAGCTGACGGCAGTCCTCTACAAAATTCTTCCAGCCGTCCTTTGCGCCGAAATAGCCGAGCTCAGAAGCTGATGAAACGCTCTGACCGTGACCGATATGATCATTGATATAAACTGCGATACCGAGGTCGCAGAGATATGAAGCAAATTTCTCGTATCTTTCAAGATGCTCTGCCATACCGTGTGCAATCTGAAGCACTGCCTTTATGTCGTTGTTTTCAGGATTATAGCAAGCAGCGTGAATATCTGCAAGCCCTGAAGCAGAAGGGAATGTAAACTCGTTTTTGATAAATGCCATGATAACAAACCTCCGAAAAAAAAAATTTTTACATATACAGTATACCATATAAGGAAAGATTTTACAGTTTTTTGAGAAAAATTTATCGACGGCAAATTTGACAAAATTCTTCTGCTTTTTTTGACATATAAAACCATGTTTTTTTGAAAAAAAGAGAGTTTCTTTGTTAAAGTCCGTTTTTAAGGACTGAAAAAATATTTTTTTCGAACATTTGTATTGACATTCGACATTTTTATGCTATAATTAAATCACAACAACAAACGAATGTTCGTCAAATCGCGAACACCCGAATATAAAAGATTAAAGGAGTAAACCACTATGAAAGAATTATTTTTAACTTATATCGGTCAGCAGCTTTTATTAGCCCTCGTGCTTGCCTGCGGCATATTTCTTATAGGCCTTATCTTCGAAAAGCCCATCACCGCCTTCCTTGAAAAGAAAAAGGAAGAATACCGTAAAAAGGATCTTGAAAAAAGAAAGCGTGAATACATCGCTCTCAGAAAGCAGCAGGAGGCTGACAGGAAAAAGGTGCAGAAAATCAGAGACACCTACAACCGCGAAATGGAAAATACCGGCAAGGTATATGTTCCCTACTACGCTGCATCGTAACAAAGTCATTTCCGAAGGTTTTTCCTTCTTTCTTACTTGTCAAAGGAAAAAGTGCTGTCGTCAGAAAAAGGCGATGGCACTTTTTTCATGAGGCTTAAACTTGACAACTCAGTAAAAAATAAGTAGAATTATATTGATTATTCATATGTGAGGTAATATTATGTCAGAACAGTTAAAATACTGCCTTGGATGTATGGAAAGCATTCCGTACGATGCCGTTTTCTGTCCCAATTGCGGCTATAATGAAGAAACTGTCCAGCCCGCCCCTTATCTCGAGCCGGGCACACTCATTATGCGCAAATATCTTGTAGGACGCGTTACGGGGATTTCCCCCGACTCAATAACCTACATCGGTGCCAATATTGAAACGGGACTGACAATAGATGTTGTTGAATTTTTCCCTCACAGCATCGTTACCAGAGGCGAAGGACAGACCGAGCCTGTAATTGAGTCCGGCTACGAAAACCTTTTTGCAAGCAGTCTTCAGAGCTTCATCAAGCTCTGGCGCGGACTCGATATTTTCAAGGATGCCAACTGCCTTCCCAATGTGCTTGACATTGTAGATTTCAACGGCACTGTTTATGCAGTTTCCGAGCATAAGGACTGCATCAGCCTGCGTGAAAGCCTCGGCAACGACACTCCCCTTGCATGGCAGAGAGCCCTTTCCGCCTTCAAGCCTCTTATGTATGCGCTCAAAAAGCTCAACTATGCAGGTATAATTCACGGTGCACTCTCTCCCGACACTGTCCTTGTCAGCGCTGACGGAAAGCTCCATATCACAGGCTTCTCCATTCCCCAGTGCAACAGCGGACTTGCCGAGTTTTCCTCAAAGCCTGCAGAGGGCTTCGCTCCCATTGAGCTTTACGACACCTCAGGTGCAGGTGCAGAAACCGATATCTACTCAATAACCGCGCTTCTTTATTACAGTATCACCCTTATCACCCCTCCCGAGGCAACTCTCCGAGTGATAAAGGATACAACAACTCTCCCTGCGGCTATTGCGAACACTCTTTCAAGAGGCGCAATCGACGGACTTATCCGCGGACTTTCAGTTCAGCCTGAAAACCGCTTTTCAAACTTTGACGAGCTTCTTAATGCTCTTGCTCCCGTTTCATCCGTGAGACCTGAAAAAGCTCCTCACCCTCCTGTAAATCCCGCGCCGGCTCCCGAGTCTGCCGTTCAGTCTCCCGATAAAAAGCCGATGTCACAAAAGGAGGAAATTGATCTTGAAATCCGTAAAGAGGCCGAAATGAAAAAGGAGCTCAGAAAAGAGAGAAGAGAGGCCACCGCCTCCGTCTCCGTGGGAATAAAATCCTTCCTTGCCGGCTTCATCCTCTGCGCAATCATCTGCGTTACGCTCTACGGCACCGTGCTTTACAAAAATTATCCCGTTGATTTCATGGACATTATGCTCAAGCCCTTCTCATTCCTCCCCCTTAACAAAGAGCCGGAAACAACTGTCCCCACAACGGAAATCACCGAGCCGACAAAAATCAACTATATTACCGTTGCGGACTTTGTAAACAACCACACCTATGACAGTATTATTTCAAATCAGTTCTTTACGGAAAACTACGACTTCACCTTCACGTGGCAGGAAAGCACCGAGCATCCCAAGGGCGTCATCATCAGCCAGGATGTCACACCCGGTGAAAGCGTTGCGGCAAAGGTAAAAATCACTCTTACCGTTTCCGAGGGCACAACCAAAATCAAGCTTCCCGATGTAACGGGCGTAAACTATATTATCGCATCGGAGACTCTCAAAACCGCAGGCTTCCGTGTTGAGTTCAAGCTTCTGCCGAACGACGGCAAGCACACCGTCGGCGAGGTATTCTCAATGAACAAAAAGGCCGGTGAGCTTTACGAAAACGGCACAGTCATCACTCTCAACGTATGGAACAAGGTTGTTGTGACGACTACCGCACCGACAACAACAACGCCGACAACCCAGCCCTCAACCTCAGCTACACAGACAACAACTGCCGCTCCGACAGAAACCACAACCCAGCCCTCAACCGCTGCTCAGTAAGCTTTGAAAAAAAACAAAACATTCTGTCGGAAGATAAAAACAACTTTTTTTAAAAAAGGTATTGACTTTCATGAGTGCTTGGTATATAATAATCAAGCACTCAAGAGAGTGATATATCGCGGAGTGGAGCAACCCGGTAGCTCGTCGGGCTCATAACCCGGAGGTTGTCGGTTCAAATCCGGCCTCCGCAACCAAAAAAACCACTTCTTCGGAAGTGGTTTTTTCAATTAAATAAATCCCTTACGGGATTTATGAAATATGCCTGTCGGCATATGAAATAGCTTCGCTGTGAAATACGCTGCGGCGTATGAGGGATTTATTTTATTTCACTTTCTGCGATAGCAGAAAATTTCACAATCCGTAGGATTATTTCATATTTTCCGCAAGGAAAATATTTCATTAAAAACTTTCAGGAAATCCGCTATAATCTTTCATACCGGTTTTAAGTACTCACCTTAAGTTGGGTGCTTTTTACAGCCATATGACTACCGCCGCATTCTTTCGGATGCGGCGGTGTTTTAATGTGTATGGTGATGCCCGTGACAGCAGCTGTGCTGTACTGACTGCGTTGTGCAGAACTTTTCGTGGCAGTGCTCCCCTTTTTCCTCCGTTTCAAGTGTCACGTGGGTTATGCCCATTTTCTCAAGCAGATGCCTCACTCTGTGCTTGATTTCGTGGTTGTCCCCCTGTGTTACAAGGTGCATTGTTACGTGAAGCACATTTCCGTCGAGGCTTCTTATGTGAATGTGATGCACCTCAAGTACACCCTCAAGGCTTTCAAGCTCCGCTTTAAGCCCGCCTGCATTTATTCCCTCAGGAGTTTTCTCAAGGAAAATATCGAGCACCGCCCTGAGATTTTTTACGGCACTTATGAAGATAAACAGAGCAACACCGATTGACATAAGCGGGTCTATAATATAAAAATCCGTAAACCTCATCACAACGGCGCCGACTAAAACTACCACCCAGCCAAGCACATCCTCAAGAAGATGAAGGCTTACTGCCTTACTGTTGAGTGTACCGCCCGAATGGGTAAGCCTTGCACCGATAATATTCACCGCGGCGCCTATAAGTGCAAAAACAATCATTTTATCGTAGTCTATTTCCGTCGGCTCAAGTATACGCTTTACGGCGTTTACCGTAACTGCCACCGACCCGAAAAGGAGTATCAGCGTAACAATCAGGCTTCCGAGCACCGAATATCTGAGATAACCGTAGGTGTGAGTTTCATCAGGCTGTCTACTGCTCTTTTTTTCAAGGAAATAGGATATGCCTATTGCAGCCGCATCGCCGAAATCGTGTACCGCATCGGAAACAATCGCAACGCTGCCCGTGACAATTCCGCCGACCGCCTCAAAAACTGAGAAGAACAGATTGAGTATAAATGCTATGAATATACCTCTTTCACTTTTCATAACTGCACCTCTTGACATCAGATTTCTTTTAATATACAATGAAGCTGATAACGAACATCTTGTTCGGTTATATAATATCCTGAAAATTCGTCGGTAACAACATATAATTGCTTATGCGAGTACGTTACCGAACAAAAAAGTCAAAATGTACGGGAGGTAAATATGGACAGACGTCAGCGAAAATCAAGAGAAGCAATTTTTTCTTCCTTTATAAAGCTGCTTTCACAAAAAAGCTTCAACCAGATAACCGTAGCCGACATCATTGAGCTTGCCGATGTGGGACGGGCTACCTTTTACGCCCATTTTGAAACAAAGGATTTCCTTTTGAAGGAGCTTTGTCACGAGCTTTTCTGCCACATAAGCGACCTTGCAAAGGAGGGTGGCTCCGACCACAGACATATTTTCTCCTGTGAAACAAACGAACCCGTTTTTCTTCACCTTCTCAGGCACCTTACCAGAAACGACAACCACATTCTCGAGCTTCTTTCGGGACAGAACAACGACCTTTTCCTCTCCTACTTCAGAAGTGAGCTGACGAAGCTTACCGCAAGCAGTCTCGGTTCCTTTTCCCTTGGCAGAAAAAAAGAGCTTCCCGAGGACTTTCTCATAAACCACATTACCTGCGTTTTTGTTGAAACGGTCAGCTGGTGGATAAGAGGAAAAATGAAGCAGAGCCCCGAAGAAATCTACAGTTTTTTTCTCCTTGCCGTTGAAAACTGAAGCAAAGCTTACCCTTGCAAGTGACGCTTGACAAATGCAAGAGCTACTGTCTTGCAAGGACTATGGCACTGTGATATACTTCTTCAAAAAGGAGGCATTAAAAAATGAACATAAGCGAAAATATACAGAATTTCCGAAAAAAGCTCGGTCTCAGTCAGGAGGAGCTTGCACAGAAAATTCCCGTAAGCAGACAGACCGTAAGCCAATGGGAAAACGGACAGACTGTACCTTCAATAGATAACCTTATAATATTAAAAGAAATTTTCGGCGTTTCCGTCGATGAGATTCTCGGTGTCGGGGTTGCCCCGACAGAAAAGAAAGAGGAAGCAGCAAGTGAACCTGTCCCCCGCGAGAAATATACGGCACAGTTTTCAAAGGAAGAGCTTAAGGCTATCTATCACAAAGAGACAGCAGACTACTTTATACGTCCTTCTGTATTCTGCCTGTTGCTTGCTGTTCCGACTTTTTTATTCTATTTTTCTTCGGACGCTGAAAATCTGCCGATAACCTTCGGCGGCTTACTCTTAATCTTTGGATTTGTTCTCATATTAATGCTGAGAAGATTTCTCGCTTTCAGAAAAAGCTGGCAGTCTTCCTTGTTAAGAATTTCACAATCAACCTATGTATATAAAATCTTCGACGACTATCTTACATTTGACATTTATCGCAACGACAAAAAGTTTTTTTCGAGAGAAGCATCTCTTACAGATATTGATTTCATAACTGATCTTGGCAAATGGATTTCAATTCAGCTTGGCGGTCAGGCTTTTTTAGTAAGAAAAAGTGAGCTTGTCGACAACTCCTTCTTCCTCACCTACATTTTCAGAAAGAAAAGCAATTTTTCATACAAGCCTTTTTCTAGAAAATGGGAAACCGTTTCAAGATTCTTCCTGTTATGTTTGTTTATTTCTTTTTTTGCATTACCCGCCATCGTATATAATCTTACGGATTTCTCTGTAGAAGACAGTTGGATTTATTTTCTTCTTCTGCCCGTAGCTTTTGCATCAATTATTTTTGGCATTCTTATGAAAAAGAAAGGATACAATTATAACAAAAATATTATTTCAGGCGTTATTATATCAATAGTAGTGATTATTTTCGGTTCATTTTCCTTTGTCTTCGGAAGCTCGTCAGCACCCACGGAAACATTCAGACTCATCACCGGAACAGACCTTCCCGAGGCATCTTCAGTAAAAACTATCAACCGAACAAATGAGCCAAGCGTTCTGCGGGGATATGTGACTTATGAATACATCATCACCTTTGATGAAGCTGAAGCAACCGAATTTGAAAACTATCTTACCACAGATTCAAGGTGGATGACCTCACTTCCCGATGAAATTCTCGGAATAACTGCAGGACTTACGGAAATTTATATGAGGGATATGGATTTCGACTATGTTATTGTGCATAATTCATCTACCGGTCAATTCAACAAGTTACCCGTCAAAAACGGTTTGAACTCTTGTTTCAACGCTCTTTATGACCTTGAAAGCAATACACTGAGAATACTCGAATACCATATAGACTATGTAAAATAAAGGAGATAACCTTATGTCATCAATGAAAGAAAAAATGCACACAGGCGAAATCTATCTTCCCGAGGACGAAGAAATAATGAGAGAGCAGCTTCTGAGGGTAAACAAGCTCTATGACTTCAATATGACCCGTCCCACGGAGCTTGATAAAAGAGAAGAAATGCTTAAAGATATGTTTGCCGAAATCGGAGAGGGCTGTTATATCGAGCCTCCCTTTCACGCAAATCACGCAGGCTATAACGTCCATTTCGGAAAAAACGTCTACGCGAACTTCGGTCTTACCCTGGTTGACGATACACATATTTATGTAGGCGACTACACAATGTTCGGACCCAATGTTGTTGTCGCAACGGCAGGACATCCCATCCTTCCCGAGCTTCGCGAAAAAGCTATGCAGTTCAATATGCCCGTTCACATCGGCAGAAACTGCTGGCTCGGTGCAGGTGTAATCGTCCTTCCCGGTGTCACCATCGGCGACAACACCGTAATCGGTGCAGGCAGTGTTGTAACAAAGGATATCCCCGCAAATATTGTCGCAGTAGGCAACCCCTGCCGCATTCTTCGTGAGATAGGCGAAAAGGACAGAGAGTTTTATTTCAAGGACAGACGGATTGCTCCCGAGGTTTTTGAGTGGTAAAACACCCTTTAAGGCTTCTTTAATGTCTGTATGTTATGCTACAAAAAAATCAACTGAGGTAAAAATATGAATTTAGCAAACAAGCTTACGGTTTTCCGTATGATACTTATCCCCTTTTTCCTTCTGTTTTTCCTGACAGATTTCACTGCACACAACAGACTTATTGCACTTATCATTTTCGCCGTTGCCACAGTCACCGACAAGCTCGACGGCACCATTGCAAAAAGAACGGGCACAGTCACAAACTTCGGTAAATTTATGGACCCTATGGCAGATAAGCTGCTTGTATGCTCGGCCCTTGTGTGCCTTTGTGCAAAAGGTGAGCTTCCCGCCTGGGTTGTACTTATTATAATTGCAAGGGAATTTGCCATAAGCGGTATAAGACAGATTGCCGCCGACAACGATGTTGCCATTGCCGCCTCACCCTGGGGCAAGGCTAAAACCGTGGCACAGATGATAATGATAATTCTGCTTCTTACCGCAGGCGTATTCCCCGAGGTAAACTTCTTCTTTTTACCCGATTTGCTGATTTACGCATCGGTTGCTCTTACCGTGATTTCACTTGTTGACTACATAGTGAAAAACCGAAAAGTCATTACCATGGGTGATATGTAACAAACACAAAAGCTGCCGGAAAACCCGTAAAAGGTCATCCGGCAGCCTTATTATTTATTTACCGTACAGGTCACATCCGTCGTCGTGGGAATTTATCACGCCCACCGCCTGAAGAAAGGAATAAATTATCGTGCTTCCGCAAACGCCGACACCCCATAAGGCAGTATTTGTTTCTCGAACAAAATTCCCCGTATTTTTGCCAAAAGCCTCGCAAGGCGACAGCCTTGCTGCGTTTTGTGGCTTCAATACAAGAAATTTTCAGTTCTTACGAAACTGCGAAGCACTTTAAAATGCGAAATAGCTTTGCAAGAAAAGGCAAAAATCACCGATAATGCTGACGCATATCGGTGATTTTTAACGCATTATTGTGAAGTTATTTCACTTTTTAAAGAAATACTGCCTCATGGGGCGTCGGCGAAAGCTCATCCCTCTTTTTTTCAGGTCAGCAGAGATACTGTCAGAAAGCGACGATGTGGTTTTATCATTTTCATAAACCGTTTTTCCGTCCCAGAAAAGCCTGAGATAATTATAAAAAGAGCCGTACTCGCCGACAATATCAGTGAAAATCTGTGCATTTCTTACCGATGCGCGGATTTTTCTTTCGTTACGGATTATGTCCTTATTATCCCTAAGGTATAGGATTTTCTCCTCACCGTAGGAAGCAACTCTGCTTTTGTCAAAGCCGTCAAACGCCTGTCGGAAGCTTTCCCTCTTGTTAAGCACACACTCCCAGGAAAGTCCTGCCTGAAAAGACTCAAGCAGCAGCATTTCGAAAAGATAGTCATCGTCAAAACGTGCCTTTCCCCACTCCTCGTCGTGATATTTCACGTAAAGGGGATTTTTTTCGTTACACCAGAAGCATCTTTTCATATTTCACCCCAACAGATAATCCATCACAAGCATAACACAAAAGCCTGCAAGAAGGGCATAGGTTGCTCCTCGCTGACTGCCGTGGGCGTGAGTTTCGGGAATCATCTCATCGCTTATAACATAAAGCATTGTACCGCCTGCAAATGCAAGGGCAAAGGGCAGAATCACAGAGGCTACGCTCACTGCAAAATAGCCTATAAGCGTGCCTATGACCTCAACTGCACCCGTAAGCATTGCAGCAATAAAGGTTTTTCTCGGCGTTACTCCCGCTGCAAGCATCGGTCCGATGATAACCATACCCTCGGGGATATTCTGCAAAGCAATACCGGCGGCAATAATAAACGCCTTTGAGGTGTCGCCCGAGCCGAAGCCTACACCGGCGGCAATACCCTCAGGAAGGTTATGAATTGCAATTGCCGTAACAAAAAGCAGTACCTTGTTAAGATTTGCATTATTGTGGTTTTCATCCTCTTCGCCGACAAGTCTGTGAAGATGGGGCACGATTTTGTCAATTACATTGAGAAACGCCGCACCGACAAAAATACCCGCTACGGTGATAAAAATCGCATACCTTCCGCCAAGCTCAAGCGAAGGTATAACAAGACCCATCACTGCTGCGGCGAGCATTACGCCTGCCGCAAAGGAAAGGACTATATCGGAAAATCTGTGTGAAATCTTTTTGAAGATAAAGCCCAGAACTGAGCCGAAAACCGTTGCGCCCCCGACTCCGAGGGCTGTGAGCATTACTAATCTCATTGTTCAAACCTCATTATTCAGAAAGTTTCAGCAGTAAGTTACAAAGCAAACTGACTGCTGAGTGAGTTATAATCAGCCTATTAACCGTCACTCGAAAAACAACTATGCGGTCACTCACTTTCAGCAAAGCGTTAACTCACCCGCGACCGCAATTCTGCATTCAAAAGAGCTCCGCAATTGTGAATTTCACCGTAGCGGGGAGGCGGACGCGCCTGCGGCGCGTCTCACACAGAAAATCCGCTTCCGGGAAAGGGGAAGCGGATTTTCTCTGTGCCTTTGGCTTTCCCAAAAAGGAAAGCCAAAGCGCCTCCCCGCCTCATTTGCCTTTAATTCACACTTTATGCTTTACTTCAGAAGGCATACCGCGTGAGCCGCAATGCCCTCTTTTGCACCGGTAAAGCCGAGGCCCTCCTCAGTCGTTGCCTTGACGCTTATTGCATCAATATCAACGTCCGTATAAGCAGAAATAAGAGAGCGCATCTCGTCAATATAGGGTCTGAGCTTCGGCGCCTGAGCAAGAACTGTAGAATCAATGTTTTCTATCTCAAAGCCCTTTTCTCTTACCTTTTCGCACACTTTTTTCAGAAGCACCAGACTGTCGGCACCCTTGTAGGCAGGATCTGTGTCGGGAAAAAGCTTGCCTATATCACCGAGTGCCGCCGCACCTAAAAGCGCATCGGAAATCGCGTGTAAAAGCACATCGGCATCGGAGTGGCCGAGAAGTCCCTTTTCGTGAGGAATTTCCACTCCGCCGATAATAAGAGGTCTGCCCTCAACGAGCTTATGCACATCATAGCCGTGTCCTATTCTCATAATTCAATCTCCTTTGCAGTTGTGATGAATTCTTCGTATGAAACGAAGGTATTAAGTATTTTTACAAGTGAAGATGTGGACATTCTTTCGGGAAGTGCCAGCTTTTTTAAAAGAAGCTTCCTTTTTGCCTTGCTGTCGGGTCTGCCCGAAAATCCCCACTCAAAAAGATCTGTGTTGGTTATGAGCCGTCTTTCGGTATTTTCGCTTTTCTCCGAGAGAACGCCTGCCTTGCGGAATGCATCTTCAAGCACTGCCTCACTCATCCCCTCAACGCCCAGCTTTCCTTCTTTTCCGCCTTCGGCTTTGCGCTTTTCTTTGCCGTAAACGTCGGGAATGTACACATTGATGATTTTCTCATTCTGCACAACGGAGGAGATAAAGTTTCTTATCATAAACCCTGCCGAATCACTGTCGGTAAGGACTATAATCCCCTTTTCCTTTGCAAGGCGTCTTAAAAGCTGCTGCTTTTCCTTATCCTTGAAAATGCCGAAGCCGTCAGTTTTTATCACAAGGCCGTCAATCATATTTGAAAGCTTTATGATATCGTATTTACCTTCAACTATTACGGGCATCGAAAGTCTGATCATATCTTTTCACCGCCTGAAACAAGAAAGAGCCTTACCATAAGCTGCTCAAGCACGGTTGCTGCATTGTCTCTGCCGCTTTTGAGCTTCATGTCAGCTGCAGAAAGCTCGTCGAGACACCTGCGAAGCACATCAAGGTCAAGCCTTGATGAGTCTCTGGCGGCGTTTCTGAGTCTGAAGAGATTTTTACCGTAGCCATAGGTCTCAGCCAATTCTTCAACGGGTTTTCCGCAGGCGAGAGACACCTTTACACGGTACATATCAACATATGTGCTGACTATTGTACCGAGGATGTATTCGGGCTCGACTCTCTGCCTCATGAGCACATTCAGCACCCCGTATGCCTTGTCGAAATTTTTGGCAAGAAAAAACTTTGTAAGGTCGTAAATTTTTGCATCGTCGCATTTTACTGCAAGCTCGTCGATGTGCTCTTTTGTGATTTCACCCTCACCGACAAAGCTGCAAAGCTTATTCACCTCGTTGATAAGGGTGTTATAATCGTCACCGACAACGCTTACAAGGTAGCTTGCCGCCTGAAGAGAAAGCACACAGCCTTGCTTTGTGGCTGATGAAATAAGGGGCTTTACAAGCTCGTTGCCCTGCCTTTTGTTAAGCACACAGACGGCACCCTTGCTTTTCACAAGGTCAAGCACCTTTTTTGCCTTTACGGGTGAAAAGTCGGAATTTGCCTGAAGGAATACAACCGTAGTGCTTTCTGACGGTTTTTCAAAATAGTCCCTGAAAAGAGAATAATCCGCGTCGTTTATGCTTTCGATTTTTGCATCGCGTATAAAAACACATCGTCGGCTGCTCATAAGCGGCAGCATGATTGCCGCGTCAAATACATCCCTGAAGTCGAGATTCTTCCCGTCAAAGGATTGGAAGTTGAAGTCGAAAAACTCCTTTTCCACAGCCTTACGGCACAGCATATCAGCATAGCTTTTTTTCAGATAATCCTCGTCACCGTAAAACACATACACCGGGAGAAATTCCCCTGCACGTATGTGAGCCTTAAGCTCTTTTTCGTTGAATTCTGCCATAAAGCCTCACCTCCCTTTTGATCTGATTTATTATAGCACATTTCTTATACTGTTGCAAATATTCTTTTTGAATACTGCCGCCAGAAATACAGTAATTATCACCGCTGCCAGAATATACCTTCCGTAATTTGCCGCCTCAAAGCTGAGGAAGGCATTTTCAAACCCTGCAAAAAACCTTGTAACCGCAAGGACATATTCTGCCACGCAGTTTACAACAACGGCAAGCGGATAGGAAATAAAGGTGACTGAAGAGGTCAGCACACATATTCCCCCGAGTATCATAAGCGGAGTTATAACCGGTACAACGAGAAGATTTGTATATAGTGTAACCGTTGAAATTCCACCGAAGCTGTAAACCATTACGGGAAACGTGAAAATTATAACACTTATACACAGGCAGGCACTGTCAAACAGATATTTCATAAGCTTTTTCGGCTTTGTCGGCACAAAATACCTGTAACCGAAAAAGCTGTCAGACCGCCTCATAAGTGCTTTTCCGAGAGTCAGCACCGATAAGGTGGAGATTGCCGAAAGCTGAAAGGAAACACTCAGCGCGCAGTAAGGATCAAAAAGAATCATGATTAATACTGCCGCACCAAGATTATTAAGACTGTCGCTCCTTGTTTTGAAAAACGAGGCGAAAACAGACATAAATGACATAAGTCCGGCTCTTGTGACAGACTTGCTCATACCTGCAAGAAGCATAACAAAAACAATTACTGCCGCAATTAAAACAAATCTGAGCTTATCGAATCTTCCGTCAGAGGGAATTATAAGACCGACAAAGGCAACCCACACTGAAAGGTGCAGACCCGAAACCGCCATAAGATGTGCCGTGCCTGATGCTTTGAAGTCATCGTAGACTTTACCGTCCATACTGTCTTTATCCCCTGTCAGAATTCCCATAAGCAAAGCTGAAACATCATCAGGAAAGCTTACTGCTGTTTTTTCTGACAAAAGGCTTCGCAGTCTGCCGAAGCAGTAGGAAACATCTCTTAATAAAGGCTCCTTTATACTGAAGCCTTCCGCACCGTAGGCACCGAGGAAAATATTCTCACTGTAAAAGTACCTTTCTGCATTTTCATAGCCCATACCCGGCAAATAAACCCTACCCGAAAAAGATATACGGTTTCCCGGTTCAAGCAAATCCGGATCAATTTCATCCTTTGTGGCAGAAAAAGATAATCTGAGATTACCTTCTGCCCTTTTTCCGTCAAGAGTCCTGAGTCTGCAGACAGCGTAGTGTCTGGCGTTCTCTGTGTCAAAAAGCGGCGGTTTACTCACCGTGGCTTCAACATATACATTATTCCCCGCAAGACTCTGCACCTTTCCTCTGCCCGTATCCGAAAAGAAAAATAAAAGACACGCCAGGACCATTGTTCCGCACAGCAACAACAGTACCGTAACGCGTCTGTTTATTACAGATGTAGTTACAGCTATAAAAGCTGATATACAAAGTACCGAGAAAGCCACGTCTGTCCTACATATAAAAAACAGTGTGCAGATAAATGCAAACAGGGTAAAACCTACTGTAGTCAACGGACGTTTCATAGCGTCAAATCAATCGTGGAAGAAGAGAGGAAGCTCTTCAAGGAAAACTATATCGTCACGCTTTGCAGCATCGCCTTCAGCAAGGATAGCTGCCTTTGCAACAATGTTTGTGTCAAACTTCTCAAGAAGCTTTTCAACTGCAAGAAGCGACTCACCCGTACTGATAACATCGTCAAGAATAACAACTCTTTTGCCTGTGAGCTTATTACCCTCAAGAGAATCGAGAAAGAGTGTCTGCTCCTTATCTGTTGTAATCGAGCGCACATTCACGCTTACGGGGTTCTGCATATAAAGCTTTGCACCCTTTCGGCAGATGTAATAGGGCTTACCGCTCTGTCTTGCCATTTCGTGAGCAAGAGGAATTGCCTTTGCCTCAGGAGCAACAATCGCATCAAACTCGGGACACTTTTTTATAAGCTCTGCAGCTGAAGCAACCGTAATTTCCACATCACCGAAAATTACAAAACCGGCAATGTCAAGCTTATCATTTACCTTACATATAGGCAATTCTCTTTCGAGACCTGCTATTGTCATTTTATAAAAGCTCATAGTTATTTCTCTCTTTCTTTAAAAGTCTTTATTTAATGAAATGAACAAAGTATTTTCCGAAAAGATTCATAAAGATGTTGTAGATAATCTTAAGCAGATCGGTTATACCAAGGCTGTCAAAGATTTCAAGATAATCGCTGTCCTTGATGTGCTCGGAAAACTGATCCTCGGATTCGATATCAACATAAGGTGCTGATGCATCGTATTCTGCAGCTTCACCGTTAAGAAGAGTAAAGTAGAAATTCTTTTCGTTAACAGGAGTCAGAGAGCCGACAAGAACGTATGAGATCTTCACTTCGGCAACAGTAAGGCTTTCTGCAGGCACTGTGCCGTTGAATGCAAGCTCGATTGTCTGTCCGGGAGCAAGCTCCTTAAGCAGATAATCCTGTGAGCTGAAGCTTAAATCAGCACCGTTTACTGCAACGGAAGCTATCTTCATACTCTTTGTTGCGGAAAGATTCTTTATAATAAGCTTTGAATCGGTTGAATCAAGGTAACCGGGCTTTGATGAATCAAATTCAGCATAAACCGATTCACAAATATTTGTTGCCTCGTGGAACTGAGGATATTCACTGTAGGTATGAACAGTAACCTTTTCCTCTGATTCAAGAAGCATCTTCATAAGTGTTTTTGAGTATTCGTCGCTGAGGGTCATACCGTGGAAAAGGCCGTCAACCATCCATGTTGTTTCGGGAAGGTAAGCTGTTGTAGCATCGACATTCATCTTTGGGGAAAGGTGATGATGGGTTGCATCGTTACAGTTTTTGCCGATAGTCTTATAACCGTCGTTGAATCTCTTGCCGAAGGGAGCGCAGGTTGCACCGCTTGAGGCGTTAAGTGAAATAATTGCGTCGGATTCGACCTGTGAGCCAACAACGCTGGGAGCACCGTAGCCGGAAATAAGGTAAATATTTGCACCGTTAGCCTGAGCGTTGTGAAGAAGCTCTGACAAATTGGGAAGGATCTCATAGTGGAAGCGGTCGCTCTTTGCGATTACCTCACTGCTGAAGAAGGAGTCGGGTGCATCAAAGCTATTCTTCATTTCCTCATAATGCTCAGCGGGGATAAAATCCCAGATACTGCCCCATCTGCCGAGAAGGTCGTAAAGATAAGGTGTAAGGTGATGAAGGAACTCATCAAGGAAGCCGAAGGCGTGTGCTCTCATAAGCCAGTCGATGTCCTCGTCAAGCATCATACCGTTCTGGATAAAAAGAAGAAGGGTTTCCTCGTCGAACTTTATCTGATCGGACATAATGTCATATGCGAGAAGTGCACCGCCGATAGCAGGTACGGTAAGAACGGCATTATTTACCTTTCCCTTATGGCCGTAAAGTGAAAGGTAGGTTGCGCTTGTCTGACCGCCGTGGCTGATTGCAAAAATGTTTACCTTTTCTGCGCCTGTGTATTCGAGAACATCGTCGATATAGGCATCAAGGTCCTTTGCACAGTCAACTGTGTTCTGTCTGAAGTCTGTTGAGAAGTTAAAGGTCCATTCCTCTGCCTTGTCACCGAGATATTCTGAAACATAGGGAATGATTGTTACTTCGTGAACGTGAGCACCGTTTTCATTTTCGTTAAGCCATGCTGTGCTTGTGTCCTCAGCGTCCTTATGGTAACGGTAAAGCTCCTCAACGGGCTTGCCGTTATCGTCATACTTCATAGCGCCGTAAAGATTCACAAACTCCTCGCCCACATCGTCTGCAAGCATTTTTGCGTCGCCCTGAGCCCATGCACCGATATCAATACCGAGCTCAACGGATCTTACTGCAACTCTTTTGAGAATCTCGTTTACGTCAACGCCCCATACATGCTCCTTTTCGCCGTCAGCGTTATACTTGTACAGGCTTGATGAGCTGTAGCCGGGTACAACTACAAGAGGATAAACCTCCTTTTCTTCAGCTGCTGCACTTACAGGAGCTATAACTGTAATGCTCAGAAGAAGTGTAAGTAAAACCGCGATTATTTTTTTCATAAATAACCCCTCCGTTAATATGTAATAAAAGTATATTACAACAATTTTTTACGGTTGTCAATTGTAATTCACAATTAAAGTGACCGGCAGACTTTTGAATGCAAAGTGTGGGGTTAATGACGGGGAGGCGCTTTGCCTTTCCTTCTGAGGAAAGGCAAAGACACACAGAAAATCCGCTTCGTAGGCGGGGAAGCGGATTTTCTGTGTGTGACGCGCCTGCAGCGCGTCCGCCTCCCCGCGTCCCTGCCGGTTCACAGTCCGTAATTATAACCCCGCTCAAACAACAAAAATCCCTTTATGCACACACGATTTTAGTTTTAAAAGTATTGACATCTTTTCTTATTTGTGCTTGAATATTATTGCACAAGCAATGAAAGGCGGTATATTTATTATGAAGAAAACAAACAAAATTTTAAGCGTCATTCTTTCGCTGATACTGATTTTTTCAGTAACCGTTATGGCCTATGCCGAGGGTGAAACCTATGTCATTTCATCACCCTACAGCAGCGTAATCTGGGAAGGTGACGACGCATGGGGCGCCTATAAGGGCAGCCTCCACTCACACTCGACCTACAGTGATGCTGACGTTGACCTTGCAACCATGGTCAAGGAATACTACAACCAGGGCTACGACTTCCTTGCAAACTCCGACCACGGTATCACAGGCACAGAATGGAACAAAAAGCAGACCTGTCTTCCTCTTTATGCTTACCAGACTCTTCTCGGAAATAAGGTAGAGTCACTTACCGATGAGGAATTCACAGGCATTACAACGGGTACATATCCCCTTTATGACGGCACCGTAAGAGGCACAAAGATGACCTGTGTTGTCGGTGCAAACGAACTTAACAATATGACTCTGACAAAGTGTCACGTAAACGGCTTCTTCCTTCCCGAGGGTGTTGGTGACGGCTTCGGAGGCAAGGAAAACGGTCACGAGCTTGCTATTGCATTTGTTGAAAAGAATGGCGGTATTTCACACATCAACCATCCCGGTGACTTCCTTGAGTCTAAGGACAACATTGATGCAGTAAGCGACCCCGAAAACGTAAAGTATTTCGGCGATATGCTTCTCAAGTATGACAGCTGCCTGGGTATTGAGGTTTACAACGAAAACAACGGCGTTACCCCCTATGACCGTATTCTCTGGGATAACCTGCTTATGTACTGCCTGCCCTACGGTAAGACTGTTTTCGGCTACAGTAACACAGACGCTCACAGACAAAGAGATATTGACACCTCCTTCAGCGTATTTATGATGCCTGAAAACACCGAGGACAATGTCAGAGCAGCCATGGAAAACGGCAACTTCTTTGCAGTTACAAGAATCGCAAAGGCAAACGACCTTATCGGTCCCGCAAAGGAAATCGATGCAAGAAACACCGAGCTTCCCTACCCTGTGTTCACAAAGGTAGAGGTTGACGGTCACACAGTAAACGTAACCGCCAAGGCTGCAGACACAATTCAGTGGATTGCCGACGGTAAGGTTATCGCTTCGGGAGAACTTACAGACGGTGCAGCATCACTTAACCTCGACGAAATTGAAGGCGCAGAGAGCTTCAGCTACGTAAGAGCAGAAATCTACGGCGAGGGCGGTGCATGTCTTACCCAGGCTCTTGTAATCGAAAAAGACGAGCCTCTCACCTTCACAGAGGAAACAGGCTTCCACGCTATCATAAAAAAGATTCTCTTCTTACTCAAGAGCTCACTTATCTGGACAATCGTTATTGAGCTTACAAGATTATAATAATTAAGTACTAAGTCAGTGAGGAATGCAATAAAAGGCGTTCCTCACTTTTTTACGCACGGATATCTCATTGTTTATTTTAAACAAAAAATACAGTTTTCTGCGCGGTAACAAAAACATAAAAAAGGACTTTTTCGTAATTGAAAACTAAGTAATTTATGTGCATTTTTCATAAAATAAATCTGATTTGTGGAAAACTATTGACTTTTATTATACGATTGATGTATAATTAAGCCACAACAAAAAGAAAGGAGTGTTACCAATGTACTGTTTAATGTAAACCGTACGATTTGATAACATTACAATTAAATTTGATTAATCCAGATGCATTATCAAAGTAAACGCATTGTAGAGTTTTGCGATGTAATTTATTATTAAGTAAGCTATCAGATCGTTACGATCGGAAAATATATATGAGAAAATCCTATGAAGCATAGAAAGCTTCCGGGTCCGCCCTTACAAGGGTGAAATGAAGAAAACACGGTATCCCGTAGCCAAGGAGAAATGTTCAACACAGAAGGAAACGGATAACGAAGAAGGCTTATCCGAAGCTGAAGATTCAGCCTATGAACAAAAGGCATTCACAAATACATCATTGACGGGCAAAAGAAATAACTTATCGGGAATAAAAAAATATATAACATTATCTACCCCCCGAAAGAAAACCTTGCCAAAACATATAGTTTAAAAAACAGATAAACGTGAACAAGGGGATACAAAAAAACTGAATATCATATAAAACTAAAAAAAAGACATCATATAACATAAATAAACAAGCAGATATTTTTAGTATCAACTGAAAGTATCTGCTTTTATTTTTTTAGTGTCTCATAAATATAATTCAACTTTCCCCTGCCGGAGCTCTTTTCCGCTTTACGGAGCAGAAAACCGTTCCGAATATTACTGCAAAAGCCCATTTTTGCTTTGTGGCGCACCTTTATGCAAATGCATGCAGCTGTAGGTAAAGAAAAAGAAAATAAAAAATGAAATAAAATACCAAATTAAATCACAAACACAAGTGTAAATGAAAATACAAATAAAAACTGAATCACAAAAATAAATTATATATCAAACATAAATGTAATTATAAATCATATGCGGCATAATCGCTTCGCGAAAGAGCAATGTATTGGCTTACGGTGATTGACAATCGGATAAAACCGCTGTATAATTAGTTGTTGAGTAAAAACACATATACATAAAGGAGAAGCAATTATGTCAGCTAAAATTTTTGTTCTTAAGTACATTGCTCAATTAAAAGCTATGAATCCTAAATACGATAAATTTTACGAGCTTTCAAGTGAAAAGAATCCCGTTATATATCAGGACAGAGAAAACCTCCGTCTTTCCTTTGCGTGTATTGCCGATACTCACCTTCCCAACCGCGAAAGCGCATCGGCAAACCTTATGAACGTGTTTGATGATGCAAAAAAATCAGGAGCCTGCTACGATGCACTCCTTATGGCAGGTGACATTGCCGACTACGGCTTCAAATCCGAATATAAACGCTTTTTCGATGTACTCGACAAACAGAAGGTTATTTCCAACCTCCTTCTCACCATCGGTAACCACGATGCAAGAGCTATTTTCAAGCGCAACTCAAAAATCGTTATGGATAAGGTTGACAGCTATCTCGGAACAGACTCCAAGGGTAAAACCTACTACTCCTATGACATAAACGGATACACCTTCATCGTCCTTTGCACAGAAAAGCGAATGCTTGAAAAGGCTTCACTCACGAAGGCACAGATTGATTTTCTTGACAAAGAGCTTGCACGCGGAACAAAGGACGGCAAACCCGTTTTTGTAATGTGCCATCAGGCATTCAAATTCACCCACGGACTTCCCGAGGTATGGAAAACCGGCGATATGGGCGAGGAATCCGACGAGGTAAGAGCCGTTATGGAAAAATATAAGAATGTCTTCTTCATAAACGGTCACCTTCACGGCGGAATTTTCGAAAAGACAATGGAAACTCTCAACGAAGAAAACAACGTCTACTCCCTTTCAGTCCCCGGCTACAGAAAGGAAAACAACTTCGGCATCACCGACTGCGGCACAGGCTACTACGGTGAGGTTTATGACGACAGAGTTGTATTTACTGCCCGTAAGTTTATCAGCGGTGAATACATCGAGGGTGATTACACAAAGTTTGAAATCAAGCTGATATGATGAGAAGTGGTAGTAAGCAGCAAGAATTTTTTTCGGAGGTGTAATTATGAAGCGTTCAGTTTCTTTAAGCCTTAAAATTGTTGCGACAATTATACTTGTTTGCATCGTTTTTGCCGGATTTCTCATTCTCAACGATAACATCGGCATCGCTCCCGAAAAATTAGAAGCAGACATTCGATCATCACAGAAAATTGCCGATGACTGGATTGTTGAAGGTTACGTTTCTGACACTATGGCAGCTTACATTTCCTATCCTGCCGATAAATCCGATTGCACCTTTTCAGTTTATGTAAAGCGTGACGACCTTCTTTCCTTCGGATATTTCTTCCGTTCGGGAGGCAGTATTTATGAGATAGAGGAACACATTGCCGAACACACGGTGAATGGCTGTAATGAAAGAGCCTTTCTCTCTATGAACAGGCAAAAGGTGGCACGGCTTGAGGTAAATAACGGAATTTCCGTTGAGGTTACCGAAATTGACAGCGACAAGCCCTTTGCAATTGTTTTACCGATGAATGCAGGAAGCATCACCTTCTATGACATAAACGGAAAAGCTGTAGAATATTATTAATGCTTTCAAAAATTCTGCATTTCCTTGACATTCCCCTCCCTTTTGTGCTATACTAAGGAGGAATATTTTGAAGGAGACCTTTATCTATTCCGGTAAAGGTCTTTTATTATGCCTTAATAAAAAGCAAGGAGAATCAGTAAATGAAAACAGACGTAATTATTATTGGCGCAGGTCCCGGCGGTATTTTCGCAGCATATGAGCTTATAAAGCTCAACCCTGAGCTTAAGGTCAGCGTATTTGAGGCGGGTCATCCCCTCGAAAAGCGCAAGTGCCCCATTGACGGTGAAAAAATCAAAAGCTGTATCGGCTGTAAATGCTGCAGTATTATGAGCGGCTTCGGCGGTGCAGGTGCTTTCTCTGACGGTAAATATAACATCACCAACGATTTCGGCGGCACACTCTATCAGTACATCGGCAAAAAGCACGCTCTTAAGCTTATGCACTATGTTGACGAAATCAACCTCAAATACGGCGGTGAGGGCACAAAGCTTTACTCCACCTCAGGCTCACGCTTCAAGACCGAGTGTATCCGCAACGACCTTCATCTGCTTGATGCATCGGTACGCCACCTCGGCACTGACATCAACTACATCGTGCTTAAAAACATCTACGATTATCTCAAGGATAAGGTTGAGTTTCATTTTGATACACCCGTTGTTTCCGTATCTGCAGAAGACGTAGGCTACTGCGTAAACACTAAGGACAACTCCTACAGATGTGACAAGTGCATCATCTCCGTCGGCAGAAGCGGCAGTAAATGGATGGAATCGGTCTGCCGTGACCTTGAAATCAAAACAAACTCAAACCGTGTTGACATCGGTGTAAGAGTTGAGCTTCCCGCCGCAGTTTTCGCCCACCTTACAGACGAGCTTTACGAAAGCAAAATCGTTTACCGCACGGAAAAGTACGGCGACAAGGTGCGCACCTTCTGTATGAATCCCAAGGGCTCAGTCGTAAACGAAAACACCAACGGTATCATCACCGTAAACGGACACAGCTACGAGGACCCTGCAAAGCAGACGGACAACACCAACTTTGCCCTTCTTGTTTCAAAGCATTTTTCAGAGCCCTTCAAGGACTCAAACGGCTACGGTGAATCAATCGCACGACTCAGCAATATGCTCGGCGGCGGTGTAATCGTCCAGCGCTTCGGTGACCTTATAAGAGGACGGCGCTCCACTCCCAGCCGTATTGAAGAGGCTTTCATCACTCCCACCCTTAATGCCACTCCCGGTGACCTCAGCCTCGTGCTTCCCAAGAGACTTCTTGACGGCATCATCGAAATGATATACGCCCTAGACAAGGTTGCACCCGGTACTGCAAACGAAGACACTCTGCTTTACGGCGTTGAAGTTAAATTCTACAACATGGAGGTCGAGGTTGACGAAAACCTCGAATCAAGACATAAGGGGCTTTACATCATCGGCGACGGCAGCGGTATCACCCACTCACTTTCCCACGCATCGGCAAGCGGTGTCCACGTTGCAAGAAACATTGCAGAGAAAAGATATGTATCATTTATAGGATAATAAAATGAAAAAAAGCGATATACTCTACAGACCTGCAGTCCCCGACGATGCTGAAGAAATATCCTCACTTATGGATGAGGTCTACAACCGTCTCGAGGACAAGAGCATCTATGTCTGCGACAGTATCGACCACGTAAGAAGCTGTCTTTCAGAAAAGGGCTTCGGTGTTGTTGCAACCAACAGTCAGGGTAAAATCATCGGCAGCTTCATAATGCTGTATCCCGGAAAGTCCGAAGACAATCTCGGCAGAGACATCGGTCTGCCCGATGAAAAGCTCTGCAGTGTGGTGCATATGGAATCTGCTGTTGTGCTCCCCGAATACAGAGGAAACGGCATTCAGAAAAAAATGCTTTTTTACGCTGAGGAGCTCATCGACAAAAGCAACTACAGGTACTTTATGTCCACTGTATCACCCGATAATCCTGCCAGCTTCCGCTCCCTTGAAAAAAGCGGTTACAAGCACATTCTCACAAAGGAAAAATACGGAGGTCTTACCCGAAGGATATATCTGAAGGAAGCCGAATAACAACTGAAAAAAGAGTCTGCTGCCAAAAGCACAGGCTCTTTTTTGTTACTCTTTCTGCATTTAAAAAAGCTCCCCCGCAATTGTGAATTTACGGTTGGCGGGGAGGCGGACGCGCCGCAGGCGCGTCACACAGAGAAAAAACACTTCCCCGCCCACGGAAGTGTTTTTTCTCTGTGCCTTTGGCTTTCCCGAACGGAAAGCCAAAGCGCCTCCCCGCATCTCCCCTTCACCCCACACTCAGCATTTTATAATCAACCCACTTACCTCTACCTCAAAACCGACTCTGCGGTCACTCAATTTCACAAGAGCAACAACCTGCCCGCGACCGCAATTCTGCATTCAGAAGCCGCTCATCGCCTCGCAAATCTCTCTGACCACCGGTGCACAGTCAGCGTTGCCCCCCGTGCCGTTTTCATCCATCACCACAACAACATATTCAGGCTCATCATAAGGGCAGAAGCCGGCAAACCATGTGCGGTAAATTTCCTCACCGTTTTTTTCAAAAATTCCGCTTTCGGCTGTGCCTGTTTTTCCCGCAATTGTGACAGTTTCACTTTTAGCCCCTGTGGCAAACCCCTTTTCTGTAACATCAAAAAGCAGCTGCCTCATTTTTTCTACGGTAGCCTCACTTAAAAGGCGGTTGCTTCTGCCCGGCTTTTCTTTGGTTATCTTACCCTGTGCATCAGCAAAGCCGTAAATCAGCCGTGGCTCACTCTCCATTCCCGTTGCAAGGGTACAGTAGGATTTTGCAAGCTGCAAGGGTGTCACAAGCAAATCCCCTTGACCAAAGGAAAAATTTGCTCTGCCGGCATCAATGGAAAGGCTGATTTCATCAGGCAGCAGTCCCGTCTCAGAGAAGAGACCCTCGCAAAGAGTGATGCTCCGTCCGAATCCGAGGTCACGGCAGAAGTTGAGAAGCACCTCTCTGTCGAGCATATCAGTAAGATTAATAAACCACAGATTGCAGGATTTCTGCAGTGCACCCGACATATCAAGCTCACCGTGAGCCTTACCTCCCGGGCAGGAAAATTCCTTGTCCCCCACAGTAACACTGCCCTTACACTCATAGGTCAGGCTTTCGCTTATCCCGTTTTCAAGGGCACAGGCAGCAATAATACTTTTGAATACCGACCCTGCACTGTAGCTTTCAAGAGCCTTGTTGACAAGTGGCGAATTCTCTTTGACGAGATATTCCTCAACATTGTTTCTGTCAAAGGTCGGCACACTTGCAAGAGCAAGAATTTCCTGGGTATCGGCATCCATAACTATTGCGCAGCCACTTTCAATATTACTTTCTGCAAGGGCATTTTCGGTAATCTGCTGTGTTTTCTTATCGATTGTAAGCACTACACCGCCCTTTGAGCAGTAGTTGTCATCCTTTACCGTTTTATCCATACCTGCAAGGACTCTGCCAAGGGCGTCAACCTCAAAGGCAACGGAAAGCTTACCCGAATGCTCCGAAAGAAGCTTGTCATAGGCTTTTTCTATCCCTGTCACACCCTTTGACGAATAGTCGGTGTAGCCTACCGTATGACAGGCAAGACTGCCCTCATAATATCTGACCGGCACACGGAAAGTTTTTATAAGGTCGGTGTTTATTTCTTTTTTCACCGACGCTACAAAGGGATACCCCTTTTCGATTTTTTCCTGTAGCATTTCACCGTAAAAGGCACTTTCAAGCTGATTTTTTGCCGATTCAACGGGAGTTACTGCCGCAACGAGTCTTTCTCTTTCGTCAACGAGCAGACTGCCGTTTCTGTCGTAGATTTTGCCCCTTGAGGTGCCTACAATCACTGTCCTTGTCGCCTGAGCTTCCCCTGCCGATGAGTAGCTTGTGAAATTAATGTAGACTATTCTTACAAGAATTGCCATAAAACAGGCAGTAAAGAGCATATAAATAGAAAGGATTCTTTTTGAAGTTTGTACCATTTTCATCACCTGTTTTATTATTTGCTGAAGCCGTAGCAAATATCGACAACAAAATGTTTTCCAATATTTTATACTATTTTTGCAAAAGTACTTGATTTTTTGAAAAATCTTGGTAAAATAATAATTAGCACTCGACACACAAGAGTGCTAAAATAACAAATCACAATAAAAATACATTTATCCAAGGAGGAATAAACTATGACTATCAAGCCCCTTTTTGACAGAGTCGTTCTCAAGGCTACCGAAATCGAGGAAACAACGAAAAGCGGTTTCATTCTCACATCAGCTTCTCAGGAAAAGCCTCAGTTTTCAGAGGTTGTTGCTGTAGGTCCCGGCGGACTTGTTGACGGCAAGGAGGTAACAATGAATGTCAAGGTCGGCGATAAGGTAATCACCGGCAAATATTCAGGCACAGAGGTTAAAATCGACGGCGAGGAATACACCATCGTACGTCAGAACGATATTCTCGCTGTTGTAGAATAAGCACAAAAAGCAAAAGTCACTTTTCGGAGGTAATATATTATGGCTAAACAGATCATTTTCGGCGAAGACGCCAGAAAAGCACTTCAGGGCGGTATCGATAAGCTTGCAGATACCGTTAAAATCACCCTCGGCCCCAAGGGCAGAAACGTTGTAATCGACAAGAAATACGGCGCTCCCCTTATCACAAACGACGGTGTTACAATCGCAAAGGAAATCGAGCTCGACGACGCATTCGAAAATATGGGTGCTCAGCTTATCAAGGAGGTTGCAACAAAGACAAACGACGTTGCAGGTGACGGTACAACAACTGCCACCCTTCTCGCTCAGGCACTTGTACGCGAGGGAATGAAGAACGTTGCAGCAGGCGCAAACCCCATGGTAGTAAAGAAGGGCATCAAAAAGGCTGTCGATGCAGCCGTTGAGGTTGTCAAGTCAAACTCAAGCCCTGTCACAACCTTTGACGACATTGCAAGAATCGCAACAATCTCCTCAGCAGACGAGGCAATCGGTACACTTATTGCCGAGGCTATGGAAATCGTTACAACTGACGGCGTTATCACCGTTGAAGAATCAAAGACTGCAGAAACAATGAAGGAAGTTGTTGAAGGTATGCAGTTTGACCGCGGCTACATCTCACCCTATATGGCAACAGACCTCGACAAGATGGAGGCTGTTATCGACGATGCCGCAATACTTATCACAGACAAGAAAATCTCCAACATCCAGGAGGTACTCCCCCTTCTCGAGCAGGTACTCAAGATGGGCAGAAAGCTCGTTATCATCGCTGAAGACGTTGAGGGCGAAGCACTCGCTACCCTTCTTGTCAACAAGCTTCGCGGCACCTTCACCTGCGTTGCTGTAAAGGCTCCCGGCTTCGGCGACAGAAGAAAGGATATGCTTCAGGATATCGCTACCCTTACAGGCGGTCAGGTAATCACATCTGACCTCGGTCTTGAGCTTCAGACTGCAACCCTTGAAATGCTCGGCTCAGCACGTCAGGTAAAAATCACAAAGGAAAACACAACCATCGTTGACGGTGCAGGCGACAAGGACCAGATTAAGGCACGCGTAAATCAGATCAAGGCTCAGATCGAAGCTTCAACCTCAGAATTTGACACAGAAAAGCTTCAGGAAAGACTTGCAAAGCTTGCAGGCGGTGTTGCCGTTATCAAGGTAGGTGCTGCAACAGAAACCGAAATGAAGGAAAAGAAGCTTCGCATTGACGATGCTCTTGCCGCAACAAAGGCTGCCGTTGAGGAAGGCTCCGTTGCCGGCGGCGGTGTTGCTCTTCTCAATGCTGTTCCCGCAGTTGCCGCACTTCTTGAAGCTACGGAAGATGCCGACGAGAAAACCGGTGTACGCATTGTTCTCAAGGCTCTTGAAGAGCCCGTGCGTCAGATTGCAAAGAACGCAGGTCTTGAAGGCTCCGTTATCGTAAACGAAATCATCTCAAGCGGCAAGGTAGGATACGGCTTCGACTTTGCTAAGGAGCAGTATGTGAATATGGCTGAAGCAGGCATCCTCGACCCGACAAAGGTTACCCGCTCGGCACTCCAGAACGCTTCATCCGTTGCTGCAATGGTGCTTACAACAGAGTCACTTATTGCTGATATCCCCGACCCCGCAGCAGATGCAGCTGCAGCAGCGGCTATGGCTCAGGGCGGCGGAATGTATTAAGCAAAGCGAAGCTTTGCAATGCAGAATGCAGAGTGCAGAATGCTGAATTGCTTATAAAAAATCACCCCTTGACAACGAAAGTCGAGGGGTGTATAATGAACTTGTAAAAAGAGCTATCCGATAGACGGACAGTCTGATAATTAAGTTGGTAAGAAACCAACCGCCTTATTGACCAGTTAGGCGGTTGGTTTCCTTTTATCTGTTACTTTTTTAATAAAAGCACAGTAAAGAAAATGAGTGCTAATATTACGATTGTCTCGTTCATAGCAATCACCTCTTTTGTTTTCATATTTTCTCTATGTAAACAAAGAGTTCAGTCTCTTTGAAAAAAGACTGCCGCCTACCGTTTAAGGATAGCCCGTGTCTATATTATCACCGCTGTCGATTTTTGTCAAC
>SVPE01000008.1:32819-120582 GCA_015066015.1 Oscillospiraceae bacterium
ATCACCTCTTTTGTTTTCATATTTTCTCTATGTAAACAAAGAGTTCAGTCTCTTTGAAAAAAGACTGCCGCCTACCGTTTAAGGATAGCCCGTGTCTATATTATCACCGCTGTCGATTTTTGTCAACAGCACAAATCACCCCTTGACAACGAAAGTCGAGGGGTGTATAATGAACTTGTAAAAAGAGCTATCCGATAGACGGACAGTCTGATAATTAAGTTGGTAAGAAACCAACCGCCTTATTGACCAGTTAGGCGGTTGGTTTCCTTTTATCTGTTACTTTTTTAATAAAAGCACAGTAAAGAAAATGAGTGCTAATATTACGATTGTCTCGTTCATAGCAATCACCTCTTTTGTTTTCATATTTTCTCTATGTAAACAAAGAGTTCAGTCTCTTTGAAAAAAGACTGCCGCCTACCGTTTAAGGATAGCCCGTGTCTATATTATCACCGCTGTCGATTTTTGTCAACGGCACAAATCACCCCTTGACAACGAAAGTCGAGGGGTGTATATTTTACTTAATAAAGCAAAGGAGAAACAAAAAATGAAGAAGAAAATTATCATCGTAGTTGCAGTAATTCTTGTAATTGCTGCTGTATTAACCGGTGTCTTAACCTACAAGCCTTATGCAAAAGACAAGGCAGACACAGAAGAGCTTTACAGACAGAACGTTTCCGCAGTAGGCTACGAAAACACTATCGAAACGGCCATTCCTCAGACCGAGCTTTACACCGCAATCCACGACCACTTCTTCTCCCCTCTTGAAAACGGCAAAACAGAGAAAAAAGCAATCATCCTCGGCTATGACGGCTGCCGTGCCGACATTCTTGCAGAAATCGACGAAGCAAACAGCGGTATTGCCGCACTCGTAAACGACGGAGCTTCACTTGAGCTTCTTTACTGCGGCGGTGTGAATTATCCCGCAGTAAACACTCAGGACACCTCAACTGCTCCCGGCTGGTGCTCAATCCTTACAGGCGTATGGGCTGACGTTCACGGCATCACAGGCAACGACATCACAAAAACAATGGACACAAAGACTCTTCTCACCTCACTTGTTGAAGAGAAACTCGCCGACTCCTCCGCTTTCATTACCAAGTGGAAGGGCCACTTCTCAAGAAGGAATGCAACCTACCTTGATGAAATGGCATACTGCGAGAATAACAGCCTTCCCGTAAGCTTCACCCTGAGCAAGGGGGACGAGGATTCCCACGCTCTCACTCTCGGGGAAATCAGAAAGGCTGACTGTGCAGACTTTATCTTTGTAATCTACGAGCCAACAGACGGCACAGGTCACGGCAAGGGCTTCAGCTTCAACAACCCCGAGTATAAAGAAGCCTTCAGGACAGAGGATGCTTACGCACTTGAAGCAATCAACGCTATCAAGGCAAGACCCACCTACGAAAAAGAGGACTGGCTTATTGTCATTACCTCCGACCACGGCGGAATCGGAACTAACCACGGCAAGCAGAGCATTCAGGAAAGAATGACCTTTGCAGCAGTACTGTGATAGATAGCCGGTAGTCAAAGGTCAGCGCGGCTTTGCCGCAAGGCTCGACAGCAAAAAAATTAACGGCACCGTTTTGGTTTTAACCTCAACGGTGCCTTTTTGTTTTTACTTTTCTTCGAGGAGGAAGGTTGCCCATCCTTGTTCGGTAAGCTTGCAGTTTACGGGCTCAATTCTGTAGAATCTTCCTCCTTTTTCATCGGCTTCATTCGGGATAATCGAAAGTTTGAATTCAACAATTTCTTCACCCTTGCGAGCCGAAATCTTCAGTTTAGTGTTATGCATATCCGTAAAAGAGTAATCATCGGGACTCCAACTAAAATCTCTGCTTTCGGAATTACTGAAATAATCATATATTGTAGTCACACCGTTCCTTACTTCCTCACCGCTTAAAACAATGTACTCATCGGGCAAACTGAAAGCAAGCTGTGAATATCCCGTTGCGCTCAACAGCGGATTATAGTACCATATAAATTCGTCGGCTACTCTGTTATCCTTCGTCTCCGCCTCGGAAAGCTCAAAGCTGTACCCGTCGGCATAGCTTGCTATCACAAGGTCATCGGCACGGAGCGCGTAATAAACGGAAAGTGCCTTTCTGCCCACCTCAGCTACGGTAAAGGAAATCGTCGATTCTTCTCCGTCACGGAAAACGGGAATATCCACCTTGTACTTTTCGGGTCTGTTAATTATATCGGGTCTCCAGGAGATGCCCTCGCCCTTTTCTTCATCACTTATTCTTGTGATTGTTCCCTCACCCGTAACCTCACCGCTGATTTCATACTTTTCAGCTACGAAGACGTTGATTTCACCGTGTCCCCAGGCGCTGCTTGCAGGGTTGAATTCCCACACAAGGGAATGATTCTTATAAGGCTTAGTCTCAAAAAACTCCAATGCATCATCGCCGACTACAGCATAGTCCTTGCTCCTTACAGAATAAAAATCGGTAAACTTCACCATGTACATCTTGCTGAAATTGTCGTGAAAAATTACTCTTACGGGAGCGTGGTCATTTGTCTGTATCTCAATTACAAAATTCGTCTGCGGCTCGTGCATCGGGTTTACCGTACCGTCGGGAAGCTCCTTTAGTGCAAGATGGTTAAGGAAGGAGGAAACCTCTGTATGGGAAAAGGCATCCTCGATTTTTGCCTTGAAGTAGTTGTCATCCATGCCGATGCCCTCATAAACCGTATAGGTATGGGCGACAAACACCATATCTCTCATAGGAAAGTGCAGCTCGGAGATTTCATCAACACCTCTTATATACTCGCCGTTTCTGCTTTTCGGGTCAGTCATAAAGCAAAGAGCTACAACAACGCTCACTATAACGGCAGTAACAATAATCCAGAATGCAGGCTTCTTGTAATTGAGGACACTCTTTATCCTCTTTTTAACGCCCACCTCACCGAAGGCAACGGGGCAGGCTGAAATCATTCTCTGCGGCATACTGCAGGAAAGAAGTGCCTCGGAATATGCCTTTTTGTCACCGCTTTCCATATCACGGATTACCTTTTCATCGCAGGCAAGCTCAATGTCACGGCACAAAAGCACATAAGAAAGCCACAGCACAGGATTGAACCAATAAACCGCAAGAAGCACAAAGCCCAGAGGCTTCCACAGGTGATCCTTACGCTTCAGGTGAGCTTTTTCGTGCCTGAGAACAAGCTCTGCCCTTGCCCCGTCCATATCCGATGGCAGATAGATTTTCGGACGGAAAACGCCGAGGATAAAGGGACTTTTCACGCTGTCACAGAGCCACACGTTATCCTTATAAGGCATTGACACCCGCACCGTATGGCGAAGCTTCAGAAAGCTTGCAAGCGCATAAAGAAGAAGCACCGCAACACCGATGAGCCATACATAGGAAGCGAATGTAACATCACGCTGAAATGAAAACACCCTTTCTACTGTAACCGTGCTGTTTATAAAGCCCGAATAAGTGGGGTTTTCAATAAATCCGAAAGCCGTGCTCGGAGTTTTTGTCGGGTCAACGCTCATTATTTCCGTCGGTATTACCTCTCTGCTTGGTATGAGGCTTAATGCACTTTCAACGGAAAAAGGCAGAATCAGCCTTATTGCCACGAGCGCCCACAGGGAAACCGTCAGCCACTTGGGTGCTTTTTTGAAAAGAAGCCTGAAAAGCACTACGGCAAGTGCGAGAAAGGATGCGCTGACGCTGACATTAAAAAGATGCAATAATATTTTAGTAAAATCCATAATCACACCTCCCCGAATTCAGCAAGCAGTTCCTTTATCTCCTTCATATCCTTTTCTGAAAGCTTTTTCCTCTTGGTAAAGGCGGCAATAAAGGCAGGAAGTGAACCGTCAAAGTTCTCCTCGACGAATTTTTCGCTCTGTCTCGATTCAAGCTCCTCTTTTGAGATAAGCGAGGTTACCGTGCCGTTTTCGTTTTTGAAAATACCCCTTTCACAGAGCTTTTTAAGCACGGTATAGGTTGTGCTCTTTTTCCAGCAAAGCTCCTTTTCGCATATTTTTACAAGCTCACCTGAGGAAAGAGGCTCATTTTCCCATATAATATCGGCAAAACGGCTTTCAACTGCGCCAAGTCGTATTTCATCCATTTTTTTACCTCCTTTTCGGTCTACTGCCTATAGACTACACCATTAGTCTATCACCTGTAGACCGAATTGTCAAGTGTTTTTTTGACTGACGGATGCTTTTATTCTGAATTGTGAAGCAACATTTTAGCGGGGAGGCGGACGCGCCGCAGGCGCGTCACGCAGAGAAAAACCACTTCCACGCCCACGGAAGCGTTTTTTCTCTGCGCCTTTGGCTTTTCCGAAAAGAAAAGCCAAAGCGCCTCCCCGCATCTTCCCTTCACCCCACACTGCACCACAACACTATATAATCAACCTTCTTACCTTTATGCTGCAACCCACTCTGCGTAGTCACACTTTCATCAGAGCAATAACCCACCCGCGACCGCAATTTAGCATTCTGCATTTTAAAAGCATATTTCCCCTTACACCTGCCAATATTATTATCGAAATAACTAGCATTGGAGTGTCTTTGTGAGCGAATATGTAATTGAAATGCTCGGTATAACCAAATCCTTTCCCGGCATAAAAGCAAATGACAATATAACCCTTCGCCTTAAAAAGGGTGAGATTCACGCGCTCTTAGGTGAAAACGGCGCAGGTAAAAGCACGCTGATGTCGGTGCTTTTCGGACTTTATGAGCCTGATGAGGGCTACATACTCAAAGACGGAGTAAAAGTCAGCATCAGAAATCCCAACGAAGCAACGAGGCTCGGTATAGGTATGGTACATCAACATTTCCGCCTTGTGAATGTCTTTACCGTGCTTGAAAATATTATCCTTGGTGCAGAGGATTCACGTTACGGCTTCCTTGTGAAAAAAACTGCCGGAGAAAAGGTTGTTGCCCTTTCGGAAAAATACAAAATGGAAATCGATCCTGATGCGAAGGTGGAAAACCTCACCGTCGGTATGCAGCAGAAAACGGAAATACTCAAAATGCTCTATCGGAACAACGATATTCTCATTTTTGACGAGCCGACGGCGGTGCTGACGCCTCAGGAAATATCGGAGCTTATGAATACTATGAAAAGCTTCCGTGATGAGGGCAAATCAATACTTTTTATCACACACAAGCTTGACGAAATCATGCAGGTTGCCGACAGAGTAACGGTGCTGCGCAAGGGCAGATGCATCGGCACCGTAAACACAAGGGACACGGACAAAAAGCAGCTGTCGGCTATGATGGTGGGCAGAGACGTTGCACTCAAGGTAAAAAAATCCCCTGCAAGACCTACGGATAATGTACTGGAAGTAAAGGAGCTTTGTGTTTCATCTCTGCTTCATAAAAGTCAGCTTGCGGTAAACGGTGTGTCCTTCAATGTGAAAAAGGGTGAAATTCTTGCAGTTGCAGGAGTTGACGGCAACGGCCAGACAGAGCTTATCAGCGGTATCACGGGGCTTTCAAGGGTAAAAAAAGGAAGCGTCGCCATCTGCGGTAAGGATATAACAAATATGCCCGTATCCGTCAGAAACAGAGATTTTTTAAGCCATATACCCGAGGACAGACACAAGCACGGACTTGTGCTTGATTTCTCTCTGATGGACAACCTTGTGCTAAAGCGCTACCGTGAGGAAAAGTTTCAGCGCCTCGGTTTTATACTCAAGGAAAGCGTAAGAAGCTATGCCGAGGGGCTTATAAAAGCCTTTGATGTGCGCTCAGGCGAGGGTGCAGACACCGTTACAAGAAGTATGTCCGGCGGCAATCAGCAAAAAGCTATTATTGCAAGAGAGCTTGACATCGGACTTCCCCTTATCATCGCAGTGCAGCCTACAAGGGGTCTTGATGTGGGTGCTATCGAATATATTCACAAGGAGTTAATTAAAAAAAGGGATGAGGGCTTCGCTGTTTTGCTTGTCTCCCTTGAGCTTGAGGAGGTTATGAATGTGGCAGACCGTATTCTCGTTATGCATAAGGGGAAAATCACAGGTGAATTCTACCCTGAAAAAACCTCCGTCAAGGAGCTGGGTCTTGCTATGGCAGGAATAAAAAAGGCAGGTGCTCACAGTGAATAAAAGACTTTCCGCATTACTTGATTCCGACGCAGTGAAAGGCAGTCTTTCCTCGGTGCTTTCAATCCTTTTCGGTCTTTTCGTCGGTTGCCTGATAATTCTTGCAGTTTCATTATCCGACAGTGATTTCACCTTAAAAAGTGCCGCTGAGGGCATAAAGCTTCTGCTTTTCGGTGTTTTCTCGAAGGGCCGAGATGCCTCGGGCGAGCTTGTTTTCGGCTTCAGCACCTCAAATATCGGCAACCTTCTTTTCAGGGCAACCCCCGTTATTATGACGGGGCTTTCCGTCGCTCTCGCCTTCAGGTCGGGGCTTTTCAACATCGGTGCTTCGGGTCAGTTTCTTATAGGCACGGCTACCTGTCTTACAGTTGCACTGTCCCTTGATACAAAGGTTTTTCCGCCGCTTGCAGTCTGGCTTATTGCTTTTATTGCTGCCGGTGCAGCAGGTGCGTTATGGGGCATAATACCCGGACTTTTAAGGGCATATCTCAGCATCAATGAGGTGCTTTCATGCATTATGACAAACTGGATTGCCGCAAACCTCGTCACCTGGTTTTTCGAAAACAGTCCCCTGCGCAACGCCGGTCAGTCGGGAAAAATAGGCTATATTATGCCCACCTCGGCAAACGGTGTCTCAACGCCGACGCTTTTTCTCGACAGACTTTTCCCCTCATCTCAGGTAAACGGCGGATTCTTCGTTGCAATATTTTTCTGCATCGCAGCTTATATTCTGCTTACTAAAACCGTTACGGGCTTTGAAATGCGCATTTGCGGCAGCAACTCCCACGCGGCACACTATGTGGGCATCAGACAAAAAAAGATGACTGTTTTTTCCTTTGCTCTTGCAGGGGCGCTTTCAGGCGGTGCAGCGGCGCTTTACTATCTTTCGGGGCATACGGAATTTTTCTGGTCAACCTATCAGACTCTGCCTCAGGAGGGTCTCAGCGGCATACCCGTTGCACTGCTTGCTTCAAACAATCCCCTCGGTGTGATTTTCACGTCACTTTTTATGTCGCTTCTCGGTGTTTCGGGTCAGCAGCTTAAAAATCTTACTGCCTTCAACGAATTCACTACGGATATCGTTGTCGCACTGATTGTCTACCTTTCGGCTTTTTCCCTTGTTATCAGACAGTACCTTTCAAAGGACCGCCGCAACCTTATTTTCTCAAAGGCAGCAGGAGGCAAAACAAACCGCACAGTACCCGTTTATCAGGGACAATTAAAGGAAGAGGGTGAAGAAAAACAGTGAGCTTTCTTATTCAGCAGACAATAATTTATGCCGTTCCGCTTATGACCGTAGCACTTGCAGGGGTATTTGCGGAAAGAAGCGGAATAGTCAACCTGGCACTTGAGGGAATTATGATTTTCGGTGCTTTTACGGGAGTTCTTTTCATAAATATTATGCAGACCGTTTTTTCTTTCCCGAAGGAAAACGCTATGCTTCTGATGCTTATGACAATGCTTTTTTCGGGAATCTGCGGCTTCATTTTTTCCTTTCTTCTTTCCTTTGCCGCAGTCAGACTGAAATCCAACCAGACAGTAAGCGGCACTGCACTTAATATGCTGTCAGCGGCTCTTGTGATGTTTTTCATCAACCTTATTGCTAATCAGAATGTGCTTTCAATGGCAGAGGGTGACGCTTCAGGCTGGTTTATGATAAGAAAGTCTGCTCTCGGCTTTGACCCGAGGACCGACTACGGCTTTTTAGCCGAAACATTCTTTTTCAAAACTTATCCCGCTTCTTACATCTGCATATTGCTTTTTATCCTTTTATCTGTTATGCTTTATAAAACACCCTTCGGGCTCAGACTGCGTGCCTGCGGTGAAAATCCCCATGCGGCAGATTCCCTGGGCATCAGCGTACCGTCCATGCGTTACCTCGGCACGGGAATTTCCGGCTTTCTCTCGGGAATCGGCGGCTTTGTCTTTGCACTTACAACGGCAAACTGTTCGGCAAGCGGTGAGGTTGCAGGCTTCGGCTTTCTTGCACTTGCAGTTATGATCTTCGGCAACTGGACTCCCCTTCCCATATTCGGTGCGTCTCTCCTTTTCGGAGTTTTCAAGTGTGTTGCCGCCGCATATTCCACCCTCGACATCAACGGTGACGGAAAATTTCTTCTTGCTGAGCTCGGAATAAGCACGAACTTTTACCGCATTCTCCCCTACCTTATAACACTTATTGTCCTTGCCTTCACTTCAAAGAAATCACGCTCACCAAGGGCAGCGGGCATACCTTTTGATAAATCATTGAGATAAATTTTAAAAAAGAGGTGCATTTTATGAGAATATATGATATAATTTCTGATAAGCGTGATAACAAGGAGCTTACAGACGAGCAGATACGCTTTTTTGTAAAAGGCTATACAAAGGGCGAAATTGAGCACTACCACGCTTCAGCCCTTCTTATGGCCATATATCTCAACGGAATGACAGACAGAGAAACCGTCACTCTCACAAAGGAAATGGCAGAAAGCGGCGATATGCTCGACCTTTCAGCTATTGACGGCATAACGGTCGACAAGCACTCAACGGGCGGTGTCGGTGACAAGACCACACTCATCGTAGCTCCCATTGTTGCCTCTGTCGGACTTAAAACTGCAAAAATGAGCGGCAGAGGACTCGGTCATACCGGTGGCACTATTGATAAGCTTGAATCAATCGACGGATTTTGCACCTCACTTTCCCCCGAAATCTTTATTGATAAGGTAAAAAAGCACGGCATCTGTGTTGTGGGACAGTCAGGTGACCTTGCACCTGCCGACAAGAAAATCTATGCTCTTCGTGACGCTACGGCAACAGTAGGCTCAATGCCTCTTATCGCTTCGAGCATTATGAGCAAGAAGCTTGCCGCAGGAGCCTCCTGCATCGTGCTTGACGTAAAAACGGGCAGCGGTGCCTTTATGAAAACTCCTGAGGATGCCGAGGCGCTTTCCGAAAAAATGGTAAACATCGGCAAAAGTGCAGGCAGAAAGGTTGCAGCCGTTATCTCCGATATGGATACACCCCTGGGTAAAAACATCGGCAACAGCCTTGAGGTTATCGAGGCTGTCGAGGTGCTTAAAAACGGTGAAAACTCCGACCTTCGTGAGGTTAGCCTTGTCCTTGCGGGAAACATCATTGCCCTTGCCGAGGGCATAAGTGCCGATGAGGGCATAAAGAAAGCCACCGCTCAGCTTGAAAGCGGTGCAGCCTATGAAAAATTCAGGGAATTTATAAGTGCTCAGGGAGGCGACCTCAGACAGATTGACGACCCCTCACTTTTCAAGCAGCCCCTTTATTCATCGGATGTGCTTTGTGCAGAGGACGGCTTCATCGGCAGTATGAATGCCGAAATGATAGGCTCTGCAAGTGTTATTCTCGGTGCAGGCAGAGTAAAAAAGGATGACCCCATTGACCACTCGGCAGGAATTATCCTTCACAGAAAAACCGGTGACAGAGTGCTCAAGGGCGAAAAAATCGCAACACTTTACACAGACAGTAAGGAAAGCTTTGACTCAGCAGAAAAGCTTATACGCCAAAGCATCACAGTCACCTCGGAAAAAATTGAAAGACCTCCTCTTATCTACAAGGTAATTTATTGATTTTCCAATACAAAATATATAATCCGTGCTGCTTTCGTCTCACGGGAAGAAAGGAATCGCCATGAAAACAAAAGAATGCCCCCACTGCAAAACAAAAAACCCTAAGGCTGCCGTATTCTGCAAACGATGCGGAGCACTCTTCCGCATCGAGGAGGAGCTTGACAACACAGTAGACGAAAAGACTATGAACAAAAAGAACATCATAGCCCTTGTTCTTTGTGCAGTTTTACTTGTTGCAGCCTTTCTTGTGTTCAAGTCGGGCTCTTCACCGAAAACCGAGAAAGTGACGGAGGCTCCCACACAGTCCACAACTGCAGCCTCCACCCTGCCCACAACGGCACCTCCCACAACAGCTGTACCCACCACAACCCAGCCGTCAACTACCGAGGTACTTACTCTGCCCACACTTCCTCCCACAACTCAGCCCACAACAGCAAAACCCACAACCACGGCTGCACCCTCTGAATCTGAAATACAGGAAATCTGTGACGAATACAATGCTCTTATTGAAAGCCTCAAGTACAGCGAGTATGAAATTTCTGTACATAAGACTGTTGAAATCGGCCTTGAAATCACTGATTTCTCCATTCCCGTTTCAACAAGCACACTCAACACCTTCGTAGGCAGACTCATCCCCAAAACCGATGAAACCTACACCTTCAGCGGCGAAACTGCAAACGAAAACTCTTCAATTGTTCTTGCAGACTATATTCCTCCCCTCAACACCTCGGCGGATGTAACGGCTGACTGTCTTAAAAATGCAGTAAAGAGCTCTGACGGCACAATCACACTTACCTTCAAGGAGGATAAGTCCACCTTTGCCGACAGAAAAACCACACCGCCGCCTTATGTTTCAACTGCCACTGAATACCTCAACTTCGAAACCTATGCGCTCGGCACGGTTGCAGTATCGAAGGCTGATATGACCTACCCCGAAACCGTAATCACCGTCGAGGTTGACTCCTACGGCGACATTACAAAGCTCACAATCAGACAGCCCGTTGACCTCAAATGCACAGGCGGTGTAGGCGCACTTTCTGCTGATATCGGTATGAAGCTTGATGCACACTCCGTATTCGAGGTAACCTATCTGTAAAAACTGTCGATAAAGGCACAAGAGCAACAATGCACAGAAACGCGCAAAAACGTTGATGTGATAAAAATCAAGAGCAACAATGCTTAAAAATGGCAATAAAAAATCAGATACAAAAATTAAATTCAAAGCTATAAGATGAAAAACTGTCGGGAGAAAATCCCGACAGTTCTTTGTTTTATTCCCCTTACAGTGAAAGATAAAGCTTCTTCCACTTCTGGAATTTTCTTTCGTCGTACTCCTTAGGCATTGACTTTGCAATAACGGGAGTAAGAGGCACTGCGCTCAGAGCGCCCACAAGGTGAGGCACAATCTTGATCATAGGTCCGCAGTTGAGCACGATGTGAAGCAGCTGCTTTATCGGAAGCACAAGGGGCTCACCGTCTGCAACGGAGAACTGCTGCTCGGTAAGAATCTTCTTTCTGAGAATGTAGTTGATATCATCAGCCGTAACATAGGTGAAAAAGTTCTTGAAAGCGTCAAGAAGAAGGTAATTCTGACCCTGCTCCTGGAAATAATTATACTCATACTTCCACAGATTTCTCAGTGAAAATGCACCCATACCGATATCCTTTACACAGTCGGCAAGGTACTTACCGCCCATAATGCTCAGCACAAGACCGCTGCCGCTGAGAGGAATCGTCATACCTGCACTGTCACCTACTGCAGCATAGCCGTTGTAAACGATTTTCGGGAGCATTCTTGAAATGGGGATACGCATAATCTGTTCGCCGCCGCGAAGCACCTTTTCACCGACAAAGGGGTATCTGCTTCTGAAGTCGCCAATGTAATCTTCTACCTCATCCATGGTAAGCTCTCCGCTCATTTTGAATTTACCGACAATAATATCAACGAATTTCTTATCAACAATAGTCCAGCTGATACCCGGCTTGTCGCGGTGGAAGAATGTAACATTATAAGGCGGGTCAGTTTCTGCGCCTGTGGTGTTGTCAAAATAAATACGGTAAGCGTTGAAGATGTTTCTGTCTTCAAAATCCTTTACGATGCCGAAGGATTCGGGAAGCTGGCTTCTTACAACGGAATCCATACCTGCAGCATCAATAAGAAGTTCACTTTCAAGAATAACTTCCTTGCCGCCGTCAATAATTTTTATACCTGCAACTCTGTCGCCGTCGATTACGGGGCCGACAATCGGTGTTTCGAAAACAAGCTTTACACCTGCCTTGTCTGCTTCTGCAAAAAGGTGTGCGGTAAGGCCCTTTCTTTCCATATGTACACGTCTGCCGATACCCTTATCGTAAGGCATTCTGAGAATGTGCTGACCGTTGGGGCTCATATATGCCATGTGGTGAGACTTGATGTAAATGCTTTCATCGGGACGGGCGATACCTGCAAAGTCAAAGGCCGAAAGCTCGATTGCATCCTCCCAGTCATAGCCCATATCTTCTCTTTTCTGTTTTTCAACAACTGTTACGTCATAACCGTCCCTTGCAAGATTTATAGCAGCTGACAGACCGCCGTGACCTGCACCGGCAACAACAATTTTTCTCATATTTTTTCCCTCTCTTGAAATGAATTAAAAATAATTTATAAAATAATTATATACCTTATGAACAATTTGTCAACGAAAAAACGGCACAAAAATCAAAAATCCGACCATTTTCGAGTTTTTTGTATCAATTGTTACTACCCGGGAAATCAGTGCTTTATCGCTTTATTTATAAAGGCAAAGCTTCTTCTTTTTTTAAGGAAATTTTCCTTATTTTTATACACCAAATCTATTGATTTGACAAAGAAAAAAATGTATACTTTAAAAGTATGTAGTATTTTGTATTATTGAGGTGAATTATGAAAAAAATTGTCGTATACGGCATTGTTTTTCTTTCAATTGCTGCAGTTATGTTTTCTAACCTCAGCGCCTTTTTCACGGCTGACCCGTCAGACAAGACGGACACGGGAGAAGGCAAGAGTATATTTGATAAATTCAACAGCGACGCCAAGGAAATCGAAGATGAAATCCGCGAGGCAGAAAGAAAGCGTCTTGAGGAATTCGGCGGCTCAACGTCAGCACAGATTGAAGAAACCCTTGTTAAGCTTGAAACGGGAGAATTGACCCTCAGGCAGATTTTTGCAAACACTTTTTTTGCCGGAGATTCCCTTATGAACGGACTTGAAATCTACGGAATACTCAACACAGACAAGCTTTCAACCCAGGTGAGCGCCTCCCTTTCACACCTTGAAGAGAGCATACCCGCAATTGTCAGGGCAAATCCGCAGAATATAATTCTTCACTACGGAATCAATATGATTTCTGCCCAGCAGTCCCAGCTTGACCGCTTCATTGAGGATTATTCCGACCTGGTTTGTGAAATAAAGGAAAAGCTGCCCAAGGCAAGAATTATCGTAAGCGGACTTTTCCCTGTTGACACAACAATCGAAACCCGAGAGCAGTTCAAAAAAACAGGTGACTACAACAAGGCACTCAATGCAATGTGCGAGGCTCAGGACATTGAATTTCTTGATTCAACAGACGCCTTCAAGGGCAATGAGGATTATTACGCCTATGACGGAATACATGTTTCCTCGGGATTCTATTCAAATGTGTGGCTTCCCTATATCATTGAAAACAAGGGGATAATCGGATGAAAAAAATACTTCTCAGACTCGGCGAGCTTCTGTGTGTTGCCGCCCTTATCGCGTTTATTGTCTTTGTCTCTTCCGAAGAAAAGAAAAGCGATGTTCCCATAGACGAGGTCTATACATCCGTAGAGACACTTTGCGACCTCGAAGGGCTCGGAAAGGGCAGCGTGACAGAATTAAAAAAACAGTTTGCCCTTGACACAGAGAGCATAGAGGATTTTTACTATTACCGCAGCGATTCGGTTATGGATGTAAGGGAGCTTCTCATTCTTTCGCTCCGGGACATCACCCTGCAGGAAAGCACGCAGGAAATTATCCGCACCTACGCAAATGAAAAAAAGCAGATTTTCTCTTCCTATGCACCCCGTGAGGAAGAAATGCTGGCTTCACATCTGCTCGTTGCAAAAAACGGATATATTCTCTTTTATGTCGGAGATAATACCGAAGCCGTCGCTTCAGAATTTACAAAAGCTATCTCTTAAGAATTTTAAGGTGAATTTTTATGGTATTCAGCAGTGCAACCTTTTTGTTTGCCTTTCTGCCCGTTACCCTGATACTTTATTTTTTCAGACTATTCCCCGGTAACGAGAAAAAGGAAATCTCAAAAAAGAATATCATACTTCTTCTTTCAAGCCTCCTGTTTTATGCGTGGGGCGAGCCTGTCTATGTCCTGCTGATGATGCTGAGCATCCTTTTCAACTATCTTATAGGTCGCGATATGGAAATGCACAGAGAAAACAAGGCTAAAATGAGGCTCATACTTATTGCAGGTCTTGCTTTCAATATATTCGCTCTCGGATTTTTCAAGTATTCGGGCTTCATAGCAGATATCTTTTCCTCAGAATCCGACTTTACCGCGCCCTCTCTTCCCGTAGGAATATCCTTTTACACCTTCCAGATTATTTCTTATATAGTTGATGTTTACCGCGGTACACCCGCACAAAAGAAAATAGTCCCATTTGCCTGCTATATCACAATGTTTCCTCAGCTTATTGCAGGACCTATTGTTCAGTACGGAGACATTGAAAAGCAGCTTTACAGCCGCAAAATCACCTCTCAGAAAATGGCGGCAGGTATCATTTTCTTCATAAGAGGTCTGGGTAAAAAAGTCCTTTTTGCAAATACAATAGGCGCATTTTACACTGAAGTAAGTGCTCTTGAAGTAAGCAGCCTCAGCGTTGCCACTGCCTGGCTTGGTATCATCTGCTACACCCTGCAGATTTATTTTGATTTCAGCGGCTACTCGGATATGGCAGTAGGCCTCGGAAAAATGCTTGGCTTTGATTTCTATATGAATTTCAACTTCCCCTACAAGGCAAAAAGCGTAACCGAATTCTGGAGAAGATGGCACATAAGTCTCGGCAACTGGTTCAGAGATTATGTCTACATTCCTCTGGGCGGCAACAGAGTGAGCATTCCCCGTAACATTTTCAACATCCTTACAGTCTGGACTCTTACGGGTCTCTGGCACGGCGCCGCATGGAATTTCATTGCCTGGGGCGCACTTTACGGTCTGCTTCTGATTATCGAAAAATTCCTTCTCAAGAAAATTCTTGATAAAATCCCCTCCTTCATACGCCACGCGGGCACAATGCTTGTTGTTATGATAGGCTGGGTATTTTTCTCGCACGAAAGCTTCACCGACGCCTTCACCTATATAAAGGCGATGTTCGGTCTTCTCGGAAATCCCCTTACGGATTCCGTTTCGGCTTATCTTTTATCGGGAGCCTGGCTTTCAGCGGTCATTATGAGCCTTTCCGCCTTCGGCTTCTTTGAAAAGCTCCCGAGACCGAAAAACTTCCGCATCAACACCGCAGTAATGACGGTAGCCTATATGCTGATTTTCATTCTCAGCATCGCATACCTCATAAGCGAAACCTATAACCCCTTCCTCTATTTCAGATTCTGATAAAGCAAATTTTCTAAAAGGAAACCGACAATGAACAAAGAAAAAAACAACTCAGGCAACAACAAAATAAAGTCTTCCCGGGGCAGAGTGACTTTCTTTGTCCTTATTCTCAGTTTCTTTCTTATCGTAGGTACGGTGTCTTTTACAGGCATTATTACACCCGACAGAGACTTCAGCGAAAACGAAAACAGAGTCCTTGCCTCAATGCCTGCGCTCACCCTGCAGTCCCTTGCAGACGGCAGCTTTATGAAAAAGGCTGAAACCTATCTTGCCGACCAGTTCCCCTTCAGAGACACGGCAATCCGCTTTAAAAGCCTCGTCGACCGCGCCCTCGGTAAAACAGAAGAAAACGGAGCATACGTAGGAAAAAACGGCTTTCTTTTCGATAAGCCCTCTGCACCTGACAAGACAAAAATCACCGATGTAATACTTTCCGTAAACCGCTTTGCCGAAAGAAACACCGATATCGATGTTTCTTTTGCCCTTGTGCCGAACAGTACCTTCATCTACGCAGACAATCTTCCTGATTATGTAAGCCTCCCCGATCAGAAGGCACAAATCAAGGCCTTTTACGGCAAGCTTTCCGATGAAATCACACCCGTCAACACCGTAAAGCCTCTTCTTCATGCCTCCTCTGAGCATCAGGTTTTCTACAAAACAGATCATCACTGGACTACCCGCGGTGCTTTCAGCGTGTTTTCCGAAATTGCAAGGGTGCTCGAAATTGACGCAACAGAGGCTGACTTCGAGTTTTTCACCGTATCCGACAGCTTCAAGGGGACTCTCAGCTCAAAGGTAACCTCTTCACCGTCTGCCGACAGTGTGGAAATATGCATCCCAAAGGACAACAGTGTCCGCTTTTACATTGATTTTTACGGTGAAAAAGAAAAAAGCTCTACCTTCTTTTACAAGGACAAGCTTGAAACAAAAAATCACTATGAGGTTTTTCTCGGAGGTAATTACGGAAAGCTTACTGTCACGACCTCCCTTGAGGGCGGAAGAAAGCTCCTTATCATCAAGGACTCCTTTGCAAACTGCCTTATTCCTCTGCTTACACCTTACTTTTCAAAAATAACTGTACTCGACCCCCGCTATATGACAGAGGGCATCTCCGAAGTGCTTGAGGGAGACAATTACACAGATGCACTCTTTTTATACAATGTAAACACTCTTTTGCAGGACACCTCCATCAGGGATGTACTGTAAAGAATGAAAATAAACAGATATTAAAGGGAAAGAAGTAAAATGAAAAAAGAAATCGCAAAAACACTCTATGACATCATTCCGTCTCAGGACTGTATGTATCTGATGCACAGATTCAGCATTCACAAGCAGCTTGCACAGATACCCACATCCTTCACGCTGAAAACCGACCTCGACCTCGATGTGCTGAAAAAAGCCTTCAACATTATGATTGAGCGTCACGACTGTCTTCGCCTTGCCTTTACAAAAAAGGACGGCAAGCTCAAGCAGTATTTCCGCGACAGCTACACCTACGATGTACCCTGCAAGTACTTCCGCAATCTGCAGCAACAGGAGGAATTCTGCAGTAAGGATGCACCGAAGCCCGTCAACTTCATGAAGGGCGAAATCTTCAGAATATGGTTTTTCAAAACCGCAGGTGAGGGCTGCGGAATCTATACCAACTTTACCCATATGGTAATTGACGCCATGGGCATTGCATTCTTCTACCTTGATTTACTGCAGGTTTATGCCGCACTCTGCCTCGGTGAGCCTATGCCCAAAAAGCCCGACAGCTACGAGGAATACATCATAGCCGAGCACAGAAAGCTTGCAAACGAAATAAAAATGGCAAAGCACGAAGTCTTTTACAAGGAGTATTTTCTCAAACACGGCGAGCCCTTTTACCTGGGTGTTCACGGACACGAATTTCTCGACAGATACCGCAAAAAGAAGAACAATCCCGACATAAGAGTCCCCCTTGCATATAATCCCCTTTACAGCAAGTGCGACTTTATCACCTTACATATTGAGCCCGAAAAGGCAGAAAAAATATTCAGCTACTGCAGAGAAAAGGAGCTTTCTCCCGAAACAGTGCTTCAGGTCGGTCTTCGCGCTCACTGTAGTGCCGTAAACTACAGAGTCAATGACTTTTCACTTATGAGCGTCTGCAGCAAAAGAGCGACCGTCAAGGAGAAGAATATGTGCGGATGCCTTGCTCAGCCTATACAGATACGCACTGTTCTGCCCGAAAGCTGCACCTTTGATAACGCCGTAGACGAAACTGCCGCAGTAAGAAACAGTCTTTACCGTCACACTGACTACCCCTACACCAAGGCAAGGACAATGTCACTTGACCTTTTCGGCTACTCACCTATCCAGGGACCCAACTCCATGATGTTCTCCTGGATTCCTCTTCCTACCGGCGGAGAGTACGGTATGGAATTTGATTTCAGAACCTACAATCTGGAAAGGTATTTTACTCCCCTTTACACTATTTCAATGCCTGACCCCAAGGACGGTGGTCTTAATATGTGCTACATGTACCGCACAAAGCTTTCCACCAAAGAGCAGATAATAAAAATGCACGAGACGACAGTTGAAGCTGTGCTCAAAGGCATAGAAAACCCCGGCATCACCTTAGGCGAGCTTATTGACCTTGCTGAAAAATAAGCCTTAAGCCGCGGTGCCCATTCCGCCTTCTTCGAAGACGGAATGACGCAGAGCCCATCAGATTTATACCTACACCGGGCGGCGGTCAGCCGCCCGGCATTTTTGTGCCTGCCCGGGCTCTGCGCAATCAACTCCTCCGGAGTTGATTGCACCGCGGCGATGTCGGGGCAAAGCCCCTCCTGCGCCCCCGGCGTAGCCGGGGGCGCAAAAAGCGGCTGCTATTCAGTCGCAGCCGCTTTATCTTAATTTATATACACCCGTATGTCCCTTAATACCGGGTCAGAGCGTGAGGATGTGGGAATTATCACCAGCTCATCAGCTTTTACAGGTCTGTCAAAAACTACAATTCTCTTCGAGCCGATGACAGTCCCCTTGTAAACGCAGTTGAAATCTCCGCCGTTAAGAGCAGTATAAACCTCAAACTCCTCGACGCGCTGACTGAATGCGAGATTTTCTCTTAAGGTTACGGCTGAAATATCAACCGCACTTTCAAAACAAAGCCGTACGCCCTTTTCTCCTGTTTTAAGCAAGTAACCCTCACCTTTTTCAAAAAGAGCCTCAGGAGCCTTTTTGAACTCTTCTGCGACAAGCTCAGCGGTATAATTCTTTGCTTCCTTTTTAAAAGGAGCATTTATAAGCTCAGTAAACTTACTCAGCTGAGCAACATTGCTTTTGTCAATAAGACCCTTTTTGTTGGGAGGTACATTGAGAAGCAGTGATGCATTACCACCGACAGAGCTGAAATATATCTGTGCAAGCTTTTCAGCAGTGCGTCGCTTAGAAGCCCTTTTGAATATGTTTTTAGTGAAAAACCAGCCTATGTTAGCGGAAACATCGGCTTCGGCAGGCTTGAAAACAAGATTATCAAAATTTCTGAGCACCTCCCGTGAGCCGAGGTCTTCGTCTCTTTCGCTGATGGACATAAGCTTTTTTACGCCCGATTCACTCTGCTGACTGTTTTCCATAATTTTACTGTTGGCATCCTTTGCGGCAGGAATTACGCTCCATTCGCTTTTTCTAACCTTGCCTGCTTCGTTACCTATCCAGCGCACATCGGGTCCGCATATGGAAATTACTGCACCGGGCTGAAGCTCTCTTATGACACTGTAGTATCTTTTCCAGTCGTAAATCTGCTTTTTTCCGTTTTTCCCCTCACCGCAGGCACCGTCAAACCAGAAGGTGAAGATTTCACCGTAGTTTGTGCAAAGCTCCCTGAGCTGAGAGACAAAGTAGTCGTTGTACTTTTCCGTCCCGTAGGTGCTCTCGTGTCTGTCCCAGGGTGAAAGGTATATACCGAGCTTCATACCGTACTTTCTGCAGCTTTCTGAAAGAAGCTTCACTATATCCTTTTTAAAGGGTGAATTCATAACGTTGTGGTCAGTGTACTTCGTATCAAAAAGGCAAAAGCCGTCATGATGCTTTGCAGTGATTATGATTCCCTTGCTGCCCGTATTCTTCAGGACGCTGCACCATTGGTCGGTGTCAAGCTCCTTAGGATTGAAACGTCTGATGTCCTCGGTTCCGTCGCCCCATTCTCTGCCGTAGAAGGTGTTCACACCGAAGTGAATGAAGTTGTAGTACTCCATTTCCATAAAATTGAGCTGAAGCTGCGACGGCTTTACGGCTATGAGTCTTGAAACCTCATCACTATATAATTTTCTTGAGGAGTTATCCGTACACCATGAGTGAGGAAACAGTGAATATATCTGCTCTTTTCTTGCCATTTTTACATTCCTTTCACTGAAAAAAATCGCCCGTTTACCGTTGAAATGACGGATCCGGGCGATTTCATATTTTTGTCACCGGCTGAGTTTAACTGAAGGTGAAATAAAGATCAAGTCCGCTTACACTGTAGCTGATATTATTCTGTTCAAGGGCATCCTTGATTCCTCTGAGCATTTCGTAGTCCTTGGCGGTTATTCTCATATCGAGCTTAAGCACGGAAAAGTCGCCCATCTTGTTGCCGGGAACAAAGCCTGTGCACCACCAGTAATAGCCATAGGGACGTGTAAAGCGCTGCTGCCACTTTCCGCCCTTGTACTCATTGAACACCATGGACATTCTGAGCATTTCCTCGTCGGTAGCACAGTCATAATGCATAAGCGTTCTGTCCTTGGGCTTTGTGTAAACACCGACCTCTGCACCGTAGAATATGAGTCCGTACTGACCCTTCCACAGCTGAATCATCCAGTCCTTGTCACCGTAGGGAAAACGGAGTCTGACTGTGTCAAAATCAATAAAGGTGATAGGTGCGGTGGTATCAAAAATTGAGTTGTAGCCGATGTTTCTCTGCCAGGGGTCATCGGCAGTATAGAAGTACTTGCCTGCGGGGTCGTAAAGATAGCCGAAGATACCGCTTTTTTCCATTTCCTCGCTGTAGATACTGTCGTTCTTCTCAGCGAAGAATTCTACCGTAACAGATTCACAGAAGTCACCGTAAAACTTCTTGCCGGCAGTTGCTTTGTAAGCGCGCACCTTATACTTGTAGTGGCTTGTCTCCTTAAGACCCTTTACGTTATAGGTCGTTGCCGATGTTGAGGCAACATAAACCCACTTGCCGTTGATTACGTCGTAGGTGTGTACCTCGTAGCCTGTGACACCGTTAATTTTGTTCCACTTGAGTGAGATTCCGCCGCTGCTGTTTGCCGCACCCTGAAGACCTGTAGGAGTCGAGGGCTTTGCGAAGGCATAAATCGGGTCTGCAAGCGGTCCGAAGGCATATCCGTCTGATGTTTTTATGTAAGATCTTACAGTGTATCTGTAGTTAGCGTTTCTGTCAGCCGCATTGAGTGTGGCGTAGGTTTTACTTGTAGCACCGAGGAGCTTCCACTTTTTGGCAGCGTTGTCGTATACGGCGACCTGATATCCGGCAGCACCATCGACCGCATCCCATCTGATGCGGTATGCCTTTTCATTGAAGGCATCGAGTCTGAGATTGCTTACCTTGGCAAGTCCCCTCTTTGCAGTTTTAACTGAAAGGTATGCGGCTTCACCGTATGAGACTGAGTCGTTTTTAGCATAAGCTCTTACCGCAAAGACGTAGCCTGTGTTTTCGTTAAGATTCTGCACTGTGTATTCATTGGAGGCAGCTACTGCAATACGGACATACTTTTTTGTCGAGGGATTCTGCTGAAACACCTCATAGCCCGTTGCACCGGAAGCCTTGTCCCACTTGAGTGTTACGGAAGTCAGACCGGCATTCGTACACTTGAAGTTGTTCGTTTTACCCGGGCGGGTAAGCACGCTTATAATGTTTGAAGCCTCACCGTAAACATATTTGCCGTCCTTGACCTCGATTGCTCTTATGCCGTAGGAATAAAAAGTACCCGCAGCAAGATTCTTGTCAGTATAGGTAAGGGCAGTTGTATTTTTGATGCCTACCCACTTTTTGGAAGAGGTGTTATATCTGTAAATACGGTAGCCGTCTGCATCGCTGACCTTTGTCCAGCTGAAGCTGATACTGCTTTCCGTGGAGGCTGTCGCCTTAAGCCCCGAAGCCTTGCCCACGGCTGAAGCAAAGCAGCCTGCCGACACCGATGAAAAAATCATAAGCAGCGCCAGAATAAAGCTGAGGCCTCTTAAAGATGTTTTCTTCATAAAATCACTCCAAATTCTTATAAAGTTATCAGACAATTCTTGTGCCGCCCTTTCTGATTGAAAGGACATAGCATGAATCGTCGCCGAAGACGCTTCTGAGGGCATCTGTGTATTCCTTTACGAATTCATCGGGAACGAATGCCTGGATTGTACCTGCGAAGCCGCCGCCATGAACTCGCCATGCGCCCTTGCCTGAAAGAAGCTGCTCACTGATGCAAAGAGCAAGAGAAAGAGGCTGATTTGTAGGATTCTTACAGGTGTAAACATTCTGATTATACATATATGATGAACGTCCGCTTGCTATAATAAGCTTCTTGAATGCCTCGAAGTCGTTTCTGAGAAGTGCATCTGTCTGAGCGATAACCTTTTCGTTTTCGCCGAAGAAGTGAAGTGCTCTGAGCACTGCTCTCTCTCCGAGCTTTTCGCTGAGGGCTGCAGCATTTGCAATAACATCCTTCTTTTCAACCTCACGAAGCACCTTCTTGCCGAAAAATTCTGCTACAGACTCCATTTCTCTTCTTACTGCTGCATAATCATCGGTGAGGTTTGAATGGCTGCCCTTGGTGTCAACGATAACAAGACTGTGTCCTGACTTTGAAAAATCGAAGTCAATAGCATTGATTACGGGCTTTGAGGTGTCCGCGAAGTCGATTGAAACGAAGCCGCCTACTGCACATGCCATCTGGTCAAGAAGTCCGCAAGGCTTACCGAAAAATACATTTTCACTGTACTGAGCAATTTTTGCAATTTCGGGCATCGGCACCTTTCCGTCATTGTAAAGGTGGCTGAGAATTGTACCTACAAGCACCTCAAAGGCTGCAGAAGATGAAAGACCTGAGCCTGAAAGCACCTGAGAGGTTGTTGTAGCATCAAAGCCGCCTACATTGTAGCCAAGCTCCTTAAAGCGAGCAATCACACCTCTTACGATAGCCTGGCTTTTGCCGTATTCCTTTTCGCAGGGCTCAAGCTCGTTGCAGTTTACAACGTCCATAGGATAACCTGCTGATTTGACTCTTACAATGCCCTCGTCATTTTTTGAAGCGACGGCAATTGCATCAAGGCTGATACCTGCCGCAAGGACAAGACCGTGATTGTGGTCTGTGTGGTTTCCTCCGATTTCGCTTCTGCCCGGTGCGGAGAAAAGTGAAATCTCACGCTCGGCATCTGCTTCGTAAATCTCCTCAAAGTCAGCAAGAATCTTAAGATATCTGCTGTACTGTTTATCGAAAGCTTCAGCCTTGTAGACAACTGAAAATTCACTGTCAAGCTGCTTGTTTCTGAGAAGTTCCTTCATCTGATTGAGTTTAGCCATTTTTAATCAACCTTTCTTTATGTTAGTGTAATCGTTTACTTTTTTGTTTTTTCTGTCACCGATTGCTCCGCTGATGCTTAAGCAGATTATGCCCGAAAGGAAAATCAGCGGGATAAAGGGCACAACAAAGCTTGCCGAAGCAGGGTCGAAGACGTTTCTTCCGATGATTATGTAGGTTATCAGCTTATACATTATTCCGAGATCAGAGATAATTACAAATCTCCACAAGGGCATATCCGTCGTGCCGTAAAGGCAGCTTACCGCGTTCACGGGAATGCTGGGAAGAAGCCTTGAAAAAAACAGAACAATTGCCGAACCGTGCTTACCCTCGTCAACGAGTCTCTGTGCAGCACCGTAACGGTTGAGAATTTTTTCTGCGTTGCCGCCTCCGTGATGCTTACCCCATAAAAACTTCAGAATAAACAGAATACTGATACCGATAAGGTTTATAACAAGTGCATCATACCACTTGAAAAGCACTGCACTTGCAACACAGATGCACGAAACGGGAAACCAAGGTAAAACAGCTTTCAGCGCATAATTCAGAAAAATTATCACCACCGCCATAGGAGTAGCACCGTAGGTTTCAAGCCAGATTTCAAAATCCGACAGGGTATCGGTGTATCTGTTGTACCAGCTCATAAAGGATTCGGTAGCAAAAAGCCTCAGAAGGAAAAGCAGTGCAAACACTGTAAGAAAACAGATGAAAGAGGCAAATCTGAAAATATATGACCAGGATTTCTTTTCCTTCAAGGCTTCGCCTCCTTCTGACTACATAGTTATACATTTATTATTGTATAATAAATAAATTCAATCGTCAATGATTTAATGACAAAAAATAAAGCGTTTTAAAGAAAATTGTTGCAGAATCTATCTGCAAATAACTTTTTCCTTAAGAAAAAGCAAAACAATCTGCCGATTTAGTGACAAAAGCCAAAACTTGTGATAGAATAACAGTATAATATATTTTTTCTCGGAGGACAGAATATGAAGCTTGTAATACTGGACGGATACACTGAAAACCCGGGTGACCTCAGCTGGGACTGGCTGAAAGACCTTGTTGACGAATATACCGTATATGACAAGACCCCTGAAAATCTTATAGTTGAAAGAGCGAAGGATGCTGACATCCTTGTCACAAATAAAACACCGCTGACAAGAGAGACTCTTTCGTCACTCAAAAAACTCAGATACATTTCCACCCTTGCAACAGGCTACAACGTTATCGACATTGAGGCTGCAACTGAGCTTGGTATAACAGTTTCAAATATTCCCGCATATAGCACTGACGGCGTTGCTCAGCTTGTTTTTGCACTTCTTCTTGAAATGGTAAACAGTGTCGCAGTCCATAACGACAGTGTCAAAAAAGGCGAATGGGCTTCCTCGGAGCATTTCTGCTACTGGAAAACCCCTCTTACGGAGCTTTCGGGCAAAATCTTCGGCATAATCGGCTTCGGTAAAATAGGCTCAGCAGTTGCTGCAATTGCAAACGCCTTCAAAATGAAGGTTATCGCCTACTCACCTAATACAAGAAGCTATGACGGCTTCGGCAGTGTCAACTTTCTCTCACTTGAAGAGGTCATCGCCGCTTCAGATGTAATTTCTCTGCACTGTCCTCTTACTGAAAGCACAAAAGGGCTTGTCAATATGGATTTCATCCGCAAAATGAAAAAGGGTGCTTACATCATCAACACCTCAAGAGGCCCCGTGCTCAACGAAGCCGATGTAAGGAAGGCTCTTGACGAGGGACTTCTTGCCGGCGTAGGTGCAGACGTACTTTCAACAGAGCCTCCCGCAAGCGATAATCCCCTGACATCCACCGACAAGACCGTCATCACACCCCACATAGCCTGGGCAAGTCTTGAAGCAAGAACAAGGCTGATGAATATTTTCAAGAGCAATGTTGAGGGCTTTGTCAACGGCAAGCCTGTAAACTGTGTCAACTGATAACGTCAACAACATAAGAAAGAAGCACCCGACAAGGGTGCTTCTTTCTTTCAATATAGCTTTTTTATAAAAAAGTTAAATAAAACCGGGAAGACTGAATTTCCGGAAGATATCAGTCTTCCTTTTTCTTGAGGCATACGCCTGCTGTAGCAGTAGCTACACAAAGAGTTGCGAGAGCAACAACAACTGAAGCTGTGTCGCCTGTTTCGGGCTCTTTTTCACCTTCCTCTGCAGGCTTATCGTCTGCAACGGGGCCAACAAAGCCGATGTACATGTTAGCAAAGAAGTTGATAAGCTCGTTGTCGCCTAATGAACCGAGAAGTGCATCTGTATCAATGCCTACTGTTGTAAGACCGCCTCTGAGAGTATCGAGGATACCTGTAACGAGGTCAGTAGTAATCATTGATGAATCATTAGGAGCTACATCTGTTGCTGTACCTGTGGGAGCTGATGTTTCTGCACCGCCGAGAAGTGTGGTAATGTCAAACTTACCTAATTCGCTGATATCAAAGGTAGTCATATCAATACCTGCACCGCTGAATGCGTCAGCGATAACGGTAAGAAGACCGGGCATTTCGTCAGCGCTGATTTCTGAAACAGCCTCTTCAACAGCGGCAGTGTCAACACCTTCGCTGAGAGTGCCTGTTAACCAGCTGAAGTCGATTGTAGCGCCACCGGGAAGATTTTCAGCAATCTTATCCATTGCATTCTGGAAGCCCTGCTCGATTTTTACCTGAGTATCAGTTTCTTCGTTGTCTTTTTCTTCCTGCATAAAGCTGCCAACGATACCTGTGATGCTGTCAAGATCGAGGGAATCAAGTGAGCTCTCGCCTGAAATAAAGCCACCGATCAGATCAGCAATTCCGCCTGTAAGAGCTTCTTCAGCTGAAGCAAATGCTGCAGGAACTGTAAGAGACATGCAAAGAATTACAGTAAGAAGAACACCAATAAACTTTTTCATCTCTAATCAATCCTTTCATAATATTTATATAAACGGCAAAAAGCCGTAAATATACAACTTATCTTATGTATTATACTATATATTGTATAATATTTCAATAACTTTCAGAAAGTTTTTTTATGTTTTTTGAAAATTATTGCCAAGTGATAAATACATCAAGATCACTTACTGTGTAGTGCTTTCCTTCGACAAGGTTGTTAGCCTTAAGCTCGCTTACGATGCTGTCGAGCATATTCTCGTCCTTAGCAGTAATTCTGCACTTGACTGCAAGCTCTGAACGGTCGGAGAATTTCTCAAGCTGACCGGGTACAAAGCCTGTGCACCACCAATATTTTGTGTATTCTCTTGAGAAGATAATCTGGTCGTGACGGTAGCCTGTCATTGACATATAAAGTGCATCCTCGTCGCTTGCAGCGTCATAATGCTCAACTCCTCTGTCAAGGGGCTTTGTATAAACACCGATTTCTGCACCGACAAATGCAAGACCGTACTGACCCTTCCAGAGCTGAATCATCCAGTCCTTGTCCTCGTAGCGGAACTTGAGTCTCATAGTATCCATATAGATACTTACGAAGGGTGCCGCAGTATCAAAGGCCTGATTGTAACCGAAGTTTCTCTGCCAGGGGTCGTCACTTGTAAAGAAGAAGTTGCCTGCTGAATCGAAAAGATAACCTGCAAGGCCCTTATCCTGAAGTGCATTGTTCTGCTTTGTTGTAGCGTTTGTGAGGTTTCTCGTTGTTGTAAGAGAAGCCGCATTTGTAGCAAGTGTGGGCAGAGTAAGTGTTGTTGATGCTGTTGTTGGTGCGGTAGTGGTTGTAGTGGTATTCGGAGCTGCACCGGGCACCATGGGATAAAGTGTGATAGCTGTATCCGCAGAGGTTGAACCGATACCGACATTTGTTGTTGCAACGGGATTTGTTGTGGGAAGGTTAACATCCGCAACAGGCTGCTGGGTTGCGCCGTAAGGGCTTGTGGTTGTGGTGGTTGTGGTGGACTCTGTAACATAAGTGAGATTCTGGCTTGTAAGCTGTGCATCGGCACTGTTACTGAGCGCACGTACACCGATAAAGGAACCGCCGCAAACGACAATCAGTGCAACAATTATCAGAATTGTTGACTTGTTCTTGAATTCGTTCATTCTGATCCTCCTGGGTTGATATTTGTATTATATAAAGCCAATCTTTATAATCAGTTATTACCGAAAATGTTTCTGCCCTTGAATACGGGAAGAACATCACTTTCATCCTCGTCAGGATCATCGAAAATTGAGCCTGTCTTCTTTGCAGGAGCCTCTATCACATCAAAGCTCTGTGCAGGAGCCTGCTGAACGGGAGCCTGCTGTACAGGTACCTCAGCCTGTACGGGTGCTGCAGTCTGAATGGGAGCGACGGGCTGAATAGGTGTGAACTCGCCGAAGGAAACGGGAGCTGCACCGTCAGCTGAAGCTGCTGCTGCCTTTTCAAAAACTGAAACGAAGCCCTGACCGAACTTTGTTGATGCGAAATCAACTGCATCCTGACTTACTGAAGTAAAGCCTGCCTCAACAGTAGCTCTGGGAGCCTGGCTGATGAATTCGGGAGCTGCACTTCTTACAGGAGCTGCACCTCTTACGGGAGCTGCAGTTGCCTGAGTCTGAACGGGAGCTGCTTCTGCAGTGTTACCTGCACCGAAGCCGGTTGCGATAACTGTAATGAGCATCTCGTCGCCCATCTCTTCATCGAATACTGAACCGAAGATGATGTTTGCATCGGGATGTGTTGCATCGGAAATAAGAGTACCTGCCTGCTCGATCATATCAAGTGACATATCTGATGAACATGTAACGTTGATGATAACACCGCTTGCACCGTCGATAGCAGTCTCGAGAAGAGGACTTGTGATAGCCTGCTTTGTTGCCTCAGCAGCACAGTCTGCACCCTTACCGCGGCCGATACCCATATGAGCAAGACCTGCATCCTTCATAACGCTCTTGATATCTGCAAAGTCGAGGTTGATGTAACCGGGAACCTTGATTGTATCTGAAATACTCTTTACGCCCTGCCAGAGAACGTTGTTTGCCTGACCGAAGGCATCCTTCATGCTGAGGCTCTTGTCACCGAGGAGCTTAAGTCTTTCGTTAGGGATAACGATAAGGCTGTCAACATGCTTTTCAAGCTCTCTGATACCGTCTTCTGCCTGCTTCATACGCTTTTTACCTTCAAACTTGAAGGGCTTTGTAACGATACCTACTGTAAGTGCACCGAGCTCTCTTGCGATTTCAGCAACAACGGGAGCTGCACCTGTACCTGTACCGCCGCCCATACCGGCAGTGATGAATACCATATCTGTTGAACGAAGAGCGTCTGCAATTGTGTCACGGCTTTCTTCTGCAGCCTTCTTACCGATTGAAGGGTCGCCGCCTGCACCCATGCAGCCTGTTACCTTCTCACCGATCTGGATTTTATGTGTTGCCTTTGAGTTTTCAAGAATCTGTCTGTCGGTATTGATTGAAAGGAACTCAACACCTACGATACCTGACTCGACCATCTGATTGACAGCGTTGCCGCCGCCACCGCCGACACCTATAACTTTAATCTGATTATAAGCGATGTTTTCGTTGTCCATAATGAAGCCCATTGTACTTCCTCCTGTTATAAAAATTTATTGATGAAATTATTCTGTATTATGTGTTGTGCCCATAATTAGGCACAATAACTTATTATCTCCGTAATTATATCATAGCTTTACAAAAAATACAATAACAAAAATGTATAAGATTTACTTTTTTTGATGATTTTTTTGTAAAAAAAAAATAAAAACTAAAAAACAAAGGCCACCGACAGTAATTCTGCAGTGACCCGTATTTTAAGCTGAAAATCTGCTTTGAAGGCAGACAGTCTATTGAATTGTCATACCGCCCGGAGTGAAGGTGCCGTAATCCTTATACCGCATATCAATATAGCCCTTTGCCTTGTTTGCTATGGCAATATCAAGTATGCCGCTTGCACCCGGGATTTTCTTTTCAAGCTCTTCGCACTTACCCAGATAGACGGCAATTTTTCCGTCATATTCAATAACCACATCCTCCACGTTATGGAGCCTGATTACGGCGGTGTCAATAACACCCGCCTTGTCAAGAAGTGTGACTATCTCCTTCATAAGCTCAAAGCGTCTGACGTTATCACCCTGAGGAACATAGGTGCTGCCTTCCCTTGCCTTCTGATAGTCGAAGCCTTCAATCTGATACATTCCGCCTTCGACTTTATTGCGAGAAAGGGAAACTACCTTTCCGTCGGAGTCGAGTGTTACCCAACCCGATGTCCCTGTGATTACGTATTTATCCTGAGTGGTAATAACCCTGAGCACAAGGGTATCGGGATATTCCTTTTCAACAACGACATCCTTGATGTACGGAAGCTTGGTGATTATATCGTGCTTTACCTTCTTTGCCGAAAATGCGAAGAGGTTTCTGCCGCGGGCAATGCCTGCTGCCTGATAAATCTCCTCGTCGGAATAGATTGTCTGACCCTCGATTATGATGTTTTCAACGGGAGTACCCTTACTGTAAAAGACGGCAACAATTGCTGCAACTGCACAAACAAGCACCAGTGCTACCGTAAGTATACGGCTGAAATGATTCTTCTTGCGCTTGTTTTCGTTTTTCTTTTTGCAGAATTCGTCGTGATTGATTCCGTCCTCAGTGCTTTTTTGGTAGTCGCGGCGATTCTTTCTGACATTTTCAATATGTTTCTGCTGCTTTCTCTTATCGTCGCGCATATCCTTGCCTTTAGGCGTGCGGGATTCACTTTTTTTGTTTACAGAAGCCTTCTTCTGTGACTGAGAGCCGTTATCTGATGACCCACGTGCAGACTCTGACTTATTCCCCTTTGAGGATGTGCTTGACTGAGCTGACTTATTTCCCTTTGAGGATGCGTTCGACTGAGCTGACTTATTTCCCTTAGGTGAAGCAGGCTGCTGACCCGATTTAGTGCCGTTATTTTTTGCACCTGAAGGGTTTCTTTCTTCCGCCGTGCTTTTATCTGACGGAATGCCCTTGCTTATCAGGTCAAATCCGTCAAGTCCTGATGACTTCCCTTTACCGGCAGCTTTTTTACTGCCCTTGGGCGAGGATGCGGATTTGCCCTTACCCTCAGGCCGAGCCTTCGGGGCGGTTTTCTGATTTTTGGGCTGAGCTGAGCTCTTATGTTTTGCCGCAGAAGTACCTGTGCCGGTACTTATGGGAGTCCACGCCGATGAGGATATATCCTTCACCTGACCGATGCTCTCATTACTATATTTCCCGAAAGTATCCGAAACATTCCTGTTTTTTTCGTCCAAAAAGAACACCCCCTTTTTTTGAATGCATAATGCAGAGTGCAGAATGCAGAATTATTCCTTGGTTTTAAACTTACTGTATTTTATATTGCGTAATTTAATTCACCTTTAAATCTTTTCCGTGCATTACGATAGCGTACTCTGTCTGTACGCCCCTCTGCCGGCAATTGTGAATTTCACCGGCCGGCGGGGAGGCGGACGCGCCGCAGGCACGTCACACAGAGAAAATCCGCTTTCCCGCTTCTTCGAAAGCGGATTTTCTCTGTGCCTTTGGCTTTCCACAAAGGAAAGCCAAAGCGCCTCCCCGCCTAATTAGCCTCTATTTATTCACTCTTACTATATCTGCGCCCACACCTCTGAGGCACTCTTCGATTTTCTCATAGCCTCTGTCGATGTGAGAGATATTGCATACCTCGGTTATACCCTTAGCCGCAAGTCCTGCCACAACAAGAGCTCCGCCGCCCCTTAAATCGGGGCATTCCACCCTTGTGCCGTAAAGAGAATCCACACCCTCAACCAGGGCAATTCTCCCCTCAAGGCGGATTTTCGCGCCCATTCTGACAAGCTCGCCTACGTGCTTGAAGCGACCTTCAAATATATTTTCAACGATTACACCGCTGCCCCTTGCAACACAGGAAAGCGCCATCAGGGGAGCCTGAGCATCCGTCGGGAATCCGGGATAAGGCATAGTGCGGATATCCCTCAGAGCCTTCGGGCGACCGTTCATTTTGATTCTGATGCTTTCTTTTTTATCGGTGATTTCACAGCCTGCCCCCTCAAAAAAGGGAAGCACCGTGCGATAGTCATCGGTATCTGTATTTTTTATAAGTACGTCGCCCCCTGCCGCACCTACACATGAAAGGTAGGTAAGGGCAACAATTCTGTCGGGAATTACTCTGTGTCTTGTGCCGTGAATTTTCTGTACTGCCTCGATTATTACGGTATCCTGAGCCGTAAGCTCAACCTTACAGCCACATTTACACAGAAAATCCGCAAGGTCTCTTATCTCAGGCTCTCTTGCTGCATTGTGTATCACAGTCCTTCCCTCGCCCAGCACGGAAGCAAGAATTATGTTTTCCGTTGCTCCGACACTCGGAAAAGAAAGGCTGATGACCGTATCGGAATTATAGCTTTTTCTCGTACAGCTGATGTGACCTCTGCTGATATCGACGCTTACACCCATAAGCCTCAGCGAGCTTATGTGAAGATCAATCGGACGAAGCCCTATCTCACATCCGCCCGGAGAAGAAAGCCTCGCCTGCCCTGTTCTTCCGAGTATTGAGCCGAGAAAAACTATTGACGAGCGCATTTCCCTCATAAGACTGTCGGGGATGCTGCAGCCGTCGATAAAACGCGAATCCACTGTAAGCGTAGTCCCCTGACGGAAAACCTTACAGCCGAGATGCTCGAGAATTTTTACGGCGGCACTGACGTCAGTAAGCTCGGGACAGTTTTCAATTACACTGATACCGTCAACAAGCACCGTTGCCGCAAGTATGGGCAGAGAGCTGTTTTTTGAGCCTTGAAGCTCAATTTCTCCTTCAAGACGGTTACCGCCTTTTATAACAATGGTTTCTTCCATAAAATCACGCCTTTCACCCCATACTATGCAAAAAACGGATTTTATGTGATTTTTCTTTTATTTTATGAGCGAAATTACATTATCTGCAATTTTTTCCTTTGCATCGACTGTGCTCATAGCCTTTGCAGCAGCCTCAACGGAGTGTCTCTTTTCATCGTCAGCAGCGAGGCTGAGGAAAAGCGACTGCATCTTCTCTTTGGTGAATTCTTTTTCCTCGAGGATGAGTGCTGCGCCCTTGTTGACAAGTGCCATTGCATTATGATACTGATGGTTCTCGGCAACATTGGGTGAGGGAATGAGAATTGATGCCTTACCGAGCGCCTGAATTTCAGAAAGACTGCTTGCACCTGCACGGCAGATGACTATATCTGCAGCAGACATACATCTGTGCATATCGTTTATGTATTCGCGGATTTCGATGTTGCTCTTGTTTTCGTGGTCTGTACCCTTTTCCTTGAGCTTGTCACCGAACCAGAGCCCGTACTGACCTGTTGCATGAAGGAAATAAAGATTCTCATCATCGCAGTTATCGGCAATTATATCGAGCATTGCATTGTTTATGGTTGCAGCACCGAGGGAGCCGCCCATGGAAAGCACAAGCTTCTGATTATCCTTTACACCCAGCTCGGCACGGCTTATGTCTCTGTCGGCACGAAGCATCTCACCTCTTACGGGAAGACCTGTAACAATGGGAGGATTCTTCGGTGAAAGGTACTTCTCGGCCTCACCGGCAGTAAGCATAACACTGTCAACAAGCTTTGCAAGGGTCTTGTTTGTGATACCGGGATAAGCATTCTGCTCGTGAATTGCAGTGGGGATACCCATCTTTGCGGCCATACGTACAACGGGGCCGCTTACATAACCGCCGAAGCCCACAACAACATCGGGACAGAAATTCTTTATAATCTTTTTCACTCTTCTTCCGCAGGTGAGAAGATACCATACGGTCTTGATGTTTCTTATGATATTTTCGGGTGTGAGCTGACGCTGAAAGCCCGAAATTTTTATTGTGGTAAAATCAAAGCCTGCAGCAGGTACAAGCTTTGCTTCCATTTTATCCTTTGTGCCGACAAAGAGAATCTCTGCATCGGGATAACGGTCTCTTATTTCACCTGCAACTGCAAGTGCGGGATTGATGTGTCCGCCTGTACCGCCGGCGGCAAAAAGAATTTTCATTTTGAACATCTCCTTATCTTTTTTCAATGTTACAGTCCCTCGAAACACAAAGCACAACTCCCATCTGCGCAAGAAGTACGATAAGTGCCGTACCTCCGTAGCTGAAAAAAGGAAGAGAAATACCCGTATTCGGGAAAATATCCGTAACGACAAATATATTGAATATAACCTGAATGCCCAGCTGAATCATTATTCCCGTTACAAGAAGGGCACCGAAGTAGTTTCTGCATTTAAGGGCAATATAGCAGCCTCTTGCAATAAGTGCCGCAAAAAGAATCAGCACCGCCGAAGCACCGACAAAGCCCAGCTCCTCACAGATTACGGGGAAGATAAAATCATTCTGCGGCTCAGGGATATATAGCTGCTTTTGCATTGAATTGCCGAGACCGACGCCTAGAAGTCCGCCCGACCCTATGGCATAAAGTCCGTTGAGGGTCTGATAACGGCTGTCAGCATCAGCGGTGTCCTTATTGATAAAGGACTCAATTCTGCTTGATGCAAAGCCGAAGCCTTCGAGGATTTCCGGCTTGAGAAGCACCACAGTGACCGCTGCGGCAACAAGGGTAAACACAAGCGCAAAGTATCTCCCCTTCGCACCCGAAACCCACAGCATCAGCACCCCTACGGTAAAAAGAAGAATCGTGCACGAGTAATGACTTTCCAGAAAAACAAGTCCGCAGAAAAGGCATATTACCGCCGAAAGAAGCACACATGCACGGAAACAGGTTGTGCCGAAGGAGAAAAATCTCTCCTCTGCCGATGTCAGATTATCCCTGCCTTTTTCAAGACGGATGTGTCTGTCAGTTTTGCTCATAAGAGGCTTCTGCATTACGTTTATCATATATGCAAGAACAATGATGAGGGCAAATTTTGCAAATTCAGAGGGCTGCACCTGTAAAGGTCCGATACTTATCCATCGCTTTGTCTGACTGTCCGTTGCACCGAAATTAAGCACAAGGGTAAGCACCAGAAGCGCAACCGTACCGAAGAATACAAGAAGTGCAGGTCTGCCGTTGAGAAGCTTATAGTCAACCTTCGAAAGCACCGCCATAAGAACAAAGCCTATTGCTCCCCTTTCAAGCTGAGACCTGAGAAGCACCTCCGAGCCTCCCTTGTTAGCCTCGGAAAAGGCATAGGAGGCGGAGTACATCATAACAATTCCGAAGGCGAAAAGCACCAGCACAAGAAACAGAAACACAAGGTCAATGTTTCCTTTTGCAAAATAAGCACTGTCTTTTAAAATCAGCTTTTCTTTAAACGTCCCTGCAGTCTTTTTCCGTCCCGATAAGGGCATAGACATAAAAAGGACAGCCTCCGTTTAATGATGATGTAAAATAAGTAAATTATTTATTGACCGTAAAGTACATAAGTACGACACCTATTATGCAGCCGACAGTGCTCACTGCAGTGAAAACAGCAACGATTTTCTTTTCGTTCCAGCCGCACATTTCAAAATGGTGATGGATAGGTGCCATTTTGAAAACCTTCTTTTTGCGGATTTTGATTGATCCGATCTGGATAACGTCGCTGAGAGCCTCTATAACGTAAATGATGCCTACGGGAAGAAGTATAACCGGGCATTCAACAGCATAGGCAAGTGCAACAACAAGACCGCCAAGGAACATTGAACCGGTATCGCCCATCATAACCTTTGCAGGGTAGTGATTCCATACGATGTAACCGCAGCAGCTGCCTGCAAGTGCGGCACCGAGAATTCCTACGGATGTATTCTTCATAATAAGACCCATTACACAGAAAGCAACACCGACAGGGATTGTTACGCTGCCGCAAAGACCGTCAACACCGTCAGTAAAGTTAACTGCATTGATTGCACCGTAAATTACGCAGACGCCGAAAATAAAGAAGAAAATCATTCCGGGGATACTGTCAAGTGCAAGCTTGCCGTAGAAGGGAATGTACATTCCGGTGCTGTCGCTGATTGCAAGTGAAGCAAGATAACCGGCAATAATAAGCACCTGAGGAATTGTCTTCTGAATTTCGGTAAGACCGAGGTTTCTCTTTTTTACAACCTTGATGTAGTCGTCTGCAAAGCCTACAAGTGAGAAGCAGAATGCCATAAGTATACCGGCAAAAAGTCTTGTCATCTGCTGATTGCGAAGCACCTCAAGCTCTGCAAAGGCATCAAAGCCCGCAAGCTTACAGGTAAGAAGTGTAAGCGCAGTGACAACAATAGTACCTATAATGAACATGATACCGCCCATTGTGGGTGTACCCTGCTTTTTGGCGTGCCATTTCGGGCCGATGTCCACAAGGATATTCTGACCGAATTTAAGCTTGTGAAGTATGGGGATAAGAAAATATCCGAGCACTGCCGTCACAATAAGGGACAGCACAAAGCTTATTGAAATTGCGATAATACTGTTCATTTTAAAACATTCCTTTCAATTTATCTTTCGCGGAAAATCATTTTGCAAGGATTTCCCTTACAATTTCCCGCTCATCAAAGGGCAGCTTTTCGTCGCCTATCTGCTGACTTGTTTCATGCCCTTTACCTGCCAGGAAAATAATATCATTATTTTGCGCCCTTTTCAAGGCATATTCTATTGCTTTTTTCCGATTTTCGTGAATGTAAACGGATTTTTTACTTTTTTTCATTCCCGAAAGTATATCTTCAATGATTTTTTCAGGCTCCTCGTACCGTGGGTTATCACTTGTGACCACGGTAATATCGGAAAGCTCACCGACAATCTCGCCCATACGGCTGCGCTTTTCCCGGTCTCTGTTTCCGCCGCAGCCGAATACGGTAATTATTCTCCCCTTCTTTATGCCTCTGAGAAAAAGAAGGCTCTGCCTTAATGAATCCTCGGTATGCGCATAGTCGATTATAACGGAAAAGTCTCTGTCAAGAGGGAGAAACTCCATTCTGCCCCTGACGGAATAAAACTGTCTGAGCCCCTCAGCACAGCCGTAAAGGCTTATGCCAAGCTCCATACAAAGTGCAATTGCCGACAGTGAGTTTGCAACATTGAAAAGTCCCGGTACCTTAAGCTTTATGCGGTGTATTATTCCGTCTCCGACAAAGGCGTAATCTGTCTCCTGCTGCTTGCAGCTGATGCTTTTTGCCGTATAGGTTGCACTGTTATCCCGAAGGGAATAAGTAATAGTTTTCCCTTTTGACGCATTTATAAAATCGTCTCTTGCTCCGTCGTCATAATTTATCACGCTGAAAAAAGCATTTCTGAATAGCTCCAGCTTCGCATTTTTATAGTTTTCGGCGTTTCCGTGATAATCAAGGTGGTCCCTTGTAAGATTCGTGAGCACCGCACCTTCAAATTCAAGCCCGTAAAGCCTCTGCTGAAAAAGGCCCTGAGACGACGCCTCAATAACACAGAATTCGCCTCCCGAATTCCTTACCTCGCTGAGCATTCTGTGAAGCTCAAAGCAATCGGGAGTTGTAAGCACCGACTCTGTTTCGCTTATGCAGGTATCGTTTTTCACCGTGCTTATCAGTCCGCAGCGTCTTCCCGCAACGGTAAGTATACGGTGAATCATATAGCAGGTTGTTGTTTTTCCGTTTGTACCCGTAACGCCTATAAGCCGCAGTGCCCTGTGGCAATCACTGAAAAAGGCACTGCACAAAAGCGCGTAGGCTTTTCTTGTGTCGCTTACGACAACGCAGTCACCACATACCGCACTGTCTGATATAACAAGCTCGGCGCCCCTTGAAAAAGCGTCCGCAACATAGTCACGGGCATTTTTGTGACAGACAAAAATACTGCCCTTACTGCATTTTCTTGAGTCATCCGTAATATATTTTATGTCCTTATCCTCACCTTTATACGATATGTCAACAGCTCTTAACAATTGAGAGATAAGCATATTTTTCCTCCGTTAATCTGCCGCTGCTTCACGGCTTATGAATGTAACTGTAAGTGTTGTACCCGCTTTCACCACAGTGCCCTCGGGAATACTCTGACTGTAGGAAACAAGAGCATCCTGCCCCTGTCCTGACGAAAAAATAACATTAAGTGAATGCTCTGCGGCAAGAAAATTCACCTCAGAGACTGTTTTGCCTGAAAAGTCGGGCACTACCGTTTCAACAGCTTCGCCTGCCTTATCGGTATAAACCACCACAACTCCGCCCCTTGCAATCAGCTGACCCTCCGACGGAAACTGAGAGATAATGTTTTCCCCTTTGCCCGACACCTTTATTTCAAAGCCCTCTGCAGCGGCAATATTTCTCGCCTGCCATAAGGGCATACCGATAAAATCCGGTGCGGTAAAGCTGACTGCCGAAAGCTCCTTTTCGGTGTACTGCGGCTCATAATTCATGTAATCGAGTGTACTTCTGATTACCTCTTTTGCAACGGGTGCCGCAAGAGCGCCGCCGCTTGTAAGGTAGCCCGACGGACTGTCAATCCCGATAAGCACACATATTTGGGGATTATCTGCAGGGGCAAAGGAAAGAAAAGAGGCTATGTAGGAATTAGTGCCCGAATCGAGCTTCTGTGCAGTGCCTGTTTTCCCCGCTATACGGTAGCCCTCAAGGTAAGCGTTTTTACCCGTACCCTCAGAGACAACCGATTCCATCATGCTCCTGACCTTTTCGCAGGTGCTTTCGCTTAAAATCTGACGCCTGAGTGAAGGCTCGGTTTTTCTGATAAGCTCACCGTCGCTGTCAAGCACACCTGCCACAAGGTAGGGCTTCATCAGCCTTCCGCCGTTGGCAATTGCCGATGCGGCACTCACGAGCTGAAGCGGTGTGACTCTCACGCTCTGCCCGAAGGATGTACTTGCAAGGTCAACTATGCTCATTTTATCCCTTCGGTGGACAATTGAGATGCTTTCATTTGCCGCATCGATACCCGTCCGTTCCGTAAAGCCGAAGGACTCAAAATATTTATAGTAATTCTCTACTCCGAGTCTTTGTCCCAGGGAAATGAAAAAACAGTTGCAGGAATTCATAAGACCCTGACACAGAGTCTGACTTCCGTGAGCCTTATGGCTTGCACAGTGATAAACCGTATCGGCAACACGTATGGACGACGTGCAGCTGAAGCCTGTTTTTTCGGTAGCAACGCCCTCTTCCAGTGCTGCCGCAAGGGTGAAAATTTTAAAGGTCGAGCCGGGCTCATAATTACTCGTAAGACAAAAGCTGTTCCACTGTCTGAAAAGAAGCTCCGAGTATTTTTCCTTATACTCCGTTGTGCCCGGTGTAAGCAGTGAAAGCTCCGAGGAATCGGTAGAAGCTGAAAGCTCACGGGGATTATTAAGATCAAAATCCGGCTTATCGCTCATAGCGAGAATTGCGCCCGTTTTCACGTCAGCCACAATACCGTAAACGCCCTTTGCCTTAGTCCTCGAAAGAGCCTTTGTCAAAGAATTTTCAAGGTAGGTCTGTATGTTTTTGTCCACCGTGAGAATAAGCCCGTTACCCTCAACGGGATCAATTATGGTTTCATAGCTGTCTGAGATTTCATTACCTCTTGAATCTCTTGCAGAAAGGATTCTGCCGTCTGTCCCCTTAAGCTCACTGTTATAGTAGCTTTCAAGTCCTGTTTCACCGTCGCCGTCAGCATTGACAACGCCTATAAGCTTTGACGCGAGACTTTGTCCCGGATAAATTCTGTTTTGGGAATTCTCATAATAAAAGCAGCTGCGAAGGTCTACTGTGCTTTTATCCTTTATATAAAAGGGCTCGCAGAAAAACTCCTCAAGAAGCCTGATTTCCTCACTTGTAATATTCTTGTGAATTCTCGCCTGAGGGTCCGAGCTTCTGCTCAGGGCGGTCATGATATCCTCTTCGTCAAGTGAAAGCACCTGAGCAATTCTCCGGCAGATAAGTGAAAAGCACCTCTGCTTTTCCTCAGGATATTTTTTGAATTTAAGGTTTAATCTGTAACTGTTTACGCAAAGGTTGCGGCAGGGCTCACTTGCAGCAAGCAAAGACATATTGCAGTCGTAAATTGTGCCTCTTGCCGCCTTTACGGTCGTGTCTCTGAGCTGATTGTCAGCAGCAAGCTGCCTGTACTCTTCGCCCCTTGTGAGCATAATGTACGCCACTCTGCCGAGGCAACCGAAAATAAGAAGAAACAGCATTGCAAGACAAAGTGTCACCGTACGGAAGGAAAAGGCTCCGCTTATCCTTCTTTTTACCGAGTCCTTATTTACATAATGCTCCTTATTTTTTCTTTGCAAAGGCACCAGCTCCCGGGAAATTAATAGGTTTCAAAAAGTCAAAACAGGGGCTGCCAAAAAAACAGTCCCTTGTTTGATTTACACGAATAATATATTCATTTCCCTTTGCTTTTATTATCCTGCCTCAGCTGTAATCGCTTATTCTTACCTGTCTGGTCTTTTTTTCGGGGACCTTGATAAGTCCGAGCTGCTCAGTAGCAATTTTATCTATATTGATACCCTTGGTTGCTTCGTCAAGCTGAAACTTAAGAGTATTGTTCTGCTCAAGACAAAGCTGGTATTCACTTTCAAGTGTTTCAAGTCTTGATTTTGCGCTGTTGAGCTCAGCCTTGCTTGCTATAGCCATTATACCGACTGAAAGAAACAGTGCGAGAACTATGGATGTCTGTATCATAAAAAGCTTGAAGGTTCTGTTTTTTGCAAGAATACCCTGCTTTTTTGTACCTTCAACTCTTGTAAGCTTAGGCTGTTCTTTTCTCTGAGGAGGTCTCTGCTGAGTGCTTCTTCTGTCAGGTGCTGCATTTGCTCTGGGAGCAGTATTGCCGTATTGTGTTCTGCCTGCTGTACGTGTAGGCACGTAGTCATCAAAAATATCGTTGTACTTATATGCGTACGGTGCCACTTGACCTCACCTCTTCCTTTATTTTTAACGAATTGATTTTTTCAACGAATTTTCTTTATGCATCTGAGTGTTGCGCTTCTCGAACGCGGATTTTCTTCAATCTCTTTTTCGCTCGGCAGAATCTTTCTGAAGGGAAGCTCACCCTCCGGAGTTTTTCCGCAGATGCACACCGGTGCGCTTCTCGGGCACTCACAGCCCTTGCAGAATTCACGGAAAGCATTTTTCACTATCCTGTCTTCAAGGGAATGGAAGGTAATGATTGAAAGTCTGCCGTCCTTCCTGAGGCAAGAAAACATTTCCCCTATAGTATCCTCAAGCTGTCCGGTTTCATTGTTAATAAATATTCTGACGCTTTGGAAAGTTTTTCGCGCCGGGTGATGACCCGTTCTTCTTGCAGCTGCGGGAATACTGTTTTTTACGATTTCCGCAAGCTCTGTTGTAGTGTCTATAGGCTTCTGCTGTCTTAACTGCACAATGCTTCTTGCAATTCTCGGTGCAAACTTTTCCTCTCCGTAAAGACGGAAAATTCTGATAAGCTCACCCTCGGAAAAGGTATTTATAACATCGTGCGCCGACATACCCTCCTTACTCATCCTCATATCGAGCATTGCCTCATTGTGAATCGAAAAGCCTCTGTCCGCCTTGTCCATCTGGTGTGATGAAACTCCGAGGTCAGCCATTACGCCGTCGACCTTGTCTATGCCTAAGTCCGAAAGAATCGATGAAAGCTCCGAAAATGCCGAATGCACAACGGTGACATTCTTTTCTCCTCCGATTCTCTCCTTTATAACTTCTATTGCCTCGGGATCACGGTCAATAGCGATAAGTCTGCCTGTGCCCTCGAGCCTTCTTAATATCTCGCGGCTGTGTCCCGCACCTCCGCAGGTACAGTCTACATATATGCCGCCTTTTTTTACATCAAGTGAGTCGACAGTTTCCTTAAGCAGCACGCTTACGTGTGAAAATTCCATCTTACTCACCTTCCACATCGAGGAATCTGCCCTCGCCCATCATCTGACGGTAAACATCTGCTTCCTTTTCAACGGCAGCCTCATCAGCCTCGTTATCCTCGCAGACCATCTGCAAGCTGGCGTTATAAGACTTTTTGCTCATAAGCTCCACATAAGAGCCGAAACCGACAAAGATACATTCCTTTTCAAGTCCCGCATTTTCCGCAATTACCGAATTTATGGTGATTCTTCCCTGACTGTCATAGGATGCTATGTTGGCAGTAAGGAAAATCGGTGAAAGAAGCTTCTTTTTCTTTGCCTGATTATTCATATTCGGAACGGCATTACTGAACTCTCTTTCAAACTCATCCTTGCTGTAAAGCTGAATGGAAGGATTCTCTTTAGATGCATAAAGTCTGTAGTAAATAGTTTCACCAAGCTCTTCACGGAACTTAACCGGAACGAAAACACGGTTTTTTGAGTCCATATTATGTTCGTATGTACCGATAAACATTTAAAGCACCTTCCTTTCTTTTCAGATGAAAACAGAAGCGGAGTGCGATTTTCCACCACGAAAAACCACTAATCGACATAAAGTTGAACCGATTCCCCACTTTTGTTGTGTTTTTATTATAATATTCACCATTAGAATTGTCAATGGGTAAAATAAAAAAATAAAAAGATTTTTTCTGTTTTTGCAGGCTTTTTTCTCAGGAATATGCCCCACACTGACCGCGGGGAGGCTTTACGCCTTCCCGCGGAAGGCGTAAAGGCAGCGAGCCCTGCGCTGTCGCCCGACCTTTCTGCTTTACACGGCACATTGAACAGACAGCGCAGGGCCCGCTGAAGCAACGCTTGCGCGTTGCTCCTCCCCGCGTATGTATACCCGGAATTTTCCCTTAAATTAAGGGGGTTGTTGCATTAAGCGCAGACCAAAAAGCAAAACAAAAAAGCAGGTATTTGTAGTAAATCTACTGAAAATATCTGCTTTAATTCTATTGAAAGTAACTTTTAAGTGTTGCATAAAACATAATTTTGCTTTTTTAGACGTTTTTTCACCCACTCGGAGTACCTTAGTACGCCTTCGGGGATGAAGAAAACGCCTTCTGCATCTTAATGCAACAACCCCTTGATATTTTTTGTAAAAGAGAAAAGGCAGCCGTTTTAATGCAAACGGTGTCGCATACGGCTGTCTTTAATCTGGCTTTTAAAAGAGAGGCTTTCCGCTTATCAGCATTGTAATAAACTTAAAAATCATTGTTACAAAACGCAGCAGAGAAGCAAGCTTTGTCATCATGTCAGGTTTTTCTTCAGCACGGCTGACAAATTCAAGGTCTGCACAGTTTTCTTCAGTCATATCTTCAACAGCCTTAGTATCGTAGCTGTTGACACGGAATCTTGCAAAGCCTGAATTTTCAACATTGACATCTGTTCCGTTGAGGAATTTTTCTGCAACAACTCTGCATATCGGATCAAAATCGTCATGGTGAACATTCTTGATTATCCACGTAGTATCGGGGAACATACAGGTTGATGTGTCCACCTGCTTGTCGGGAGAAATATACTTTCCTTTTCCCTCAAGAATTCTGCTTTCAACATACTGCTCATCGAGTGTCGAACCGATTTTTGCACAGGTTGCGCCTAAGGATGAATCCTTAAGGCTTACAAGGCTGTCTGAAAGATCGTCGTAGCCCTCTGTAAACGGAGCATTGAGGAATCCGTACTTACCGATAACGCCGATGTGAATACCGTATTCCTTGCTGAACTTCTTATAAAGCTCATCTCTGTGAGCTGTAATCTTTTCTCTGTAATTTTTAATCTTTGCGATAAGTCCTGCGAAATATTCTCTTGTTTCAGAGCCTTCCTCACCGAACATAACATCAAGAGCAAGGTCGAAATCCTCTTCTTCAACAAGCGTCCAGTAAATCGGCTGGGAAGCGTATCCGATTGAATGGAAAATTGCAGGAATAAGAGCCTTATAAAGCTTAGCATAAAGCTCTTCAACCCCCTGGGTGAAATCATCCATTACACCGGTCTGTGTAAGAATATCGAGCGTTCTTATGATGATTTCATCAACAACCTCTGCAACGTCAAAGCCGATACCGAAACCGATCTCATCACAGAAGGTGAGCTGACCTTCATATCTCTGAAGGCTTTTTGCATCAATGTTTATCTGTCCGCTGAAGCCTTTGCTGATAACATTGCAGCCGTCGGAAAGAGTTTCACAATACATTACATTTTTTACATGACCCAGATTACCGTATTTTTCAAGATATGCATTGAGAAGACTGCCTCCGAGACATCTTGACGAGAGGGAAACCTGACTTTTTCCTGTTGATTTCATAACGGTTTCAATATAAGTGTGAAGTCTGTCAACATGCTCGTAAGGGTCAAGTCTCCAGTCGAAACAAAACATATAAGAAAAATATCCGTACTGTCCGTTTCTGATCATATCCTTCTTTGCATTGGCTTCTGAATTTTTAAGAGCATCAGGATGTACACCTGTACCGTTACGGGGATTTCCGTTTCCGTCAAGAATGGCATCATCAAACAAAGGTGATATTTCATTATAGATAGCCTTTGCATAATTATCCCATTTATTGTTCAGCATACCTTCGGCAAGGAAGGGAATAAGAATATTAACAGCCGCTTCAACGATCTTGTTTTTGCTATCCTCACCGTCATCGGAAATTTTCAGATCACCTATGTCAGCTGCTACCTCTTCACCGTCAGCGTTATATAGTTTTTCTCCGTTTCCTCTCAGATAAATTATCGGCGTAGCCTGAGTCTGAGCTGCAGCAGCATTCACAACCGGCGTCATAACAGCAAAAAGCATTAAAGATGCGAGTAAAACCGATATAAGTCTCTTCATAAAACAACCTCCGTTTTATTCTCATAAATTTCCAATCTGACTATTATATTACTATTTTCAGCCCTGATTGTCAATTGAAATAAGGACAAATGTAACATTTTTTGTTCAACAAAATCCAAGCGTAAACCACAATACCATAAAGCCTTCGTCCACTGCTTACCTTTGTTATTCTATTCCTGTAAACTCATCGCAATTCTGACACCCTCCATGGCGTCCTTTGCATAATATGTTGCACCTATCATATCGGCATATTCCTTTGTAAGCACAGCTCCGCCTACAATAGTCTTCACCTCGGGAGCTTCCTTTTTAAGAAGCTCAACGGTTGCCTTCATGCTTTCGACAGTTGTCGTCATAAGGGCAGAAAGTCCCACAAGTGTGCATCCGTGCTCTCTTACAGCCTCAAGCACCTTTTCGGCAGGTACGTCCTTACCAAGGTCAATTACTCCGAAGCCGTAGTTTTCCATAAGCACCTTTACAATATTCTTACCGATATCGTGAATATCACCCTTTACGGTAGCAAGCACTATTTTCCCGCGACTTTCCTTGTTGCTGTCGCCCATTTTTGCCTTTACAGCCTCAAAGGCTCTTGATGCCGCCTCGGCACTCATAAGAAGCTGCGGAAGATAAACTCTTTTCTCCTCAAAGCCCTTTCCGACCTCGTCGAGGGCAGGTATGATTTTTTCGTTTATCACCCTCATAGGCTCCGTGCTTTCAAGAAGCTCCCCGGCCTTTTCGAAAGCAGGCTCACGCATGCCCTTTACTATAGCGTAAATAAGTCCGTCACCGTTTTCACTTTCTCTTACGGCTTCTTTTTTTACAGTGGTAACTTCATTTTCCGAAGCAAATGAAATATAATCAACGCAACCCTCATCCAGACCTCTGAGTGCCCTGAAGCTGTGATAAGCCTGCATCATAGGTACTGAATTCGGATTCATAATCGCACAGTCAAGACCTCTTTCAAGAGCAAGGGAGAAGAAAAAGGAGTTTACAACATCCCTTTGCGGAAGTCCGAAGGAAATATTCGAAACACCGAGACTCGTTTTCACACCGAGCTCCTTTTTTATAAGCTCAACGCTTTCGAGAGTTACCTTGCCGCTGTTTTTATCTGACGACACTGCCATAGCAAGGGGGTCAACGATAATATCCTTCATATCGATGCCCTGCTTTTCGCACTCAAGTACAATTTTCTTTGCTATTTCCAGTCTGCCTTCTGCAGTGTCGGGTATTCCGTTTTCGTCAATAGTAAGTGCAATAAGTACACCGCCGTACTTTTTTACAAGAGGAAGAATCTCCCTGAGACTTTCTTTCTTGCCGTTGACTGAGTTTATAAGAGGCTTACCGTTATAAAGGCGCATCGCCTTTTCAAGAGAGGAAGCCTTTACCGAATCAAGCTGCAAAGGCACATCAAGGACTGTCTGTAACGCTCTTACACTGTCACAGAGCATTTTATCCTCATCAATTTCAGGCAGACCCACATTGACGTCAAGGATGTGTACACCCTTTTCCTGCTGCTTTACACCCTCGGAAACAATATAATCGATATCACCGCGGCGAAGAGCCTCCTTGAATTTAGGCTTACCCGTAGGATTGATTCTTTCACCGATAAGCACAGGACCGTTTCCGATTTCGACGGCGTGTGTATATGACGAGATGAATGTGTAATCCTTTCTTTCGGCTTTTCTGAAAGGAATATTCCTTGTCTTTTCCACTGTTTTTCTTATGTATTCGGGAGTTGTACCGCAACAGCCGCCAAGGATACCGACACCAAGCTGTGCAATTTCAGCCATAATGTCGGAAAACTCCTCTGCGGAAACATCAAATACGGTTTTACCCTTTTCGTTTCTCGGAAGACCGGCATTGGGACTTACCGTAACAGGAAGAGATGAATATTTCACATACTCTTTTATTACGGGAAGCATCTGTCTCGGACCGAGCGAGCAGTTCATACCGATTGCATCAACACCAAGCGACTCTAAAAGTGCAATCATTGCCTTTGCATCGGCACCGGTCATCAGCTTACCTCTTTCATCGAATACATTACTTACAAAAACCGGAAGTGACGAGCCCTCCTTTGCACCGAGGACCGCCGCCTTGGTTTCATAGCTGTCATTCATAGTTTCGATTATTATAAGGTCAGCCTTGTTTTTTTCCGCTTCAATTGCCGCCTTACGGAAAACCCCGACAGCATCTTCAAAGGGTAAATCTCCCAGAGGCTCAAGCATCTTTCCCGTAGGTCCCATATCAAAAGCTACAAAGCAGCTGTCCCTGTCCCCCTCGAAAAGACTGATTGCCTTTCTTGCATTTTTTATTGCAGAAGCAATTAACTCCTTATAATTGTCAAACTTCAGGCAATTTGCCCCGAAGGTATTGGCAGAAATTATATTACTGCCTGCATTGAGGTAGTCGAGATGTATCTGTGTTATTATTTCAGGATGGGTTATATTCCACTGCTCAGGCTTTTCTCCTGCCGCAAGACCCTTTGCCTGAAGAAGAGTACCCATTCCGCCGTCAAAGTAAAGACGCATATTATTCAGAAGTCTTCTTATGTCCATAATTATTCCTCCTCAATACCGATAAATGCAGTAACGGATTTCACAGGTGTCATAAAATAAGAATCCGTAAGCGTTATACCGATTTTTCTGCCGGCATCAAGAAATTCCAGAATCTCCTTCTGATGCCTTAATTCAACACCGCCGTAGCCGGGGCTGAAGCGGGGTCTTGTCTTTTTACCCTCAGCTATTTTTTCATTTACGGTGTCGCACCAGCACTCGACCGCCGACGAGCCCTGACCGCTTATAACCATAGCCTTTACTGCATCGGTGCTTTTGTATCTGAGCATAAGTCTGTCAATACCTATACCTGCCGTTGCGGCAAAAACGAAGGCACTTGTGCAGCCGCTGAGATTTTTGCAAAGGGCAGCACTTGTGATTTTTCCGAAGTCAAACTCCACAGTATCCTCACCGCAGAAGCAGACATCGGTTTTCCTCCACACTGCCTTGAAAAAGCTTTCCCTTTTAACAAGCGCAAGGCATTCAAAGTAAAGTTCTTCCAGCTCCCCACCGACTTCACCGTCACCGCAGCCGATAAATCTCATCGCCTGTCTTTTATTGCAGCCAACCTCATCAAAATCGGCTGAAAGTGAATAAATCGTACTGTCGTTCATAATAATCCGAAAAAGGGAACTGTCATAAAATCAACAGCTCCCCACTCTTTCTGTAAAATTATTTAATGATTGCGCTGATATTTTCCATAATCTTACGGGCAACATCAGGCTTATTCATCGAGTAAACATGAACTGCTCTTACGCCGTTTGCGTAAAGGTCGATAATCTGCTCCGTCGCATAGGCGATGCCCGCTTGCTTCATTGCCTCGGGATTGTCGCCGTAGCGGTCAACGATTCTTATGAAGCGCTGAGGAAGAGCCGAGCCCGAAATACGGCAGATACGCTTGATGGACTTCGGATTTGTAACGGGCATAATACCTGCAACAACCGGCACGTCAATACCTGCCTTTCTTGCTCTGTAAATGAAGTTATAAAGCAGATTATTATCAAAAAACATCTGTGTTGTAAGAAACTCACACCCGGCATCAACCTTTTCCTTAAGGTGCTTTATATCCTCGATGGAGTTTGCACTTTCAGGATGGCTTTCGGGATAGCAGGCACCTCCGATACAGAAGCCGCCGTATTCCTTTATCTCTCTTGTAAGCTCACTCGCATAATGATAGTCGAGGTGCTCCTTACTCATACCCTCGGGCATATCGCCTCTCAGGGCAAGGATGTTCTCAATCCCCTTTGACCTGAGAAGGTCAAGCTGTTTTCTTATTTCGTCCCTTGTTGAGGAAACACAGGTAAGGTGTGCCACGACGGGAACATCGTACTTATCCTGAAGATTTCCCGCAATGTCAGCCGTAAACTGTGAGGTACCTCCGCCGGCGCCGTAGGTTACGGACATAAAATCAGGGCTGAGCACCGCTATTTTCTCCGTAGCGATTCTGACCGATTCAAAGGTATCCGTTGTTTTCGGCGGAAATACCTCCATAGACAGCGACGGCTTTTCACTTTTTATGATGTCAATTATTTTCACTGTAATTCCTTCCTTCATGTAAATGCAAAGTGCAAAATGCAAAAGGCAAAATTGTGGTCGCGGTTCGGATATTACTATTATTAAAATCAATTCCCGCAAAGATAGATTTGTTGTAAATAAAAGTGGGCAGATTAATAATTCTCCCGTGGGAGATGTCAGAGAAGCTGACAGAGGGCATTACAATGCGTCGCAGACCCTTAATTCTGCATTCTGCATTCTGCATTCAGGTAAGCCCTTCCGGCTTACCTGCATCAGTTCTTCAGCGAGTGCATCGGTGCAGGGATTCTGCCGCCGCGAAGAACAAAGTTTTCACTTGAAAATTCGTGTACCGGCATTACGGGAGCTGAGCCTAAAAGTCCGCCGAACTCAACCATATCGCCTACCTTCATACCGACGGCAGGGATGATTCTTACGGCAGTCGTCTTTGTATTGACAACACCTATAGCCGATTCGTCAGCTATAATAGCTGAAATTGTTGAAGCAGAGGTATCACCCGGCACGGCGATCATATCAAGACCGACAGAGCAAACGCAGGTCATAGCCTCAAGCTTATCGAGAGTAAGAGCATTTTTCAAAGCCGCCTCAATCATACCCTCGTCTTCACTTACGGGGATAAATGCGCCCGACAGTCCGCCGACGTGGTTACTTGCCATTACACCGCCCTTTTTGACTGCATCGTTCAAAAGAGCAAGAGCTGCCGTTGTACCGTGTGTACCGCAGCATTCAAGTCCCATTTCCTCAAGTATACGGGCAACACTGTCGCCCTTTTCCGGCGTGGGCGCAAGTGAAAGGTCTACAATACCTGAAGGCACACCGAGTCTGCGCGAAGCCTCGGAAGCAACCAGCTGACCCATACGGGTGATTTTAAAGGCAGTCTTTTTTATGGTTTCAGCCACAACATCAAAGGTCTGACCCTTACATTTCTGCAAAGCGTGATAAACAACACCGGGGCCGCTTACGCCGACATTGATAACGCATTCTGCCTCACCGACACCGTGGAAGGCACCTGCCATAAAGGGGTTATCCTCAACGGCATTTGCAAAGACAACAAGCTTTGCACAACCGAAGCCGTGCTGATCACCTGTCATATCGGCGGTCTTTTTGATTATTTTACCCATAAGGGCAACGGCATCCATATTGATGCCCGCTTTTGTAGAAGCAACGCTTACACTTGAGCAGACTCTCTCAGTTGTTGCAAGAGCCGAGGGAATCGAGTTAATGAGGTTTATGTCCGCATTGGTCATTCCCTTATGTACCAGAGCGGAAAAACCGCCGATAAAGTTAACACCGCACTTTTTCGCTGCTTCGTCAAGAGCAACGGCAATGGGAGTGTAATCAGTTTCCTTGCAGGCGGCGGCAACAAGTGAAACGGGAGTCACGGAAATTCTCTTATTAACGATGGGGATACCGAATTCCTTTTCGATGTCCTCACCTGTTTTCACAAGGTCCTTTGCAAGGCGTGTGACCTTTTCATAAATCTTTTTTGCAGTCACCTCAACGCTGTCACTTGCGCAATCAAGCAGGGAAATACCCATTGTGATTGTTCTGACGTCAAGGTGCTGATGGTCAATCATATCTATAGTGGAAAGAATCTCTTTCTGGCTGTGCATAGTTCTTCCCCCTTAAATTCTGTGCATTTTATCAAAGATGTCCTCACGCTGAACGCGGATGCTGAGGTTCATTTCCTCACCCTTAGCCTTGAGCTTATCACTGATGTCTGCAAAGGGCACAACGCACTCCTTCATATCAATGAGCATAGTCATGGTGAAGAAGCCCTCCATAACGGTCTGGCTGATGTCGAGGATATTGATTTTATTTTCTGCAAGAAGGGTGCAGACAGAAGCAATAATACCGGTTGTGTCCTTACCGATAACTGTTACGATAGCTTTCATAGTTAAGTTTCCTTTCGGGTATAATTTTCTAGTTTATATTTTATTACTTTTAATGGGTATTGTCAAGATGTTTCGTGTAGGGGCGACTCTTCTGTGTGGTCGCCCTCATAAATGACGCCGTTAAACCCGACAAGGGATGCCACACAGTGCGTCCCCTACGCGCATTCAAACAAAAAGAAAAGGACGGCGTGTGCCGTCCTGAGTCTGTGAGTTGAGGTTTTGTCCGAAAGACAGGAATCTGTCAACGATATCATTACCAACATTTTGAACAAGCTGAATAATTTCTTTTTGCAGTTTCAAGAGAAACCTGACGGGAAGATTTCGTATTCCCGCAATCAGGGATACTATGATATTTCGTTCCGGTAGCAGTAATCCAAACCATTTCGGATTCTTCTTCCCCGTAGTATGTATCATCTTCCTCTTCGTCGTAGTATGTATCATCGTAATATGTTTCTTCTTCGGTTATCTCTTCTTCAGTTGTCTCTTCTTCAGTTGTTTCTTCCTCGGTTGTCTCTTCCTCAGTTGTTTCTTCTTCGGTTGTTTCTTCTTCGGTTGTTTCTTCTTCGGTTGTCTCTTCCTCGGTTGTTTCTTCTTCGGTAGTAGTTTCTGTCGTAGTTATTTCAGATGTTATATCTTCAAAGAGGTCCGATGTTTCTGAAATCGTTACTGACGTCGTATTTCCATCAAATGCAAGACTGGTCGGAGGCTCATCAGCTGAATCGCCTGAACCTGCAAGAGCACATAAAACAACTAAAGCCGAGGTTACACCGATTTTCACTCCTTTACCCCATTGCGCGTGTTTCCACATCAGGTATAAGCCCATCGGAAAGAATAAAACTAACATCAGAACTACTCCCCATGTTTGCTGATACCATTTTTTGTTGTTCATATTTTCGTTTCCTCCATTATAATTATTATTGAAATTCTGCCCGCCTGCAATGCCGTTAACTGATGAATTGCCTGACGTCTTTCTATTTAAGTTTTTGCTTTTCGAACTGGTGGTTGAGTAATACAGTCCTGTACCCGGTACACCTACACTTGTTGTTCTTTTTCCTTTGGAATTTACGGTATAGTGCATACCCTTGCCACCAAAAGTTATGCCTGTTGATTTTTTATTAAAGTTTAATTTCACACCCGGTGCAATTTTTATACTTTTCCTGAATTTAAAACCCATTCAATCAGCCCCTTATCAATCTAAAAAATAAAAGTGTGCCCCAAACGAGACACACTTGCAAAAATGGTTCTCATTTGCTACCACACAAATTATAACACTATGCCTAAACAGGATACAGTTAATTAAGAGAACACATCTTCACCGATGTTTTCTCCCGTTAAGGCAATAATATTCAAATGTTATAAAATATGTGGTGGTTTTAGTTTAACACCATTTTCCTGAAAAATCAACACTTTCTTAAATTAAATACATCTTTACTTTCCCCCTCACCTATGCTACAATACCCCTATCAAACCCAAAGGAGAAAAACTATGCTGAAAAAAGACACCTTTGCCCTCACTCCCCCCATGGGCTGGAACAGCTGGGACTGCTACGGCGCCGCAGTAAACGAGGAACAGCTTCTCGGCAACGCTCAGTATGTCGCCGACAATCTCAAGGACTACGGCTGGAGATACATCGTCTGCGACATTCAGTGGTATGAGCCGAAAGCCACAAGTAATTTTTACAACAACTTCACCGAGCTTTGTATGGACGAATACTCACGTCTTATCCCTGCCGAAAACCGTTTTCCATCAAGTGCAAACGGAGTCGGCTTCAAGGCTATTGCCGATAAAATCCACGCCATGGACTTAAAGTTCGGTATACATATTATGCGAGGTATTCCCCGTCAGGCAGTGCATATGAATACACCCATAAAAGGCAGCGACAAAACCGCACGTGAAATCGCTCAGGGCTTTTCTGTCTGCTCGTGGAATACGGATATGTACGGACTTCGCACCTGCGAGGGTGCTCAGGCTTATTACAACAGCATCTTTGAGCTTTACGCTTCCTGGGGCGTTGACTTTGTAAAGGTTGACGATATCGCAAACACCGAATTCAAGCCTCACGACCCCTACAGTGCAAGGGAAGAAATCGAAATGATACGTAAGGCAATTGACAACTGCGGCAGAGCTATGGTGCTTTCCCTCTCCCCCGGACCTGCCGTTATTAACGAAGCCTTCCACCTTTCACAGAATGCGAATATGTGGAGAATGACCGGTGACTTCTGGGACCACTGGGACAAGCTGAAAAATATGTTCGAACGCTGCGAAAAATGGGCACCTCACGTAAAAGTCGGCTGCTGGCCTGACTGCGATATGCTCCCCCTCGGTAAAATCAGCAAAACCTGCACCTGCCTTGGCGACAGAGACCGCTACACAAACTTTACTCCCGACGAGCAGAAAACAATGCTCACCCTCTGGTCAGTTTTCCGCTCACCGCTTATATTGGGAGGAGAGCTCCGTGAAAACCGTCCCGAGGATCTTGAGCTTTTAAGGAACGAAGATATTATTATGATCAATCAGCGCTCCTACGATAACCGTCAGCTTTTCCGTACAGATAAAGAGGCGGCCTGGTTCTGCCTGATAAATGAATACGAAAAGTCAATAACCGATGACCATATCAGCACTCCCGGACCCTGTCCCGTAATAGCTCTTTTCAATCTGTCCGACGAGGAAAGAGAGGTATGTGCCGAATTTTCAAACAAACCCCGTCACTTTCTCGCTACCGAGTTGTGGACAAAGGAAACCATAATAATAAAAGACAACTGCATTAAAGCAAAGCTCAGGCCTCACGCCTGCGCGATTTTCAAATTATAAAAAAGAGGTCTGAAATGAATAACGGTACTTATGATTTTCTTAAAGACTTTGCAGACAATAATGAAAACTATAAAAAATGGCAGGCAATGCACACCAAGGCATTCGGTACACTTTATTCGTCTGCATTCGAGGAAAACGAAGAAGCAAAAATACACCTCACCGCCGCACTTAACAATATGTCTGAAAGAAAATTCCTTGTCGCTATGCCAAAGCTCCGCATTCTTGAGAGTATAACCGACAACGACAACGATGAATATGCAGTAAACTATTTTTACGGTCTTAACTTCGAATTTATGGGCAACGAAGCAGGTATGCAAAAGCATTACGAAAAACTGTCAGATCACGAGCCGCAAGTCGCCTTCAACCTTGCTTTTCATCCATACTACCGAACTGCAAAAATTGCTCAAAGAGATTCTGAATGCAAAAAAGCCGTATACTATTACAGAAAAGCGCTTGAAATTTACGACAGCTTTATTCCTGACAACACCGCAAAAAAGAATATAAGTCTCATAAGCTATGAGCTTGCAACTGCATATATATACATACATGACTGCGACAATGCCGAGCGTTTTCTTGAGCTTTCAGAAAGATTCGACCCAACGGATAATCCGTTAAGAAATTACACCCGGGCTGTTTTATACGCCATAAGGGGTAACAACGATAAATACAAAAGCTTTCTTGAGCTTTTGCCCGCACAGCTTAAAGAAAACTGTATTCATGTTGCTGCCCCCATGATTAACAAAACCGACCCTCACCGCTTCGTTATTGAACAGTCAAGAATAACTTATCCTTCTTTTGTTGATACCTTTTTAAGCAAGAAGGATGAGCTTGCCTCACTTATCAATGAAAAGAAGGTCAAAAAAGCTGAAAAGCTTATTTCAGAAATGCTTACCCGGACATTTCCTTTTATGTTAAGAAGACTTGATTGTAAAATTGAAAAAAGCGAAGAAAGAATAACTGTCAGATGTAAAAACTACTATGTTAAAACATTAATAGCAGAGCACAGTGTACTGTTTTCGTCTCCGGAACTGAAAATTCCCGGATGGGAATTTGTTTCGGTTAACGAATTCAGCAGATTCTCCTGATATTATCAGATAGACTCAAAAGGAACCAGCCGCATCCGGATGATGCGGCTGGTTATTATTATTTACTCTTACTCAAAATCGGGCATCCAATCACCGTGAGCTTCAATAAGCTCATCAACCATCTTGTGAATATCCTCGATGTTAAGCTCTGCACCGGTGTGAGGATCCATCATTGCGGCGTTATAAATATACTGCTTTTTACCCGTTACGGCAGCTTCAATTGTAAGTAGCTGAGCATAAATGTTACTTGAATTCATAGCTGCAAGCTGCAAGGGAAGACTTCCCACCTTGCAGGGTGTTATGCCGCTGCCGTCAACAAGGCAGGGCACCTCAACGCAGGCCTCGTCGGGAAGGTTATCAATAAGACCGTTGTTGAGCACATTGCCGCCGATTTTGTAAGGCTTGTTTGTAACAATCGCCTCCATAATGTAGGAAGCGTATTCCTCACTTCTTTCGTGGGTGATCTTACCGTCAGCAAGAATCTCGTCCCTCTGCTTTGCCCAGCCTTCAATCTGATTTACACAGCGTCTGGGATATTCATCAAGAGGGATATTCCACTTTTCAATCATTTCGGGATATTTTGACTTTATGTAGAAGGGGTTATACTCGGCATTATGCTCACTGCTTTCGGTGCAGTAATAGCCGAGCTTATCGATATAATCAAAGCGCACCATATCGTCGTGCTTTTCGTCGGCATTTTTCTCCTTTGCTCTTCTTCTGATTTCCGGATAAAGGTCATTTCCGTCCTTATCATAGAGCTCGAGAAGCCACGCCATATGGTTTATACCCGCAATTTTTTCTGTTCTGCCCTCGATTTTATCCTCCATACCGAGCTTTTTAAGAAGATGATAGGAACAGCCCTGCACACTGTGGCAAAGTCCGACTGTTTTGATTTTCGTATAACGCAGCATATAGCCTGTAAGCATAGCCATGGGATTTGTATAGTTGAGGAACCAGGCGTCAGGACATACCTCCTGCATATCATCGGCAAAGGCCTTCATTACAGGGATGGTACGGAGTGCTCTCATAATTCCGCCGATTCCCATTGTGTCGGCAATAGTCTGCTGAAGACCGTACTTCTTGGGGATTTCAAAGTCCGTAACGGTACAGGGCTCATAGCCGCCGACCTGAATTGCATTGACTACGAAGCTTGCACCCCTGAGAGCCTCCTTTCTTTCCTCCTCGCCGAGGTACGTGGTGATTTTAGCCTTACCGCCGTTGATGTTTCTGTTAATAGCCGAAAGGATAATTTCCGACTCCTCAAGTCTCTGCTTATCGATATCATAAAGTGCAAACTCACTTTCGCAAAGACAGGGCGTACACATACAGTCACCTATAACATTTCTTGCAAAAATTGTGCTTCCCGCACCCATAAATGTAATTTTCATATTTTATCCCTTGCTTTCCTTTTTCTTTTTTGTTAATATTACTATACAGAGAGCATAAAATCAATATATTCCGGTAAATCAGGAGAAACAAAATGAAAGAAACAAAATTTTATCTTATCAGTGACCCCCACTATTTCGCAACGGAGCTCGGCTGCAGCGGAGAAGAATACGAGGACTTTATGCACTATGAGCAGAAATGCTTTGCCGAAACCGAAAGCATCTGCAACAGCGTTTTCGAATGGCTGAAAACTGCCGACGAGGCTGACACTGTGCTTATTGCAGGCGACCTTTCCTTCAACGGCGAGGCTAAAAGCCACGAAAAATTCCTGAAGCTTCTTTATGAGCTTAAGGAAAGCGGTAAGAGGATTTTCGTTGTAACCGCCGACCACGATTTCAAGTATAACCCCGGCGAAACCTTTGCCTTCGGAGAAAACGGCAGATATTCACCCGAGCATACGGAAAGAGACGAGCTTTTCGATATGTACCGTGATTTCGGCTTCGGTCAGGCCATTGCCGCAGACCGGGACAATCTTTCCTATGTAGCCGACCTTTCCGAGGATGTGAGACTTCTTTGCATCAACTGCGACTTCAAAAAAGACGGCAAATATCACTTCGGCGATGATCAGTGGGACTGGATAAAGCAGCAGGCTGAAAAAGCACGCGAGGACAACAAGACGCTGATTGCTATGTGCCACTATCCCGTTTTACCCGGTCAGCCCCTCTTCCAGCTTATTTCACCGATGATGATAAAGGATGCCTACAACTTTGCCACCTTTCTTGCCGATGAGGGCGTAAAAATTATCTTCACCGGCCATATGCACAACCAGAGCATCAACTACATAGACACCGAAAAGGGTAACCGCCTTTATGACATCACAACCGGTGCAATTATTGCTGACCCGGCCTTTATCCGTCACGTTACGATAAGCGAGGGAAGGGCAGAGATAAAGAGTATCCCCACCCCCGACTTTGAGTGGGACACCGATGACTGCAAAAAATATCTTCGTGATATGTTCGACAGAATGATTGTAAATGTGCTGACCGATATGCGCGATGATACAAAGCGTGCAATGAGAAAATTCCATATTGAGGAAAAAGACTCAACCGAAAAGCTTCTTAAAACAGCAGGCAAAATTGTCTGCAGCCTCAAAGTCGGCACCGTTGCAAAAATGCTTTTCATCCGCGCTGATAAGAGCATCAGGGATATGAAGGTCCTCGACTTTGCCACAGAGCTTGTAAGAGGAGTTTTTGAAGGCAACCAGAGCTTTACCGAGGGCACACCTGAGGGTGATGTTTTCCTTGCTCTTATAAAAAGGTTACGTCCCGTATTTAAAAAGCTCGATCTTAAGGGCTGGGACGGCAAAAAGGCTGACCTTTACGATATACTCAAAAACAGTGCAGGCAACTACGGCATAGACGATTACAACGCCGTACTGGATATATAAAGAAGCCTGCCGACTGTCACGATAAAACCGAAAGAGTAGCAATGCTTGTATGTACTGAAAGGAATAATTCAGCTCCGAAAGGCGTAAAAACAGCCACCCATAACGGGTGGCTACTTTTATGCTTAAAAAAAGTTATTTGAGGAATCTTGCAATATACTCATGAATAAGCTTGTCGGCTCTGTCCTTTGCCGCATCGTCCTTGCCGAGATCGTGGTCTGCGCCCTCATAGACGTTGAACACGTGCTCCACTCCATACTGTGTAAGAAGCGCATCAAGTGTAACTGCATTTGAAAAAGGCACAACCGTATCAGCGCTGCCGTGATTTATTACCGTAGGCACACATTCAGCACTTACATAGGCAATGGGAGAAACACTGTAAAGGGCCGCCATAGCACTTTCCTTTGTTTCGTAAGTAAAGCTCTGTCCGCAGGCGTAAGACATAAGCTGAGTAACAAATGCCGTATCGCCCATTGCGTTATTGTGATAGAAGTTGTCATCGTAAAGGTCTGTAGGACCTGAATTGCTCACAACTGCAACGGGAGCTATGGGAGCAGTATTCTTTCTCGCATATGCATAAAGCATTGAGAGGTGTCCGCCTGCACTGTCGCCGGTAAGGAGCACCTTATTGATGTTTACTCCGGCCTCTGCGCCCTTCTGCTTTACCTTTGCAAGGGCTGCGTCTATGTCATCAAGCACGTCATGCAGGTCAACATCTGCTGAGATGTAACGGTAGTTGAGCGCTGCAGTAGCAACACCGATATCCGATGCACCGTAATTCAGAACCTCTGCATAGCCTTCCTTATCGCCCTGAATCCATGCACCGCCGTGAATGAAAAGCACCATGCCGATATCACCGCTTGCACCGTCGGGAATGCAAAGGTCAACTACCTGTCTTTCGTGTGTACCGTAGGACATATCAAGGAACGCCTGACAGTCATAATTCTGACCGCCGACTCCGCCAAGGCCGAAAAGTCCTAAGAAAAAGTTGATGATAGCCATAAAAAATGCTGCAATTTTTTCAAACATAGTTTTTCCTCCTTAATGCATAAAAGCTTATATAAGACTGAAATCTTACAGTTTTATGTTAACATATTTTTCATAAATTTTCAAGTTGAAAAAACCAAAAAAATCACATATATGTCATTATCAGCCAGAGAACTATCATATGTGCAGGATAAAATGCATAGCAGAAATACTGGAAGGCTTTGGTCTTTTTGCCTCTTCTGCCCCTGTAAAGCCAGATAAAGGGAAGTGCGAACAGTGCGAGTCCCTGCTGAACGATCTCAAAGCTGTGCCCGAAAAGCTCAACGCCGAAGGTAAGTCCCTGAAGCATCTCAACATTGATATAATAAAGTGCCGCAAGCTGCAGAATATAGCACCACCATTTCCTTTCGCGCAGGAAATAGAATACGAGCACCGTCAGCACACCTGCACCGTTATAATCGACAAAGGTTATCATTCCGATTACATAGCCAAGCAGTGCAGTACCTGCCGCTGTAATAAGAGAAAGCCACCACTTGCCCTTTTTTCTTGCGCGGTCGTTAAGATATATAACGGAAAGTCCGATAAGAAATGTCCACAGTACATTCTGATGGTAGGGATAGATGATGCTTCCCGAAAGCATAAGGTTAAAGGGAATTTCCGTAATAACGGCAAAAAGGAACATTCTCCCCATATACTTTTTCAGACTGCTTGTATGTACAAAGCCTTCCACAGTCATAAACGCGAAAATCGGAAATGCAATTCTGCCGACCTGTGTCATCCACGAATAATCCGAGCAGACCGTTGCCCACATATGGTCAAGGAGCATAAAGGTCATGGCCAGAATGTGAAGTGCCCTTGAAGTCAGATCAAATTTAATTTTTTTCACAGTCATCACCTCATTTATATTATAAAAAACCACCTTATACATAATTAAAAATATAAGGTGGTTAAGTATTATCAGTCTAAAAGGTAGTGAAGGCTTATTGCCTCCTTACCGTTTTTATAGTAAATTCTCGGCACGCGCCTTGATATTCTGCAAAGAAGCTCATAGTTGAAGGAGTGCGCCTTTTCGGAAACCTCCTCCATAGTAAGACAGTCGTCACCGTCCTTTCCGACAAGTGTTATTTCCGTTCCGAGAGTAACATCGGGGACACCCGTAACGTCAATCATAAACTGGTCCATACATATTCTGCCTATAATGGGCACTCTTCTTCCGTTGACGAGCACCTCACCCTTATCAGAAAGACAGCGCGGATATCCGTCTGCATAGCCTACGGGTACGGTTGCAACCCTTGTCTCCCTTGTGGTGACATATGTTCCGCCGTAGCTTACCTCTCTGCCTGCAGGAAGAGTTTTCACGTGGCTTATTTTTGCAACCCAACGCATTGCGGGCTTTACGTCAAGAAGACTCTTATCTATATCGTGGCTCGGATAAAGTCCGTAAAGGACAATGCCGGCTCTTACAAGGTCATATCTTCTGCTGAAATTTATAATACCTGCAGAGTTATTCATATGTCTGATGGGTATGCTTATGCCCTCTTTTTCAATTTCTTTAAGCATACTGTCAAAAAGCTCCTTTTGCTTTTCAGCTTTTGAAAGGTCGCTTTCGTCAGCCGTTGCAAAGTGAGAGAAAACTCCCTCAATTTCAATATAGGGCAGCTTTGAAATTTTCACAATCTCACTTATCTCATCAGCCTGAAAGCCGATTCTGCTCATACCTGTATCAAGTGCAATGTGAATTTTCGCCTTTTTGCCCTGACGTGCCCCCTCTTCCGAGAGACTCTCAGCGTCACTCAGGCAAGAAACCGTTGTGCGTATATCGTACTTTATGATTGCATCGCTGTAATAAGGGTCAGTCCTGCCAAGAATAAGAATCGGCTTATTGAAGCCGCCGATACGAAGCTGCATTGCCTCGTCAATATCGGCAACTCCGAAAAAATCGCAGAGCTTCTCAAGCTCCCTTGCCGTTTCAATGGCTCCGTGACCGTAGGCATCTGCCTTTATCACCGCCAATATACCGGTATCGTCGCCTACCTTCTGTTTTACTGCCAAAAAGTTATTTCTTATCGTGTCGAGGTCAACAACAACGGCACTTCTGTAATAAGGCATAAGCTTACTCCTTTCATCTCATTTTCAGGTTTTCTTTATTATTCTCCGCATTCCTCGTGGAATTCCTTCACAAGGGAATCCTGAAGTGCTCTGAGAATTTCCGGTGCTTTTCCGCCTACGCTTCTGCCGTCAATTTCACTTGCCCGAAGACAGAATGAACCGCAGGATGAAATAATGATTTCGTCAGCGTTGAAAAGCTCGTCGACAGTAAACACTCTTTCCTCAGCAGGGATTCCGAGCTCACCGCACTTGCGAAGGAGGTTGAGTCTTGAAATTCCGTTGAGAATAAACTCATCGGCAGGATGAGTAATGAATTTGCCGTCCTTTATTATGTGTACATTTGAGTGTGCGCATTCCGTAACCTCGTTTCCCCGATGAAAAACGCACTCGTCAGCGCCCCGAAGTGCAGCCGCATTTGCGCCCATGCAGGCAGGAATAAGGTTTACTGTTTTCGCGTTACAATGGTAAAATCTTGTGTCGGGTCTTGTGATAAGCTTTACACTTTTGTATGTGTCAACCACCTTTTTCGGTGTAAGCACTACCCAGAGGTTAGCCTTGACCTTTTCATTGTCGGGATAAACGTGATTTCTTATACCGGTGCCTCTTGTAAGCTGAAAATAGACAAATTGCTCGTGAGAGTCAACCTTTCTTACAAGCTCCCTCAGAAGCTCGGTAAGCTCTCTTTTGCACATCGGCACTTCCATTTCAAGAAGATCAGCACTTCTGTAAAATCTGTCTACGTGCTCTTTAAGGTCATGGATGACGTAGTTATATGAATATGTGGCATCGTATACACCGTCACCGAAAAAGCAGACTCTGTCAAGCATAGGGATCTGCATATTTTCAAGCTCGTCGTATTTGCCGTTGTAGTATCCTAAGTTTTTCATTGTTATATAAAGCTTCCTTTTATCGTTTTGTAAAAAGTCTGAAAAGCGGCATACAGGATGAGAAGAATTTCATATAGCTGCTGCAATAGTCCGAACTTTCGCGGTTACGCTTACAGCCACCCTGCCTGCAGATGGGAAAAAATCTGCAGTTTTTGCATCTTTCATCCACAGTAAGGCTCTCTTTTATAAATCTTGTTGCCCTTTCACACTCCGCCATTTCTTCAAGGCTTGTTTCATTTATGTTGCCAAGCAGCCACTCATCGGTGCAGTAAAAGTCGCAGGGGTAAATATTTCCGTTACCCTCGGCAACAAACTGATGCGTGCAATAACCGCACAGTCCGCATTGCTCCGGCCTTTCACCGAGATACATTCTGACCCAGTTGTCAAACTGCCTTACGGACATATAATTCCCCTTTGTAAAATCCTTGACATAGAGGTTGAATATCCTTATAAGGAAATCCGCATACTGGTCAGCCGTCATATAAAGCTCACTTTGAGTACTGTCACCCATAGGCCGCAGACAGGGAATAAACTGCAGATATCTGTAGCCCATTGAACGGAAGTGCTTGTAGATTCTTTCGGCATTTTCCGCACAGTGGCCCGTAAGCACGGTAAGAATGTTGAATTCAACGCCGTGCTTTATGAATTTGTTTGCCGCCTTTGTGATTTTATAATAGGAATTCTGTCCGTTTGCATCCACGCGGAATTTGTTGCCCTCATAATCACCGTCAAGGCTCAGACCCACAAGGAATCTGTTGTCACGGAAAAACCTTGCCCACTCATCGTCAACAAGGGTGCCGTTTGTCTGTATGGAGTAGTATATCTCCGAGCCTTTTGTGTTATACCTGTTTACAAGTGAAACAAAATTTTCGAAATATTCCTTGCCTGCAATAAGAGGCTCACCGCCCTGAAAGGCAAAGGCAACAGAGCAGCCGGAGGCAAAGCTGAGGGCACTTTTTATTAAGTTTTCTGCAGTGGAAAGCTCCATCTTACCGAGAGAAAAAACATCTCTGTGAGCTGCAACATCGCAGTAGAAGCAATATTTACAGCGAAGATTGCAAAGGCTTGATGCGGGCTTTATCATTATTGAAAGCGGCGGCATTATTCTACGATACCTCTTCTGTTAGCTGCAAAGCCGTTCTGTACCTCGTCGAGCTTTTCGTGCATTTCGTCAGAAATTGTGGGATAAGCAGGTGTACGGTTGTAGTTTTCCTGATAGTCATCGGTAAGAATGTGCAGCCAGTTTTTACGGTTTTTATCCCAGAAGGCTGAGTTGTCGTTCTGAAGTTTATCAAAATACTTGAAGGTGATGTGCTCATTTTCCGTAAGAATGGGGTAGGTATAATCCTTGTACTCATCCCTTTCAAGCACACTCTTTGTTGTAACGGTATACTGGATACCCTTGATATCCTCACGCTTCATGTGAAGAATGGGATGCTCTGCAGTATGTACGGGAGTGTCATTTTTGATAACGGGAAGCATTGAAACGCCGTCGATAATACGGTCTGAGGGAAGATAGCCCTCTGTGCCGCCGTCACCGGTGATGCCGCAAAGCTCAATAAGTGTGGGGAAGAAGTCTGTTGATGTCACGCTTTCGCTTCTGGTTTCACCCTTATTGAAAAGTCCGTTGTTATTATCCCAACGGATCATAAAGGGAACCTTCTGTCCGCCTTCATATGCGAGGTACTTACCGCCTCTGAGGTCACCCACCGAGCCTTCAAGGGCAGGCCCGTTATCGCTTGTGAAGATGATAATTGTATCCTCAAGGACACCGAGCTCCTCCATTGTGTTGAAGAGCTTGCCGAGATACGTATCAAACTCTGTAAGACAGTCAACATAGGTACCCATACCTGATGCACCCTTGAATTCGTCACCGACAAAAACAGGTCCGTGAGGCCAGGGAGTAGCATAATATGCAAAGAAAGGCTCATCGTTGGTTGCTTTTTCGGTAATCCACTCTGTAATTTCGCCGTGAATCCACTCGGTCAGCATCTTCTGGTCCTTTTTGCCGTTTTCATCTCTCATTTCACTGTTATCGTGAACTATTTCATATTCGCCGTTTTCTTCACTTACGTGATAGAAGGCGTACATATCGTTGACATGGTGGCTTCCGTAGAAGTAATCAAAGCCCTGATTTGTGGGAAGATACTCACCGTAGTCGCCGAGATGCCACTTACCGAAGGCACCTGTAGCATAGCCGGCATTCTGAAATACCTCTGCGATTGTGATTTCGTCACCGAGCATACCGTCAACGTTGTTGCCCATTTCAAAGGAGTTGTAAACCCTTGTCTGAGCAAAATTGCCTGTGGTCTGCACTGTGGGATAAATAACATTATCAGCATAGCCTCTGTAGGGATAACGGCCTGTAAGAGTTGCAAAACGTGCAGGTGAGCATACAGAGTAAGCCGAATAGAAGTTTGTGAAATTAAGTCCGTTTTCACCGATGGAGTCCATATTGGGTGTATCGTAGATTGCACCGTTGAGTGAGGTGTCACCGTAGCCCATATCGTCCATAAGGATGAAAAGTACATTGGGATTGTCGGAGGTTTTCTTGTCGATTTTACCGAGATAGTCGTCGTGACCGTCCCAGAGTCTGTCTGTGACAGGCTTTGTTCTGTGGTTACCGAAAAGCACGGAGAAAACAGATGCTGCCATAAGAAGAATACTCAAAGCAAAGGAGGAAATCTTCTTAAGAAGAGATGCCTCACCCTTTCTCTTTGCAACAAAGAAAAGTCCCCAGAGACAAATTGCGGCAGGAAGAGCAAGAAGGATGTTACCTGCAAGTCTGGTAAAAAATGAGCCGTCACCTGACATAAGTGTGTGTGCAGCACTTGACCAGCCTGCAGCCTTATCGGAAATAAATGCACCGAAGCCTGCATCTGCGCCCCATATGATATGGAAGACGATCATTCCCACGCTTGAAGCGGCGTAGCCGAGCACCATGGGAAGATATACCTTTTTCTTTATAATGAGTGAAAGAAGAATAACAGCTGAAACAATGCAGCAGTAAAGAAGATTAACAAGATTTACGAGATTGAGTCTTGTAATAAGCAGTGCCAATGCAACCGCAACACCGACAGCTGCAATTATCATCGGAAATATCTTTTTAAAGGATGTGTCAAGCGAAAATTTTTCTTTCATTTTTTTAACCTCCGTACTGCCATCAAAATCTACCGACCTTTTAAGGCATAATTTTACCAATAAAGTATACATTAATTTTTTGCTTCAGTCAATAATTATCTGTTAATAATATGTACTTTTACATTTATTTGTGATAAAATAAACTCAACTTAATTAAAGGATGTTCTGCATGAATTATATTATCAACGAGGATATTATTGCTTTTGACAGCAAAATCAAAAAAATAGTTTTCTCCTCCCCTAAAAATAAAAGCCTTGAAATTACCAAGGTGACCCTGCGCCCCTTTGTATCAAAAAAAGGCAATATGTGGCAGGCAGAAAAAATCAGGGGCACTCAGGCTTTTCACGAAAATATGACTTCCGGGGAGCTTTATGAGCTTATCGAAGGAAATCTCCGTCATAATTTTTCCCAATGCTGTCTTACCGCTGAGGGCGCAACGGTGCATTATACAATTTTTCCCGACAAAACCAAGCGCAAGGTTACGGGAAATGACGTAAAAAAGGTTGAAGCCAAAAGTCACAACAAGGAAAAAAAATACATACTTTCACAGGGAGAAAACATTCCCGCACTTGTTGATCTCGGCGTTTTCACAGAAGATTTCAAGGTAGTAAAAAGCAAATACGACAAGTACAGACAGATAAACCGCTTCATTGAAATCGTAGACGACGCCTTCAGAGAATTCAGAAAGGACGAGGTTACAATCCTCGACTTCGGCTGCGGCAAGAGCTATCTGACATTTATAATTTACCACTACTTTACAGTCATAAGAAAAGTAAAGGCAAAGGTTATCGGCTACGACCTTAAAGAGGATGTTGTAAATCACTGTAACGAAATTGCAGAAAAATACGGCTATAAAAATCTCCGATTCTATGTCAACGATGTAACCAAGGGCGAGCTTTTCGAGGGCGACATCGATATGGTAATCACACTTCACGCCTGCGACGTTGCAACAGACTTTGCTCTTTACCACGGCATTGAAAACAAGGTAAAATATATCTTCTCTGTCCCCTGCTGCCAGCACGAAATATGCTCATCAATCAGAAAAGGCGGCGACTTTGACATAATTCTGGAGCACGGACTTTTAAAAGAGCGCTTTTCTGCACTTCTGACCGACAGCATAAGGGCAGAAATCCTTAAAAAATGCGGATACGGTGTAGATGTTATCGAGTTTGTGGACTTCGCACACTCACCGAAAAATCTTATGCTTCGCTGCAAGCTGAAAAAGCCTCTGAAGCCCGACCTTTCACAGATAGAAGCTCTCAGCGAAAAATACGGCTTCACACAAAAGCTTTTTTCACTTATAGAAAGCAACAGCTGAAAGGAGAAAGACTATGAAAAAAACCGATGAACTCAAGGCAAAGGCAACCGACTTTTTCAAAACGGTGAAAAGCCAATGGCGCACTCCCGCCCAAGGCAAATATGTTCCTTACAAGGAAATGGCCGCTTATTCAATAGGCGGCGCAGGTGTCTACTTCATTATCTCACTTGTAGGTAAAATAACCCTCGATACCGGCAGTATGATTGTAGGCCCTGCAATCGGTCTTGAGCTTGTAGACATTCAGACAATCAATGTAATTGTTACAATTCTTATGCTCTTTATTGCACCTACAAGAGCAATGCTTTTTGACAATACGCGAAGCAAAATGGGTAAATTCCGTCCTTATCTGCTTTATATGGGAGTGCCAACAGCACTTCTCGGCACACTGTTTGTTTATCTTCCCTATGAAAGCATGCAGTACAGTCAGAAGTTCTACAGTGTGCTTATTGTTTACACCCTGCTTCAGTTCTGCTCCCCCTTTTATCTTTCGGCTTATTCGAGCCTTGTACAGGTGCTCTCACCCAACTCCTCCGAGCGCTCGTGGATAATCGGTGTCAGCTCCATCATCTACTCCTTTGCTCCTACCGTTGTAAATCCCGCAGTGCGTCTTATCGGCTCAACCGATGACCTTCACACCTATCGCATAGCATTCCCCATCTTTTGCACAATCGGAGCCTGCGTAAGTATGCTCTGCATCTTCGGCACAAAGGAAAAGGTTATCGCTCCCAGACAGTATGTACAGAAAATGGGCTTTTTTGAAGGCTTCAAAAAGGTTGCCGGTAATAAATATTTCTGGATTATCAACGGCTCAACCTGGATAAGCTTCCTCAATCACAGCTACGGCTCTCTTTTCGAGTGGGTGTTCCTTTACGGTATGAACAACAAGGCAATACACACAACTATGATACTCATAAAGGGAGAAGCAGCAACTCCCGGAATGGCACTTTCACCCTTGCTTACGAACAAGCTCGGAAAAAAGAAAATCGCCCTTCTTTCCCTTTCTGTTCAGACAATCTGCATAGGGCTTATGCTCACCTGCTATGAGAGCTACTTTATACTCTTCGCCCTGATGTTTATCAAGGATATGTTCGGTGCTCTTTCAATTATCTATCTTCCGGCTATGAAGGCTGACATAATGGATTATCAGCAGTACAAAACCGGTGACCGTATAGAGGGCTTTATAGAACAAAGCGGTGTATTTATCGGAAGCCTTATAAGCCTCGCCACCGGCTATGTAATGCCGTTTATACTCAGACAGTACGGACTTACAAACAACTTCAGCGACCTGTATAACGCAGATTTCCGCAACCCGATTATAAAGGTGGTTATCATCTGCAGCTTCATAGGCACCCTGCTTTCGGTTATCCCCTTCCTCTTCTATGACCTTTCCGAGGACAAGCGTTCTAATATGATTCGTGCCCTGAAAATCCGCGCTCTCTTCTCGGATTATGAAAGCGGAAAAGCCGAAGACAGCAAGCTCATTGATACCGTCAGGGAAATTCACAGCGTTATTGAGCTTTACGAAAACGAATCCGACGAAAAGAAAAAAGCGGCTTATAAAATAGCCGTAGATGAATTTGAAAAATACCGGAACGAAAAATCCGAACTTTGGCAGAACATTGAAGTAAAATATTCCGAACTGACTGCAATGGCATAATTAATAACCCTACCCGGCGGACAATCCAAAGCTGCGTCCGGGACCACCTGAACCTTCGTTTCACAATAAAAACGAGGCGTGCTTCCTTACAGAGTACGCCTCGTTTAATTTCATCTTAATGCCTTATCCTTAAGATAAGCTGCCTCGACGGCCTTTTCTGTTGCCGCCTCAAAGCCGTTTTCCTGCAAAGCGCATACACCCTCAATGGTTGTGCCTCCCGGTGAACACACCGCGTCAACCAGCTCCCAGGGATGCTTGTCGCTTTCAAGAATCATCTTTGCACTGCCGAGCACTGCCTGAGCCGCCGTTTCAAGAGCCTGAGCCTTTGACATTCCGTTTTTCACCGCTGCCCTTGCCATTGAGTCAATGAACATAAAGGCATATGCCGGTGAGCAGCCTCCGACTGCAGTATAAATCGGGAAGAGCTTTTCGTCAATTTCTATGCCTCTGCCGAAGCTGTCACAGAAAAGCTTCACCTTCATTCTGTCACTTTCATCTGCTCTTTCGGTAAAGCAGAAAGCCGATACCGCTTCGCCGACAGTTGCATTTATATTTGGCATAACACGTGAAAGTCTCGGCGCATAAGGAAGAGCTGCCGCTATGCTGTCCGTAGTTTTACCTGCAGCAATCGAGATAATAAGAGGATCGTTTTCCTTAAGCTCTGCACCGATTTTTTCAAGAAGCGAGGGCAGAACATTCGGCTTTACCGCGAGCACGACAGTGTCGCATCGCCCTGCAATTTCATTTTCGCTTTCAAGGACATTCAGTGAAAGCTCTTTTGCAAGGCTTTCGGCTTTTTCCCTTGCAAGGTCGTAAACGGCAATGTCTTCACCCTTGCAGCTGCCGCTTTTGATAAGGCCTCTTATAATGGCAGAAGCCATATTTCCGCAACCTATAAAGCCTGTCATTCTGCAGCTTCCTCCCCGGATTCGTCAGCAGGAATATCAGATGTACAATGAGGACACTTGACTGCTTCGATTGAAATTTCGCTCTTGCAGAAGGGACAAGTCTTTGTTGCAGGCTCTTCTTCAACTGCTTCTTCCTTCTTTTTGCCGATATCGTTTATCTTGTTTATAGTCTTCACGAGTAAGAAAATAACCACTGCCATAATAAGGAAGTTGATAACGGCAGTAATGAATGAGCCGTAGTTGAGTGTAGCATAGCCGGCCTCTGCAGCGGCCTCAGCTGTTGCAAATGAAACCTCATCACCTGTAAGCACGATAAATTTATCTGCAAAATTCACACCCTTTGTAGCAAGGGAAATCACAGGTGAAACGATATCGTTTACAAGTGAGTTTACGATAGCCTGAAAAGCACCGCCGATGATAACGCCGACTGCAAGGTCGATTACGTTACCGCGCATAATAAATTTTTTGAATTCCGAAATAAAACCTTTCATTTTAATTCTCCTTTTACAATTTATATTCCCGTAAAATCAAAGTCGGGTATGAAATCCTCGCTCGCCGAGGTCTTTTCCTGAGTGAAAATTTCCGTAAATCCCATATCAATTGCAGCAGAAATAACCTTATCGTATTCTCTGTCGGTAATTTTCCGCTGAAGCTCTCTGAAGTTATCAACCTTGCCGCAGGGAGTATACTGACTCATAAGGCTTATTGCAGTATCTGTGCCGAGATTTTCCCTTATCCACTGAAGAATCTTTATTGACTGATTGGTATTCTGCGGCAGAATAAGATGCCGTACAATCACACCTTTTTTTATAAGCCCCTCACTGTCATATATGTTTTCCGGACACTGCCTTTTCATTTCGGCAAGAGCCTTTGAGGCGAAAAGGAAATAATCCTCTGCATCACTGTACATAAGTGAGCGCTCAGAGCTTATGTATTTCAGGTCGGGAAGATACACGTCAATAAGTCCCTCAAGGCTTTTAAGCGTGCTGACCTTCTCGTAGCCTGAACTGTTATACACCACAGGCACATCCGGCTTTTCTTTTTTCAGCACATTTCTTATTTTCAGCGCATAATGTGTGGGGTTTACAAGGTTGATGTTGTGTGCACCGTCATTTACAAGCCTGCGGAAAATCTCCGAAAGCTCATCCTCACTGACGGGCTTACCCTTGCCGTTATGGCTGATTTCGTAATTCTGACAGTATACGCAACCGAGACTGCAGCCCGAAAAGAAAACCGTACCGCTTCCTCCGGTGCCGCTTACGGGAGGCTCCTCCCAGAAGTGCTTTGCAGCCCTTGCAAGGTAAATTCCGTCTCCCATACCGCAGTAGCCCTTTTCGGTTTTTCTGTCAGCATTACAGCTTCGCGGACAGATATTACATTTCATTCTGAATAAAGAAGCTTTCGTATTCGCTTATATCAACAGGTGTAAGAATCTTCTCAACGAAATCAAGGATGTCGTTAAACACTACTTCTCTGTCATCCTCATTGAGAATCTCGTGTCTGTCACCGGGATAAAGTATGCACTTTGGCTCGTGTCCGGCATCCTCAAGATTATCGCAGACGTTGATTACGCCCTTGCCGTTGAAGCCTACGGGATCCTTTGCACCTGAAACGAGAAGAATGGGAAGTGTAGGCGGAATAAGATATGCCCACTCATCGGTGCAGGCTGTGTTTGCAAGTGAGATAAGGTCTCTGAGGCCGCCGAGCTTGAGATCAGCACCGCAAAGAGGGTCAGCAATGTAAGCGTCAACATTTTCAACTCTTCTGCTGAGCCAGTCCTTGCCTGTACGTGCATCCTTTACCGTCATGGCACCGAGCTTATCGATAAGTGCGGCAGGCACCGCTGCTCTGGGGCCGAATTTCTTACAGAGGAATTTTATAGGCTCCTCAAGGACGACCGCCGCAGAGGGAAGCTCTCCCGTACCGCAGAGGATAAGTCCCGAAAGCTCATTGTAAAATGAAGTTGCGTAAACTCTTGCACAGAACGAGCCCATACTGTGTCCGAAAAGGAAGTAAGGTAATTCCGGGTAACGTCTGTGCATAATGTTATAGAGCATATGCATATCGTCAACCATTCTTACGTCGCCGTCCTTCTCAGCGAAAAAGCCGAGGTCCTCAAAGGAGTCAACGCTCTTTCCGTGACCGATGTGGTCATTGCCGCAGACAACGAAGCCCTTATCAGCAAGAAAGCGTGCAAACTCATCGTATCTTTCTATATGTTCACTTACACCGTGAGCGATCTGAAAAACGCCCCTATACTCTTTTTCATCGTCAAGCCATATGCAGCAGTGAATTTTATTCACTCCTGTAGATGACTCAAAGTAGGCGTCCTTTTTTATAACAGCCATAATCAGTACCTCCTGATATATTTATTTACTCTATAGTATAATATATCTTACGGAAATAATCAATAATTAATTTTATTTTTAAGTATTTGACTTAAGATGTTTACATTGTAGCTGAAATAATATATAATAAAGGGTAACACTGATATGTGAGGTATGAAATGTTCGGTTACGTTAAATGCGACAAGCCTGAAATGAAGGTAAAGGAATACGAAGCATACAAAGGACTTTACTGTTCTTTGTGTAAAGCTATGATAAAGCACTTCGGTGTGCTTTCGAGTCTTACGCTCAACTACGATATAGCCTTTCTTGTGCTTATGCGCCTTTCATTTTTAGGTATTGTTCCCTCATTCAATCAAGGCAGATGCCCCTTCAATGCGACAAAAAAATGCAACTTCTGTACCAACGGCGATGATGAGTTCAGATTTGCCGCCTCAGTATCAATGATGATGTTTTATCACAAGGTCAGAGACAATATAAACGACAGCTCCTTTTTTAAAAGGCTTGTTATGTATCTGCTTCTCCCCTATGCTTATTTCAAGAATAAAAAGGCTGAAAAGCTTTACCGTGAGGTAGGTCAGATTATAAGAGACTCTATGGCAAAACAGTCTGCCGTTGAAAAAGAAAACACCGATTCCGTTGACAGGGCCGCCCACGAAAGTGCCGATGCCCTTGGAAAAATCCTTGCTTACGGCATTGATGACAGTGAGGGCAATATCTACCGCTTCGGTTACGGAGTCGGCAAGTGGGTTTACCTGTGTGATGCTGCAGACGACCTGAAAGACGATCTGAAAAAAGGCTCGTACAATGTTTTCATAAATCTTCTCGGTCTCAAAAAGGGTGACGAAGTAACGGAAAACGACCTTATGCTAATCGAACGCAACCTAAACCTCAGCTGTGCCTTTGCCGCTGAGAATTTTGAAAAAATAAAAAACAAAACCCTTGTGCCGATTGCAAAAAACATCATTTACGGCGGCACAGAAAAAACGATGAACAACATACTGAAAGGAAAGAATAAAAAATGAAAGACCCCTATGAGGTTCTCGGCGTCCCTAGAGGAGCCGACAGAGATACCGTAAAATCAGCTTACAGAGCCCTTGCCAAAAAATATCATCCGGACCAGCACATCGGCAGTCCCCTTGAAGATCTTGCAAAAGAAAAAATGCAGGAAATCAACGCCGCTTACGATGCAATTATGTCGGGTAGCTTCGGTTCACACAGTAACGGCTCAGCCTATGCTGCAAACGATTACTCAGCCGTAGAAAGCCTTATCAATCAGGGACAGACCGACGAGGCTGAGCGCATTCTCGAATCAATAAACCGGAATAACCGCGATGCACACTGGTACTACCTTAAAGGTCAGGTGAACTACAAGCGCGGCTGGACTCAGCAGGCGTACAGTTATTTTTCAATGGCTCACAATATGGACCCGGGCAACACAATGTACAGGGATGCCTTTGACAATGTATCAAGTAACGGAAACGGCGGATTCAGAACAAGCCGTACCCGGAGCCACGGTCACGGACACTCCTCGGGCTGCTGTGACTGCTGCGGCGACGGAGACGGTTGCGACATCTGTACGGGACTTCTTTGTGCCGACTGCTGCTGCGAATGCTTCGGCGGTGACCTTATTTCCTGTTGCTGAGGTAAGAAAATGAAAATGTCAACAAGTGCAAAAACGGCAATCGGTGCAATGGTAACTGCACTTTCTGTAATTATCCTTATGCCCTCGGTCATCGGTGTACTGTGCTATGCACTTCCGGTAATCGCAAGTCTTCTGATACTTTTCACGGTAATTGAGCTTGACAAAAAATGGGCATTCGGCTGCTATGCGGCAACATCGGTGCTTTCCCTTGTGCTTATAGCAAACAAGGAAGCCGTTATATATTACGTTGCCTTTTTCGGCTACTATCCTATTTTAAAGGCAATACTTGAAAGCAGGAAAATGCCCCGTATCGCCGAATATATACTCAAGGTGCTTATTTTCAACATAACAATGGTCCTTGCCGTTGTTATTCTCTCCGAGGTCTTCGGTATGCCCTATGAGGAGCTTCTCGGTACGGACAGTGATTATCCGTTTCTTTCAAAATATGCAGTACCCATAATGCTCGGTTTAGGTAACATAGCCTTTATCGGTCTTGACAACGCCCTTACGAAATATGTTATCATCTACACACGCCTGTGGCAGAAAAAATTCCGTAAACTTTTTCCTTTCAGATAAGAATTAAATCCCCTCAGAGTCTTGACTTAAGCTCTGAGGGGTGTTATATTATCATAGTCGGAATATTAACCGACAGAAAAACAGAGTAGATTTGTGTGCGTCTGAGTGCCTCAGAGACGGGGAGTTGCTTTGGGGACGAAAAAGGTTTTCTTGCGATACACAGATCGCATCCCGCTGTTACATTAAAAGGACTATATTATAACCGTGCTTCCTTTTCTTTTTCAGCGAGAGTAAAGTAAAGGAAGTGTTTTTTATGAAAGAAAAAGCTATGAATCAGGAAAAAATCTTCACTCTTTGCTATCTCGGTATACTTATTGCAATTCAGGTGGTGCTCGCCCGCTTTGCCGTAATTCCCGTCGGTGATATGATGAGATTTTCCCTTTCGTTTATACCCGTTGTGATTGCCGCAAGAAAATTCGGCATTCTTGCAAGCACTGCCGTTTACGGTCTGGGTGACCTTGTTGGTGCAATCGCCTTCCCTACAGGCGGTGCGTTTTTCCCGGGTTACACCCTTACGGCTGCAGTAGTAGGCCTGATTTTCGGGCTTTTCCTCAGACCTGCAAAAAAAGAAGAAAGCACCGTCGCACGCTATATAAAAATCGTGCTTTCAGTACTTTCGACTCAGCTTGTGGGTTCATTTCTTATGAACAGCTTCTGGAGAAGCTTTCAGACGGGCACACCCTACGGCGCAGTGCTTATGACAAGACTTCCCCAGTGCCTTGTATCTGCAGTTATACAGTCAGTATTTATGATACTTTTCCTTGACAGAATCTGCAAGGTTATAAAGCTGCCTCACGGTAAATCGCATTAAGCCCGTCAAGAAGCAGATTTTCATCATGGATAACCTCTGTTTCGCAGCAGGAAACTATTTCTCTGCTGTAGCCTCCCGTAGCAACAACGGTAGCTTCACTGCTTCCGAGCTCAGCCTTTATCCTGGAAATCATTCCGTCGAGCATCGCTGCAGTACCTAAAACAATTCCGCTTTGCATACACTCAACGGTGTTTTCCCCTATTGCCTTTACGGGCTTTTCGAGGCTTATTGACGGCAGAAGCGACGCCTTTTCAGCAAGAGCGTCAAGGGAGATTTTCACTCCCGGAGAAATCGTGCAGCCTCTGAAGTAACCTTTTTCATCAATTACAATTATTTTTGTCGCAGTACCCAGGTCCGCCACAAGGCAGGGCAACGGGTACTTTTTTATTGCACCTACGCCGGCGGCAACAAGGTCTGCACCAAGCTGCGACACCGGAAGAATCTCAACCTTAAGATTTCCGTTGTATTTTTCACCTACGGTAAGAGGCTCTGTGCCGGTGATTTCTCTGAATGCACCTGTCACACCTTCCGTAACCTCGGGCACAACACTCGATACAATGCTTCCTGAAAAATCCTCTGCAGAAACACCGTAGCGGGAAAAGATGTCAAGTATTTCTGCCTTGTATCCGTCACAGTCTTTGTTCTTGTCAGTTGTCATGCGCGAGGAGAAAAGGAGCCTTTCACCCTCGTATGCACCTATGCTTACGCTTGTGTTTCCTATATCACCGACGAGTATCATTATAGCATCTCCTTAAAAAAACTCACCCGAAAAGCTTCCGGGTGATGTTTTTATGTATCATTAGTATACCGTTACCTTGCAGGATTCGCCGCAGTTTCCTTCAACGGAATCGGCTCTTACCATACAGGTACCCTTTCCGACAAGAGTAACCTTACCGCTTGAATCTACACGGGCAACACTTGTGTCGGAGCTTGTCCATACAACACGCTTGTCTGTTGCATTTTCGGGCACTACCGTAGCCTTGAGATAATGTACAGAGCCTACCATACCGCTTATGGTGGACTTATCAAGCATAACACCGAGCACGCTTGTTGCACTGACTGTAACCTGACAGTAAGCAGTGAAGTTGCCGTCCTTTGTTTTACAGTATACAACTGCAGTGCCCTTGCCTCTTGCAGTAATTACACCGCTTTGTGAAACTGTTACAACTGAGGTGTCAGAGGAGCCCCATGTAACTGCCTTGTTGGTGGCATTTGCGGGATAAACCGTAGGAACAAGAGTATAGGTTGTACCCGTAAGCATTCCGTATTCGGTCTTGTTGAGCTTAACGCCCGTAACCCTGAGAGGATTAACCTTTACCGTACACTTGGCAGTATAGCCGCCGACAACGGTTTTGCAGGTTATAACTGCTGATGAGTTGGGGGTAAGTGCTTTTATAAGACCTGTTGAAGAAACCGAAACTGCCTTGGGATTTGACGATGACCAGGTGACACGCTTGTCTGTTGCATTTGCAGGATAAACCGTAGCCTTGAGCTGATAGGTTTTTCCGTAATTCATTGAGCCGCCGGCGGTATTAAGAACAACCTTTGTCGGATTGATGGGAAGAACCTTTACCGTACATGTTGCAGTTTTACCGCTGTCAACGGTTTTACAGGTTATTACTGCAGTACCGGGCTTCACGCCGAGAATTTTACCGCTTGAGCTTACCTTGAGTACAGATGTATCGGAAGATGACCAGGTGACCTTTTTGATTGAAGCGTTTTCGGGCATTACCTTGGCAACAAGCTGGTAGTATGTACCGACATACATTGAGCCGCCCTTGGTGTTGAGCGTCACTGATGTGGACTTTATCACAGGCTTGACGGTGACTGTGCACTTGGCAGTATAGCCGCCGTTTACTGTTTTACAGGTAATGACTGCTGCGCCTGCCCTGACACCGGTAATCTTACCGTTTTTATCAACTGTAGCAACTGCCGTATTTGATGAGGACCAGGTAACACGCTTATCTGTTGCATCTGCGGGATAAACAGTAGCCTTGAGCTGACCTGTATAGCCTGCATAAACTGAGCCTGAGCTGTGGCTGAGCTTGACGCCCGTTGTTGCCACGACAACCCTTACATTGCAGGTTGCCGTAACCATGGGATTATCCTTACTGCGGCATGTGATTACTGCACTGCCCGCTGCAAGACCCCTGATAAAGCCTGTCTGATCAACAGAAACGATCTTCGGGTTTGAGCTTGTCCATGTAACGTTTTTAAAGGTTGCGTTTTCGGGGTAAATTTCACATCTGAGCTGATATGTCTTACCTTTATACATATTTCCGCCTGCCTTGTTAAGAGCAATAGAAACAACCTCAACCTTTTTGAGCACCCTGACGGTACACGTTGCGGTAACACCGCCTACATTTGTTTTACAGGTAATTACTGCAGTGCCTGAGCCTACTGCGGTAACGAAACCGTTCTTGTCAACGGTTGCAACCTTAGTGTTGCTCGATGTCCAGGTAACGCTCTTATCATAAGCGTTTTCGGGAAGCACGGTTGCCTTGAGAGTTCCCTTCTGTGTAACGTAAACCGTAGCAGAGGTTTTACTGAGAGTAACGCTTGTAGGCTTTGCATAAACCTTGATTTTGCAGCTTGCCTTGTATCCGCCTTCCTCTGTTGTGCAGGTGATTACTGCCTCACCGGGAGCAATACACTCTACATAACCCTTACCGTTTACCTTTACAACGGAGGGATTGCTGCTTGTCCAGATAAGATTCTTATTGACTGCAGTTGAGGGGAAAATGCTTGCCTTGAGATAGCCTGTCTTACCGACATAAACTGATACGGAGGTCTTGTCGAGCCTTACGCCCGCAACTGTCTTGCCTACACCGATGCAGCTGAGAGGGAATTCCTGTGCCCAGATTCTCTGCATTGTGTCTGAGGGGTGAATGCCGTCAATTGTATATTCGGGATAGAAGGCATCGGGATCCTTGGGGTTAACGGAAAACTCGTTGAAATCTACAAAGCCGTCGTGCTCATTTGTGGAAGCAAGCCATTTATTTACATTCTGAGCAATTGCCCAGTCTGCGGCAAATTCCTCATCAGTTCTGACATATTTCGCACCTGTGCCGAGATAGTCTCTTGTCGATCCCTTCCAGGGAGTGATGCCGACTGCAATAACCTTGATACCCGCATCGTGGCACATACGGAAAAGCTGTCTGTAGCCAAGGCAGATTTCCTGCCATGTGGGCTGCTCAATTCCCGGATACATTTCCATAACGTCATTACATACGGGATGGATAATATCGTTGGCACCGATTTTTATAATAACATACTCAACACCTGACTGGCTGAGCACGTCACGCTGGAATCTGTCAAGCAGAGACTCACCGAAAATAAGCGAGCCGTAACCGAGACCGTCACCGAGAAGTCTGTTACCGATAATACCCTTACCTGCAACACCGACATTTGTAATCTCTTTTTCATTTATAGCTCCTGCAAGATACTTGGGAAACTCATTTGAAACGGTGGAGTCACCGACAACTACAACCGAATATGCATTTTCGTCGGCAAGAACGTCCATACTTGCAAGGCAGGGAACGACCTTGACAAAGCTGAATGCAAGCTTGATGTCAACATCGCTTCCGGTGATTTTTGAAAGGTACTCCATAATTTCCTGGCTGTCCATCATTGTACCGATGTCCATGGAAGCCTTGCTTGTATAGTCATTACCCAGAGCAAGATAGGTTTCGCCGCCGGAAAGACCCATTGTCTTTACCTCGGTGAAATCCTCGATATAAATGCTGATAGCGATATCCTCACCTGCTTTTACATCGTAAGTGATGGGGTCGGAGTAATATTCCTTACCTGCAGGAACCGACACGAACTGCTTACCCTCGTTGAAGGTTACGATTTTAACGCTGTCGGGATCAATTTTTGCTCCGCCAAGGCTCTTTGCAACTGTAACTCTTGTAAGCTTCATTATGTCATTACCGTAGTAGTTGGTAACACGGATACGGAGCTTTGAGCCGTTTGCCGTAGGAGTGATAACTGTTCTTGCAGTTACATTACCGATATAGGCGGTGATATTTTCATAACCGTCAATACCGATTTCCGTAGGAGCTGTACCCCAGGCGCAGACCCACTTTCCGTCAGAGTTTACGGCAGAGGCGCTGAAGGCCGCACCGAAAAGCAGAGTAACTGCCAGCACAAGTGCAATCAAAATCCCCTTTACTGTTTTCTTCATATCAGATCAATCCTTTCGAAAAAGCAATAATATTCTTTTTCATAATACATTATATTGTCGTAAAAGTCAAGGAAAGTAACAATATATGCCATTTTTTTACTTTTTTATTTCCTTTGTACTTTTGCTTTGCGAGGGTTTGTCCGTCACTTTTCTGTTTTTTGTTGCAGAGTCTTTTCTGACGGGTGTTTTTTTCGCACCGGGAGCCTTTTTCGTTCCTGCTCCGCCTTGCGTGGAGGAAGTCTTTTGTACCGAAGGCTTTGCACCTGTCTTAGGCTTTGTGCCCGTCTTGGCGCCAGGCTTCGCATTTGTCTTTTGCTTCGCTTTTGCCTCAGACTTTTCACCGGAGCCGTAACCTTTTTCAGAAGGTGCTTTTTTCTTTGTTGGCTTACCTTTTTTCGACTTTCCTGCAAAGGCTATTTTTTTCTTTATTTTCTCCGTAAGCACCTCAAAGGACGAGGGGAACGGATCATAGCTTTTTCTTCTTTCCTTGTCGAAGTAGTCCTTAAGGTCAAGGGCGAATTTCAGACAGGCGATAAATGCTGCAATAAAAGCTATTATTATAAAAAATACCGATCCGAAAACTGCCTTTGCAGCGGTAATGACAAGTCCGCCGAAGCTGAGCTTTATATCATTTTTCGCAACAAGGTTTACGGTTTTGAGCTTATGTCCCGCATAATAGATGTTTGCCTGAGCGATAACATCTCCTGCCTTTACAGGTGCTATAACGCTTTCCTTATCCTGATCGTCGACAACCTCAAACATTACAGAAGCAGGTCCTGCTGAAAGTGGCACAAGGGCTGAAATCTCCTTTTCAGGTACAAGCTGCAGCTTTTCATCACCCTTTCCTGCAATTACATCAACTGTAGACACAACCTGCTCGACCGTTGCAACCACCTTGAAGCGTATGTTTTCATAAACCCAATCGAGCATCTTCTGTGCATCGGTCATTGAGGTGTTTTCGTCATAGCCGTCATCGTCTATATCATCATATTTTCCGTTCATTACAACGGTAAGGTATGAATATCCGTCAGCATTTGAAACAACTGCGATGCATTCTCCTGCAAGGTCTGTGCTTGTCTGACGTCCCCCCGTTACGGAGCTGTGATAGTAATCCGCAACTGCAGGATTGAGCATCTGATTGGAGCCGAAGCAGGTACGCTTCTCATTGTAGTCTGTTTCCTTGAGTGTGATTTCATCAAGGGCAAAGGCCTCGGTAAAGGCGGGATAATTAACCGCATATTTGATAATTTTTGAAACATCTCTTGCCGTAGTGTACTGTCCCTCAGTATCAAAGCCGTGAATGTTTTTTATAACCGTTGAGGTGCAGCCTATCTTTTTGACAAGATTCTGCATTTCTGCAATAAAATTCTCCTCAGTGCCTGCAACATCGTGAGCAATTATACTCAGCGCATCGTTTGCACTGTAAATCACAAGACAGTCGAAAAGCTCTTTTTTTGAAACAATCTCACCCGCTTCGTAAAGTGCAGTGAGCATCCCCATCTCATATTCAAATACATTGAGATTTTCTTCGGTCAGCTTTATTTCGCCGTCAAGGTTACCCCACTTTTCAATAGCGACAACGGCTGCCAGCACCTTTGCAAAGCCGGCAATCGGTACCTGCTTTTCACTGTCCTTATCGAACAAAACTGTACCCTCTTCGAGATTTTCCATATAGTAAACACCCGAATCGAGCTGAGAAGTTACGGCATCTGAATCAAAATTAGCGCTCACCGACGGTGCCGCAACAAATACAAGAGTCAAAAATACAAGAAAAAAAGAAAATAGCTTTTTCATTTATATACACTCCGGTTGACAAGTTTTTGAAATTGTGTTTTAATTAATAGAGAAAGTAAATCTGTTATTACATAATGTATCAATTTATTATAACAATTTACGGATAAAAAGTACATAGCAAATCAAAAATTTAATTACAAAAAAATATAAACTTTTTTTGACTCAGAAATGAAAAAGCTCCACAGAAAGGACAGCTTATTTATGATATATGTAACCGGTGACACCCACGGAATTTTTTCACGCTTTGACGATCCCCGCTTCAGAAAGCTCGGCAGCGGAGACACGCTTATAATATGCGGAGACTTCGGCTTCGTCTGGGATGGCTCAAAGGAAGAAATCAACGTACTCAAGAAGCTCAGCAAAAAGAAATATAACATCTGCTTTGTTGACGGCACACATGAAAACTTCGAGCTGCTTTCAAAGCTCAAAATCAAAAAGTGGAACGGCGGTAAGGTGCACCATATCGGCGGAAACATCTTCCACCTTATGAGAGGTCAGGTTTTCAACATCGAGGACAAAACCGTATTCACCATGGGTGGCGGAGAAAGCCCCGATATTGACATCCGTTTTGAAACAGAGACCTGGTCAGACCTTGAAATTCCCACAAGAGAAGAGCTTATCGAAGGCGTTGACAATCTGCAGAAGCACGGCGGTAAAATTGACATCATAATTTCCCACGAGCCTCCTGCAAAAATCAAGGATTTCCTGCTTATGGGTTCAGGTGCAAACGCAAGCATCACTGCAATCAACACCTACCTTGAGGACGTAAGCCGCACCTGTGAATTTGACCATTGGTACTTCGGCTCTCTTCATATGGATAAGTTTATTTCAAACACCCACATCTGCGTTTTCAACAATGTCATAAACGCAAAAACCGGTGAAATAGTAAGGCGCTGATTCACTCATGCAAAAACGGACACAGAGATGTGCCCGTTTTTTTTACGGTGAAAATCCGGATATAAATTTTTTTTTGCCGATTTTTCTGTGAATTATGAGTTAAACCCGACATACGGGGAGGCGGACGCGCTGCAGGCGCGTCCGCCTCCCCGTCGGCACAACCCGTAAATTCCGGTTGAACCGGACCCATAATCGCCATAGGCGATTACAGGCCTCGGCTATCCGCCTCGGCATCTCGAATTGCAAACCACACATAAAAAAAGCACCCCGAGAGAGACACTTCGTAAAGAAGTTGTCGCTCTCGGTTTTTATCGTAATAAAAAAATGACACTTTACACAAGGATTGTGAAAGTGTCATAGTGGGTTACACACTTTGAAAAAAGGTAAATACTTGCCGAAAGACAACGGATTCTTTTTTCGGCTTGTGAAGTGAAGTTTTTGCTAACGCAAAAGTGAAGTTGCTCACTTTGTTCGCAGTGAAGTTTGGTCTTGCTGATCAAGTGAAGTTAAGTTTGCCCACTTCGCCGTAGGCGAAACTTCACTGTCCGCAGGACAACTTCACTATCGTAGATAACTTCACTTGCCCGAAAGGGCAAACTTAGTTGAGGCGCACTTCCTTACGGAGTGCGCCTCGAAGGGTGCTTTTAATTATTCGGATAAATTAGCCGAGAAGACCGCCGAGCATCTTTTCCATAAGCTCGATACCTGCTGCTGAGCTACCGTCAAGGAAGAGAAGACCGATGATTGTTCCGAATACCTTCATAAGTACGCCGAGAACCATAGTAAGTGTGTCGCCTTCTTGTACAGCGGGATAATACTGAGCTTTGAAGTGGTAAATTCTGCTGCCTGAACCTTCAGGAATTCTCCAGTCTGTGCCGCCTGCAAGTGTCTCACGTGTTTCTACGCAGTACCAGCCCTGGAATGCATCGCCCTCAGCGGGAGTTACAAGGGGAAGGTTAAGGTAGGATGAGCCGTTTGCTGATGATGAAGGTCTGAGGTTGAACATACCGTTACCGGGAAGAGCAAGGTATCTTTCAGAAACATATTCATGATTGAAGTGGCCTGTGCCTGCTGCATCATAAACGGGAAGCGGGATATAGGACTTACCTCCGTTGAAGTCGAACTCAACGATGATGTAGTCGGTCTTGGGATATGTAGTGCCTGCAAGAGTGATTGATGAACCTGCTTCCCACTTGTTGAGAATGTCATCGTTTGAAGCTGATGCAGAAAGTGAAAGTGCTCCGAAAAGCATCATAATAGCTAACATAACTGATAATATTTTTTTCATAAGTATACCTCCTAGAAATTCGTTAGTCTGTAGCTTGATTAGATTATATCACCTGAAAAGCAAAAATTCAAGCAGTTTTTGAAAGATTTTTGAATATTTTAATGAAATATATTTCTACTATCGATTTTTATTGCCCAAATGAGACAAAATCGTTGACTTTGATGTTTAAATTATTATATACTGAATCAGTAATAAAGCTTAAAGAGGTGTGCTATGACCGATAAATTCAACTGCATCCCGTTATGGGGTCCTTACAGCAAAAAATATGCCGGCATTTCGCGTATTGCCGACCACGAAAAATATCAGGGTATACGCTTTGACTTTTCTGTTGCCCCTGCTATACATGCTTTTGATATAAGAGTACCGAATGTTACTCTTCCCTCGGCATATCATCCCTGGCTCTGCAGTGAGGATTATTCCTTTTATTCCTACCGCTACGACCTTGAGTGGAAAGACAAAGTATATGCCGATGTATCCTACACAAAGCTCGACGGTGAGAGCACTCTCGTCAGAACGGAGATAGTCAACAACTCAGATCTTATAAAGGACTGTGTTGTAAACTACTTTTCTTCAATAGAATACCCTCAGGACTCCTATACAGAAGTCTTTCTTCCCGAAAAGTGCGACTTTATAAAGGCTACCGACTACAGTGAATATGTTTACGCCACCCCCAGACCCTGGGATGAGCAGAATGCCGACGGCAGAAAAAAGGGTGAATTTATCGACAAGGCCTTTACCTTTGAAAGGGGTCTGGGTGACCGTGCCGAAAAGTGGCATATGCCCCACCGTGTGATAAAGCCCTTCGGTGCAGAGCCGGACGACAGGGTAAGCTACAGGGTGAATCTCAAAAACTCCTACTCCAATGCTGTGCTGACCTTACGCTACCGCACAAGCGACATTCACTATGAGCAGGGAAAGCAGGTCGGCGTACACTACATAAACAGTGAAAGCACCGCTACCTTTATTTTAAACGGAAAGACAACACTTCCCCTCTCCCCTTGCGATGAGCCGGAGATGATTCACATTCATTTAGGTCAGCTCAGCGCAGGCGAGCTTGAGCTTTCCTTTGTTGCGACAGGTACGGGTGCTGCAGAATTCGACTTTCTTGCAATCACAGAAAACTACGACAAGGACTTCATCGAGGTAAAAAGCATACCCGTAAGCTTCAGACCCGACTTCATAAATGAAAAGCTTGAAAAGGGCTACCTCACTACCCTCACCTATGACAAGATTGACGGAGATTACCGTCTTCGCATCTTTGACAGCAATACCCGATTCAGAGAAATTCCCACCGGTGCCCTTGAGGACTGTATGACAGCAAGACTCTCAAACGGTGACGAAACCTTCGACGATGTTACGGAAAGCTTCACCGGTGCCTTTAAACGCAAGCACAGTGATGAAGGCTTTTTTCACAATGCGATAAGCCACACCATCTTCGTTGAAAAGGGCGAAAAAAAGGTACAGTATGCCGTTATCTCAAAGGGCAGCTGCGACTACCTTACCGAAGAGGAGTACGAGAAAATCTACCTTGAGGCAAAGGAAAAAGCAGTCCGCTTCACTCTCAACGAAAAGGGCGAGACCTACAGGCTCAGCAACCAGATTCTCGCTGCAACGCTTCTTACAAACGTGGTTTACCCGATATACAAGCACGGAGAATACATCGTACATCACACTCCGGGCAAGCGCTGGGACTGCCTTTACACATGGGACTCCGGCTTCATAGGTCTCGGAATGAACGAAATTGCCCCCACATTTGCCGAATACATCATTGACACCTACTTAAGTCAGGAGGACAACCCCGACTATGCATTCCTTCACCACGGCTCACCCGTACCCGTACAGATTTATCAGCTTTACGAAATGATTCAGAAGGCGAAGGACAAAAAGCATCTGCTTTCATATTATCCCAGAGCAAGGCTTTACTACCTCTTCCTTGCAGGCAAGATAAGAGGCTCAACAACAGCAAAGTTCAGAAGCGGAATTCTCACAACCTATGATTATTTTTATTCCACAAGCGGAATGGACGACTATCCTGCTCAGGTTGCCATGATGAAGCAAAATCTTCGCGACAAGGCTTCACCCGTTATCACCACAAGTCATGTAATCCGTTTCGGTAAAATTCTCTCAATCCTTGCCGCAAAGCTCGGAAAGAATGATGATATAAATGAATACTCCGAGGACATAAAGAAATTCACAAAGTCTCTTGATACCTACTCCTGGGATGAAGAAAGCGGATATTACAGCTATGTGCTTCACGACGAAAACTACGAGCCCGTAAAAAAATTCACCACCGCAGACGGAGAAAATCTCAACAAAGGACTTGACGGCATATACCCGCTTATCGCAGGTGCCTGCAATAAGCAGCAAAGTGAAAAAATCATCGCACACCTTGAAAATGAAAACGAGATGCACACCCCTTACGGTATCAGCGCCGTTGACAAGAGTGCCTCTTATTATATGGTGAACGGTTACTGGAACGGAAATATCTGGTTTCCCCATCAGTGGTTTATATGGAAAAGTATGCTCGACATGGGCAGAGCTGACCTTGCAAGAGATATTGCTCATCTTGCTCTTGACATATGGAAAAGAGAGGTTGAAAACACCTATTACACCTTTGAAATGGTAAACACGGTAACAGGCTGCGGCGGATGGTTCCATAACTTCGGCGGACTTTCATCACCGCTCAACCTCTGGCTCAAGGCTTATTACTCGCCCGGAACAGTAAATGTCGGCTTTGACACCTACCTTGACAAGGTAAGCTTCAACGAAGACTTCACGGCCGCACAGATTAACTTCACCTATTACGGAGAAAGTGAAAAAATTACTCTGCTTTGTGTAATGAAGGACAACGAAGACTATTACGCAGAGCTCAACGGCAAGGAAATCCCCTTCAGCTTCATTGACGGACTGGCTGAGCTTACCGTTTCACCTAAAAACGGCAGTGCTCACAGCATCGTTATCAAGAAAAAATAAAGGAGAAAAGCTATGTACGAAAATCACAAGCCGCTTAAAATCAACATAATTTCCGACATCCACTACTATTCACAGAAAACCGGTGTCACGGGCAAGGCCTTCGAAAAGGAAAACGTAAAAACTCCCAACGACCTTCTCAATTGCGAGAAAATCCTTTCCGCTCTTATGGACCAGCTTGCAGAAGACGAATGTGAAATCGTTCTTGTCTCCGGCGACGTTACAACAAGAGCCGAAATCGAAGCTCACGAGGGCGTTATCAGGCTTCTTCGCTCACTCAGACAAAGAGGCAAAAAGGTTTATGTAATCACCGCCACCCACGATTTTCATGACGGTGACGTCACAAGAAGATTCGACGGTGACAGTGTAGTGCAGGTGCCTGCAGTAAAGCGTGAAGAGCTTTACGATTTATACAGGGAATTCGGCCCCGACGAGGCAATTTCCGTACACAGAGACAGTATGTCCTACGTTGTACAGCTCTGCGACGGCTACCGTCTTTTTGCACTCAATGACGACAGAAACCACAAGGGTGCCAGCGGCTTTTCCGACGACTGCTTTGAGTGGATTGAAGCACAGATTAAGGACGCCCACGAAAACGGTCAGTTCATAATCCCCATGACTCACCACCCGATGCTCTCACCGTCTCCCTTCTACACCATCATCGGCAGAAGCAACATTATGGGTGAGGCCGAAAGAAGAATTGACGAGCTGACAGAGCTCGGTGTAAACTACATGTTTACCGGTCATACCCATATGCAGGATATCTCCTACAAGTACACTGAAAAGGATAAGATTTTCTATGACATCACAACTGCCGCTGCAGTAGGCTATCCGGCAACCTTCCGTCAGGTTACCTTCCTTCCCTCAGAGGGAAAAATTGATGTAAACTCTGTAGACGTACAGTGTGACATTAACGGCAGACCTCTCAAGGAGCATCTTGAGGACAAATTCTTCGGCATGATCAGAAGAGTAATCGATGCCGCCGGCAAGGATATTCCCGAGCTTGCAAGACTTGCCACCGCCTTCAGCGTAAAAGAAAAGCTTATCTACAAAATCGGTTGGATTATCAAGCCCTTTGCAAAGCTACTTTCAAAGCTTAAAATCGGCACCGTTGCAAAGCTTGTAAAAAAAGAAAGCGGTCTTAAGAAAAAAGACTATGCCCATATCAAGGACAACAAGGTTACAGACTTCATCGTTTCCCTTGTAAGAAACCTCTACGGCGGTGACAGCCCTTATTCTCCCGATACTGCCGAATACAAAATCACAATGGGCATACTTGCAATAATTGACAGTCTGCTTAATCTCTTCGGTGTGAAAATCGGCAAAATCCTCAAGGGCGCAACCTCCGTACAAAGTCTCGTTGAACCGCTTCTTTACAACAGCGGCATCTGCGATGAAAAAGCCGTGCTGAATCTCCGGGACAACCTTCCCGAAAAGCAGGAAAACGCTGAGCACTTTGTAAAAAGCAACAAAGCTCTCCCGATTGTTATTCTCCTTGTTCTGCTTGTGCTCGTATTTCTTCCGATAATCTTACTGTGGCTCGGAATAGGATTTATCGTTAACCGGATAAAATACGGAAAGCTGATGAAATAAAAATGGAAATCCGCAAAGGAAAATACCGCCACTTCAAGGGCAAGGAATATGAGGTTATCGACATTGTAAGACACAGTGAAACAGGAGAAGAAATGGTGCTTTACAAGGCACTCTACGGCGACGGTGGTCTTTGGGTAAGACCCGCCTGCATGTGGAATGAAACCGTTGAAAGAGACGGAAAGGTTTTCAGGCGCTTTGAGTTTATCGGGTAATAACACATAAAGTCAAAATAACCGGGACATCGAATCCCGGTTATTTTTTCTGACCGCCGGTCAGCGGCGCGAGGCTAAGCCTCGCGCATTTTCCGCGGGGAGAAGCTTTGACTTAGTCAAAGCTGCCGCCGTAAGCCGACTTTCTGCGAAAGTCGGCTTACGGCGGCATGGCAACGCTGCGCGTTGCCTGCTCCCCGCGCCCTCCTCCCCACACTTACGTCAGAGCCTGAATTGTTAACTCATTTTAACAATAAGCCCATTTTCTTGACTTAAAAACGTAATAATGGTATTATAGGATACATAAATATATAAAAACTCGCAAAGGAGTTGAAATAATGACTGTAGAAAAGTTAAGAAACTACGAGCCTCTTTTTGATGCGTGGACCGTTGAGGGCAAGCTTGCTGAAGGGAGATATTCCAAGGTCTTCAGGGTTGCCAATGTATCCGACGGTAAGGTTCGCCATCAGTGTCTGAAAACCATAAAGTTCCCCTCAGGCAACGAGGAATTGAGTCAGGTTATTTCATCGGGCATTTATACAAATGTGCAACAGTATCTCGACGAAGTGGAGCAATCTGTGAGAAAAAATATGGACAAGATGCTGTCTCTGAGAGGCAACAGGAATATTGTCCGTTTCGACAACTATACAATCATAAAGGAAAGCTCCTGCTTCTACCTTGTTATCCTTATGGAGCTTCTTACCCCGCTGAACGAGCATATGCGCGGCGATTCCGCAGTACAAAACGACGTTATAAAGCTCGGTACCGATATATGCTCTGCCCTTGAGGCATTCCGCGGTGCAGGAATTGTCCACCACGAAATCAAACCCGAAAACATCTATGTTGACCGTCACGGAAACTTCAAGCTTGGCGACTTCGGCGTATGTAAAGGCCGCTTTGGTGAAGACAAGGTTGTTTCCTCCTATATTGCACCCGAGCTTTACGGCACAGGCACAATAGATATCAGCTCCGACATATACTCGCTGGGTATTCTCATCTATAAGCTTCTTAACAATAACCGCCTCCCCTTCCTTCCCCAGTATCCCGCACCCGTTTCTGTTGCTGACAGAGAGCTTGCTTTCGAAAGACGAATGAGAGGCGACCTTTTCCCTGCACCGTCAAATGCAACCTCCGGGCTTGCAAATGTAATTTTCAAAGCAACGGCACACCGTGCTCACGAGCGTTACCTTACACCCGAGGATTTCTCACGAAACCTCGAGGCAAACTATGTTTTTGCTCCGCCCGTAACAACACTTAATCCGCCGCTTTATACACCTGCAGTGCCTGTTATGCCTGTCGCACCGGCAACTCAGATTCAGTCCCCTGCTTACACAGACCCTGCCGCCCCCTACGGTGACGACTCAGATTTTCAGGACATCTTCGACGAAGGTGCAGACGATACCGAAGCAGGCGAAAGCGTCAGCAAAAAATGGTACTTTATCATTATTGCACTTGTAGTAATACTCGGCATAACAATTGCCGCCGTTTCAGGCAGTAAGAAAAAGGATAAAACCACAACTACCACAACCACCCAGGCAATAACCTTCGGCCAGCAGGAAAACACCTATCCCACTGCCGAACCCACCGCACCCCCCACAACAACACAGCCGACAACTGCCTCCACTACAACCACAACTGCACCAAGTACAACAGAAACCACTACATCAACAACAGCCGTCACAACTACGGTTGACGCTCCCTCTGCAGTTACAACTACGACCAATCCATATACCACACAGGCACCCCCGCCGTCAACCTCGGCAACAACCACAACGGAAACTACAACAGAAACAACAACGGAAACTACCACCGAAGCCGTTACTGACCCTCAGCTTATCTATAACATGCACGTTGAAGGTGCCGAGGATACCAGAGGCAGAAGGTATACTGTTGTTTCCGCTTCACCTCAGGGCTCATTCAACGGCAAAGACATCACAGTCCGTGTTGAAGGTCTCCCCGGTGAGGAATTCACTGTAAATGAAAGCAAAATCTTCATTTATACCCTTGACGGCAATAAGGCAACCAGCAGTACGGCAACCGCAACTCTTGTAAAAGGCTCAGACGGTGCAGTCACCTGCTTTATTACCGCAGAGAATCCTGCCTTCAGCTATACACCGGGCTCCTATAACTATTATGTGTGCCTGGAAGAGGAAGCTATAGCTTCGGAAAGTGCAGTAAATATCGGTGTACAGATAAAAGTATAAGCCTGTACATTTGTAAAGTCACTTGACGGGGTTGTTGCATTAAGCGCAGACCAAAAAGCAAAACAAAAAGCAGGTATTTGAAGTAGTAAATCTACTGAAAATATCTGCTTTAATTCTATTGAAAGTAACTTTTAAGTGTTGCATAAAACATAA
>SVPE01000024.1 GCA_015066015.1 Oscillospiraceae bacterium
ATTTCTTTTTCGTATTGACTTATGTTTCTGTATTCTCTTGGCATAATAATTCCCCCTATGGTAGTTTCTTTTATTCTACCATAGGGGGTCTGTTTTTTCTATTGTCCGTTTTTAACGGACTTGTTCACTTTTTTGTTTTGCTTTTTGGTCTGCGCTTAATGCAACAACCCCTTTTTTTATTCAGGATTATTTTCGTCTTTTCTATCCTTGTTTATTTCTTCAAGATAGCCGGCAGTAATAACACCGGAGGGCAAAGCAATTATCGCGATGCCGAAAATTGATGAAACCATTGTAACAATTCTGCCGACGGTTGTTACGGCGTAAATGTCTCCGTAGCCTACGGTTGTAAGAGAAATCGTCGCCCAATAAATTGCATCGAAAAATGTGTTGAAGCTCTCAGGCTCGACGTTGTAAATAATCAGCGCTGAGATAAAAACATATCCTATCGCCGTAGTTGCAACGGCAGCAAGAACTCTTTTCTGGCGTTTAAACACATTTGCTATTATAATAAAGCTTTTTGAATATCGCAGAATTTTGAAAACGCGTAAAATTTTCAGCATCCTGAAAAACCTGAGAAGCTTCAGTACCCTCATACTCTCAGTAACGATTGAAAGCGAAGGCAGAACTGAAAGGCAGTCAATAATTGCCATCGGTGTAAAGGGGTAAAGGAAAAAGGACGCTGCTGATTTTTTCAGCTTATAATCTGCTGTAAAAAGCCTGAAAATATAATCAAGAATAAAAATACCGGCAGTAATTCTGTCCGACCACATAAAAAACACATTCGTCTGCTTAAAGGCAAGTGGCAGGACACTTAAAACTATCGCCGCCATCATCATATAATCATAAGCGGCACTTAATTTGTCGCCCTCTTCAGCAGGCTCTATGATTGTATACAGCTTCCTTCTCATGACTTTCCCCCGTAAATCATTTTGTAAAAGTATACCATAACAATTTACATTTTTCAACATAAAAAAAGAAAGCTCCGGGAAGCTTCCTGCCGTATATCGGCATATTCTCCCGGAGTCTTTTTTATTTACCTGCTTCAATACATTCAGCCATAAGTCCGACAGTTTTGTTGCTGACAAAGTCAGCGGCGGTAACATTAACACCAAACTCTGCGCTGATGTCTGAGATTACACAGACAATGTCAAATGAACTCATGCCGAGATCAAGCTTAAAATTGTCTTCAGCCTTGATTTCGTCAACTTCCACGTAATTTTCAAGGATGCGAATAAGTCTTTCGAGTGTTTGCATTCCGGTTTTCCATTCCTTTCTTTCTCAGTAATTTCTATTTCTTTTAATATTTCACCAACGGTAATGTCGGGATTTTCCGCACCCATGGCAAAAATCTTTTCCATTTTTGAATAGAACACAGTAAGATCGTAGGCAGCCTCCTGCTCCTGTCTGTATTCAAAATTAAAGCTGAGCGCTCCGTCTGTTGCACGGTGGCTTACGGTAAGATAAAGAGGAATCATTGTTGCTCCGTTATTATACCAGATGTTTCTCAGCGTGCTCTTCATTTCATCGTCAATGCATACAGACTGCATCAGAGGCTGATATGAAAGTCCGAAGCTGTCATAGGTTGAGTCAAACTTTGCATCCTCTGACATGGATTTGTGTCTTTCCTTGAGTGTTTCAAGGAAGGAAAGTCTCGAGTGCATATACATCTCATTCTGGATTTCCGAAATCTTACGTATTGCCTCACAGAAGGTTTCCTCCGGTCCGATGATGCTTCTCATAGGCAGGAAATTGATTCTCAGACCGCCCGACTTCTTTTCGGCAAGTGCTCCGCGTCTGTTGATAATCATCTTGAAGGATACGTCCTGCTGATTGTCGTTAAAGCAGGAAAGTGCAGTACGTACAGCCATTGAAATGGTTGCAAAGGGTGAAACCTCATTTTCTGCACAGAAAGCCATAACCTTATCGCTGAGCTCCTTGCTCATATGGAATCTGACTGCATCAGCGTCGGGAAGACCCGAATGAATATCTGCAAAGCGGCGGTCAGGATATTTCACCTGCTGCTTCTTGAGTCTGTTATCGAGCATAAAGTCGGTAAAGATAGGCTCCGACTCCTTGGCAAGAGAATCATACCAGTACTGTCTGTCGATTTCGTGCTGATTGCTTGTCTCATACTCAAGCTCCTTTTCAAGAGCGGGAATATAAGGTCTCATCGGCTTCGGGTAAGGTGTGCCCTGTGTCCTGTGCTTGTATATTTCCATTATATCGTTAATGAAAACCTTGAGAGAATATGCATCCATAGCAAGATGGTGAAGCCTCATAAACAGACCCTGGTAGCCGTCCTTGAATCTTACAATAAAAATCTTATGTACCTCACAGTTGAACATAGGAATCGTTGCCCTTGAAAATGCAAGAAGCTTTTCCTCGGCCTCGTCAATTGTGTAATCGCTGAGATTCCACTCGTCAACCAGAAGCTCGCTCTTTTCAGTAACATACTGATGAAGCTGAAGCTTTTTGCCCATCACAAAGCGCAGGCGCATTGTATCGCAACGTCTTATTGCCTCGTAAATTGAAGCCTTCATTTCACCCTTGTTGATTTCGCCCTTCCAATAAACGCCGCAGCCGATATTATTTACCGGGTACCCGGAGCCGTATTTCAGCGACATAAGATACATCATCTGCTGAGAGCTTGTAATAGGATATGCTTTTACAATTTTGCCGTCAGGCAATTTCTTTTCAATCATAGTTTCGTCCTCCCGAAATGAAATTCATCAAATCACTGTTTCTGATATTACCTCTGAGTTTCATTTTAGTTTAATTATATATCTTTATTAATAAAATTATTGTGTTTTCTGTGAACAAATTGTAACTTTTGCAACAGAGTATTGTATTTGCAACTTCACGTATCATTTTATCAAACACATTTTTCTCAAGTGTCTTCTTAGTGACAAAATGCACTGTATTGTCTATATTTTTTCAACAAATAATCATCACTAAAAGTTCTTGTCTTTTATTTACAATATTGGTTTTATATGATAGTATTAATTGAAGTAATTTTTCAGGAGTGTGCTTATGACTAACAACGACATCAACATTCGTGACCCCTTTGTCCTTTATGAAGACGGCAAGCACTACATGTACGGAACAAGAGCCGAAAACTTCGGACGCAAAACCGCAGGCTTTGACGTTTACGTTTCAACCGACCTTGAAAACTGGAGCGACCCTATCGAGTGCTTCAACTCCGAAAAGCATTCAATGAATTATGAAGTCAACTGGGCACCTGAGGTACATAAATACAAGGGTGCATATTATATGTTTGCTACCTTTACAAGAGAAAGCAACGGTCTCAGAGGCACCTTTATCCTCAAAGCTGACAGTCCCCTCGGTCCCTTCGTCCCCCACAGTAATGGCGTTGTGACCCCCACAGACTGGGAGTGTCTTGACGGAACACTTTACATTAACCGCGAAGGCAAGCCCTATGTTGTTTTCTGCCACGAACACACTCAGATTATTGACGGCACAATCTGCTACGCACCCTTAAGCGACGATCTCACAGAGGCAATAGGTGAGGCTACAACAATGTTCAAGGCATCCTCCCCCTATTGGGCAGACGTCGTCGAGGATAAAAATCAACACAGAATAACTGACGGTCCCTTTATGTACCGTACAAAGACAGACGAGCTTTTAATGATATGGTCAACCTTCATCAAGGGCAAATACGCCGAATGCCTCGTAAGATTCAACGACGGTGAATTAAGCATGAATTTTGAACACCTTGCCCCTCTTCTTGCCGATGACGGCGGTCACGGTATGATTTTCAGAAGCGGTGACAAGCTCTACCTGACCTTCCACTCTCCGAATCAGACAAACTATGAAAGACCCCATTTCACTGAAATTGTCGATAACGGCAACAGCATTACAATTAAATAATAAGACAGCAAGGCTCCGGGCGGTTAATCCTCCCGGAGCTTTGTTTTTTATAGGATAAAAATCACCCGCCACTTTTCAGTGACGGGTGTTTATCAGAATGATCAGTTAAAGAGATTCTTGAACCATTCGATGATCTTGTTGAACCAATCAGCAATCTTCTGGAAGAATGCGATAAGTCCGTTAGGAGCAACGCCTTCTTCAGTTATGATATCGTCAAGATACTTATCCATGAAGTTTGCAAGAATATTACCGATTGTCATTTCGTTAGGATCATCAGATCTGCCGAGTTCCTTAAGGATGTTCTGCCATTCAGCATTGATGTCCTTAAGACCGCCGGCTACACCGCCAACACCAAGGTCTGCACCGTAGAAGACGTAGTAAAGTGTTGCAAGTGCCTGGTCCATACCAAGGTATGTTTCAACTGAAACAGTTGCGATCATATCGAGGATACCTCTGATATACTTTTCAGCATCAGCTGTCATATTGAAGTTATCCTTGAGAAGACCGATAAGAAGCTCTCTGTTGTTGTTATGCATAATGAAGGTTACGAGAAGTCTCATAACGATTGTTGCCATTTCAGCCTTATCGCCGCTTGCGCCTTCTGCATAAACCATCTTGTATGCTGTCTTGCCGCTGAGTGAATCGTATGATTCAAGCTTACCTACAGTAAGTTCTGCAATTGCATTTATTGTAAGAGCATCGAACTTATAGCCTGTTGCATCTGCAATGAGCTCAAGAAGCTTGTTGAAGATCCACTCAAAGTTAATCTCAGCAAGGTCAATGCCGATAATCTCATAAAGATCGATTTCAGCAATGGGAGCGATTGCACTGAGAAGACCGTATACTGCATGAAGAGTATTTCTTACTACTGTGTCAACACCGTTGGAGTTGATGAAGTAGATAAGGTTGGGAAGCATATCAAGGATCTGCTGTGCAGGATCGTTATTGATAATTTCGTCTACTCTGTCAAGAAGAGGATTAAGGATTGATGTAAGTACTACATCACCGTCTGCCTCAACTGCTGCATAATATGCATCGGGAGCAAGAATGTTCTGACATTCGAGAACCTCAAGAAGAGGAATGATACCGTAACGGTAACCCTCGCCGCCTTCAAGCTTGATAGCTGCGTCCTTATCAAGGTCAACAAAGAATTCAATGTTGTCATTTGAAAGAACCCATCTGAGTACGGGATAGAGAGGCTCGAGAACATAACAGAGATACTGTACAAACTGTGCTCTGTCTTCTGAGAATTCGGGAACTTCTACATTTGCAACTGCGTTGATGTCAGCAATTTCTGACTTAGCAAGTACTTCTGCGATATAACCGCCTACGTTCTTGCCGTTAACTTCAAGATCCTTGATACCTGCAAGCACGCCTGCAAGAGCATCACGGATTGCGATAACGTTTGCACTGTTGTAAAGTGAACCGCCAAGAAGGTCATTGATGAGATCCTTGAGGCTGTCTACGTTCTGGCCTTCAATTACCTGAATGCCGAGAAGGTAGATGATGTTATCTACAAATTCGCCGAAGTTGTCAGCAATGTAGTTTGCCATTTCCTCAGTGTAGAGAGGACCGTACTTACCGCTGGGGAACATTTCTGATGTTGCATATGCTGAGAATGCCTCACCGGTATCAGCCTTTTCGGTAAACTTCCAGCTGAATTCCTGTACGGCAACAGGAGCAACGCCCTCAACACAGATGTTGTAGATAAGCTCATAAGCCTGGTCGCCTGCAAGCTTCTTAACAAACTCTGCATTGTCTGCATCAGCGATTGTAAGAACAACAAGGTTAGCAATTACTGTAACCATATCGTACTTTTCAAATGCTGCCTTGTAAGTCATCTTGTATACTGCATTTTCACTGATTGAATCATATTCGTCAACCTGACCGAGACCGAAGCCAACAAGTACGTCTTCAATAAGTGTAATGTCAAGACCTACCATAAGGGAAACTGCTTCAAGAATTGCCTTCATTGAAAGATCGTCAAGACTGATTGTAGCATCAGTATTTTCGAGCTTCATAAGCTTCTTGATATTTACAAGCTCGTTGATATCAACATTAATGCCGAATGCTTCAAGCTTTTCAAGAAGAGCTGTAACAGCTGCAATTGTGTTGTCTACTACTGCTGCAACGCCGTTTGCGTTGAGGAAGTAGAGAAGGTTGGGAAGAACCTCAACAACTTCGTATACGGGATTTGCGAAGATCTCGTCAATACGTGCTGCAAGTGATTCAAGTACGCCTGATACGATTTCTTCTGTCTTACCGTCTGCTGCGGGAAGGTTCTTACAGCCCAGTGCTTCAAGAAGAAGTGCAAGGCCTTCTGCGTAACCGTTTGCACCGTTGATTGTAATAAAGTCAACGGGAGCGCCGTTCTGAACTTCCTTAACGAAGAATGTGTAGTCGTTACCGAGAAGGAGCCATTCTACAACACCCTTTGCATAAGTGTTAAGAACATTTGCAAGCTCTGCTGCAAATTCATCTGCAGTGTCAATTCCTTCGGGAGCCTTGTAAGTCCGGAGACCTACAACGTCTGCACCGAGAAGCATGCCTGCTGCCTCAAGGAGACCTGCATCGATGTCTGTAAGAAGATTTGCAATAAGGTCAACAATTGACTGAAGGTTTGCAGTTGTGAATACGTTAACCTTATCTTCGAGAAGGTCGCTGAGTGTTGCATAGTTGCTGTCAACAAGACCAACTACAAGGTCAACAATAGCGGGAAGATTTTCAGTAACATATTTTGCTGTTGCTTCTGTCCAGTTGTTGGGATAAGTGATTGAATACTTCATTGCATCAACTGTGCCGTTTTCTGCAAGAGGATAGTTCCAATCAGGAGCTACATATGTGATTTCTACATCTGCGAATACGTCCTTGAGAGATGAAACGATTTCTGTACCGAGCATCTCGTCAAGCTTTGCAGCGTTGTCTTCGTTTTCAACGAACATACGAAGAGCAGCTGTTACGATAACTGAAATCATATCGTGCTTGTCGTATTCTGTCTTGTAAACCATCTTGTAAGCAACATCATCTTCTTCGTTGATGCTTACTGAGTCGTATGCAACTGCTTCACCGAGAGCGAAGGGAACAAGTACGTTCTGGAGCTCTGTGAAGTCAAGGTCTGTCATAAGTGAAAGTGCCTTGAGAAGAGCTACGAGTGTAAGGTTGTCAAGACCGATCTTTTCTTCGCCTTCTGCATACTTATCGGAAATACCCATAAGTTCAGGAAGGTTAACAAGTGAGTTGATGTCAAGCTCAATGCCGAATGCGCCAAGCTTACCGACAAGAGCCATAAGAGCTGCTGTTGTGTTTTCAATTACTACTGCAACACCGTCAGCGTCGAGGAAGTAAATGAGGTTGGGAAGAAGATCGAGAACTTCTTCTACGGGGTTAGCAAGGATTTCGTCGATACGTGTTGCAAGTGAAGCAAGAACTGCCTCAACTGTAGCTGCTGTATCAAGGTTTTCTACACCGTAAACTGCGGGAAGGTTTTCACAGCCGAGTGCTTCAAGGAGAAGTGCAAGGCCTTCTGCATAACCCTGTGCGCCGTTAAGTGTGATGTAGGGAACGCCTTCAAGACCTGTTCCGATACCGTCGTTATCCTTAACAAGGAGATTGAAGTCTCTGCCGAGAAGGAGCCATTCAACTGCGCCCTTAGCATATGTTGTAAGAACATTTGCAAGTTCATCAGCGAATTCGCCTACAGTATCAATACCTTCGGGTACTTCATAAGTCATAAGACCTTCAAGGTCAACGTCAATAATGAAGCCAACCTTAAGAAGCTCTGCGTCAATGTTGCCGAGAAGGTTCTTGATCATATCAAGAAGGCTGTTGAGAGTTTCTGTTGTGAAGATATTTACGTTAGCCTGGAGGAGAGCTGCGAGTGAATCATACTTCACGCCACCGATCTCAACCATCCTGATAACTGTGTCTACAAGTGCGGGAAGGTTTGCTGCAAGGTATTCAGCCTTTTCTTCTGTCCAGTCGTTGGGATAGGAAGTGATGGCATTTACATATTCGATAACGCCCTTATTTTCCTTACCTTCCATGTAGTTCCAGTCGGGAGTCTCGTAAGTAACAATACCGCCCTGGAAGATGTTCTTAATCTTTGCAATGAAATCTGTGCCAAGCATTTCGTCAAGCTTTGTTGCGAATGCATCGTCAGAGATAAGCTCAAGAGCTACTACAAGGAGAATTGTGATTACATCTTCCTTAGCTGCTTCCATCTTGTAGATGTATGTGCCCTTTGTGATCTTACCTGTGCAGAAGTCAACAAGAATTGCTTCAGCTGCATCAAGAGAAAGACCGGTTGCGCCTTCAACGATTTCGACGATGTTAGCAAGTGAAAGATTAGCAAGGTCGATAGCGATTTCTGTTCCGTCTTCCTTTGTAATCTTGAGAAGGTCAGCAAGAACGATGGGATTTTCAAGAAGTCCGAGACCGTTGATCTTGTCAAGAAGTGCATATACGGGCTGGAGAAGGTTGTCAACTGCCACGCCTGCACCGTTTGCGTTAAGGAAGTAAACGAGGTTGGGAAGAAGACCGAGAACTTCGTCTACGGGGTTAGCAAGGATTGCTTCAACGCGTGTTGCAAGTGCACCGAGAACTGACTTGGTGTTTGCTTCTGCGGGAAGTTCACAGCCGAGAGCCTCAATGATCATTGCAAGACCCTTTTCATAACCGTAACCGCCGTTGATAACGATTGTATCTGTCTTATCTGACTTCTTAGCGAATCTGTAGTCGTCGCCGAAGAAGAGCCAGTTAACGAGACCGCCTGCATATGTATCAAGAACATTTGCAAGTTCGTTGATGAATGCGCTGATTGAGTTGATTTCAGTCTTACATTCGTAAGCCTTGAGACCTGCAAGGTCAACATCAAGAAGATAGCCTGCAGTGTTGATGAGGTTTTCGTCGATATCGCCAAGGAGACCTGTGATCATACCAACGAGTTCATTGATTGTTTCAGCGTTTACAAGACCGTTTACAAGGTCACTGAGAAGAGCTGAAAGTGTTGTAGGAAGTGCTTCGCCGTTTTCATCAACCTTGCCCTCGTTGATCATACCGATGATGATGTCAACAAGCTTGTCAAGATTTTCAGCGAAGTACTGAGCTGTTTCGAGGTTCCATTCATTATCTGAAGGATACTCGAGTGAAGCAAGTGTGTTGGGAAGACCTGCGCCGCTTTCAAGGTAAGCATTGAATGCGTCTTCTGACTCGAACCAGTACATCCAGTTGGGTGTGCCGTAGGTGATTTCAACGGATTCAAATACTGCACCGAGTGAAGCGATGATGCCGTCTGTCTTGAGAAGCTCATCAAGCTTAGCTGCGTTTGCAGGAACAGTTGCCCATTCAAGAACGAATGAAAGAACTACTGTGAGCATATCTGCCTGGCTGAAGTTGTCGCTATATGCGCCCTTCTTCCAAGTTGAATTGAGAGTTGATACTGATGTGTAGGTTACACCGATGTCCTTAGATACATCGTAGATAACCTGCTGAAGAGCTGAGAGATCAAGACCGAGAAGATCATTGAGAAGACCGAAAATGAAGCTCCATGTGATATTCTTGATATCAAGGCCGAGAGGCTTCTTGTTGCCTTCCTCGCCGATTTCGATACCTGCAAGAAGCTCTGAAAGGTTAACATTATAGATAGGTCTGATTGTATCAAGAATTGCATAAACGGGAGTGAGAAGCTTGTCTACGCCCTGTGAAAGTGCATTACTTGAAATGTAATAGAGAATGCCGGGAAGGATATCTATAATAGTATAGATAGCGCCATCCTTTTCAACTGCGGGATCATTTGTTGTAAGCTTATTGATTAAGCCGAGAAGTGCATTAAGAGTGAGTGCAAGTGTGTCTGCACCTTCTGTATAAGCTGCAGGAGCTGCACCGAGAGCCTCGAGGAGAGGAATGATAGCATTATCATAGCCCTTATAGCCATGAAGTGTGATTGCACTGTCGATAAGAGTAAGGTCCTTACCGCCAAGAATGAAATCAAGAAGAGGCTTAATGGGAGCAAGAAGATCTGTAAGAGCAGCAATGAAGGATTCTGCATCGGTTACACCGAAGTCGATTTCTTCGCCTTCTGCGATTTCAGCATACTGAGCGTAAACTGAAAGGTCAATGCCGAGTTCATCCTTGATAATCTTGTTGATGTCAATTGCAAGACCTGCTTCTTCGCCTTCTGCAACTGTTTCGGGCTCGTTAGCATCAGGTGTTTCAGCTTCATCCTTGGGAGCAAGGAGTGAATTGAGGTCTGAAAGTGAGCCGAGAAGCTTTGCAAGAGCTGTTACAGTCTTGTTTGTGAAGAGTCCGTTGATAGCGCCTTCAAGAGCTGCCTCGATTGAACCGTCAACTTCTTCTGTTGTCTTATCAAGGTCAAGACCTGCCATTGCGAAGACACCGTTAAGGAGACCTTCAAGATTGTTGTAAAGGTATTCAGCCTTATCCTCTGTCCAGTCGTTACCGGGATTGAGGTAGATTTCTGTTGCTGAGGTTGTACCGATGGGAGTGCTCTTTGAGCCGTCGTACCAATAGTACTCGCCTACATTGTACTCTACCTGATTTGCAAGCTCAACGATTGCAGCAATTACATTGCCCACATTCATTTCGTCAAGATTGAGATCCTCATAGATAACCTTCTTGATGCCTGCCATTGCTTCTTCATCAGGAATCTTTTCACCGGCTGCGTCAAGAATGGGTTCGCCGTTTTCATCCTTCTGAACCATAAAGAGACCGAGAAGTGATGTGAGTGCGGCTTCGTCCTTAACTGTGTTAAGGAGGTATGAAAGAAGATAGTAGCCTACATCAGCCTTGTCAGCTGTGATTGAGTAAGCCTTACCTGTGCCTTCAAGACCTGAATAGATGTATGCAGCTCTTGAAGTGTCAATCTGATCGAGTGAACCGAGAGTTGCGAGAGTTGCCTGATCAATTGCGGGAATTGCAAGACCGAAGTTTGCAAGAAGTGAATTAAGACCGCCTACAAACATATCTTCCTTAAGCATCTTATCATCTTCATAGCCGATGAGCATGTCACCAACCTTAACTTCAGCGCCGTCAGCCATAACTGAACCGACAAGGTTTGCACTTGCATCGTAAGTGATTTTAGTCTGAAGCATGTTAAGCATGGGCTTAACCATACGGAATGCAAGAGCATAAACAAGATTGGGAAGAATGCCGAGAATTGTTTCTACAGGCTTATCACCGAGTGTATTGAGGAATGTGAATATAGGAGCAAGAATCTGCTCGAGAATGTAAGCTACGTCCGAATTGTGTTCAGCACTCTCAATTGTTGCTACATCTGTATAAGGAACGCCGAGAATTTCGTAGATGGGTACGAGCATATTAGCGTAACCACGGTTAGGTGTTGAACCAAGCTGAAGAGCAACGTTAAGTGTAATGGTAATAAGAATTGTTACACTACCTGTGGCGATATCTGTGCACTGAGCAGGAGCCCAAGGCTTATTTGTAATAAGAGTTGTAAGAAGAGGAAGAAGACCGGCAGTTGCGTCTTCAAATGCCTGATAGAAGAACTTGTCAAACTGTTCCTGTGTAATTTCACCTGCATCAAGCTTTTCCTTCTGTTCTGTTACGCCCCAAGAGAGCTTAAGCTTACCTGTTTCGTAGTCAACAAGTGCGGGAGATTCCCAAGAGTCGATTCTGTCACCTGCTGCTCTGAGCATAGCAACGTTAGCCTGATATCTGCCGTCGCTGTAAAGAGATTCAAGCTTATCAGCAAGAAGGTTGGGGAAGATTTCAAAGTTACCCTCATCAAGAATGTTGTTAAGTGACTTCATGTATCTAACAACAACATTCATTCCTGAATATTCGATTGACTGAGGAAGACCTGCCCATACTTTATCGAACTCGTTGAGAACGAGAGGATAGAGCATCTGAACAACAGTATTGATAAAGTCATCTGTGAAGAGTGCACCCTTAATAAGATCTGTAAGCATTGAGCCAAGGTTGAATTCTTCTCCTTCAGCTGCGCCGAGAAGACCGCCAAGAAGGTCACCAACAAGGTCGCTTGTGATAATTTTATCAAGAGCTGTGATGAGGTTGTTCATTTCAGCTTCTGTTACAGGATCGTTAGCTGTCTTGAGCTCGTCACCTTCCATAGGAATACGGTCATCGTATTTAATCTGAGTCTGCTTATAGTCAGGGAATCCGAAGGTTGTAGCGTAAGCGTTCCAGATTTCATAGATACCGCCTACCTTCATAAGCTCGTTATATCTGTCGATTGTTGTCTGTGTGATATAACCGGCTTTGCCTACGCCCTGAAGATCTGTAAGAATATCGGGTTCAATAGCCACCATAACAGCACTGAGCTTAAGGAAGGAATCAACCTTAAGAGCTGTGGGCTTACCCATTTCTACATAGAGATCCCAAGCACTATTTACTTCTGATGTGAAGCGGTCTGCAAGAGTCTTATAGAGATTTTCAATCATATTTGCTGCAGAAGCTCTGATTGCTGAAAGAAGCTCATTTGCTCTTGCCTCGCCAACGTTAGACTTTACGTCATTGTAAAGAGCTGTAAGGGCGGCATCCTGAGTTTTTGCTTCATCTATCTTAGCCCAGAGAGCTGCAGTGCTGAGCGTTGTAAAGCTCTTGTCAGCATTTTCAGCAAAGTAAAGAACTGCCGGGTTGATATCGCACTTAAGCATTTCTCTGAGGTCTACAAGGTAAGCATAGCCGTCATAGTAAACAGCATTTACAACCTGAGCTGAGTAACTGCCGATTGCATTTATATAACCGCAAAGCTCTGAATAAACCAGATTCTTTTCTTCAAGGCCGGGAGCTAACTCCTCACCGTCGATTGAAGGATTGGATACTGAATACTTAAGATAAAGAGCATCAGCCTTATCCTTTGAAGCCTGAAGGTCATAAGCTACTACGTTGTCGTAGAAGTTTGTGTAGTATGTTTCGTCGATGTAATTGTAATCTACAAGGTATGTGTAGATTGAACCACCGGTAAGAAGATAATCACGGTAAGCCTTGAAGGTTGCGAAATCTTCAAGAAGCTTAACCTGTGTTTCTGAACCCGCTGCACCGAAGTTATCATACTGGAACACACCGTAATCGGGGTTAGCAGCTACGAAATCATTCCATGCATCAACTGTGGGCATATATGTCTGGAAAGACTTAGCTGAATCAACTGATGAAAGGAAGTTAGCAATACCTGCTGCATAATCAGCGAAGATAGCATCGTAGGTTGACTGTGAGCCAACATAAGTTACCATATTGTTCTTAGCTGTATTATACTCTGCAACCTTGTTATCAATGCTACCGGCCGATGCAAGCTCAAGAAGCTGAGCATAAGTCATATTGATGAAGCTGTTAAGTTCATCGATATGAGCGTTTACCTTTGATTTAACTTCATTATTTGTAGATGAAGTTGCAGGAACATCTATGTTATGACTTGCCGCCCATAACAGATGGTGGTAATAATAATCGGTTCCACATGATGTTGACTCTGTGTAGTTTGTATCACCGCTCATCTTAACAACATACTTAACACCAAGCTCAATTGATGATTCAACATTTGCTGCCTTGCCAACCTGTGCAAGGTAACCCTTATAGTCAGTTGTTGTAAAGGTTACTGTGTTGCTCCAATCACCCTGCTTAGTATTTTTTACAGCTTTAGCATGAGTTGTAATGCCTTCCGAGGTATAAATAAGTTTAAGGATGTTTGTTATCTGTGTGGTAATTGTAACCTGATGCTGAGCGAGAGCTGTCTCGAGCTCAGTTCTTACATCGGCTGTTGTGCTACCGGTACAAAGACCCTTGTTGTCTGTACCGCCTGCAACAGCCTTTGCCCAGGCTTCAGTTTCCTTCATTGCGCCGTCAAAAAGACGAAGAAGTTCTGCAGCCTGCTTGAAGTTGCTGTAGTTAGCAAATGAGATATTTACTGTTCTCGCCTTTCCGCTGCCGCCAAGACTGCCGGCCGCAATGAGAGAAACTGTGTTAGCGTATGCACTGTCTTTAAGCTTGTCAGCAAGCTCCTGAGTATAATCAGTATCTTCTGCTGAAGCTGTGGTAACAAAAGTACCAAAGCACACGCTCATGCTTGTCATCATCATAATGACAGCGAGAAGCACACTAAGTAGCTTCTTTGAAGTTTGTTTAACTTCGCGTTTTGTTACTAACATGTTTTTTCCTCCATTCAAAATTTTCTTTTGGGGCGCTGCCCCGCTTTTTTCGCCAAGTCCCTTGGCCATTGAGACTTGACAGCTTAAGCTTATCATTCCTCCCATACATAAATATTTTATATTTAAAGTTTAATATAAAACTTCAAAACCAAGTTGAATAAAAAACTATAAATAACTACGGATTATTTCTTTTTCTTCTTTTTGTGGTGAACGATATTTTTGTCGTTTCTGTGCTTGAATTTTTCAAATTTATCGGCAATAATCTGATATTTTGCATCCGTAAAAGAATAATATCTTGTTTCAAGTTCAACTAATCCTTCTGATTTCAGAAGAGCTATCCACAAAACTGACAGTATAATAACTACAACGCACCAGAACTGCCAGAAGGTCATCCCAAGCACTAAGTGACGCAATTCTTCATATTTATAATATCTCATAAATTCCCAACAGAAACGAGTTACCGAATAAACAGCCGCCGTTACAGGATATACTGAACCGGACATGCACTTTTTATTTTTAAAGGCATACCAGAAACAAAAAGCTACAACAAAAGCCATTGTTATTGATTCGAAGAGCTGCGACGGGAAGACTGTCAATTCAAGTTTAGGATTGTAAACGCCAAAACTACATTCACGACCGGGACAACAGCCTGCCATAAAGCATCCGAATTTAGCACAAGCAAGAATTATGAAAATGCCCGGTGCAAGCATATCCATTACTTTACGCCACGGTTGGCTCAGAATTAAAGCAGCCACCGTCATAAAAATCGGAGTAAAAACCACTGCTCCGAAAATTGCCACAGAAGATCCGCCAGCATCAAAATTTGCTGTTAAAGCAGTATAAGCATCACCCATGATCATTGCGCCACTGACACCGGCAACATATGTTATTAATGTTATAATAACTGTAATTGTTTTTTTCAAATCATATTTCTTGCAGGTCTTTAAATTGACAACCATCATTATCGCAAATCCGACAAGATACATTGCATAATAAGCATACTCACTACCTTTAAACATAACTATGCTCCTTTGTAATATTACTTATGGTTATTTGTTAATTATCGCTTGTTATAAGTCATACTTTTCAGTATTCAAAATACTCCTATGAAAACCGGGTAAACTGTCATCCGAAAATACAAAAAACAATCACCCACTTTTTGTCTAATATATAATACCATTATATTTCTATAAAAGCAAGCAGAAAAAGCCCTGTAAACAATTTATGATATGTAGTTTACAATTTATTTACAATTTGTTTGTTTGATTTGTGACACGAAGTCATTTATCCTCAATTATAAAATAAAATAACATAAACAACAAATTGTAACTAAAGTTATGGTCTTTTTTTCATTACAAAAACAGTCACATTCAAAAGCTTTCAACTTTTGAATGTGACTGTAATAATCTCGTAAATTTGAATATATCTATATTCCAAAAAAATAATTACTCAGTGTGCTGTGGTGGAGACGGAGAGGATCGAACTCTTGACCTCCCCAATGCCATTCAAGCGCTCTCCCGATGCACTCAGAAACGCACCCTATATAATGAGTTGAAGTTTTCGGTGGCTATAAGCTAAAAGTTGAGTTTAATATCGACTTTCAGCAGTTTATGGTAGGTATTGATAGGGCGGCGTAAATAAAAAAATCCCCGTAGTGCTGGCTACAGGGAGCGTGTTTTGTTTATCAAATTAAACAATAAATTGATATTCACATATATACGCTACATTAAATTCAGAGCTGTATGCAACATATATTAATTGATATTGACCGTCATTTTCCGGAATTTTTCCAAACTCAGAAGTTGTGGTATTATAGAGCAAAAAATAGTCAGAGGGGAAACTAACCAAATTCTCGGGAATAATTTTTGTAAAATCCTTATTGCTTCCCTTTATCCATCTATGGTCATCCTGCATAAACTCTTCAAAATCATTTGCTGTTGACTCTTCAAAACTCATCGTTGTAAGAGTTAGTTTACCACCGGAAATATCACTTGATATATTATAATTCATTCCAACGGTTTGTGGAAAATCGAAACCGAGCTGAGCCTCCAAAGAGTCAATATTGTTGCTGACGTTCCCAAAAATTGTTGGGAAAAATCCATAAATCAGCATTATAAATCCTATAATAACACCACAAATAATATTCTTTTTATTACGTATCTTATTCTTGTTAAGAAGTATTCCTGCAATAATTGAGATCAGGGGTATCGGCAAGAAATAATGGAAATTTTTTAAAGATTCCAGACTCTCCATATATGTTCCTGCATTTTGAGACATTTCATCAAGAGAAACACCCGCAGCTAAGAAAACGCTGATAAAGCAACCAACAAACAAAATATCTCCTATTGTTTTCAAAAAAGAAATTTTAGTAGTGCTTAAATCAGTTTTATCGGTTTTTAGATTTTGGCAGAAAAAACCTAGATGCGACTTTTCCTCCAGTAAGGATTTTTTTATTATATAAAATGTTCTGTCTTTATGTTGAAGAAAATAGCAGAAAGGCGTTTCCCAACATTTTGCAAGCTCATTTAAATACAATTTTTGAGTTTTTATTTCTTCATTTGAATTTGCAACTCTTACAATAATATAATCAAGGAACATTTCGTAAGTATACTTTCTGCTGCACACAAGTTCAGAATTCTTTTTTGTTGCCAGCAAAACATAAATATATCTCAAAAGATTTGCAAATAAAAAAATAAAAGCAAGAAAAACCAAAACATAAGAATCCCGCTCTTCGCTTGTGTCCCCCGAAGTAACGAAGAATGAAAAGAAAATAAAAACTACACAGAGAACTAATCTTTTAAGCAAAGGCCCGATACTGATTTTGTAGAAATATTTAAGTTCCTTTTTATCCAAAGAAAAACAGTATTTTTCTATCGGGTGCTCATAACTGTCATTGGAAGTTGTTTCGCCAATATGAGAATTTGCCGATTCGGAGCTTTTGTTCTCTTCATCAATTAAAATAGAGTCAATACTCACTCCAAAAATTTCTTTCAGCCTGATTAAATTATCAACTGTAGGTACTGTCTGATTGTTTTCCCACAGACTCACGGTCTGTCTACTGACAAGAAGCAGATTGCCAAGTTCTTCCTGAGACATTTGTTTTTCTTTTCTTAATTGTTGTAATCTTTCACCAAGAGTCATAATTTCAGCACCCCTTTCTTGCCTATATAATAGCTCATTATGTACAAAAAAGCAAGCACAGCCTGCTTTGCAGTTTGTCAAGTGGCACTTGCTTTTGTTAATTTAACGCATTTTAATAACAAAAACAAAAAACACCCACTTAAAAGCGGGCAAAAAAATAATTACTCAGTATGCTGTGGTGGAGACGGAGAGGATCGAACTCTTGACCTCCCCAATGCCATTCAAGCGCTCTCCCGATGCACTCAGAAACGCACACCTGTATAATGAGTTGAAGTTTTCGGTGGTTATAAGCTGAAAGTTGAGTTTAACATTGATTTTCAGCAGTTTAAGGTAGGAATTGATAAGGCGGCGTAAATAAAAAAATCCCCGTAGTAAACTACGGGGAGCCTTTCAACAAAATCAGTTCTTTATTTTTATTGTTTTATATAGTACCATTGATAAAATTGCAGCTGAAGCCATTATAAGCACTATATACATTCCTTCATAATAGCCGAAACCAATATCAACGTTGTCAAAAATTACCAATCCGATAAGTCCGAAGGGATATAATATCCAACCAATAGTGAGTCCGAGAATCCATGTTATGATGCTTGAATCATTTAATGGAAGCTCATTAAAAAGGTATGCTATAATAGGTAAGCAAACAGCTGTCAAAGCAGAATAGTACATAACTTTATAATTATTACGTTTACCTGAAACTGATAATAAGATTAAATATAAACAAATCAAAAACGGTATACCTGTCAATACAATGTCGAGTATTAGATAAACGTCAATATCGCTCTCCATGAAAATATTGTAAAACCAATCAAACGGGTCAATTGCCAACAAACCTATACCCCATAAAAGCATTACAACTCCAAATCCAAAAACGAATTGGATTCCGCTTGATTTTTTCTTATTCATATTATCACCTCTTTACAAACATTATACTACTCAATAAAATAATTTTCAACATCTCCATAAAAAAGCCCACTCTAAGAGCGGGCAAAAAAATAATTACTCAGTATGCTGTGGTGGAGACGGAGAGGATCGAACTCTTGACCTCTTGAATGCCATTCAAGCGCTCTCCCAGCTGAGCTACGCCCCCATAAAAGGGCACACTGAGTAATTTATTTATTAAGTTTAAGCTTTTGATTATTCAGTGAAACCTGATTCAACAAGCTTTACAAGCTCTTCTACAGCCTGCTCTTCGTCTGAACCGCCTGCGATGATGCGGATATCAGTGCCGCCCATAATACCGAGTGAAAGAACACCGAGTAAGCTCTTTGCGTTTACTCTTCTCTCTTCCTTTTCAACCCAGATGGATGACTTGAATTCGTTTGCCTTCTGGATAAAGAAGGTTGCAGGACGGGCGTGAAGGCCTACCTGATTCTGAACTTTTACATCTTTAACAAACATATCTATACCCCACATTAAAGTTTTTTTAATTGGATTTCCCATATATTATACCACAAAACTTTGCTTCGTCAATGGAAAAAATCACATTAAATCTTTTTTGGTTGCAAGTCTAAACATCGTAAAATTCAGGCACCTGTTTTTGTGCACTTTTACTATGACTTTCGAGCTTTTTGCTACAAAGAATACAAATTTAGTAAATAAATTATAGTTTTTATGCTTTCTCCGTGTCCTTGTCTTCCTGACGGATTTTTGCCTTCAGCTCACGCAGAAACTCTATATCCTTCTTCGTAAGCTCCGCTTTTGAGAGCATATCAGGTCTTCGTCTGTAGGTCCTTTCAAGACTCTGCTGACGGCGGTACTTTTCAATATTGGCATGATGTCCCGATAACAGTATATCCGGCACTGCACGTCCTTGCCACTCATAAGGTCTTGTATACTGCGGATACTCAAGCAGTGAGCTGTAATGACTCTCATCGGTAAAAGAAACCGTATCCGAAAGTACGCCCGGAAGCATTCTCGAAATACTGTCGGCAAGCACAAGCGCAGGAAGCTCTCCCCCTGTCAGAACATAGTCGCCTATTGAAATTTCCTCGTCTACAATTTCTTCGATTACTCTTTCGTCAATGCCCTCATAGTGTCCGCAGAGAATGGCAACATTCTCCATCTGAGCAAGCTCCCTTACCCTATGCTGAGTGAGAGTTTTACCCTGCGGGGACATAAAGATAAGGTGAGGTCTCTCCCCTATTTCCTCACAAAGACTCATAAAGCAGTCGTAAACAGGCTGCACTTGCATTATCATACCCATTCCGCCGCCGTAGGGTGCATCGTCAACACGCTTGTGCTTATCAAGGGAATAATCCCTTATCTGCCGGCAGTTGATCTCTACAAGGCCTTCCTTTCTGGCCCTGCCGATTATGCTTTCACCGAGAACACTCTCGCACATTTCGGGGAAAAGTGTAAGTATATCAATCCTCATCGTCAAAAATTCCTTTCAGGGGACGGATTTTTATTATACCCTTTTCAACATCAGTATCAATTACAACAGGAGGTATGGCAGGGATAAGATACTCCCTTTTATTTTCGTCGGTAATATGCCAGACGTCGTTCGCGCCCGTCATACTGACATCTGTGAGAGTTCCGTAAATCCTGCCTTCATCGTCGGCATCAATTACCCTGCAGTCGATAAGCTCCTGAATAAAGTAATGACCCTCGGGAATCTTTGCATCGCTGCGCTTCATAAAAAGCACCTTTTCACGGTACCTTGCCGCATCCTCGACCCTGTCAATTCCCTCAGCCCTGAGAATAACCATATTCCCGTGAGGTCTGCACTTTACCTTAAGAGGCTTTTCGCCCTTTCTGTCGAGGTAGAGCGTCTTAAAGCTGCTCATAAATTCGGGACTGTCACACCAGGGCTGAACACGCATTTCTCCCCTTATACCGTGAGTACCCGTAATTTTGCCGATTTCAAGAAAATCTTTTATCATAAGCTACTCCATAAATTATCTTTTAAAAATCAAATGGCTGCCTCTGACGAAACAGCCACTGACAATGAATTCAGTTATTATGCATAAGGATCTTCAACGGGAGGCTTTACGAAATCGTTTTCGCCTTCTGTCTTTCCGTCAAGAATATATGAGAGAAGAACATAAAGATAATTCCACATATCAACTAAAACCATTTCAATTGCCTTTAAAAAATCTTTCATAATTAATTCCTCCTTATCTGATTAGTTACATTATATACCAAAACTTTAAAAATTTCAATAGAAATTTAATTTTTTATCTTTACAGAGTCTCGCCGGGAAGATATTTCTGAATCTCCGCCTGAGTCATCTGAAGACCCTCAACTATCTGAGAGGGGAAAAGCTTTCTTTTGGCAACAATGATTTTCTTGAGCGTCTCAACATTGCTCTTCCAGGATTCAACAGACATATCGTCCCAGCGCTCAAGGTGATAAGGCATCTCCTTTTCAATTTCGGCAGTAAGTCCGTCAAGAATTCCTATGAGCCTTTCAGCGTTGAAGGTTGTGTTGAGATGCTGAGAGAAAATCTCAAGCATCCTTGTCCTGAAGGCGGGATTCTTATAGAGGTTTATATAAAGGGTCGTGCTGAATGCCTGAGCTACGCCGTGTCCCTCGGGGTCGAGGTAGTTGTCAATAAGATTATAGTCATATGTGCCCGAATTAAGACACCAGTCAACGTCAAAGAATATCCAGCGCCACCTTGCACCGTCGGTGTTTTCACGCCAGAATTTAATGTTACCCGTATCGGTGTTTGTAAAGAAGGATTCGCACATCCAGTAGTTTATAAGCTCGTCGATATCAACCCACTGACAAACCTTCTGATAGTTGGCATCAACAGAAAGGTCGTTTGTTTTTACAAAGTTGAGAAGAGCGTCATAATTGTCAAAGGTGCCTTCCTTCACATCACTGTTTGATTTGATAAGGTCAACGTTGTCCGGGTCGGCGCCGTGATTGTTTGCAAGATAATCCTCGTCAATTTTTTCACGCATATCGTAAATTCCGTGATACTTTCCGTTCACATAGCACACAACGGGCTGATAGTCCATTATATCAATATCCATCTGACCCTTGATTGCCATAGAGGCAAAGGCGTCTCTGATATGAGCATTATTGTAGTCCTGACCGCTGTTACGCAGAATAAAGGATGAAAATACGTTTACCGCGTCCTCACCGAAGAAGGGATAGCACACCTTTGTAGGACCGTATTTGTCCTTGAGCTTGATTTCAACACTCTTCTGGTCCTGAGCACGGCTGTACTGTCCGAAAACAGAAATGCCTGCATCAAAGGCAACCTGTGCCACGCCGTCAGGTGTCATATATTCAAAATGAACGGGCTTTTCCCAATTCTGCCAGAAGTTGGCACCCTCATAGGGAAATTCAGCGCTTGCTCCTGCGCCCATTGCCCAGATGCCCGTTGAATAGTCATAAAGATTATTTTCGTCCGTTGTAAGGAAAACCACAGGTAAATCGTGTTTCCTGTCTGTTACAAGATAGGTTGCACAAACCGTATCCGAGGGCACGTAGCCGTAAGCAAAATTACGTGCACGGATTACGCCTGACCTCGAAACTGTTATAGGACCTCTGTAAACAGGTGAATTCTCGGTAGGTATGCTTCCGTCAACGGTGACGTGCACCTCACCGAAGGGTACTGAAATTTCAACGGTTGTACCTGCCGTAACATAGCCGCTTTCAACGGAAATTTCAGGATTAGGTAAAGAGGCGTCAAGTCCTTCGGTAAGATTTACCGCACCGGGTGTAAGTCCCTTGAACCACACAGTGTCGCCGTTACCGTCAACGAGTCTGCCGCTTGAATAGCCGTTCTGCGCTCTGCCGTATTTAAGCGCATCGACAACCACGTTGTACTTGTCAAGCAGATATACAGTCTCACCGTAACGGTTGAGACCGAATGAAACATATACATCTCCCGTATAGTCGCTGACGTAATCCTCGTCACCGCAGTAAACCGCAAGATACTCCCCGGGAGCCAGTGTAATCTGCGGTAATGGCTTAAAGCTCTCCGCCTTTTTGGAATCGGAGAGCTTATAATTTGCAAGATTGATGTTTACTTTGCTGCTGTTATAAATTTCAATAAAATCATAGTATTCACCGTCTGTATGCTCCTTTGTGGTATTGACGGCAGCAACCTCTGTTATGGCAAGCTCCCTGTTGCCGGTGTATCTGGCACTTTCAACGCTGTCAAAGTGTGTGCCCGCATTCTTTCTGCCCGGAGTAGGTCTTGCAAAGAAAGCAAACTTGTCGGGATTTTCGTTTGTCCTTCCGCAGGTAAGATTTGAGAAAAGCTCATAGACGGATACTTCATCTGCAACGTGGCCCGTCTTTGAGAACAGGTAAAGTGTCTCTTCCTTTCCGTTGAGCTTGAAGTTACAGTGGATAGTCCTTCCGCCGCCGTATGCCTTATCCTTACCGGAAAGGTATACAACTCCGTATCCGCCCGGTGCAATTCTGTACTCGGGGAAAATCCACTTCTGCTTGTCGAGCTTGTCATCGGAAAGCGAGTAGCCCTTGAGGTTTACTTCCTTTTCGGTACCGTTATATATCTCCACCCAGGAAACAAACTCGCCCTCATCGTCCATAAGAGTTTCTGTAGAGTTGGTTGAATATTCGTTGATGCGAAGTCCGCCTTCGATTTTACCGCCATCTGCCGCAGCTGTGGTATTCTGTGCATCTGTAGTCTGATTTGTTACGGGTGCAGTTGTGAAATTAGGCTTACCGGGAGTCGGAGTGTCAAAATGGGCAAGCTTCTCATTCTCGTCTATACCGCAGCTCTTATCCGCCTCAAGTGCCGGCACAGAGAATCTGCACACAAGCTTTCCGTCAGCGTTGTAAAGGTAGAGACCCTCTCCCCTTGCGCCGATAGAAAGAGGTACGTGAATTATATTTTTTGCAAGGTCAACCTTCTCAACCCCGTCAGCAAAAAGCACAAGGCATTCACCCGTTTTAAGGGTAAGTGTCGGGAAGGTGAATCTATTATTTGAGTTGTCGGCAAGAACATAGCCTGCAAGGTTTATATTCTGCTGAGTAGGATTATAAAGCTCAATCCAATCACAGTAAGCACCCGTTTCATCGGCAATGGTTTTCGTATTCTGTGACATTATCTCGCTTATGTAAACATCATTGCCAAGACCCGAATCTCCGCAGGAGGCAAGACAGAAGAGCATAATCAATGCAATAACAACAGGTATAAATCTTTTCATAAATCATCCTTCTTTCCCTTTAAGAATAGATTATATCAAGAGCCTTAGCTTTTGTAATCTTCAGAAAATCGTCGGGCTTTATAAACAGCTGTACGCCCAATGCACCGCCGCTTATGATTATTTCGTCAAAGTCAAGACAGGAGGAATGTATTACGGTTTCAAACTGCTTTTTCATTCCGATTGCCGTACAGCCGCCGCGTATATAGCCGGTAACGTCTCTTATCTCTTTGACGTGAAGCAGCTCAACGCTTTTTTCGCCGACGCTTTTAGCCGCTTTTTTCAGGTCGAGCTCCTTATCAACAGGCAGCACAAAAACGTAATTTTCCTTGCTTTTTCCCACTGCTACAAGAGTTTTGAAGCTCACATCATAGCTTTGTGAAAGCATATCGGCAATATGCATCCCGTCAATAAACTCCTCGCAGGTATAAAAATTTGCCCTGTAGGGAATCTTATTTCTTTCAAGAATGCGCATTGCATTTGTTTTTACATTCTTTTCCTTTGCCATAAATAAAACGACCTTTGTTGACTTGAAATATCTTTTTTTGTATAATATCATATAATGTCGGAAAAGACAATAAAATTTATAAATCTGTAATAAAAAATCAGGTGAAAAAATGATAAAACCAATCTGCCCCGTATGCAAAAAGCCTCTTATAAAAAAAGAGCGCAGCTTCCTTTGTGAAAACGGACACTGCTTCGATATAAGCAAGGAAGGCTATGTCAACCTCCTTCACGGCAAAAACAAAAGCGGATCTCTTATCGGAGATAACCGCGATATGGCTCTTTCAAGACGTGATTTTCTTTCAAAGGGATATTTCTCTGCCCTTTCCGAAGGGCTTATCGGTATGATAAAGGAGTACACCGAGGGCACTCCGGTGCTCTGTGACATCTGCTGCGGTGAGGGCTGGTACGGCGAGCAGGTCAGAAACAGCATAAACTGTGAGCTTATCTCCTTTGACATTTCCAAGGAAATGCTCCGCCTTTGTGCAAAAAGAAAAAGCAGTGACCTGTGCTTTGTGGCAAACGGAAGCAGCATCCCCCTTGAAAGTGAAAGCGTTGACCTCGCCTTTCACCTTTTTGCCCCCTTTCAGGAAAAGGAGTTTTCACGCATAATAAAAAAAGGCGGCACAATACTTACCGCCGTTGCAGGTGAAAACCACCTTTTTGAATTAAAAGAGCTTCTTTACGACACACCATACAAAAACGATGAGGCGCCGCCCGTAACAGAAAGCCTCACATTAAAGGAAAAGCGTAAATTCACAAAAAAAGTCACCCTCACGAGTAAGGATGACATTCAGGCACTTTTCCGCATGACTCCCTACTATTACCACACAAGCGACAAGGACAAAGCAAAGATCGAGTCACTTGAAAGCCTTGAAGTGACGACGGACTTTGTGGTGTACGGGTATAAAAAGGAAAATGCAGAATGCTGAGTGCTGAGTGAGGGGTAAAGGGAAGATGCGGGGAGGCGCTTTGGCTTTCCTTCTGAGGAAAGCCAAAGGCACAGAGAAAATCCGCTTTCGAATCAGCGGGAAAGCGGATTTTCTCTGTGAAACGCACCGCGGTGCGTTCGCCTCCCCGCGTCAGCCGTTGCAGAGTTAAAACTGAAATAACAGACATAAAAGCAGGTGCTTCCGTTATTGAAAGCACCTGCTTATGTTTTTTTATTCAGCTTCTACATATGTATAATTCGATGGAATTGTGAAATAGCTACTTGAAACTGAATCGGAAAATTCATAAACCGTAATTACCACGGTTTCACCGTAAGCATCGGTTGAGTCAATTCTCACAAGATTATCTTCTGTGTCATAATAGAGCTTAGTTGTTTCTCCGTCGACCGTAAAGGTTTCCACAAAATATGTTTTTCCGTTGATTTTGGTCTTGCTTCCCTTTATGTTTACATTTGAACTGCCGCTCGGAGCAATATCCAGCATATCTTCTGCAGACTCACTCAATTCATCGTCATAGACAATCGTATAAGCGCCTATATCGTCATAAATGTAATACCAGTAGCCGCCATCTTTATTGTATACCATTCTGAAAATGTACCCTTCAGAATCATAGCCCATAATGCACAGACGTTTTGAACCCTTCATTGCAAGAAGAACGGGAACCTGTTCAATTGAATAGCTGAGAACAAACTCCTTGTTTTTCATGGCATAGAAGAAATCTTCACTTCTGGTCATTACACTGACTGTCTTTGGCGTATAATCACTCCACACAACACCGCCGCTTGTTCTGATACCGGCGCGTATAGCAAAGGTGTATTTGTCAGCACTGTTAAGATTACTGAACATAAGGTTCATCTGTGCGCGTGTGTATGTCTTATATAGCTTATAGGAACCGTTGTTAAGCTTATAATAAAGCTGATAGCCGTCTGCTCCGTTTACACTGTCCCATGTGACTGAAATTTCACCGGGATATCTTGAAAGAAGAAATACATCAGGTGTTGCAGGCTTTGTTGCAGCTGTATAAGTCGTATAAGCACTCCAGATAACTGCATCGGCAGTCTTGATATAGGGACGGATTGCAAAATCATACTTCGAGCCCGGCTTGAGCTTTGTGTAGGTATGTGTTGTGTTACCTGTTGTGCTTACGCTTACCTTCCAGGATGCGTCGGAGGGAAGCTTATAGTAAATTCTGTAGCCCGTTGCACCGGGGCAGGCTGTCCAATTAAGTCTGATAGCATTTGTATTCTGTGCGACGGTAATCTTAGCGGGAGCTA
>SVPE01000009.1 GCA_015066015.1 Oscillospiraceae bacterium
AAACCGGATATTGGTTGGAATTGCTGTTTAAGACAAATTACATATCTGAAGATGAATACAAATCTCTTGATTCCGCTTGCACAAGTATTCGTGTTATGCTGATTTCCTCAATTAACACCGCAAAGGAAAATGCGAAATGAGTAAAAATACTTGTTATACATACTTCAGAGTTACCGGTGATTTCGATCCAGATCTTGTAACAGCGCGGTTGGGATTACAGCCTGATAAATTTTGGAAAATTGGCGATAAGCGCCGTAACGGATCTGAATATGATTTTGCATCGTGGGAGATTGGTTACTGCGAAGAATATGATGTGCTAACAGAAAATCAAATGCATAAAACGATTGCGCCGCTTATAGACAAGATTGATCGTTTGAATGAAATTAGAAGCGAATTCAATGTTGTTTTTACTTTAGAAATTGTTCCGACTGTATATGCAGATAATACAAGTCCGTGTCTTGCTCCTTCTTTACAGGTAATTGATTTTTGTTATGCAACAAGAACTGAAATTGACATTGATTTATATGTAGAGCAAGTATGATCACGCACCTTTTCGATTTTCTTACCCCACTTTACGCACCGTTATACTGCTCTTTCGCACAAAAAGACCGCATTTGTCTTTATGACAATGCGGTCTTTTTTACTTTTTACCCCAGCGCCACATCAAGACTCATCATAATCACAAAGCCCAGGGCAAAAAAGAGCATTCCCCTGCCCTTGCCCTTTTCTGTGCTCATTTCCTCAGAAAGCTCGTTCATCACAACAAAAATCATTGTTCCTGCCGCAAAGGAAAGAAAATACGGCATCAACGGTGAAAACAGTCTTGCGAATATAAGCGTCATCACCGCACCGACAGGCTCAACCGCACCGGATAACACACCGTAAAGAAAAGCCCGTAATTTACCTCTCTCCCGTGAATAAAGGGGCAGCGAAACGATAGCGCCCTCGGGGATATTCTGAATTGCAATACCCAGGGAAAGAGAAAGAGCCGAGGAAACAGAAAGCTCATCGGGATAATTCATAAGCGCCGCAAAAACAAGTCCTACCGCCATACCTTCGGGAAGATTGTGCACCGTAACGGCAAGTGCGGTTATAAAGCTGTTTTTGCCGTATTGCTGTACCTTTGATAAGCCCTCAATCATCCTTTCGCCGGCAAGCATAGCTGCAATACCCACAAAAAATCCTGCTGCCGACGGCAAAAAAGCAAGTCTCCCCAGCTCCTTTGCATGGTCAATCGAGGGAAGCAGAAGACTCCACACTGATGCGGCAAGCATTACCCCTGACGCAAAGCCGCTGAGGCAATCCGTAAGCGCCGCCCGGCGGTTCTTTTTCATAAAAAATACGGCAGCACTTCCAAGTGCCGTGCCAAAAAAGGGTAAAAGTATACCCGTTATTACAGTTAAAAGCAAATTGTCCACCGTCCCATATTTACTGTAAGTCCTTTACAGTATATGCCAACGGTGGATTTTTGACATAAAATGCGCCCCGCTTTACTTCAGCTGAAGTATGCGGGGCGTTTTTTGATTTCAGATTTTATTTATTGAAGTATCTGACTGCTGCCTCAAACATACGGATATCGTATTCACCGGGTACATTACAGTACAGTCCGTTACCGATTCTTTCGCTGTGTCCCATCTTACCGAATACACGGCCGTCAGGTGAGGTTATACCCTCGATAGCACAAAGAGAACCGTTGGGATTGAAGTCGATATCTGAAGTAGCGTTACCGTCAAGGTCAACATACTGTGTTGCAATCTGACCGTTAGCTGCAAGCTCCTTGATAAGCTCGGGAGAAGCGAGGAACTTACCTTCGCCGTGAGAAATAGGCACATTTACTATATCGCCTACATTCATAAGGCTGAGCCAGGGTGACTTTATTGATGCAATACGTGTATGCACTATTCTCGACTGGTGACGGCTGATATTGTTAAAGGTAAGGGTCGGACAATTCTCATCAGTATCAATAATCTTACCGTAGGGAACAAGACCGAGTTTTATAAGAGCCTGGAAACCGTTGCATATACCGCACATAAGGCCGTCACGGTTATCAAGAAGGTCGGTAACTGCTTCTTTGACTGCAGGGTTACGGAAGAAAGCAGTGATAAACTTGGCTGAACCATCAGGTTCGTCACCGCCGGAGAAACCACCGGGAATGAAAATCATCTGAGCTTCCTTTACCTTCTTTGAGAAGCCTTCAACGCTCTTGGCAACGTCTTCGGCAGTAAGGTTTCTGATTACGAAGATTTCAGCCTCAGCACCTGCTTTTTCTACTGCGCGCGCAGAGTCATATTCACAGTTTGTACCGGGGAATACGGGAATAAGCACCTTGGGTCTTGCGACTTTATTTGCAGCAGTTGCAGTACACTTGCCTTCAAAGGAGAATGTGGGGATTTCGCCCTTATCCTCTTTTGCCTTTGTGGGATATACATTCTCGAGAGTTGCACTGTGCAATTTGTAAAGCTCATCAATTGCGGCACTGTCATTTTCAAGCGTAATAACTGCCTCTTCGGTGGTTGCACCTATTTTTATTACACCGGGAAGCTCAACATCCTCAGTAAGCTCTGCAACAATGAAGCCCCACATACCGAGATGCCAGTTTTCACCGAGAGCTGCAGTTGACTTAAAGCCGATGTTGTTACCGAAGGACATCTTCATAACTGCTTCGCCGATGCCGCGCTCTACTGCCCATGAAGCCTTGACCTTACCTTCCTTACAAAGGGTGTGGAAAGCGTCCCAAGTTGATTTAAGACTTTCGGCACTCTCATCAGCTGCGCCGAAGAGATATACGGGATGGTTTGCCTCTTTGAATTCGGGACTGATGACATCCTGCTTTCTGATGGGAGCAATTGCGAAGGAAATAAGTGTAGGCGGAACATCCTTATCAAGGAAGGAGCCCGACATTGAGTCCTTACCGCCGATAGCAGCAGCACCGAGTTCAAGCTGTGCATCAAGAGCACCGAGAAGAGCTGCAAAAGGCTTACCCCAACGCTCAGGCTCTGTTCTGAGCTTTTCAAAAAATTCCTGAAGGGTAAGGTATGCTTTTTTATAGTCACATCCTGCAGCAACAAGCTTTGCAACAGAGTTGTAGATCGCAGCGTGAGCTCCTGTATAAGGATCAACCGAAAGATGGTCGGGATCACAACCCCAGCTGAATACACTTGCCTGATCTGTTTCCTGGCCGGGAAGAACTGGCAACACTGCTGCCATGGACTGAGCGGGAGTAAGCTGACGCTTACCACCGTAAGGCATTGTAACACTGCCTGCACCGATAGTTGAGTCAAAACGCTCAACAAGACCGCGCTGGCTTGCAGTGCGAAGATCAGCTGCCATTTCACGAAGTGAAGAGAACATAGCCTTGCTTAATACCGAAAGGTCCTTTTCCGTTACTGCAACGTCAGTATGCTTTACTGCACCGTTGGTATCAAGGAAGGCGCGGCTGAGGTCAGCAATGATGTTGCCCTTCCACTTCATAACCATACGCTCTTCTTCAGTTACAACTGCAACAAGGTATGCCTCAAGATTTTCTGACTGAGCAAAGGCGATGAATTTATCAGCATCCTCTGCGGCAACGACAACTGCCATACGCTCCTGAGATTCGGAAATAGCAATTTCTGTACCATCAAGTCCCTCGTACTTTTTACGTACTGCATCAAGATCAATCTGAAGACCGGGAGCAAGCTCACCGATAGCAACGGATACACCGCCTGCACCAAAGTCGTTGCAACGCTTGATAAGACGGGTTACCTCTGCATTACGGAAAAGTCTCTGGATCTTTCTTTCCTCGGGAGCATTACCCTTCTGAACCTCGGAAGCCATAGTGGTAAGTGACTTCATATTGTGGCTCTTTGATGAACCGGTAGCACCGCCGATACCGTCACGACCGGTACGACCGCCGAGAAGTATGATTACGTCACCGGGTGCGGGACGCTCACGGCGGACATTATATGCGGGCGCTGCAGCTACTACTGCACCGCATTCCAGACGCTTTGCAACAAAGCCCTCGTGATATATTTCTGCAACGTGACCTGTAGCAAGACCGATCTGATTGCCGTAGGAGGAATAACCTGCTGCAGCAGTCTGACAGATTTTACGCTGAGGAAGCTTGCCTGACATTGTCTCGGCAATAGTCTTTCTCGGGTCACCTGCACCTGTAACGCGCATTGCCTGATGAACATAGGCGCGGCCTGAAAGAGGGTCACGGATACAACCGCCGATACAGGTTGCAGCACCACCGAAGGGCTCAATTTCTGTAGGATGGTTGTGAGTTTCATTCTTGAACATAAGAAGCCAATCCTGATCCTCGCCGTTAACTGTTGCAGTTACATGAATTGAACAGGCATTGATTTCTTCGCTTTCGTCAAGCTCAGGAAGAAGTCCGCGCTTTTTGAGAGTCTTTGTACCGATAGTCGCAATATCCATGAGTGTCTGAGGACGTGCGGCAGCCTTTTCTTCACCGTAAACCTCGACACGGGCAGCAAGGTAACGCTCATAAGCCTCCTGCACTGCAGGATCGCTGATGCGTACATTATCAATATGTGTTGAGAAGGTTGTATGACGGCAATGGTCTGACCAGTATGTGTCAACAACACGAATTTCTGTGATTGTGGGATCTCTTTTTTCTGTATCTCTGAAATAAGCCTGAAGGAATCTGAGGTCGTCAAGATCCATTGCAAGGCCCTTTTCGTCAAGAAGCGCTGAAAGGGCAACGTCATCCATACCAATAAAGCCTTCTACGGTAGCAACTGTTTCGGGAGCCGCATACTCAGCTACAAGGGTTTCGGGCTTTGAAAGCTCTGCCTCACGGCTTTCAACCGCATTGATTACGTGATGCTTGAAAGCCTCAATATCAGCCTCGCTGAGTGCACCGTAAAGTGCATAAACCTTTGCAGTGCGGATAAGAGGACGTTCGCCCTGTGAGATGATCTGAATACACTGTGCTGCTGAGTCTGCTCGCTGGTCAAACTGACCGGGAAGTGCTTCCACTGCAAAAACATAAGCTTCGGGAAGCTCAACGCTGTCGGAAACGTTGTCAAGCTGTGGCTCGGAGAAAACAGTCTTTACTGCATAGTCGAATAATTCTTCTGTGATATTTTCTGCATCATAACGGTTGAAAAGACGGATGTCCTCCAAACCTTCAATGCCGAGCAGATTCTTTGCTTCGCCAAGGAGAGCCTTTGCCTCATTATCGAGGCCTGCTTTCTTTTCTACAAATATACGATAAACCATAATTTTATCCTCCGTATAGTTTATTTTAAAGCCTGAAGAGCCTTCTGTCCGATGTCTTTTCTGTAAAAAGCGTTTGCGAAGGTAACCTTCTGAACCTTAGCGTAAGCACTGTCAATTGCTTTTTCAAGTGTTTCTTCAACAGCAGTAACACCTAAAACTCTGCCGCCTGCATTTTTAAGAACGGAATCTTCAAGCTTTGCGCCTGCAACATACACACAGTCCTTTACCTCGTCAGCGATTGTAATTTCATAACCGCTTTCATATTTCTGAGGATATCCTGCCGAAGCCATAATGACACAGCAAGCATTCTTATCGGCAAACTTAACCTCAGTTTCAGCAAGAGTGCCGTTGGTTGTTGCCTTCATAACCGTAAGAAGATCGCTTTCAAGAAGGGGCAGAACAACCTGAGTTTCGGGGTCACCGAAACGGCAGTTATACTCGATAACCTTCGGGCCCTTTTCAGTGAGCATAAGACCGAAATAAAGACAGCCGCGGAAGGTTCTGTCCTCTTTATTCATAGCATCAATCGTCGGAAGGAAAATCTCCTTCATGCATCTGTCGGCAACTTCCTTTGTGTAATAGGGATTCGGGGCAACCGTACCCATACCGCCGGTGTTAAGACCCTTATCTCCGTCAAGTGCACGTTTATGATCCATTGATGAAATCATCGGCACAACAGTCTTGCCGTCAGTAAAGGAAAGAACCGAAACCTCCGGACCGGTAAGAAACTCCTCAACAACTACCTGGCTTCCGCTTTCACCGAAAATTTTATCCTCCATCATTGACTTTACTGCCTGCTTAGCCTCATCACGGGTCATAGCTATGATAACACCCTTACCAAGGGCAAGACCGTCAGCCTTGATAACCGTGGGAACAGGAGCAGTTTCGAGGTAAGTCAGAGCACTTTCAAGGTCGGTGAAAACTTCATATTCAGCAGTGGGAATACCGTACTTTTTCATAAGATTCTTTGAGAAAACCTTACTGCCCTCGATGATTGCCGCCTTTTTTTCGGGTCCGAAGCAGGGAATCCCGAGTTTTTTGAGCTCGTCAACACATCCGAGAACAAGAGGGTCGTCGGGAGCAACAACTGCATAATCAATTGCATTTTCTTTTGCAAAAGCACAGATACCCTCTATATCGGTTGCTTTTACGGGCACACAGGCAGCGTCTGCGGCAATACCTCCGTTACCGGGAAGAGCAAAAATTTCAGTAATTTCTTTGTTTTCCTTGAGCTTTTTGATGATGGCGTGCTCACGTCCGCCGCCACCTACAACCATAATTTTCATAGAAAAATTATCTCCTTTATAAAACACCCTAAGGTGACAGTAAAAAAACCGTCACCTTTGATTATATGTATTAATAGATGGGAAACTTTTCGCAAAGAGCCATAACCTCAGATTTTACTGTTTCCTTGCTGTTCTCAAAGTCAACAATAACTGTCTTTATCCACTTTGCAATCTTTTTCATTTCCTCTTCCTTAAAACCTCTTGAGGTAACTGCGGCAGTACCGATACGAAGACCGCTTGTAACAAAGGGGCTCTTGGGGTCGTTGGGAATTGTGTTCTTGTTTGTTGTAAGATGAACCTCGTCAAGACGGGCTTCAAGCTCCTTACCGGAAATATCAAACTTACGAAGATCAAGAAGCATAAGGTGATTATCTGTACCCTTTGAAACGATATCAATACCTTCGGCCTGAAGAGCCTCACAAAGCACTGCGGCATTCCTTACAACCTGCTGTGCATATGCCTTGAAGTCATCGGAAAGAGCTTCGCCCAGAGCAACGGCCTTACCTGCGATAACATGCATAAGAGGACCGCCCTGTGTACCGGGGAATACTGCCTTATCAATAGCCTTCGCGTATTCCTCCTTACAAAGAATCATACCGCCTCTGGGACCTCTCAGGGTCTTGTGAGTTGTTGTTGTTACAACATCTGCATAGGGTACGGGTGAAGGATGGACACCTGCAGCAACAAGACCGGCAATATGAGCCATATCAACCATAAGGTATGCACCAACCTCGTCTGCAATTTCTCTGCAACGTGGGAAATCAATGATTCTTGAGTAAGCACTTGCACCTACAACAATCATCTTAGGCTTGCATTCGAGAGCGATTTCTCTCATTTTATCGTAGTCGATGGTTTCTGTTACATCATCAACACCGTAGGGAACAATATTCCAGTACTTACCTGAAATGTTTACGGGTGAGCCATGAGAAAGGTGTCCGCCCTGAGAAAGATTCATACCCATTACGGTATCACCGGGCTGAAGAAGTGCAAAGAAAACTGCAAGGTTTGCATTTGCACCTGAATGGGGCTGAACGTTTGCGTGGTCAGCACCGAAGAGCTTCTTTGCCCTTTCTCTTGCAAGCTCCTCTACCTCGTCAACGCAGTGACAGCCGCCGTAGTAACGCTTACCGGGATAGCCTTCTGCATACTTGTTTGTAAGAACGCTACCCGCAGCAAGAAGAACTGCCTTGGAAACAATATTTTCAGAAGCAATAAGCTCAATAAAGCTCTGTTGTCTGTCCAATTCCTTATCGCATGAAGCAAAAACCTCTGCATCGTACTTTTCAAGTTCATTAAAATAATTAAGCATCTGTTTCTCCTTAATATCTGTATTAGTGGTGGAAAAGTCTCATACCGGTAAATGACATTACCATACCGTACTTATCAGCACATTCAATAACTGCATCGTCTCTGATTGATCCGCCGGGCTCTGCAATATATTTTACGCCGCTTCTGTATGCTCTTTCGATGTTATCGGAGAAGGGGAAGAATGCATCGGAGCCGAGTGCAACGTCTTTACAAGTAGCAAGATAAGCGTCCATTTCTTCTCTTGTGAAGGGCTCGGGCTGTGAGGTAAAATACTTCTGCCAGTTGCCGTCCGCACACACATCCTCTTCGTTCTTGTTGATGTAGCCGTCGATTACATTGTCTCTGTCAGCTCTGCCGAGAGTGGGAAGGAAGGGAAGGTCAAGCACCTTATCAGCCTGACGCAGGAACCAGGTGTCAGCCTTTGTACCTGCAAGACGTGTGCAGTGGATTCTCGACTGCTGACCTGCACCTACACCGATTGCCTGACCGTCTACAGCATAGCATACGGAGTTTGACTGTGTATATTTAAGAGTTATAAGAGCGATGATAAGGTCGCGCTTTGCACTTTCGGGGAGCTCCTTGTTTTCAGTAACAATGTTCTGAAGAAGCTCTTCATTGATTTTAAAGTTGTTTCTGCCCTGAACGAAGGTGATGCCGAATACCTGCTTGTGCTCAGCCTCATCGGGCACATAATTTTCGTCGATTTTTACGATGTTGTAGTTGCCCTTTCTCTTCTGCTTGAGAATTTCAAGAGCCTCATCGGTATAGCCGGGAGCGATAACGCCGTCGGAGATTTCACGCTTTATAAGCTTTGCGGTGAGCGCATCACAAACATCAGAAAGTGCAACCCAGTCACCAAAGGAGCACATTCTGTCAGTACCTCTTGCTCTTGCATAGGCGCAGGCAAGGGGGCTTTCATCAAGGCCCTCGATATCGTCAACAAAGCAGGCTCTCTTAAGCTTGTCGGAAAGAGGGAGACCGACTGCTGCCGATGTGGGGCTTACGTGCTTGAAGGATGCGACACAGGGAAGACCTGTTGCTTCCTTTACTTCCTTAACGAGCTGCCATGAATTGAATGCATCAAGGAAGTTGATATAACCGGGTCTGCCGCAAAGAATCTCAATAGGGAGATCGCTTCCGTCGTGCATATAAATCTTTGAAGGCTTCTGATTGGGATTACAGCCGTACTTGAGTTCAAATTCTTTCATTTTCCGTATCTCCTTTTACTTTAAATTATGCTTTGATTCCTTATCAGTTGTTCTTGTTGACAACTCTTGTTTCTGTTGCGCCGCTTTCGATATCAATGTATCTTACGAAAAGTGAAACCTTATTATCCTCATTGAGGTTGTTCCAGATAAGATCGGTGAGCTCGTCAATATTTACATCGGGAAGCTCAAGGGTTTTGGGCTCGCCTTCAAATGAAGGAAGAGGATCGCCGTCACATTTATATGTGTGGATGAACTTTGCTCTGCCGCAAAGAGGATCGGAGTAAGCATATGTAAATCTTTCGCAGGAGCTGTCGTCGCCCTCGGCACTCTTGAGAATTGACATTGCATAGTTCATACCCTCTTTTTCAAGACGGATGATACCTGAAATTCTGGGAGTGAAGTTGGGCTTGTCGTCTTCAAACTCTCTTGTACGGAGAGACTGCTCAAAGGTCATCTGCTTATCCATAAGCTCGTAAATTGTATCGGTCTGGTCACCGTTTGTGACGATTGTCTTGTTACCGAGTACTCTTACGGGATAATAGATGATAAGGTGAGGGTCAGTCATCTTGCTTTCGTCAAAAGCCTTTGTACGCATATCCTCGCCTTCAAGCACAAAAACGCGATTGCGGCTGTTTACGCTTCTTCCCATAATGAAGTAAGCCGTAACTGCCTTTTTGCCGTCAGCACTTTTTCCGATGATGATACCTCTGCCGTGATAAGCAAGTGAATTGAGTTCTTCTTTGATTGTTGAAACTTTCATTAGCTTACTCTCCTATATATACTTTATTATTTTTTACCTCTAGTCTGTCCTGACAGAAAAGGCTTACAGCTTCGGGCAGGATATTCCACTCTGCCTCCACCATAACTCTCTTCTGCAGAATTTCGGGGGTATCCCCTTCTTTTATTTCAACGGCCCTCTGGAGAATAATTTCTCCGCCGTCGGGGATTTCGTTTACAAAATGCACCGTTGCGCCCGTCACCTTAACACCCTTTGCGAGTGCGGCCTCGTGAACGTGAAGTCCGTAGAAGCCCTTACCGCAGAAGGAGGGAATAAGCGAGGGGTGAACATTTACGATTCTGTGGGGATATGTCTTTGTGAAGTTTTCTGAGAGGATACTCATAAAGCCTGCAAGAACAATGAGGTCGATTTCATTTTCCGTAAGAAGGGAAATAATCTTTTCCTCAAAGGCCGCCTGACCTCCGAGCTCCTTTTTTATTACTGTTTCGGTTTTTATGCCCGCGTTTTTCGCTCTTTCGAGAGCATAAGCACCGCTTACATTTGAAATAACAAGGCTGATGGAGCCGTTTTTTATAATGCCGCTTTTTTCTGCATCAATGAGTGCCTGAAGATTTGTTCCGCCGCCTGAAACGAGGACTGCAATTTTCTTACCCATTACAGAATCACCTTTTCATCGCCTTCGATAATCTCACCTATAACATAAGCATCTATGCCGTTTTCCCTGAGAACGGAAAGTGAAAGCGAGACCTCATCTGCAGGAACAACAATGCTCATACCGACACCCATATTATAAGTATTATACATATCACGCTCGGGAATGTTGCCCCATTTTGCAATGACATCGAAGATGGGAAGCACCTTCACGGCGGACTTGTCAATCTTTGCACAAAGTCCGTCGGGAATTGAGCGGGGAATATTTTCATAGAAGCCGCCGCCCGTGATATGGGAAATACCCTTTACCTTCACCTTTTCAATAAGGGCAAGAACGGGCTTTACATAAATCTTTGTGGGAACAAGAAGAGCCTCGGCAATGCTTTTTCCGCCAAGCTCTTCACGTGCAACGTAGAGCTCAGGGTTGTTGTTGTCAATATCAAAAACCTTACGGCAAAGGCTGAAGCCGTTGGAGTGGATGCCCGTCGAAGGAAGAGCAATAACAACATCTCCTGCTGCCATCTTACTGTTGTCAATCATTTTCGGCTTGTCAACGACACCTACAGCAAAGCCTGCAAGGTCATAATCCTCTTCAGGCATAAGACCGGGATGCTCTGCAGTTTCGCCGCCTATAAGAGCACAGCCTGACTGTACGCAACCCTCAGCAACACCGCTTACGATTTCTGCAATCTTTTCGGGAACATTCTTGCCGCAGGCAATATAATCGAGGAAAAACAAGGGCTTTGCACCGACACAGATAATGTCGTTTACGCACATAGCAACCGCATCGATACCGATAGTATCGTGCTTATCCATAAGAATTGCAAGCTTTACCTTTGTTCCGCAGCCGTCGGTGCCGGAAACGGAAATGGGATGCTCCATTCCTGCGATTGAGCTGAGGTCGAAGCAACCTCCGAAGCCGCCTACATCGTCAACCGAGCCCTCGTTACGTGTTCTTGCAACGTGCTTTTTCATAAGCTCCACCGATTTGTAGCCGGCGGTAATATCTACACCTGCAGCTGCATAGCTTGCAGAAAAAGAATTTTTATGATCCATTTTATATTCTCCTGTGTTATTTTATTCTTTACCGGTCCAACAATAGGTGCAGACACAGTCCTCGGGAAGTCCGATTGCCTCGAGAAGTCCCTCTATGCTCTGATATCCCAGAGATGCGAAGCCGAGCTTTTTACAGATACAGTCGAGCATATTTTTTCCTCTTTCTGTTGAAGCATCTGCATATTCGGCAATGTGCTTCTCACCCTCTTCACCTTCAAGCTCAAGAATTGTTCTTCTTGCAATCAGGTCACTGTCTGAGGTGTTCCGTGAGAAGTTGAGATATTTACAGCCATACATAATAGGAGGACAGGCTGATCTCATATGTACTTCCTTTGCTCCGTGGCTGTAAAGAAATTCAACGGTTCCCTGAAGCTGGGTTCCTCTTACGATACTGTCATCAACAAAAAGAAGACTTCTGTCCTTGATAAGCTCGTGAACCGGAATCATCTTCATTTTTGCAACACGGTTTCTTTCCTTCTGGCTTGTGGGCATAAAGCTTCTCGGCCAGGTAGGAGTATACTTGATGAAGGGTCTTGCAAAGGGAATGTCACTTTCGTTGGCGTAGCCTATTGCATGAGGAGTGCCCGAATCGGGAACACCGCTGACGGAATCGATATCGCTGCAAAGACCCTTGGCTTTTTCGTCTCTTGCCATAATTTCGCCGTTACGTGTACGCATCACCTCAACATTAACGCCCTCATATTTTGAATTCGGGTAACCGTAATAAGTCCAGAGGAATGCGCAGATACGCATTTTCTTTTTAGCCTCACTGAGCACGGTTACTTTCTCGGGAGAAATTTCAACAATTTCACCCGGACCAAGCTCTTTGTAAAATTCATAATCCAGCTTTTCATAAGCAAAAGATTCAAAGGAAACACAAAAGCCCTCCTCGTCCTTGCCCACGAGCACCGGAGTTCTTCCGAGCAGATCTCTTGCAGCAATTATGTGCCCGTCCTGCTTAAGGATAATAATTGAAAGCGAGCCTTCGATTTTTTCCTGTGCAAAGCGGATACCTTCACTGAAGCTGCTTTTCTGATTTATAAGTGCTGCTGCAAGCTCCGTCGAGTTGATTCTGCCTCCCGTCATCGCGGTGAAGTGGCCACCACTGAAGGAAAGATACTGATTTATAAGCTCATCAGCATTGTTGATAACGCCTACGGTTGTAATTGCATAGGTACCGAGATTTGAACGCATCAGAAGCGGCTGAGGATCAGCATCACTGATGCATCCGATACAGGCATTTCCGCTCATTTCGTCGGTAACACCCGCAAACTTTGTACGAAAGGGTGAATTCTCAATATTGTGGATATCCCTCTGAAAACCCTTTTTTTCATTCACGGCAGCCATACCGCCTCTGCGGGTACCCAGGTGCGAATGATAGTCAACACCGAAAAACACATCGAGAACTACATCTCTTTTAGAAGTTGCGCCAAAAAAACCGCCCATTTATTTACTCCTTATATTATGCGAAGAAAAGCTCTGAAAGTGTCATAGGATCAATGTACTTGCCATCTTTGTAAACACGCATATTGCCTGATGCGATTTCGTCGATGAGCATTACATTACCTTCAGCATCGTAGCCGAATTCAAACTTGATATCGTAAAGAACAAGACCCTTTTCCTTGAGATCATCAGCAACTATCTGAGTAATCTTCTGAGTCATTTCCTTGATATCGTCATACTGTTTGTCTGTCATTACTCCAAGAGCAACAAGTGCATCCTTGATTACAAGAGGATCGCCCTTTTCATCATTCTTGAAGGTCATTTCAACATATGCGGGAAGGTCTGCGCCTTCTTCTATATAATCGCCGTAACGACGGATGAAGCTGCCTACAGCCTTATGACGGCAGATAACCTCAAGACCGTGACCGAATACCTTTGCGGGAAGAACCTCCATGGTTGTATCGTCAAGGTTTGCGTTTACATAGTGAGTCTTGATGCCTGCTGCATTAACTTTTTCAAAGAAATAAATTGACATACGAAGGTTTACGTCGCCGACGCCTTCAATTGTAAGACCTACTGCATTTTCACCGGGATCGAAAACGCCGTCTTTACCTGTGCAGTCGTCCTTGAACTTGAGAAGGCAGTTACCGTTGTCAAGCTTGAATACGTCCTTTGTTTTACCTGTGTAAATCTTTTCCATTTTAAATACCTCCAAAAAATATAATTAAATTAATTTTTTATCATTTTTAACATCTGCGTTCAGCCGTCTCAGGAATTGAACTCTGCTTCAGCCTTTGCATTTTTTTCGAGAACGGCTTTTGTGTCAGCCTTTCTCTTTGCCATAAGCTTTTCTGCGAGAGTATCGTCACTCACGGCAAGTATCTCAATAGACAACAAGGCGGCATTGACAGCTCCGTCAATAGCAACTGTAGCTACAGGGATACCGGAAGGCATCTGCACAGTTGAAAGAAGAGCGTCAATACCGTCAAGATATTTTGATTTCATGGGTATACCGATAACGGGAAGAGTTGTATTTGCGGCAATAGCGCCTGCAAGGTGAGCTGCCATACCGGCCGCAGCTATAATACAGCCGAAGCCGTTCTCTCTTGCCCTTACAGAGAAATCTCTTGCTTCCTCAGGGGTGCGGTGAGCCGAGAAGATATGAAGCTCAAAGGGTACACCGAACTGTCTGAGAGTATCTGCAGCCTTTGAAACAACAGGCAAATCGCTGTCGCTTCCCATAATGATTGCTACTTTTTTCATTTTGAAAACCTCCTTTGAAAGAATGCAGAATGCTTAATGCAAAATGCAGGATTGATTATTTGATAAACTGAATATGCATACCCGTAAGGGGTGAAGATGCAAAAGTAAGAAGCCTTCCTTTTCCGCTAAAAAAAAGAAAAAAGGCACACTCACACAGAGGACGAAAATCCCCTTGCAAGAAGCCCAGACGGTCGACTGATATTATATTTCCCCGATCCGTGTGGTGAACTCCACTTATCCGTCAGTTTCAAGGGAACTTACCCCGTTACAGGGCGATTTTTACTTTACGATTATAGCATAATAATGCAATAAATGTCAACCGAAAAAGATGCGTAAAAGTAATTTTGACATTAAGGACAAAGAATATCTTAAAAGCTTGACTTTAGTTGTAAATTTTGACTTTTTTACGCCTTTGTTGACAGCCTCCGTAACCTTTGTTATAATTGAAAAAGCTGAAACAAAAGGAGAACAGATATGAACAGAACACTGTGTATTATTTTGATTGTTACCGGTATAATCCTGATTGCCACGGGCGGTTTTTTCCTTACAAAAAAGCCGGACGGCTTCACGGGTTCGGACTATACCATACCCGAGATTGACCTGAGTGTGATGCCTGAGGAATACAGGGGCACCGACCTTGAATATCTATATGAGCTTTCCGTTGTGGATAACTCAAGGGACTATATGGCTCATCCCGACAGCGTGCTGCTTAAAAACGGCACTATTCTCACCTTTTACCCTGCCGGTCACGGTAAGGGAGCCGTACAGAACAAGATAAGCACCGACGAAGGTAAAACCTGGACCGATGAGCTCACAGACACACCGAAAAGCTGGGAAAGCTCCCTTGAAACCCCCACTGTTTACCGTCTCACCTTTACCGACGGAAAAACACCCGACAAGCTCATTATGATTTCGGCAAACTCCAAATGGCCCGATATGGAAACTCCCGGCGGCTTCAACTGCTCCGTCTCAACCGACGAGGGCGAAACCTGGACAGAATTCGAGCGCTTCTACGACTATGAAAGCGGCTACAATCTTACACCCATAGTTGCTATGTCGAGTCTTACGCAGCTCAAGGAAAACGGCGAATTTACCGACAAGTGGATGGGCCTTTTCCACGACAGCGAATTCTACAACTACAAAACAATCCTCACCTTTGACGAGGAAGGCAATCCGCAGTGGAGCAAACCCGAAAAATACTTCTCAGCATACAGAGCCGCAGAGCTCGCCTCAAATATGTGCGAGGTTGAGGTTATCCGCTCGGACATGGGCAAAGGAGACGAGCTTTGCCTTATTACAAGAAGTAACTCAAAGAAGATGAACTCCCTTATCTCCTTCTCCAATGACGAGGGTAAAACCTGGAGCAGACCCGTCGAAGCCCCTGCCGCACTCAACGGCGAGCGTCACAAGGCAGAATACACTCCCGACGGCAGACTTTTCATTACCTTCCGTTCAATTGAACGAGGCGAAAAAGCCCGCGACAATGCCACAAGAAAGGATACGCGCGGTTGGATAAGCGAGGGACTTGTTGCCTGGGTAGGCACCTATGACGACCTTAAAAACGGTAGTGAGGGACAGTACAGAATTAAAATCGCCCACATCTACAACGACAATCAGAGAACGCCCCGCTATTATGCAAACTCTGACACCGGCTACTGCGGAAACGTAGTACTCGAAGACGGCACAATCGTTACCTCGGGCTATGGCAAGTACGATCCCGAATTAAAAGCCTCCGACGGAAAAACGCTTAAAACAAGCATCTGCTCAAAGAGGATTAATCTGAAGGATACAGACAGAATCCTTGCAGATATACTGAGCAAAAAATAAAGACCAAAGCGACCGCTTTTGAGTGGCCGCTTTTGTTTTTTATTCAACTACAGTATCTGTTTCAGGTACATCCGGCTCCGTTGTTTCGGGCTCGGTTGTGTAAGTTTCAGCTATGGTTCTCAGCGATTCAAGGATTGTTTCTACCTCTGTTTCAACGGTGGTGAAGCCCTCCGTAAGTATTTCGGAAGCTGCCTCATAGTCCTGTATCTCTACATTTTTTCCGTTGATGAGATACTCCTCTACACCGCTTTCGCTGTGATCCGAATTAATACGGCGAAGTGATTTCACAAGCTTACTGTTATTGCCGGAAAACTCAACAACATAGTATGATTCCCCACCTGTGCTTGCCGAAGGAAAAATAACCTGATTTCTTTCGTTGCTGTAATATGCCCATCCTTCATAAAGCTTACCTAATGTGCGTCCGTAAAGCTTGATTGCCTCTTCGGCTTCATCGTCATAGGTGTAAACATCCACAAATGAACTGTTAACCTCAAGAATCAGCTCTGCCTTCTCGTCTCCGTTAACATCCTCCAGTACGGCATAGGCGTGACGTCCGTCTAAATCTATGTCTTCAAGCACGGCAACATATGCTATCGCAGCTTCGGCAGAAACTACATCTCTTTGGATTTTACCGCAACAGGTAAGAGTCATAATTATCATCAGCACAAGAACTGCAACTGTAATTAACCTTATTTTTTTCATCTTTGATCTCCGTTCCGAAATTTATAAATATTTGCCAATCGGGAATGCACAGATTATTTTCAGCTTATACTGTAAACCTTACCTTTTTCTGTGCTGAAGGTTGTCACACCGTTTTCAAAGGCAGTGGCTACCTCGTTTCCGTTTTCATCTTCAACGAGCATAACCTTTCCGTCATAAGCTATAGAGCAGGTGTTTCCGAGAAGTGATTTCACCTTACCCTTTCTGAGTCTGCCGTCTGCCCAGGTCATATCAACTTCAAAGCCACCCCTTGCACATATACCGGTTATCTCACCGTTTTTCCAGCTGACGGGAAGCGCGGGAAGAAGCTGAATAAAGCCGAGATGACTTTGCAGAAGCATTTCACACACACCTGCAGTATATCCGAAGTTTCCGTCGATCTGGAAAGGCGGATGCGTGCCGAAAAGATTCTTGAGAATTGCCTTTTTAAGAATATTTGTGATGATTTCTTCACAGTCGTTACCCTGATGAAGTCTTGCATAAGAAAGAAGTCTTACCGCAAGTCCCCAACCCGTACTCTTCATTCCCCTGTCGCGAAGGGATGTCAGTGCAGCTTTTTTCATTTTCTCATCAGTTGTATCAATCTGTCTGAAGGGATAAAGCGTTAACATATGAGAAAGGTGGCGGTGCTTTTTCTGCACGCCCTTGTTACAGAAGCCTCTGAAAAAGAAAGAATCCTCCTCATACCACTCCTTTATCTGTCCCCATTTGCCGATATTTACAGGCTTGAGAAGCGGCTTCTGCTGCTTTACTTTTTCAACAATATCCTTGTTTACTTCAGCACCGAAGCCCGCCTTTTCAAGCTCATCGGCAGCAATAATCAGATCCTCATAAAGATTACAGATTATGCTCTGATCATAGGTGTTGCCCTGAGAAACAGGACCGTGCTCGGGAGAATATCCCGGTGAGCATACCAGTCTGCCCGTTTTCTTATCCTCATGAAGAAGCTGCGTCCACATAAGAGCACACTCTTGCATTGCGGGATAAATATCATTTTTAAGCTTGTTTATGTCACCTGTGAAAAGGTAATAATCAAAGCAGTTCTGCAGTGCCCAGGCACCGTTTGTCGGAGCCCATCCCCAACGCCAGGACGAGCCGGGGCCTACAAAGCCCAGAGGAGTAACCATCGTATGTATCATCCATCCCGTAGGCTTTTCATAATTGACCTCATCGCCGTTGAATTCACCAATACCGAGGGATTTTGCCGCAATGATTCTGCCGGGCTTACGAAGCGAATTTACAAAATCTATATACGGAAGCGCAGTTTCCGCAAGGTTTGCTACGTAGGCAGGCCAGTAATTCATCTGCACATTTACGTTGAAATGATAATCGCAGCACCAGGGCGGGTCGTTTTTCGCATTCCATATTCCCTGAAGATTTGCAGGAAGGGAGCCGTCACGTGAGGAAGCAATAAGCAGGTATCTTCCGTACTGAAAAAGCAGCGTGATAAGGTTGCGTCTGAATTCGCCCGTCTTCTCAAAACGCTTTAGCATATAATCGGTAGGCAGAATTGAGTCGTCCTGCTCGCCGAGGTTAAACTTCACTCTGTTATAAAGTGACTTGTAATCTGCAATATGTGTTTTATAAAGCTCAGAAAAGCTCTTGTCCTTTACCCTTTCAACTGCAGCCGATGCTTTTTCAAGCGGGTCGCTGCCGTCAGAAAAAACAGGAAAACTGTTAATATAATCCGTTGCAAGTGATGCTATAAAGGTAAAGCTTTTTACATCCTTGAGTATTATTCTGCCGTCCTTTGCAGAAATCTCGCCACCTTCGTGATAAAAGCTCACTGTAGCGCCGTATTTCATGGAGTTTTTATCCTTACCCGCAGGTGCATCAACGCCTGTGTTTGCCGAAACAGTACCGCTTATTTTTATTGTGTTGCCCTCAGCGACAACAGTTGCCTCCGACTGTTCGGGAACAACATATACCTCTGCGGTAAGCACTGCATCCTCAGGCACCTGCTCCTCGTCACCCTTAAGCTTGTTTTCGCAGTCAATCTTTCCCGCAAAAACGTTGTCGGGATAAGAAACAAAATAGTGACGGGTGTAAACAACCTTGTCCTTCTGATAAGATACCATTGCCGAAGCCGTATCAAGGTCAAGGTCACGCAGATACTTTTCAGTTTCCTCGCCGTGGAAAAGCTGAATGTAGAGATTCATAAAGCTCTGATATGCGCCGAAACCTGTCATATCACCCTCAAGCTTTTTCATTTTGTCTGTGGCAGCAGCGGTGTCACCCTTGTCAAGCAAAGCCTGAATCTCACCGAGTGCCTCACCTCTGTCACCGTTTTTTATGCCGCCGCAGAAGCCCTCAACATCGCCTCCACCCGACCAGAGAGTCTTTTCATTGAAATGTATAAGCTCACAGGCCTTGCCGCCGAAGACCTTTGCGCCGATTTTACCGTTACCCAAGGGCAGCGCCTGATTTTCCCAGCCGAGATAACTCATGTGAGCAGGCTCTTTATAGCATAAAAACATATCTTTTTTCTCCCTTTTCTGCTTGTTATACGTTTTATTATATATTCTTGATTATGAATAGTCAAGAACTTAAAAAATATGAACAAAAAAATTGATTTTTTCTGATTGTTGTGATATTATATATAATGTATGTTTAAAAAATAATCATCAACGGAGATCCGCTATGCAGTTGGACTATATTGTAAACATTGACACAAAGCAAAAAATAGAAGGAGAAGAGGAAAATCTCCAGATTATCACCCACGCCTCTTTCAACGGAAACAAAGACGATTACACCATTATTTACACCGAGCAGAACAATGAAAACGGCGAAAGCAAAACCGAGCTCAGATGTGAAAACGGGGAAAAAATAACGGTTGTCCGCTTCGGTGACGAAATGACAACACACCTCATACTTGAAAAGGGCAGACGTCACATTTCCTGTCACAACACCCCCTTCGGTACATTCTCTATGGGCATCACGGCTCTTGAGATTGATTCGGACATGGACGAAAAAGGAGGCACTCTTCACTTCAGATATGCTACCGACATTGAGAACAATCCCCTTGGGGAAATTGTTTTCGACTTTACATTAAAGCCAAAAAAGTAAAAGACCCACAGAGAGGATTTGAAAAAAATGTCAAGAACAACAGACAAAGCACAAAATCAGATAAGAAGCCTTGTTGCCGCAGCAATTGAAAAAGCACAGAAGGCTTCTCTTCTTCCCGATACCGAAAGTGCGGCATATTATGTTGAAGTCCCCGCTGACAGAAACAACGGCGACTATTCGACAAACGCTGCAATGGTAAATGCAAGAGCTTTCCGCCTTGCACCGAGAAAGATTGCAGAAATCATCGTTAATAACGCAAGCATCGAAGGCACCTATTTTGAAAAAATAGAAATCGCCGGTCCCGGATTTATCAACTTCTTCCTTTCCGACTCCTACTATGCAGATATACTCTTTGAAATCGGTGAGGACGGAGAAAACTACGGCAGAAGTGACTACGGTAAAGGTAAGAGCATTAATGTTGAGTTCGTTTCCGCAAACCCGACCGGTCCTATGCATATGGGTAATGCAAGAGGCGGTGCTTTAGGTGACTGCCTTGCAGCAGTACTCGATTATGCCGGATATGATGTAAAAAGAGAGTTCTATGTAAACGATGCCGGCAATCAGATCGACAAATTCTCACTCTCTCTTGATATAAGATACCGTCAGCTCTGCGGTGAAAAAATCGAGCTTCCCGAGGATAGCTATCACGGTGAGGACATTGTGGAAAGAGCTACACAGTTCAAGGAAATCCACGGTGACAGCTTCATGGCAAAAAGCGAAGCAGAAAGAAGAAAGGCTCTTGCAGAATTCGCACTTCCTCTCAACCTTGAAAACATGAAAAAGGCTATGGAGAAGTACCGCATCGACTATGACCTCTGGTTCAGTGAGCTTACACTCCACAACGGCGGTGAGCTTCAGGAAACAATAGACATTCTCACCAAGGGCGGCTACACCTACGAAAAGGACGGCGCTCTCTGGTATAAGAACAAAGAGATTCAGACCGAGATGCTCTTAGCTCAGGGCAAAACTCAGGAATACATCGACAAGCTCGAGCTTAAAGACGATGTTCTCATAAGAGCAAACGGAAATCCCACATATTTTGCAGCAGATATTGCCTATCACAGAAACAAGCTTGAAAAAAGAGGTTTTGACAAGGCAATCGACGTCTGGGGTGCTGACCACCACGGCCACGTTGCAAGAATGAAGGGTGCCATGAAGGCAGTGGGAATTGACCCCGACAGACTTGATATTCTTCTTATGCAGTTTGTACGTCTTGTACGTGATGGAGAGGTCGTAAGAATGAGTAAGCGTACGGGCAAGGCAATCACCCTTGTCGACCTTCTCAACGAAGTACCCATCGACGCAGTAAGATTCCTTTTCAATATGAGAGAGCCCGGCTCACTTATGGACTTCGACCTTGACCTTGCAGTTGAGCAGACCTCACAGAATCCCGTTTATTACTGCCAGTATGCTCACGCAAGAATCTGCAGTATTCTCGCAAAGCTTGAAGCAGAGGGTAAAAAGGCAAGAGCCTGCACCGCACAGGAGCTTATGCTTCTCTCCTGCCCCGAAGAAAGAGAGCTTATCCGCTTCCTTTCAACTCTCGGCGATGTAATCGTCTCCGCAGCAAAGAATTATGACCCTGCAAAGGTCACACACTATGCTGTTGACCTTGCAACCTGCTTCCATAAATTCTACAACAACTGCCGCGTAGGTGTCGAAGACGAGAGCCTAATGCAGGCACGTCTCTTCCTTTGTATCTGCACAAGAGACACCCTCAAGAGCATTCTCAATATGCTCAAGGTTAATTCCCCGGAAAGAATGTAACAGCACCATTAAAATATTTCTGAAAAATAAAGTAATTTTAAGCTAAGCGACCTAAACTATAAACATAAAACAAAAAAGGAGTTACCACCATGAACACAGAAAAAATTCTTGTTGTCGATGATGACCTTAATATCTGCGAGCTTCTGAGACTTTATCTTACAAAAGAAGGCTATAACGTCGTTATCGTAAACGACGGTGCAAGTGCAGTTACCGCTTTCCAGGAGGAAAGTCCTTCACTGGTGCTTCTCGACATTATGCTTCCCAAGCTTGACGGCTGGCAGGTGTGCAGAGAAATCAGAAAATTCTCCGATGTACCCATCATTATGCTTACTGCAAAGGGTGAGGTTTTTGACCGCGTGCTCGGTCTTGAGCTCGGTGCTGACGACTACGTTGTAAAACCCTTTGATACCAAAGAAATCGTAGCACGAATCAAGGCAGTTCTCCGTCGCAGTGCTTCCTACACTGCAGAGGAAATCAAAGAAGTGCACTACGACAAGCTTTCCATTAACCTTACAAACTATGAGCTCAAGGTTGCAGGCGTACAGATTGATACACCTCCCAAAGAAATGGAGCTTATTTTCCATCTTGCAAAAAGTCCCAACAGAGTTTTCACAAGAGACCAGCTTCTTGACGAGGTATGGGGCTACGACTATTACGGCGACAGCAGAACCGTTGACGTTCATGTAAAACGTCTTCGCGAAAAGCTTGAAGGCGTTTCTGACAAATGGGAGCTTCGCACTGTTTGGGGTGTAGGCTACAAATTTGAAACCAAAGACTGATAAAACTCAGCTCTGATGCAGGAACGCCCGTAAGGGTTGTTCCTGCTAATTTTGGTAAAAGGCATCAGAAACACCAGCACACGGAGGGAATCGGATTGAAAAAACTGAAAAAACGTAAAAGTACTCTTCTGCGCCGATACTTCAAATCAATGGCGCTTACAATTTCACTTGCCCTGCTCTTCTTCGGATTTCTTATGATGATTTTTATTGCAGGTCAGTGGTGGACAGACAAGGTTGATACTCTCACAGAAAACGCACGTAGCATTGCATCTGTTTACAGCTCCGCTACCGAAGACTCAAAGGTAAGTGATGAGGGCCTTCTAAAAAGCACTCTTAGCATTATGAACAGTGCCACAAAATCTGACTATTTTATATCAGACCCGGAGGGCAATATCATTCTCTGTGCTGCCGAAGGAGCAGATGTCTGTGAGAGACACAGCAACCTCAAAATTTCGAAATCTCACATGGAAAGCGCCCTTGACGGCGGATTCTCCGATTATGCCACTCTTGACGAATTCGGTGAAGGCCGTTTTCTTGTTGCAGTACCCATAAAGGTAAACGGTAATCCCGTGGCAGCCGTTTTCGCCGTAGAGGACGCCATTACAGGTCTTCTTCCCTACATTTCGAGCATTATGACGGCAATTTTTGCCATTTTGTTCCTTGCACTTCTTGTTATCTTCCTTGCAATTTACTTCATCACCAAAAGTATCACTGAGCCCCTCGGGGAAATGGAAGAGGTTACAAGCTATATCGCAAAGGGCGACTTTTCACACCGTGTAAACGTCAACTACAAGGACAGGGACTTCTCTAAGTTCGCTTCAGCACTTAACAAAATGGCTGATGAACTTGCCATTGAAGATGACAGCCGTAAAAGCTTCGTTGCAAATGTTTCCCACGAGCTCAAAACTCCGATGACATCGATTTCAGGTTTTATTGACGGCATTCTTGACGGTACTATCCCTCCTGAGGACGAAAAGAAATACCTTCGCATCGTTTCAAGTGAGGTACAGAGACTTTCCCGTATGGTAGTTTCAATGCTCAACCTTTCAAAAATTGAAGCCGGAGAAATTTCCATAAACCTCAACAAATACGATATAGGAAAACAGATTTTTGAAACGCTCCTCTCATTTGAAAAGAGAATCGACGAAAAAAATATTACCATAGAGGGCTTTGAAGATATGGGGGCAATATTTGCCCTTGCAGACAGAGATCTTATTCAGCAGGTGCTTTATAATCTGCTTGACAACGCCATCAAATTTAGCCCCCCTTCCGGCACAATAAGTATTTCAGCAAAAAATAGCGAAGAAAAAACAACTGTAACTATAAGAAATACCGGCCAGGGAATTTCCCCTGACGAACTTGCAAGAATTTTCGAACGCTTTTACAAGGTTGACAAATCACGAAGCTATGATACAAAGGGTGTAGGGCTCGGACTTTACATTGTCAAAACCATAGTTAATATGCACGACGGTGAAATCACCGCCGACAGCAAGCTTGGCGAATACACTGAATTCAGATTCTCCCTTCCCCATCAGCAAAATTAATTTAAGCTAATTTTTAACAACCCGTTGTATATTTAACAATAATTTCTTATAAGGAGATGTTACGATGAACGAGAATAATAAACCTCTTTTTGATAACGGAGAAAAATATGAAGTACCCGAAGCACCGGCACATGTGGAAGCTGAACCCGAAGTAAGCTTTTCTTCGCAAGACGCTTTCCCTACTGAAGAGCCCGCTTCTACCGAAGCAGAAAACTCACAAGCAGTTGTAGATGCCCTCTCTGCCGATGTAGCGGAAAATCCTTCTTCAGATACAGAAGATTCTCTGCCTGTTTACTCCGAGACTTCTGCAGAAGAATATTCCTCTTACGACAATCAGCCCGTAGTGCAGGAAAACACCCCTGCTGAAGAAACCTTTAACCCTTATGCGCCTAAAACACCGGCAGCAGATTCATTCAACAACTATTCCTCAGTCGGCTACAATCAGGCCGCTTCAGCCTCTTCTCCCAATCAGGTTAATCCATCCTATAACCAGCCGATTAATCAGAACTATAACAATTTCAATAATGGCTACAATCCCAACGGAGCACCGGGCTATAACTATTCACCCTATCAGCCTCCCCAGCCTAAAAACAACAAAGGCGGTAAAATTGCGCTGTTCGTTATAATCGGTATCTGCGTTTTTGTCGGACTTATTGCTATTATTTCAAGCTTCTTTGGCAGAGAGAACAACATCCCGACTAACGATGCAACCGGACCTGTAGCGGAAACTACATCCGGTTATCCCGGCTATGAAGTGCCTCCCACCTCTGCAGCAAGCACCAACGGCACTGTCGTCAGCACCACACAGAACTATGACCAGAACATCAACTCAATCTGGGTTGCAGAAAAGGTAAGACCCAGCGTTGTCGGTGTCCTTGCATATCAGCAAGGCGAGCTCGCCGGCGAAGGCTCAGGTGTTCTCATGAGTGAGGATGCTTCAAAAAACTGCACTTACGTAATCACATGCGCGCACGTTATCAATGAGCCCGGTTGTGAATTTGTTATCCTTCTTCTTGACGGAAGTGTTCATGAAGCAGAAATCGTCGCCCTTGACGAAAGAACAGACATCGGCGTGCTTAAGGTTAACACGACAGGACTTCCCCTTGCTGAAATCGGTGATTCAGCAACACTTAAAATAGGTGAGCCAATCTACGCAATCGGTAATCCCGGCGGCAGCGAATACTTCGGTTCAATCACAAACGGCATTGTTGCCGCTATTGACCGTTCAATCAATGCAACCTACACAATGACCTGCATTCAGCACAACGCCGCCATCAACCCCGGCAACTCGGGCGGTGCTCTCGTAAACACTGCAGGCCAGGTAATCGGTATCAACTCATCAAAAATTGCCAGAACTGATTACGAAGGCATGGGCTTTGCCGTTCCGTCTGCAATTTTTACATCTGTTGTTGATGCACTTATTCAGCACGGTTATGTACCCAACAGACCCGAGCTCGGTATTAAGTATGCATCCGTAAGCGATTATCAGCTCTACTCACTTATTGTTTCGATCAAGGGTCTTCCAAGAGAGTCAATTATCATCGCTGAAATTCCCGAAGGCAGTGCTCTTTCCAACACTCAGGCACAGGTAGGCGATCTTATCATCGCAGTAAACGGCAAGGAAATGGATTCCTCTGATGTGCTTCTTGACCTTATTGATACAGGTGCTGTCGGCGACACACTCACACTCACTCTTTGCAGAGTACAGGACAGAAGCTACGAAACTTCAACCTTTGATGTTACCGTTCAGCTTGTTGAAGACAAGGGTTCAATCACCACAACAACCCAGCAGGCAACTCTTCCCTCGCAAAACAACTACGGCGACTTTGAAGATTTCTTTGACTTCTTCGGTTGGTAAAATCAGATACAAAAACTCAGGGTGCTTCGTTTCGTCGAAGCACCTTTTATTTTTAACGCCCCACGGCTTAGCCGTGGGGCGTTACTATTAATTCGGAATCAACAAAAAACTCCGGTATTACGCGCGGTGAAATAAGCCGCTTTCTCTGAAAGCGGCTTATCAAAGAGCCCCGAAAACTTCGCTTTTTATGTCTGCAAAGCAAAGCTTTAAACTGCGACGATTTTAAAAAGGAAAGTGAGGGGGCTCTTTAGCGGCAACGCCGCAGGCGTTGCCGTTTCACCGCGCTCCCCTTCTCTACCCTTAAAAGCAAGAATCAGGACAACAAATTACGTGTCCTGATTCTTGTATAAAAAAGATTCATTTATCAATTTCCATCCCTGCAAAAGCATTCAACTCAAGCCCGGCTCTGCTTCCGGCAAGATATTCATAATACCCCTGGGAGCCGACCATTGCCGCGTTATCACCACAAAGTGAAAGCTCCGGCAGGTATAGCTTCCAACCATGCTTTTTGCAAAGAACTTCAACTTCTCTTCTGAGCACAGAGTTAGCTGAAACACCACCTGCCAGCACAAGTGTTGTTTGATCGTTATCGAGCATTGCCTTCTCCGTGTTTCTGCAAAGGCAGCCTGTAACTGCCCTCATAAATGAGGCACCGAGATCCTGAACATTAACCTCCTCACCCTTTTGCTTTGTGTTGTGAATGGTGTTTATCACGCTTGTCTTAAGCCCGGAAAAGCTGAAATCATATGGGCATCCCTCCACCTTTGGTACAGGAAACTTATATGAGTCATCTTTGCCGTCCTTTGCTATACGATCAAGATTCAAACCACCGGGATACGGAATTCCCATAGCACGTGCCGCTTTATCAAGAGCTTCGCCTGCAGCGTCGTCTCTGGTTCTGCCGATTATTTCAAAATCAGTGTAATCCTTAACCTTGACCATCATTGTGTTGCCACCGCTTACTACAAGGCAAAAGAAGGGTGGCTTAAGGTCACTGTGAGTTATGTAGGATGCCGCAATGTGACTTCTGAGATGATGTACAGGCACAAGAGGCTTACCCGAAGCATAAGAAAGACCCTTTGCATAATTTACACCTACAAGCAGTGCACCGATAAGACCCGGTGCATAAGTAACAGCAATGGCATCAACCTCCTCAAGGGTCATATCAGCATCGGAAAGCGCCTTGCTTACTACAGAGGAGATTGCTTCCGCATGACGTCGGGATGCTATTTCCGGCACTACGCCACCGTATATCTTATGCTCCTGTACCTGAGAGGCAATAACATTTGAAATTACTCTTCTGCCGTCCTCAACTACAGCCGCAGCTGTTTCGTCACAGGAAGATTCAATAGCTAAAATTTTCATATCTGTTCACCTTAAATATTTTGTCATTATAAGAGCATTTTCTGTCGGCTTCGAATAGAAATTCTTTCTTTCACCGACAGTCTCAAAACCGCATTTACGGTAAAGAGAAATTGCCCCTTCATTACTTTTTCTCACCTCAAGAGTGATGAATGCACATTTTTGCTCAATTGCAACCTCAAGCGCATTACGGACAAGCCTTTCGGCAAAACCTCTGCGTCTTGAATCGGAGCTTACAGCAACATTAGCAATGTAACATTCATCAAGAACAATATGCATTCCCATATAAGCAACCACTGTTCCCTCTTCTTCAAGGACATAAAATTTCGCCTGAGGATTTACTGTTTCGGAAATGAGGCTATCACTTGTCCATGGAGACGAAAAGCATTCTTCTTCAATTTTTGCAACGAAGGCAACATCGCCGGCAGTCATTCTGCGGATTACCGCTTCTTCGTTTTGCATAACATTGCCTCCTTTGCGAATCTTATTATATAGTATATTTTTTTTAATGAAAAGTAAATAGTTTTTGCAATTTTTCGTAAAATGGATTTAATGTAAAAGATTTTAATATTTTTTGCTTATATTTCTTTTTTGTAAATATTACTCATCTTAACTTGATATATAATAATAACAGAAACTTTTAAGGAGGTTTAAACTATGAAAAAATTCTTAGCAATCATTCTCGCACTTATCTGTGCATTTTCGACCTGCACACTTTCAGTCGGAGCTTTAAGTGAGGATATTTTCGGTGACATCATTGAAGATCAGTTCGGTGTTACTCAGGAAAAAGATGAAGCAGATACCCTTTCCTACGGCATCCACTATTCATCAGGTACCCTTGCTACAATCACCGTTCTCTATGAGCCCGCACCCAACATCAGATTTGAAGTCCCCACAGAGGTTACGGTTACAAGCGACACTCCCATTGCTGTTGACCACGTCTGGGTCTGCTGGAAAGACAGAGAAACAGGTAAGCTTTACTACCCCGGTGACGTAATCCTTGTTGACGGAAAAATTACACTTGAAGCTGTATGGGAAGAAAAGACAGATAATTATCCCCGTTTTATCCGCAGTGCAATTGCAGGTGTTCAGGCTCTTCTCAAGCTCATTGAAAAATTCTTCGGCTTCTTTGATGCAATCAACAGCACAAAGCCTATCGAGCCTACAGAGCCTACAGAACCTACATTGCCCGTAACAGAGCCCACCACAGTCCCCGCAGCCAACGCATAAAACTTACAAAAAGAAGTCGCAAAAGCGGCTTCTTTTTTTTGCTTGAAAAAATAATATAAAAGCTGCGCCGAAAGGTTAAAAGCATCCCCATGTTGCTCATTATAACATCGTTAAAGACTTTTTCAGTTGTATCATCAGTAACTTTCTTAGTCAAGAATCAAAAAGCAAACCCTGTCCATATAACGGACAGGGTTGCAGCTTGTCGAAAAGTATTTTCGACAAGCTGTCGGACTGTTGAGAAAGGTGCAAGATGCCTTTTTCTTCGCCCCGAAGGCGTACAGTGGTACTCCGAGAGGGCGAAAAAATGGCAAAACAATGCAAAAATGGTCGGGATTCGATGTCCTGACCATTTTTCTTTGTAGTTTTTCTTTTAATTTTTTATCGACGTTCTTTAAGTGTTTCTGTGCATTGTTGTTCTTGTGACTTTATCGACAGTCTGAAACCCTGTCCATATAACGGACAGGGTTGTTTTTTTGTCAGCTATTATCTCAGGTGAGAGTAATATTCATAAGAGGTGTGCTTGTCTTGAGGATGTCTGAAGCTGCACCGTAATAATACTTTGAGCCAATCTTCTGTACGCCTCTTACTCTGTACTGGTAATTTGTACCCTTAGTGAGGGACTTGGTGTCGGTCCACTTAAGACCCGTTGTCATACCAAGGCTTACCCACTTACCGTTATGCAGACGGAAAATCTGGTATCCGCTTACACCCGTAAGCTTATTCCATGTAAGAGTAATAGAAGTCTGTTTCCTCTGTGTTGTCTTAAGACCGGTTGCCTTTGCAGGAAGCGTAAGTGCAGTAACATGACCTGCAACATCACCGTAATGATACTTACCGTCAACAGTTGTAACTGCTCTTACCTTAAAGTATGAGTTTGTACCTGAAGGAAGACCGTTTATTGTAACTGAAGTGTTTTTGGTTATGCCGAGGCTCACCCACTTACTGTTTTTGTACTGGAATACTTCGTAACCCTTTGCATTTGCAACCTTTGTCCATGCAATTTTTGCTGCTGTTGCATTTGTTCCCATTACCTTGAAGGTTGTGGGCTTTGCAAGACCTGTATACTGGCTTATAATCTTGTGGCCACCCTTAATCCACTTGCCGTTTTCCTTAACTGCTGCACGCACTGCATAATGATACTTTGTAGCAGTCTTAAGACCTGTTGCCTTATAGGATGTACCGGTTACTGCTGCGATTGACTTCCATTTTCCGCCAACATACTGAAGTACTTCATAAGCCTGTGCGTTCTTAACTGCTGCCCACTTGATTGTAATCGAGTTGGATGTGTAGGAAACGCTTGTATCTGTAACTGCACCGATAGTTGTCTTTACAGTTACAGAAACGGGAGCCGCAGCTGCATAAGTGCCGTCACTTGTCTTTTTGAGTGCGCTGATTCTGAATGAATACTGAGTGTAACTCTCAAGACCTGAAATAATAACATCGGTCTTATCAGTGATGAGAGCCTGCTCCCACTTATTCTTGCCTGCAATATATTTTTCAAGCTTATAGTGAGTTGCACCGGGAACTGCAGTCCATACAAATCTGGCACGTGATGCATCGGTAAGATACTTGACTGTCTTTACATCAACCTTTGCAGGAGTGGTTGCTACCTTAACCTCTTTTGCTTCGGAAGCACCGTAGCCGTTTCTTACTGCTTCAACCTTTATACTGTATTCAGTTGCAAAAGCGAGATTATTGATATATAACTCTGTACCTGTAATAAGCTCAGCATTGAGCTTTTCATAGTTTCCGTTTCTGAGAAGATAAATGTTATATCCGTCGGCGCAGGGAACCTTGCCCCATACAAGCTTTACAGTTGAAACATCACTCATGAAATTAACTGCGCTTACGGGTGCAAGTGCAATGTTAACATTTCTTTCAACGGAACCGCTGTACATACCAATAAATTTAATAACTGCATTTGTCTCACCGGGAAGGTCGCTCTTTGTAGAAATAATGAAGTCCTTACCATAAGTAAGAGCATTACCGTCAACCTTGACTGTACCGTCAGGGTAAACTACTGTTCCTGTTGCAACGCAATCGTTGACACTTGCTTCGTTTACAGTATAAACCAGATCCTCACCCTTGAGTATAAGTGCAGCAGTAAAGGTAACAAGCGTAATAACTGCATTGTTTCTGCTGTTGAGTGTTGTGAGCACTGCAGAAACCGTATTACCGATATTTGCATTGCTCAGAGCAGTTGTGAAAGCCTTTTCACCGTATTCAGGTAAAACAGTCTTGCCTGCCCAGTTGTTGCAGAAATACTGCATAGCCTTATAAAGGAACTCAACTGCTGAAAGGTCACCTGCAGCGTTAAGTGCCGCTACAACTGTAAGACCGAGAATGCTGTCCATATCATAAGAGAAGATTGCTTCAAGAAGTCCCTTACTGTCGTCTGAGCCTAAAAGGAACTCCTCACTGTCAAATGAAACGCCCTTTGTCTTTGTCTCGCCGAAATAGTCGAGTATCTTGTCAATCTTTGTGAATACTGAATCACCCTTTGAAACGGAAAGACCCATTACAGATGCACCGCCCTTATCGAAAAGGAAGTAATTCAGATAGAAGCTTGCTACTTCAAATATATCCTTACCGCCACCGGGAAGATATGCCTTACCGCTGAGATCCTTGATTTCGAAGTAATCGTATGCCCAGAAAGCAAAGAGATCGCCTGCAACCTCAAGATAGCTTACAGTATCGTCGTAAACAACGCCTGTACCGAGCTCATATGAAGTATTGATAAGAACGCGTGTTGCCATTTCTTCAAGGCTGTCACATTCTGCAAGTCCGTCATCGTATGCACCGAAATCAGAGTTTGTAAACAGAATTTTTGCAACTGCTACTGCGATTTCCTCGGCGCTCATATCGTCTGCATCAGGAATAAGACCTGACCGGATTCCTACATACTTCAGAGTGTTTTCGAGGTTTGTGCCGATATTTTCATATCCGCCTTCAATCCAGCCTGTAAATCCGGGAACCATCTGCTTTGCAACAGTGCCGAGAACACCGTTAAGCTGATCAAGCAAAGGCTTTGATAAATCGAGCCTGAGTCCGTCGAGATTATATGTGCTTCCTTTAAGATTAACAACACCTGAAAGAGCCTTTAATGCAGCTATATCAGAGCCGGCAAGGTCTACATCAAGCTTCTTTACAACATCAATAAGGTATTTGTCAATTGAAATGTCAGCAGCAAGACAGATAAGATCTTCAACAGTTGAATCTGCATTCATTGTAAAGCCGGGAAGGTACTTATCTGTGAACTTTGAAAGAAGCGGACCGTAAATAAATTCATCGATATTGTTCTTATAGGTGTTATAAGCATTTGTGAACTCGGGAGTACCGTCCTTGTAAACAATACCTATAAGAAGTTCCTTTACAAGACCGCTTACACCATCAGCACCTAAAATGTCGTTGAGATTAACGAAATTATTTACAACGCCCATATCATAGTTGCCCTTGATAATACCGCTGACTACCTTACTGTTGTCGCTGAGGAAGGTAATAAGATTTCTGAGAATCTTGACATCGTCACCTGTACGCGACATACCTGTAGTCCAGTTTTTAAGGTTGATGTCATCACCGAGCTGACCGAGCGCAGCCTTGATAAGTGCGGTAGTGGTAACATCGAAAATGTTATCAACCACAAGAAATCTTCTGAGAAGGTCAAGTGTACCGCAAAGCGCAGTAACTGATCTGAGGTCAACAGAAATCCCCTCAACAAGCTCGAAGTAAATTCCCTTGCCGCCATTAAGACCTGCGAGAACCTCATCGACCTTATCAAGCGTTGCCTCAGCGTTGTAAGTGTCTGACTTTGATGAATAGTACTTAAAGGATGACTTTACGGTTTCTGTTCCTTCTGCAGAAGCGGCAACCGAAATGCAGCTGAAAGCCATCATAATACTAAGCACTATGCAAAGCATTTTTTTGAAAGTTTTCATAATTCCTTTCCTCCATCTTTTTTTGTATAAGCTATGCTTTTACATTATAATTTTACTATATTTAAACATCAACAGTCAATACATAAAAACTATATTTGTCACAAAATTTAAAAAAATTAAAAATTGGACAAAATTGCTGTTAAGATTCACGCTGTCGGATCTGCACAAAAAAAGCGGCATAGTCAGACTACACCGCTTGTAAATATTTACATTTTAATTAAGTTTTACAAAATCAGGGAGTGTACTCAAGTAACGGACCGATTGTTGAATACATATCGTAGCAGCAAACATACTTGAAGTTGAAGATATTGTAAAGTATATTGAGTAATCTTACCCAAATCGGCTGGAAAAACGGATTGTGATGAAGACATCTGCAGTGAGTTTCATACTCAGGGTTAAGCTCCATTTGAACTGCGCAACGGTTAAGCTGAGCTTCGATATCCTGGTTGCCGTCGTAAGCTTTTTCAAGTATGCTTATTGTACCTGTACCGAGATACTTGTCATCACTTGTTGCGACCGTAACTGTGAAGGGTGTTTGGTTGTAAAGATAGCATCTGAAGATACCGTCTGCATCGGTTGTACCGGAAGCTACAAGCTGTCCGTTATTTGCTACAACGTGAACATCAGCACCGCCACGATAGTAGTCACGATCCTCACCAGAAGGAACAAGCATTTCAATATCAACTGCGTAAAGCTGTCTTCTTCTTTCGTAAACAGGAACAAGCTTGATAACTCTCTTTCCTTCATCGTTTACTGTGAACTCATTATCATAAATACCGAGACTTGTAAGGCTTACAGTTCTGCCTATAGTACCGTTTTCATTAAGTATAGCCCACTTACCTGTCCATACGTAGATGTAATCATCGTCGGCAGGCTTTGCAAGAGCTGCAGCATCGTTGTTGAGAAGAGCAATTCCTTCTTTTGCGAGAAGATTTGTTTCAAGGTTGATGCCGTCAAATACTGCATCGTATTTTTTGCCGTCAACTGTGTATTTAAGGAGGTTTCTCTTGCCGGCAAATAAAACATCATCATAGAATTCAACGGTGTATTCCTTGGGCTGAGCACTGTATACGGGATAGAAATTCACATCTCCGTAAACAGGTGTTGATTCGATATCTTCATTCTTGATAAGAGTCTTGCTGTAGGGCATATATGCCTTTGTTGACCAGCCTTCAAACTTATATGTATTTACAACATCCTCTTCCTTTGCAGGAGGATTATAAAGAACACCTGCGGGATCACTGAACTTCGGTGAATCGCCGTGTAATACATACTGAGGATTGGTTACGGGAGAAACTGCATTGTTTGCAGAAAACTCAAAGAACTGTACTCTGTGCATAATAGGTCCGTTTTCGTCCTTGGTAAGTCCTTCGAAAACAGGGTAAAGCTTTGTATTCTTTGTAATTACAAGGTCTGCGCGGCAGTCCTCATCACCCAGATTATCTTCCATTGTAGCGTCTGCAAGGTCTGCATCCTCTGTCCAGCCAATGAAAAGATATCTTGCAAATTCAAGAGTCTTCTCACGGAAGGGAGTTGATTCAGCATAAATAGCCTCTTCGCCTGCTCTTACATATGTAGTAAAGAGAGTTTTCTCTGTAAAGGTATCTGCTACCTCTGTGTAATCGATATCCTCGTTATAGCCGGCAGTGACCTTGTTGTTGATGAATTCAACAAGGTAATAAACCACTTCCTTACCGCCGTCGGTTTCATATTCCTTTACAGGGCAGCTTACTACTTGACCGTCCTGTGTATATTCACGAAGACATGTATACTGCTTTCTATAGCTGTTTCCACCGTCAACAGGTACAAATTCGCCTGCATTGAACTTATGACCCAGAGCACTCTTCGGGTCACCGCGGCTTACTTCCTGACCGCAGTTGATGCAGTAATAAATTGTATATCCCTCTGTTGTACAGGTGGGATTCACTACCTTGCAGTAATCGGGATTACCTACTGCAGTCTGATGGCTTGTGCAGACATTTGCTGCAGATGCAGCAAAGCTGAATGTTGTTACAAGCATGATAGCTGCAAGTAAAAGTGACAAGTATCTTTTCATTGTCTTTTTCATTATTTTACCTCCTTAAATATGGCATGAGCCTCATTCAAATAAGCATAAACAGAGTTATCCTATAATAACCCTATTGTTATTTTAAATATACTCCAAAATAAGGTAAATGTCAAGTGATTTTGACTTTTAAGGATATTAAAAAAGTATTTATCTTACTTGTCCGTCACCTGTAATGACATATTTTACCGTTGTAAGCTCCGGCAGACCGAGAGGTCCTCTTGCATGAAGCTTCTGTGTGGAGATTCCTATCTCAGCGCCGAAACCGAATTCTCCTCCGTCGGTAAACCTTGTTGAAGCATTGACATAAACTGCGGCAGCGTCAACACTTGAAGTAAAATAGTTTGCAGCAGTGTAGTTTTCAGTAATGATACACTCACTGTGACCTGATGAAAACTCCATAATATGCTCTACTGCACTTTCAATATCAGATACGACCTTTACGCTGATTTCATAACCGAGATACTCTTTGGCATAATCCTCATAGGTTGCAGGAACAACATCGGTAATAATTGAAGCGCATCTTTCGTCACCGTGAACAGTCACCGATTTTTCATCAAGAGCCTTTTTGATAAGAGGAAGTGCCTTTTCGGCAATTTCTTCGTGAATCACCAGACTTTCGCAGGCGTTACAAACCGAGGGTCTGGAGGTTTTTGCATTATATACGATGCTGACAGCCTTTTTGAGATCTGCATCCTTATCAACATAAATATGGCAGTTGCCTGTGCCTGTTTCAATAACGGGTACGGTTGAATTTTCAACGCAGGCACGGATAAGCCCCGCACCTCCTCTGGGAATAAGTACGTCAACATAGGAATTCATTTTCATCAGAGCAGTTGCAGAATCTCTGGTAGTATCCTCAACAAGCTGGATACAGTCTGCAGGAAGACCGACTCTTGCAAGAGCCTCTCTCATAACACGTACCATCGCCTTGTTTGAATTTATGGCCTCTTTTCCTCCGCGGAGAATTACTGTGTTGCCTGACTTGAGGCAAAGAGCTGCCGCATCGACAGTGACATTGGGTCTTGCCTCAAAAATTATGGCAATTACACCAATAGGCACGGTAACCTTTTCGATTTTCATACCGTTGGGTCTTACTTCGCCTGAAAGTACTCTGCCGAGGGGGTCGGGAAGGCTGACGATATTTTCGGCAGCTGTCGCAATGTCCTCGATTCTGCCTTTGTCAAGAGAAAGTCTGTCGAGCATTGACTCACTCATCCCGTTTGCCTTTGCCGCAAAAATATCCTCTGCATTTTCAGTAATAATGAAGTCAGCCTCTCGTCTGAGCGAAGCGGCAATCTCCTTAAGAGCCCTGTCACGAAGCTCACGAGGAGCCGTCATAAGCACACGCTCTGCTTTTTTTGCATTTATACCAATCTGAGTGAGCATTTCACGTCACTCCTTTCATTTAGCAGTAAAAAGTGTTCCGACACTGTGACCGTCAATTATCTTATAAATATCCTGAGGGGCAGTACCGTTCATGATTATCGTGGGAATTCCCGCACCGGTTGCAATCTCCGCCGCATGGATTTTTGTCACCATACCGCCTGTGCCTCTGTCTGTACCGGCACCTCCGCAAAGTGAAAGAATTTCCTCGTTTATTTCCTTTACTACGGGAATAAAATTAGCATCGGGATTTTCATTGGGATTAGAATCAAAAAGTCCGTCGATGTCTGAAAGAATAATAAGTAAATCAGCGTGTATAAGTCTTGCAACAATAGCCGAAAGCGAGTCATTGTCTCCGTAAACAATTTCCTCTGTTGCAACACTGTCATTTTCATTTACAATAGGCACTGCCTCATACTCGAAAAGCTTAAGGAAGGTGTTTTCCAGATTTGTTCTTCTCTTTTCATTTTCGATATCACTTTTAGTAATAAGAAGCTGACCTGTTTTTACACCGTGTTCGCCAAAGAACTTATCATACATAAACATAAGCTCACACTGACCTACGGTTGCCGCCGCCTGTCTTCCGGGTATATCTACGGGTCTTTCTTTAAGTCCGAGCTTACCTACACCGACGCCTATTGCACCGGAGGTAACAAGTACTACTTCTCTGCCGCTGTTATGTAAATCAGCAAGAACTGAGCAAAGCTTTATCATTCTTCTGATGTTGATTTTACCTGTTTCATGGGTAAGCGTAGAGGTGCCTACCTTTATTACAATTCGCTTTGCATTTTTCATATCCTTCATTTTTAGTTGTCCTCCCCCGAGGCTGAAAGTATTTTTCTGTATTCCTCTTCGCTTTTCACTTTGCCGACAGCAGTAAAAAGCATTTTATCCATTGTGAAATATTTCTTGTGAGCATTTTTCACATCTTCGATTTTCACATTTTTTATTTCCTCAATAATTTCATCATCTTCAACAACTCTGCCAAGCAACAAAGTGTTATATCCGACTGCGGAAAACTTGCTCTGAGGCTGCTCACGTGACATTATGAGGCTGGAAATCAGCTTTTCCTTTGCAATTTCCACCTTTCTTTCAGTAATAGCTTCAGAAAATCCCGTAATAATTTTCACAGTTTCTTTTATTGCCATCTCCTCACTTTTAGGAGCAAGACTCATAGAAACCGCCGTGTAGCCGCCCTTAGCATAACGTGCAAGCCAGCAGTCTATACTGTAAACCAGACCAAGCTGCTCTCTGATTCTCTGATTGAGCATAGAAGACGTACCCGTACCGAGAATGAATGCACATATCTGCAAGGCATAAAGCTCATCATGGCTTATAGGGACGCCGGGGAATGTAAGCATAATATGAGTCTGCTCTGTCGGCATCTGCTTTAAAGCAAAGCCGGCATTGAACGGAAGAGTCTCTCCGTCACATTTCTTACCCTCAGCAGAAAGCGGTGAAAAGAATTCTTCAATTTTTTCTCTCATTGATTTTTCGTCAAAGCTGCCGCTGACACCGATAATAATATTTTCACCCACATAGTTTTCGGCCATGTAGCTGAGAATCTTTTCACAGGTGATATTTTTTACCGTATCAGTACTTCCGAGAATCTCACGGCTCAGGCTGTTGCCCTGAAAAAGCCTGCTTTCGTTAAGCTCATAACACACATCGGAAGGATCGTCCTCGCACATATAAATCTCTTCAAAAATTACACCCTTTTCCGTTTCGATGTCTTTCTCGTCGAGACGGGGCGAGGTAATCATATCAAAAAGAATGTCTGCCGCAGTCAGAATACGGTAATCAAGAGCCCTTACATAAAAGAAAGTGTACTCCTTTGTTGTATAGGCATTCACACTTGCGCCTATTTCATCCATACCTTCGGCAATTTCGAAGCCTGTTCGCTTATGTGAGCCCTTGAAAACTATATGCTCTATAAAATGGGAAATACCGTTATTATCGGCGTTTTCCTTCTTGCATCCTGCGGCTACCCATACCCCTACAGTAGCAGAACGAAGTCTGTCGTCAGGAGTAAAAAAAACTCTTATTCCGTTTGTAAGGGTGTAGTTTATCATAAATTATCTCCGTAATCAGTTCGCAAACTGAGAATTATAAAGCTCTGCATAGAAGCCGTCCTTTTCAAGAAGCTCCCTGTGGTTGCCTGTTTCAACAATATGTCCTTCTCTCATTACAATTATTGTGTCTGCGTCGCGTATTGTTGAGAGTCGGTGAGCAATAACAAAGTTTGTTCTGCCCTGCATAAGGTTGTATGTAGCCTTCTGAATCTGAATTTCTGTTCTTGTGTCAACAGAGGATGTAGCTTCGTCAAGGATAAGAATGTCAGGCGAAGCGAGAATAGCTCTTGCAATTGTGATGAGCTGTCTTTGTCCCGCAGAAAGATTCGAGCCGCCTTCTTCAAGAACAGTATCAAAGCCTTCGGGCAATGTTCTTACGAAGCTGTCGATTCTTGCTGCCTTCACAGCATTTTCAAACTCTTCCTCACTTGCATCCTCTCTGCCGTAAAGAATATTTTCCTTGAGTGTACCCTCAAAGAGCCATGTATCCTGAAGAACCATACCGAAAATGCTTCTGAGATTTTCTCTGGTTATATCTCTGATGCTTGTACCGTCAATGAGAATATCGCCGCCCTTTATCTCATAAAAGCGCATAAGCAGATTGACAATTGTGGTTTTACCTGCACCTGTAGGTCCTACAATAGCGACAAGATCTCCCTTTTTAACCTTAAGGTTGAAATCCTCAATAAGAGGCTTTTCGGGAAGGTATGAGAAGGAAACATTTCTGAACTCAACGTCTCCGCCACTTTCAAGATAGGCCTGCTTAACACCGTCTTCAACCTCATCGGGCGCATCCATAAGATCGAACACACGCTCTGCACTTGCAAGCGATGACTGAAGGGTGTTTGCGATGTTGCTCAGATCAGTAATCGGCTGCATAAGAAGCTTTGAATAAGCCATAAACGCAGTAATGTCACCTACGTCCGCCTCTTTGTTTATAATAAGATAACCGCCGATTACACAGATTATTACATAACCCGCATTATTGGCAAAATTTATAAGAGGACTCAATATACCTGAAAGGAACTGAGCCTTTCTTCCCGACTGATAAAGCTTTTCGTTAAGCTCATCAAATTCGTCAATTGCCTTCTGTTCACATCCGAACGCCTTGACTATACGGTGACCGGTGAACATTTCTTCAATATGACCGTTGATGTCACCTGTCTCCTTCCACTGCTTGCGGAAATACTTCTTTGAAAAACGGAGTATAACCATTGCAATAACAAAGCATACCGGGAACGGTGAAAGACTTGTGATGGAAAGTGATACGCTTGTTTTCATCATAATCACAAAAACACCGATAAAGGTTACTACAGAGGTAATAATCTGAATAAGATTATTCTGAAGTGTGTTGTTGATATTATCAATATCGTTTGTGACTCTTGAAAGGATATCACCTGTGTTGTGACTGTCAAAGTAGGCAAGAGGAAGCTTTGAAAGCTTTCTGTTGAAGGTGTATCTTATATTTGTGATAAGCTTCTGAACAACACCTGCAATTATATAGTGCTGTAAAAAGCCGAGCACCGATGAACCGATATAAATGAAAAGTATGGTCTTTAAAATATCATAAATCGGTGTAAAGTCCATTGCACCGGTTGCAAGCTTGTTTTTGACCTGAATGTCAAGCACGGTAATGATATCACCGAGATATTTAGGTCCGAGAATAGTAAGAAGCGAGCCACCTGCTGCACACAGTACCGTAATGATAATAGCTATTTCATTTCCCTTCAATAATCTGAAAAGCTTTTTTGCTGTGGGGAGCATCTTTTCCGGTCTTTCCTTTTCACTTCTGCGAAGGTCACGGTAAGCAGCATATCTGTCTCTTATAGCTGTTGTCTTTTTAGAGGAGTTTGTCTTTTTCATCTTGCTTCCTCCTCTGTAATCTGTGATGAGTAAATTTCTTTATAAACCTCGCAGCTTTCAAGCAGCTCTGCATGTCTGCCGTCGCCGACTATCCTGCCGCCCTCAAGAACTATTATCCTGTCAGCGTCAAGAATTGTGCCCACACGCTGGGCAACAATGATAACTGTTGCCTCAAGATTTTCTCTGATAGCCTTACGGAGTGCTGCATCCGTCTTGAAATCAAGTGCTGAAAAGCTGTCGTCAAAGATATATACCTCTGCATTTCTTGCAAGAGCTCTTGCAATGGAAAGTCTCTGCTTCTGTCCGCCTGAGAAGTTGGTAGCATTCTGACTTACAAAAGCTGACATTCCTCCCTCAAGAGAGTCAACAAATTCATTGCACTGTGCTATTTCAAGTGCTTTCTTCAGCTCCTGCTCAGTGGCATTGGCAGAACCGTAGCGTAGATTTTCTTCGATTGTGCCGCTGAAAAGGAAGGCTTTCTGAGGAACATAACCGATACGTGAGCGAAGATCCTCCTGATACCAGTCCCTGACATCAACACCGTCAAATAACACCTGACCCTCATTGACATCGTAGAAGCGGGGAACAAGATTGATAAGACTTGTTTTACCGCTGCCGGTACAGCCTATAATCGCAGTAACCTTTCCGCTTTCTGCAGTAAAAGAAACATTATCGAGTATGGGATCCTCACCCTCGTTATAACGGAAAGTAACGTTTCTGAATTCAACCGTACCGCCGAGATTATCATCGTGAAAAGAAGCTTTTTCCGGATTCTTTATTGAGGGCTCTATATCGAGCACTTCAATAATTCTCTTTGCGGAAATTCTGGCTCTGGGTACAATTACAAACATTGCCGCAGCCATAGTAACCGAAAAGACAATCATAATCATATAGATAACAAACGCCTGAAGGTTACCTATAGCATTTACAAGGTCATCATGCTGAGTTACGACATCCATTTTATCAAGATTCTTTGCCGCAAAAATGATAAGCAAATCAAGTGCGGCAATGATTATGACAATACAAATAGGAATAAGCACAGACATAAGACGCTGAAATTTAAGTGTCAGCTTTGAAAGCTCTAAATTCTGCTTCTGGAAACGCTCATCCTCATAGTCGCATCTGTTGAATGCGCGGATAACACGTATGCCTGTCAGCTTCTCTCTGATAAAACGGTTGATTGAGTCAACGAGCTTCTGTCTTCTTCTGAAAAGAGGCATTACCACCTTAAGAACAATTAAAACTATAACTGCAATTATTGGAAGCACACCGAAAATAACGCTTGCAAGCTTCGGATTCATAATGAAAGCCATAATAACGCCGCCAACGAGCATAATCGGTGCAGAAATAATCATACGCAGACCCATAAGGACAAAGTCCTGAAGCACCTTTACATCGTTGGTGCAACGGGTGATAAGTGAAGGGGTACCTACAATGTCAATATCCTTCTGAGAAAGGCTTTCAACCTTGAGAAAAATCTCTCTTCTTAAAACCTTTCCGTAGGCTGTGGCTGTTTTACTTGAGTAGTAACTGTTAAAGCATGCTATAATTACTGCCAGACCGGAGACCAGCATCATGTAAAATCCCATTTCCTTTATGTAGGGGATGTCACCGTTTGCGATACCTTCATTTATAAGCGAAGACATCATAAGCGGCAGAACAAGGCTTCCGCCCTGAGCAAGCACGGCAAAAATCATTGCCGCTACTGTAGATTTTTTAATAGTCCTGAGGTGTTTTAAAAGTCTGAGCACAGATATACCTCCCAATTGATTTTTTTAAAAGAAAGCGAGAATATCGCATAATAATCCAATTATGATAGAGTTTACCAAACAATTGTGAAGAAATTTTAAACGCAAAATTAATATGAGTATATTTAGAAATAAAAAAACGGAGAATGATTGCATCATCAGTTGTCAGCGTACACCGACGACCGATAAGACGCGCACTCTCCGTTTTAACATGTTTAATTTACAGGCTATCTGCAAGCCGCACAATATCGCCGACTCCGTCAAGAACCATTGTAGGCCGGTATGCATATGTTTTCGGTGTTTCCCTTGTAGATACGCCCGAAAGCACAAGAACTGTCGATACGCCCGTTTCAAGACCTGCAACTATATCGGTGTCCATTCTGTCACCGATGATTACCGCCTCGGCAGAATGACAGCCCAGAAGCTTAAGACCCGTTCTCATCATAAGAGGATTGGGTTTGCCGCAGAAGTATGCCTCAACTCCCGTTGCCATTTCTATAGGCGCAACAAGTGCGCGGCAGGCAGGCGCAATACCATGCTCGATAGGTCCTGAAACATCAGAGTTTGCACCGATAAGCTTTGCTCCTTCGAGAACAAGATTTGTTGCCTTTGTGAGTGTATCAAGGGTATATGTCCTTCCCTCACCGATTACAACATAGTCAGGATTTACATCGTTCATTGTGCATCCGGCTTCATAAAGAGCATTGAGAAGACCCGCCTCACCGAGTGCATACACACTGCAACCGGGAGCCTGCTCCTTAAGAAATTCCGCCGTTGCAAGGGCACTTGTGTAAAAGTGTTCCTCCCCTACTTCAAGGCCCATTCTGTGAAGCTTCTGCTGCAGCTCACGTGGAGTCAGTCCGCTGTTATTTGTAAGGAAAAGATATTCCTTCTTCTCTCTGTTTAGCCAGTTTATAAATTCGGCAACTCCCGGAAGGATGATATTGCCGTGATATATAACGCCGTCCATATCACATATGAAGCCTTTTTTCTCATTAAAATCTATTTTTGCCATTTTTACCTCCGTATATATTAAAAGGATTGCTTCTTTATATAATAATTATAAGAGTATTTTCTGAAAAAGTCAACAAATTTTTATTTATAAAATCAGCACAATGCACAAAGCATTCCTTTTGTTGTCTACAACAGAATTCCAATTTTATCCGAGCACATATTCAGCCTTTTTCAAATGCGGATTTACAGTTGATTTATATCTTATAATGTGATAAACTTTATTATATAAAAAATCGATTTAAAAGGAGAGAACTGATATGATTAAAGGAAAAAACATTGTGCTTACAGGCTGTGACAACGGCATAGGTCTTGAGTTTCTCAAGCTTATAAAGGGTCACAACAGAATTCTTTGTGTCGACAAAAACATCGGCAGACTCGAAGCCTTCGCCGACGAAAACACCTTTATTCTTCAGAAGGATGTTTCTTCAAAGGAAGCAGTTGACGAAATTTTTGAGGTCGCCCTTGAAAAACTTGGCTCAATCGATATTTTCTATGCAAATGCAGGTTACCCCTACTACGAAGAAGTGAACTACTGCGACTGGGACAGAGTTGCAAGAATGTTTGAGACAAACGTTTTTTCACCCATTTACTCCTATCAGAAATATGTTGAATACCTTGCCGGCAAAAAGGGTATCTTTGCGATTACGGTTTCCGCAATCGGCACTATGGCAATGCCCGGATTTACAATTTACAGTGCATCAAAATTTGCTATGCACGGCTTCCAGGAGGGCATCCGCTTTGAAAAGCCCGACAATGTGCAGCTTACCTGCCTTTATCCGGTAGCGACAGACACAGGCTTCTTCAAGGCTGCAAATGAGCTTCCGTTTAAAAAGCCCTTCCCCGTGCAGAAGCCGGACCACGTTGCAAGAAAGATGCTTGAAGGCATCGAAAAAGGCAAGGATACAGTAAGTCCCTGTATGCTTTTCGGTCTTTCAAAGCAGCTTATGAAATTCATTCCTCCCGTAAAAACCGCTTATCTCTATCTGGAAAAGCGAAAGTTCAAGGAATTCAAGAATATGGTAAAAAATCTCAAGGAAGGTGCAGTTAAATGAGAGACACTATCCTGGCAACACCGATGAAAATCGGCTCATGCGAAATAAAAAACAGAATTGTGCTTCCTCCTATGCTTATGGGCTTTGGTCGCTTTGACGGTAAGCCCACTGAAAAGCTGATGAATTATTACGAAGAAAGAGCCAAGGGCGGTTGCGGTCTCATCATGACAGAAATTACCCGTGTCAACGACCAGACCGGCTCAGCGGCATTTGCTCAGCTTGCCGCAAGCCATGATTATCACATTGAGCCACTTCGTGAGCTTGCTCAGCGTGTACAGCGTCACGGAGCAAAATTCTTCGTACAGCTTCATCACCCCGGCAGACAAAATGTCGGCCTTCTTGTCGGCACAGTCCCCCTCAGCATCAGACTTGAAAAGCTGACAAGGGGAGGTTACGGTAAACTTCTTTACAAGCTGACTCCCGCGGTAGGACCCCTTCTTCTCGACAGAGATATTGTCCCCTCAAGCGTCGCTCCCTCAAAATGCGACCCCGCATACTTTGCTGCCGGCAGAGTAAGAGCACTTCGCTATAAAGAAATCAAAAAGCTCGAACGACAGTTTATTGATGCCGCAAAACGAGTACAGAAAGCAGGCTGCGACGGTATAGAGCTTCACTCTGCTCACGGATATCTCCTTCAGCAGTTCTTAAGCCCCGTAACAAATCAGCGCTCTGATGAATACGGTGGCTCTCTTGAAAACAGAACACGATTTATCGTCAATATCCTCAGAGGCATCAAGGAAGAATGCGGCAAGGATTTCCCTGTTGTTGTACGCCTTTCGGCTGACGAATGCTACAGATTCATCGGCAAAGAAGGTATGGGCTACACCCTTGCAGAAGGTGTGAAAATAGCAAAAATTCTCGAAGCAAACGGAGCTGACGCTATCGACGTTTCCTCTGCAGGCTACGACACCTTCAACTACTGGCTCGAGCCCGTTTCCTTTGAGCCCGGTTGGAGAAAATTCATGGCAAAAGCCATAAAGGAAGCCGTATCAATTCCCGTACTTGCAGCCAATCTTATCCGCTCACCTGAGCAGGCTGAAAAACAGATTGAAGAAGGCACTCAGGACTTTGTATGTCTCGGCAGACCTCAGATAGCTGACCCCTATTGGGCAAACAAAGCCATTAGCGGCGAAGGTACAATCAAAAGATGCATCTGCTGCCTTAACTGTATAGAATCAATGCAAAACAACGCTTACATAGGTTCACACGGTGAATGCTCCGTCAATCCCCTTGTAGGTCACGAGCAGGATGAGCTCCCCGTAAACGGCAACGGCAGAAAGGCAGTTGTTATCGGTGCAGGTCCTGCAGGACTTACCGCTGCCGACCTTTTGGCACAGCGTGGCTTTAATGTAGAAGTCTATGAAAAGAAGGCTATTGCCGGCGGACAAATTAATCTCGCATCAGCTCCTCCCGACAAAGCAAAAACCGGCTGGTTTACCGAAGACGCAGTCGCATCATGCTTTGAGCACGGTGTAAAATTCAACGCTCCTAAGGAAATTACCGTCGAAGAGCTCAGAATCATCAATCCCGCTGTTGTAATCATCGCTACAGGCAGCACGCCTGTAAAGCCGAAATTCGGCGGTGAATACAACCCCGACGAAATCTACACCTTTGAGGATGTGCTTTCAGGCAAAGCCGTAATAGAAAACGAAAAGGTTGCTCTCATCGGCTCCGGTATGACCGGTCTTGAAACCGCACACTATCTAACCGAAAAGGGCAACAAAATTACTGTTATCGAAATGGCGAAATCTATTGCTCCCGGAACATGGATGCAGCACGTTGATGACATTATGCCGAAGCTTGAAGCTTCCGGCACAGTCTTTATGACAAATGAAAAACTTCTTGAAATTCACAAGGGATATGTAGTAACACAGAATGTCAAGAGCAAAGAAAACACCAGCATTGAAGCTGACAAGGTTGTTCTTGCACTGGGCTCACGTCCCGTAAACGCACTTGAAAACGAATTCAGAAAAGCAGGCTTCAATCCGATTGTTATCGGTGACAGTAAAAAGGTAGGCAGAATCGCCGATGCAACAAAAGCGGCATATGAAGCAGTACGCTCAATAAAATAAGTCCTGCATAACATTAAAAATAACATAGAAAGGGTTTCTTTCAAAAACAATTTTAAAAGAAGCCCTTTTGATTATATTTCAAAATATTCTCTTGTATATATCATAAAAAATCAGCGGCATAGGCGTTGTACCCGTAAGGATACAACGCCAGTTTTATTCGCCATACGGCGAGTTTTATTGCATCGCAGTTTTATTGTGCTTCGCACAGTGTTATTCGCTTCACGAGTTTGCTGCGAATAAAATAACACTGAATCCGCAGGATTCAATAACACTATTGTCTAAAGACAATAATATCACTCTGGCGTAAGGCAGAATAACACTTGATAAAAATTAAATTTTAATAGCGCACTTACTCACCACCGGAGGTGTAAGTGCAATCATAACCACTAGTAAACTAGTGGTTTGCTCGAACCCTATAAGGGTTTATACTTGCAGACCCCTGTAAGGGGTGTTGAAGGTTTACCATAGCATCGCTATCACAGGCGGCCACTATAAGTGGCTGTCTGTGCTTTTTATTTGTTTCCTTTCTTTGCGAACGGATCCATATATTCTTTCATGGTTATTTGATCTCTCGCCATATCATCTTCTAACTGATTCCGTATATAACTTTTTATAGCTTTTTCGTTTTTGCCAACCGTATCGGCAAAATATCCCCTGCACCAAAAATGTCTATTACCATACTTATATTTTAAATTTGCATGTCTATCAAATATCATCAATGCACTTTTGCTCTTGAGTGTTCCGACAAACTGTGCTATACTCATATACGGTGGTATATTCACACCTGTAACTCGAATGTGCTGTGTGCTTTATCTCGTTTTTTATGTTAAAAACCTCCTTTATTTTGTTGTGAATGTCTGGTAAACCTTCACTTACATTATATCGGAGGTTTTTCTTTTGCCAAGGCTTTTTATCCACCACTGGCAGAACCAGTGGTTTATTTGCGCTAAAGCAACAAAAATGAGAGGTAACACGGTTTTATCCGTATTACCTCTTTTTATTTATTTGCTATTCCGAATTATTAGTTTTATTTCTGCAATTGCTACCTGTGGAGCAGGGAAGAAATGTAGGAAATTCAAACACTATTTGCAAAGCACATTTGTTTATGGTATAATGATAAAAACTTGTTTTTGGAGGTGTCGTGATGATTGAAAAATTAGAGTATTGGTTTTCTAAATGTTCAGACTGTTTATTGCATCCAGAATATACAAAATTGTTAGATGAGCTGTATAATTACGAGCTTAATCAAGAAATAATAGATTTCCTATGCGATAAAGCAACCTCAAAAAAACATTGGTGCGAAATAAGATTTGAACACTTGAAAATATTGTTACTAAACGAAACCTCATTTAATTATGACTTAAAGCAATTTTATTTTGACTCCTTAAAAAGATGTCGTCGATTGTGGTTAAAAATGTTCTACATAAGAGGCTATGCTTTATATGCTAGCGAAGCAGAACTTTTACCTATTATGAAAAAACTTCAACAACAATTAGAAAAAAATCACGATTATATAGATTACGAATACATTTTGTCAGAAGCAGGTTTGCCCTATCTTGCTGAAAAATACAATTATACTTACCTCAAAGAGACTCTTGAAACAGCCAAAAATGAGTATCAAAAAATAGACCCTCTTTTAAGAGGTTATTTCACAATGAATGAAAAGTTAGAACACATTGATTTGATCAGCAACGAAGAAGCACTGAAACGTTCAAAGGAATTTCTTGCAAAACATAAAATATAACTATAAAAGAACGAAAATCCCCACCGAGAATGGTGGGGATTCACTTTTATAATAAGAGTACAAAAACTCCCCATATTCTTTCGAATACGGGGAGCTGATTGCTAGTTTAATAGCTGTTATACAGCTACAACTGATGTAGGAGAATTCGCGAAACCCTTGATATTACTGGGGTTCAGCTTAATTCCTTCATCCCTTGATTGCTGCCTGTGGGGCAACAAGTCTAGCGATAAAAACCGTCTTAAAACTTTCCTTAACAGTACGTCTTATACACCGCTGATTTTTTTATTAATTTATCCTCTGCCGAAAAGCTTTCCGAGGAAGCCGACCTCATCATAATGAGCGACACCGCATTTACAGTACTGATTGATACCGAGCATCTGATAAAGAGTTCTGATGATTCTGAATATAATTGCTCCTATACCGCTTGTGCTGTGACAGTCACAGGTGCAATTGTCGGTATCCTTGTAAGCCTTACAGATCTTACAGATTTCACTGCCGTCATCATACTTGTGACCGTTAGCAGGAAGTGGCTGGCTTGGGAAAGTGGCCTTACATACTGCACAGTATGCCTCAGGTGTTGAACCGGGTGTTGTGCAGGTAGGCTCAACACCGGGGACAGTTACAATAAGAACGTGCTCTGTCTTGTCAAAGTATACCGTTTCAAGATAATCACAGTTCGCACATGCCTTATAGCTTGAGCCCTTTGCGGTACAGCTGGGATTACCTACTATTGTCCAGTTTTCATCAAGCTCGTGACCGAGAGGATCAACAATATCGCTGATAATCGCTGTATCCATACAGTCGGGACAGTATGTTGAGGTATATCCTGAGGTTGTACAGGTAGGCTCAATAACTACAACCTTAAGGTTAGGATGTCCTGAATAGTTCTGTGCAAGAGTGTAATCATCACTCTGTCCGCACTTTGTGCATACTCTTACGAGCTTCTCGTTACCCTTTGCCTTGTCGCCACAGTTGTATATACTTGTAAGATCATAATTGCCGTAGGTGTGTTCAACAGGAAGCTCTGCGGTTTCTTCGAATCCGCATACAAAACATTTTCTTACCTTTTCGCCCTTTTCTGTGCAGGTACTCTCTTCAGTAACAACCCACTCACCGAAAACGTGCTCAGGAACAATTTCTGCTTTTTCCTCTGCATCGCAGAACTTACAGTATCTTACCTTTGAGCCTTTTTCTTCATCAAGTAAACCGTTTTCCATTGTGTGTACGGGATATTTAATGATCTCCCACTCACCGAATTCGTGAGTTACGGGAATTGTTATATTTTCTTCTGTAGCGCAAACCTTACAGTATCTTGTGTATTTACCTTCCTTGCCGCTGAGACCGTCCTTTGCACAGGTAGGAACCTCTGAAACAAACCATTCACAGAAGTCGTGCTCCTGAACATAGGTCTTTGTTTCCTTTTTGCCGCACTTAAGACAGAATCTTTCCATTTCGCCTTCGTTACCGGATTCACAATCGGATGCTTTTGTAATAACCCAAAGACCATATGTATGAAGGGTAGGAACAATGAAATACTTTTCGAAATTACAGTCATTACATTTTGCAAGCTTTGAACCCTGCTGAAGCTTTGTTTCATCACAGTTCATTACTTTTACTTCTGTCCAATCAAGGTAATTATGCTTTGTGGGAAGCTCTTCGGTTATTGTTTCGGAGCAGTCCGCACACTTCTTTACGCGAAGGCCTGTCATTGAGCAGTTAGGCTCAATAGTTGTCTCCCATTCACCGAAGTTATGCTTTCCGTTTGCGGGAAGAATCTCTTCAACTCTGTCAGCGGTAGGATGATAGATGCACCCCTTGCTTCTCAGACCGTTAACGCAGCTTGCTTCCTTTTCGATAATCCATTCACCGCTTACATGCTTATCAGGATCAATGGGAAGTACTACATCATATTCAAGACCGCAACCTGTACATCTGCGCTTTTCGGAGCCTTCAGTAACACAGGTGGCAGGATTACTGCTGAGAACCTGATACTCAACCTGGCTGTGCTGAGGTATAGGATCCTTTACACGTTCTTTACAGTCCGAGCAGATACCGGGAACATAACCGTCACTGTAGCAGGTAGGTTCAACTGTTGCTGACGGATCCCACACAATATTAACGTGGTTTTCGGGATCGGAATAAGCTTCCTTTTCCTGCTGGGGACAGCGGTTACCGTTCAGGTCACAATTGAGACAGAATCTTGTTCTTTCACCGCTTCCGTTTACACAGGTTGCCTCCTTGGTGATAATCCATTCGCCCATAACATGAGCTGATGTGTCAATGGGAAGAGTTCTTGTTTCCATCGCAAAGCAGGATGTACACATAACAAACTCATAACCGGCTACCATACATGTAGCAGATTCACCGTAGAGTCTTTTGAAATTATGCTTCGGAATAGGTCTTGTTTCACGGGTGGTATTACACTCGATGCAAATCCTTACTTCCTGACCTTCTCTTTCGCAGCTGTTGACAACTGTGACCTGCCAGGGGCCGAGAACATGAGCATTCGGGTCAATAGGAATAGCAGCCGTTACTGTTTCGTGACATATTGGGCAGCTTGTCTTTTTACTGCCTTCCATTCTACAGCTGGTAGGTCTGACAATTTCCCACACTACGGAAGGATCATCTTTCAGCGCTTCGTGATCACAGTCAGCGGCGCTTACGGAAAAAGCTGAGCTCATAACTGAAAAAATCATAAGAAGACTGAGAAAAAGTGAAAGTGCTTTTTTAGTTGTTTTAGCTTTCATATTTATACCTCCTGAACAAATTACAAATTCACACAATAATAATAACATTTTTTAGCAATGCAGTCAACACCTAAAAACAAAAAAAGCCCCCCAAAGGGGAGCTTTTTTACTGATATTAATAGTGTACTGCACCGCAAGCACAGGAGTGATTGATCTTAAAGAGTTTCCAGAAGAAGTTCACGATCTTGTAGATAAACTGCATGAACCAGCCTTCCTTATGGCAGATACAACCACACTGGTTTTTGCCGTCGTTGTAGAATGCACTGTTACATTCATCACACTTACCGTCAGCATCGTTGTCAGCGTGACCTGTTGCCTTGTAAACTTCCTTACCTCTTTCTTCAAGACATACTACACATCTGTAATATGCACTGTGACCGTCTCTCTCGCAGGTTGCAATTTCAGCAGGCTGCTCGAGCCAGTAGTGTTCTGCAAGCTCACCGAAAGCATATACAAGCTTTTCGCCGCAACGGATACATGTATACTCTCTCTGCTCTGCCATTGTACAGGTCTTCTCACTTACTACACGGTACTGAGTATAATCAACAAGGTGATTATCGGGAGTCTCGGGACCTTCATACTTAAGTGTTTCCGGCTCTGTCTTAACCTTACAGTTTTCACATTCGTAAATTACGTAACCGTCCTTTTCGGGAGTGGGCTCAACACGTACATAAACTACATAGCTATGTTCGCCTTCGCTGATTGTCTGCTGCTTCTTTTCACCGCAGACTGCGCAAACGCTTTCCTGAACAACACCTGTTGAACAGTCGCCGCCGATTGTTACCCATTCGCTCCAATCGTGTTCTGCGTTACCCTCATAAACAGTTTCTGTCTTGTAAGCACCGCATGTGCACTCATAGTATTTGATTGTGGGATCACTGCAGCTTGTACCAACTACAGTCTTGTCTTCATTAAGAACATAATTATGTTCGCCTGTTGCAGGAATTGTAGATGCTGAATTCGGCTTCATTGCTTCACATACTTCACAGTAAATTGCCTTGTAGCCTACAGTACCGCAGGTAGCTTCCTTGATTACCTTGTAGTCAGCAGCCCACTTATGAGCAACACCTGCTGAAGGAATGATCTCAGTCTTAACCTTGGTACAGCCTTCGATTACACAGTGATACTTCTTGTAACCGTCTTCGTCACAGGTGGGATCCTTTGTTTCATAGGGGTCCTCTTCCCATTCTGTACAGGGAACTGTATCCTTGCTTACGGTGATAAGCTTCTTGCCGGCATCGGTAGTAGGATCAAATTCCTTCTTGCCGCCGTCGTCAAGGAAGAACTTGCCACAGTCTGCACACTTGTAATATGCCTTGTAGCCGTCTTCGGTGTGAGTAGCTTCCTTGCCCTCGATATCTACAAGATTTGTATGAACAGTTTCATCCTTAAGTGAGCAGAGACCCTTACAAATCTCGCACTTGTCGGTGTCAACGCAATTGAATGTATGCTTATATGTGTAACAAGCATCCTCAGTAATTACACCGCAGATTGTACACTGAGCGAAGTGATACCACTTATTGTCAGCGCGTCTTGCTTCGATCTTTGTGTCGTAATCAGGCTCAGTGGTCTTCTTGCCGAGAGTCTTAACGCCGTCAGCATCGGTGGTGATTTCAGCCATATATTCGGGAATATATTCGCCGTATACATGCTGACCGTTTGCCTTGATGGTTGTGCCCTTTTCTTTAAGAGCCTTCTTGTTCTGTTCTGCAGTATTGCCTTCTACATAGCAGCACTTGTAATAAACATCACCGGTATGACCGTCTTCTTCACAGGTTGCTGCCTTCTGGTTTTTAACAACTGTTTCGTTGGGTGTTGCGTGGTTGTTTGTATCAATTGCAAGCTCTTTCTTCTGAGTTGCAGCTGCAACGCCTTCGCTTTCAACGCAGGTTGAGCACTTGTAGGTTACTTCGCCCTTTGCGATACAGGTTGCGGCAACTCTTGTACCTTCAACTTCAATGTCAAATGTATGAGCAAGCTGTTCTGTTGCTGTACCTGCCTGCTTAAGTGCATTACAGCAGTCATAGTAGTAGTTACCGGTGAAGCCGGGAGCCTGACAGGTTGCATCGTAAGCACCGTCAAGATGGTTTGCTTCTGTGCTATGGTTATCGGGATCAAACTCGCCGTATGTTGCTTTACATGTAGCACATTCTGCAAGCTTATTACAGTAAGCAGTACCACCGGCGCAGTCTAATGTCTCAGTTGCAACTTCAGCTACATCAGCCTTACAGGTTGTACAGCTTCTTGTATGCTTGTCTTCACCGTCAACCTTTGACCAAGCGCCGTAGATATGATCTTTCTTTTCAATTACTTCAGGTGTTTCGACATTTTTGTTACAAGCAGTACACTTACGATATGCTTCTGTACCTTCTGTCTGGCAGGTTGAGTCAACCTTCGGAACAGTAACAACTGTCTTGTGGTTAGCGCTGTCAACTTCGCCGTAGGCCACCTTACATTCTGTACAAACTTTCTTGTCTACGCAGTTTGCAGTTCCGCCTGAGCAATCCTTAGTTTCTGTAGCCTTTTCAGTGCCGTCTGCACAGGTGTCACAGACTGCAGTGTGTGTGCCGTCGCCGTTTGAAACGTACTTTGTGAACTTATGAGCCTTGAGTGTGCCGGAAACCTTTTCAATTTCATAGGTGCCGCACTGATCACAATATCTGTATGCGCTGTAGCCGGGATCCTGACAGGTTGCGACCTTACCCTCGTAATCCTTCATATTTTCGTGAGGATGAACCTTGGGGTCAGCGGTAATGACTGTACCCTTTTCAATAACTGCATCGCAGCCGAGGCAATGTACATCACCTGTATAACCGTTTGAATTACACTTTGCATCAAGAGCGCCTACTGTCTTTGTTCCTTCATCCGTATGATTGTTAGGATCAAGTGCCTTGGTCTCACTGTAACCGTTTCCGCAGGTTTCACATTCATACAATGTATAACCTTCAGTCTTACAGGTTGAAGCAACATCCTGAGTTACTTTGTATTCGCAATCAGCAACGTTTCCGTATGTTTTGCAACCGTTTTTACATAAGTATGCGTGTGTTTTGTTGCCGTTATATTGTATATTGCCTGTGTAATCGTGACCAGTGGGGTCAGGCTCGCCGTATGGATGCTCACCTGTAAGCTCTACCTTACAATAATCACAGTGGTTATTGTAAACTGCAGGAGCTACGCAGGTTGCCGGATCTTTAAGAGTGTCATAATCATGATGAGCTGACCACTTATGCTGAAGCGCAGGAATTTTTTCAGCTTCAACTGTTGTCACAGTTGTTCCGGCTTCATCCTTGTAGTACTTATTACAAGTTGAGCAACTATAATACTCGTTATTACCCGGTGTGCCGCATACAGCAGCAACAGCAGCAATCTTTGTCATTGAGTGAGCAGCCTTGTCAAGAGTCTTTTCATAAGTCTGACCGCATTCTCCTGAAGTACAGGTGTAAACTTCCTTACCTTCCTTTTCACAGGTTGCATCAGTTACTTTGGGGTCACCCCAGGTGTGTTTTTCCGTTGCACCCGTAACTGCCTTACCGTCAACCATAAGACCGTAGGCACCGCACTGGGTGAAGCGTGTACACTGACGGTAGTGAGTACCATCTTTACCGCCTGTAGCTGGAACATAAGCACCCGTGAAGTTGTGCTCGGGACCCTTTGTTTCAAGAGCATCGGGGATACCGTCGCTGTCATTATCTGTATAGTCTGTAACCTCTGCTGTGCAGTTTGCATCCGTGAAAATCTTATTACATACGCTACATGTCCAGAATGCTACATTACCGTCACCGCCGCACTGATTTGTTACATCCTTGGCTGCGGTTGCGGTTGCCTTATGAGCTACAAGAGGAAGCACCTTAGTCCATGTTGCACCGCAATCCTTACAGGTGTACTTTTCATAGCCTGCTTCAATACAGGTTGAAGCCTTTGTTTCAGCGTCACCGGCATCTACTAAACCGTCATTGTTCTTATCCCAGTTATGATCTACGCTTTCGCCCTCGTCAAGTCCGGGCCAGCCGTAAGTGCCGCACTGTTCAAAGCGTACGCACTTTTTCCAGTGAGTACCGTTTTCGCCGTCTTCTTTTATAGTAATTGCACCGCTGAAATCGTGACCGTTAATCTTATCGATTGTTTCAGTTCTGATGTCAACCTTACCGCATATCTGACAATCGTAAGTCTTTATGCCGTTCTCGGTACAGGTTTCTTCCTTATCAATCGTACCGCTGTTTTCTACATGGGCCTGAGTCTGAACATAACCGCAGACGGTGCAGGTTCTTGAGTGGTCATCGGCATTCTGTGACCAGGCACCGTAGGAGTGGTCGACTGCTAAATTGGCAACTTCGGAGATTGTAATATCATCAGTAACTGTCGTAACATACTTTGAAGTATCCCAGCTATATGTCTGGTGTTGTTGCTCGGAAACCTGCTTGATTGTATTTGGATAGTTAGCTGCAAGTGCAGCACAATCAACCGATGCGCCGTAGTTGTAAGTATGTGTGCCAACTTCGTTACTGTCTACATCTTTAAATGTAACTGTGTAGGTCTGAAGGGTAAGGTTTGCCTTTGCATTGTTAAATCTTGTAACAGCGGCTGAAGCAGCATTAGCATAACCTATATAGTCATTCTGTGTATCGTTCACATAGTTATTGGGCTTTGCGGCAATAAGATCCTTAACTGCTGCTACATATTCAGCAATCGAATCCGTTGTATACTTTGCAGCATTATTTTTGAGTGTTGAGATAGAGTAAGTGCCCGTGCCGAGTGCCTCATTGAGAGCAGCCTTGAGGGGCTTGTAGTTGACAACATAAATGTGATTAGTTGCTTCCTTAGAATAAGTATAGACACTACCTGTACCCTGAGACCTCTGGTTACCTGACCAGCCCCAAGTTACAGTAATATCCCTGTAAAATTCATTGTCACTCATTGCGTCAGTAAACTGAAGTCTGTTAGCAAACCAGGTATTTGAATTAACGGTCCAACAGTAGGTTGAGTTTATGCTGCCATTATTGGTAGCTGCATTCTGATTACCGGGGGCACTGATAACCCACATAAAGTTAGCGCGTCCATCGGAAGCATACCAATTATGAGCAAGTGAGAGACCTGCACCGCTTGCTATGTAGCTTGAATACATTCTGATGTTGTAGCTACTGCCCCTAGGCTTCATTGCAACCATAACACCTGCCTGAGGTGTAGTAACACCATCATAAAGGAATATGTATGTACCGTGATACCATTCTATTGTTGCAGCACCGCTATCTTTAAGGTTTACTGAGCCTGTGCTTGCAGTTACTACATTACAATCTGATGCATAAAGAATATTTTTATAAATATTGGGCTCGTTATCCTGATTGTCACCGTTATAAGCCCAATTGAGGTCAGTGATTGTAGCAACATTGGTATCAAATGTACCGATGGTATTAAGCGCAGTGATATTTTCACCCGAAATAGTGGTAGCTGAAACCGCACTTGCATGATTATGCTCACCTGGTACAAACACCCAGGCTGACATAAGCATCATTACTGCCATAAGCACTGACAATGTCTTTTTTGCGTATGTTTTTGTTGTTTTCATAAGAAAGTATTCCTCCTTACTAAATATTTGCCGTCGTTCTCTGAGACGGCTTTCGATTTTTTCCCGCAGAGCCTTTCACCGCAGGAGGCTTTTTGTTAAAGGTCAAAAAATGCTTTCCGATTTCACCTGACCTCCGTGAAATTTGTTCGGTAAAACACATTATTTCCCTCAGTTGAGTTGTCCGCCCCGCGGACAGTTTTTCGCAAAAGGGTATAATTCACCCTTATAATTACACATTGTTATTATATAAAATTGCCATAGAAAAATCAATATACTTTTTAATATTTTGTTAATCGACCCTTAGAAAAAAATAAGAGCAAGTTTTGTGCAAGTTGACGAGGTATAGCCCACGGCGTCGCATCGACGAACAAATAAATATTTGCCGCCCATATAGGGCGGCATTACGTGCGGGCTTGCTTGGCGCCGATGCGGCGGCACTACATTTCTTTATTTTAAATTTTTCATCAGTTCTGTATAGAATTCTATCATTTTAAGGTAATCATCGACAGGAAGTCTCTCGTTTGCGGAATGCACCGTTGAGAAAAGGTCGTCATTAAGGCGGAATGCACCGAAGCGGTAAATTTTATCGCAGATTTCAGCAAAGTGACGTGAGTCTGTACCTGCATTGAGGATGAAGGGTGAAACGCCCACATCGGGGAATACCTTCTTTACCGTTTCGCTTATGTAATCGAACGCCTGGGTTTTATAATCTGAAATTTTCGGCGGATCGGAACGGTCAAGGATCTCAACAGTTACATCCTTGCCTGCAACCTTCTTTATGTGAGCAACAATTTCCTCGAGAGTATCCTGAGGTGCGATTCTCACCTTAATTTTAGCTGTTGCAATCTCGGGGGTCGCTCCGGACTCGGTAGGAGTCGCCTCATATCCGTTGATGATTATAGCAGAGCGTATCATTGCGGCAGTATCGGCATTACTCTCCATCGCCTTTTTGATAACAGGCTTGAGATATGCAACGTTTTCAAACACCTTATTGAGAGGCCCCGACACATAGGGCGCAAAGCTCTGAAGCATACCTTCAAGAGCGGGTGTTATTGTCGCCTTTGAGGGTGAAGAGTCAATCTTATTGAGAGCCCTTATAAGCTTGACGGGAGCAGAGACCTTATCCCCCGCCGAGGTAGCCTTTGCACCGTGAGCTGCATTTTTTGCCTTAGCCGTAAGCTTCAGATTTGCCCAACCCTTTTCCGAAAGAGCTATCATGGCAAAGGGGGTCTTGATACCCATAGGAAGATTCGACATAATTGCACCGCCCTCATCAAGGACAAAACCGGGCTGAACGCCTCTTTCAACGAACAGCTCAACTATTTTCGGCATTGTGTCCCCTGCAACCTCTTCGGCATTGCTCGATGCGAAATAGATATCTCTTTCGGGAACAAAGCCCTCTTTCACAAGGTTGTTGATACCCTCTAAAACAGCGGCAATGATGCACTTAGTGTCAATAGTGCCTCTGCCCCAGATGCAGCCGTCGTGAATTTCAGCCTCAAAAGCGGGATGCTCCCACTCCTGGCCCTCATCGGAAACAACATCGTGGTGAGCCATAAGCACCATCGGATTCACGGCTGTCTTTCCCTTCCAGCGAAGGAGGATGCCGAATTCATTTACAAGCTCAGCTTCAAGTACAGAGAAGGCATCGGGGTAAAGCTCCTTCAAAAGAGGAAGAAATTTTGCAAATTCTTCTTTATCGAAGTTTCCGTCCTTTGCGGAAACAGTTTTAACTCTGATAAGCTCCTGAAAGCGTGAAACAGCTTCATTTACGATTGTTTGTGACATAAAATCTCTCCTTTGATTTTTCTGCGACTATTTTAGCACTAAAAAATGGGTTTGTCTATATTTAAAGACGGTACTTTGCAAAAATACCGTCTTTTTGTTCATTTGAATGGCCAACTGCGCATTTCATAATCAAGAGAATCAAGTATGTACTCAAAGTTTATACGCTTGTCGGTTTTGCTTGTAACGGTAATATAATTACCGCCGGCGACTATATATTCCATATCACAGTCTTTAAACTTTTTCAGTTTTTTTGAAGCCTTGGAATAAAAAAACAAAGGAACGGCACCAAAAACAAAGGTGATAAAAGAGTATCCTATAGACCATTCCTCATCAATAAAAGGAGCAGCAAAGCTTACTAAAACAAAAATTGCACAAAAACACTTGACAAGAAAATACAACAAGGTATAGAAAGATATCAGAATTCTCTTATCATTATCATCAGCAAAGTATTGTTTCTCCGCCGTATCCTCTCCGGTAGTAAAAAAAGGAATTATACAAGATTTAAATTCAAGATAATGCTCATTTACTTCAAGGATTGCATAATAATCATTGACATCAACAACACAGTCAAAATTTGTGTAAAACACCGGTGCAATTCTACGTCGATAGGTTGTTTTGTGCGCGGGAGCTTCGCATATGCGTATCAACGAACCGTAACGGTCACAATGCTTTATATGTATAAGTTCTTCATCGCCTTTGTCAATTTCAATTTTTTCAGTTTCGCCTGTACTGATTTCCGTTGTAGTGATTTCACCGTCAATGGTATATCTGACGAAAAATTTACGGGAAGTACAGTTTTTGATCCTCAACGTTCTTGTCATCGTTACCTCGCATTTTAGTCATTGATTTCATATTATCATACAGGACTTTTTCTGTCAAGAAACAAGTTATCCCTCATTGCTTACCGCTGAAAAAAGCACCGCAAAACTGCGGTGCTCAGCTTGTCGAAAAGTATTTTCGACAAGCTGTCGGACTGTTGAGAAAGGTGCAAGATGCCTTTTTCTTCGCCCCGAAGGCGTACAGTGGTACTCAGAGAGGGCGAAAAAATGGCAAAACAATGCAAAAATGGTCGGGATTCGATGTCCTGACCATTTTTCTTTGTAGTTTTGTTTTTAATTTTTTATCGACGTTCTTTAAGTATTTTTGTGCATTGTTGTTCTTGTGACTTTATCGACAGTCTGACAGACTGTTGAGAAAGGTGCAAGATGCCCTTTTCTTCGCCCCGAAGGCGTACAGTGGTACTCAGAGAGGGCGAAAAAATGGCAAAACAATGCAAAAATGGTCGGGATTCGATGTCCTGACCATTTTTCTTTGTAGTTTTGTTTTTAATTTTTTTCGACGTTCTTTAAGTGTTTCTGTGCATTGTTGTTCTTGTGACTTTATCGACAGTCTGAGCACCGCAAAACTGCGGTGCTTTCATTATTACTCATCAATATGTGCGAAGAAAAACTCTTTTCTTTCGTCTGTGTTGATAACGGTAACGGGCTTGATCTGATTGAGAACTCTGCCCTGCTTCTTGAGCATATCCTTGTAATCGTTGTAGGTGTTCTTTTTAAGAAGAACAACCTTGGGATCGCCGATCATGCCCCAACGACGGTACTTGAAGTACTTTTCGTTACTCTCGTTGAGCCACTTGTCGAGGCACTCCTCAATTTCAGGAAGCTTATCCTTTGAAATCTCGCCCTCGGGCTCTGCAAACATCATGTAGCGAACAGGGTCGCTGTCCTTATCGTCATAGAAGCTGTAGCCCTTGAAGGAGATGCCCAATTCATCCTGAACCTTCGCAGCTGCCCAGTCAACCATCTGAGTAGTTGTCTTCTCGTTTGCGATGTTCATTGCAAGATTGTTTCTGTAAAGGAACTCAATCTTGGGAGTCTTGTTGTAGTAGCCGGTAACGCGTACAACGTCTTCAATCTGATAACGGTAAAGACCTGAGAAGTTTGTAACAACAAGCTCGTAATCCTTGCCTACCTCAACCTCGCCGATGGTGAGAGGTCTCTCACATTCAGGATCGTCAACGGGAATGAACTCGAAGAAGATTGAACGGGGAAGAAGAACCGCATCGTTTACGTCAAGCTCTACAGGCATAGCCATATAGCCTTCGGCGGCAGCATAACCCATATTATGAATGGGAGCATCACCTGTGTGCTTACGGAGCTTCTGAACATAGAACTTGAGGTTTGAACCGATCATACCGTAGGACCATGCAAACTTCGGCCAGATTCTCGGTGCGATGGGGTCATCGAAGCCCTTTTCACACTCGCGTCTGATTTCAGCAGCACGCTTGGGCATAGGCTTGAACTTCTTTTCCCACTTGGCGCGAAGCTCAGGGGGGCACTTGATGCTCTTATCGATTGTGCCGAGCTCAATATCCTTGCACATAAGCTCCCAGTTCTGCTCAAGGTAGTCGAACATACCCGTAAGAAGGGTAACAACCATTGAGCCGAGGAAGGAAACGTCCTTTCTCTGAAGAGCGAAGCGAAGATGGAAGTATGTTGAATCAACTGCATCCTCGTTTTCGGGATACATAAAATCGTTGGGAGTTGTCATAAAGAACTTTGAAATAGGCTTGAGGTAGGTGAAGGGAACCTGACCTGCACCGTTACCCATCTTACCGTCCCTCATCTTATGACCTGTAAGAATAACCGCAACGGGACCTATCTGCTTGGGGAATTTCTTGCCATGCTTTTCAAACCAGAGCTTAGCGCAGGCAGGAGTAGCCGCAAAGCCCATACACTGCATATTCCATACAGCCTTACCTGACTGAGGAAGAATCTTAGGCTTACCTACTGAGCCTGATGATGTGCAGTATCTTACGCACTTTCTTGCCATCATAAGATTTTCTTCGCCGTCAAGCATACGTTCAACATAATCTGAATATGTATCATAGGTCGAAAGAGGCACGATTCTCTGGAAATCTTCAACAGAGTGAACGTCCTTGAAGCCGATTTTCTTTCCGTATTCCGTATCCTTGTTTTCGTCCATAATCTGGAGAAGGATCTGTTCCTGAGTTTCAACAGGAATGGATGTAAAGTGGTTAACGCCCTTCAAAACCATGTTTCCGAGCATTACGCCGATATCTGACATTGCCATTGGTGTTTACCTCACTTTTTTATAATTTTTATACCTGGGAATTAATATCCTTTATATAATACCATTTAATTGCAACATTTGTCAATCTAAATATGAACATTTTATTAAATGATACATTATTTCCAGCTTATGTCCCATTTTTCTTCCAGATAGCCTTCAATTGTGCCGAAGCCCGTTATTCCGAGTCCGTAGCCCTCACCGGTACCGCTTATGGGGAGATGTTCATAATAGCCTACTATCTCGCCCTCAGGATTAAGAGTAACGGAAACGGTCGCTCCGGAATAGTCAAAATCAACCTTTGTGAAAGTAACTATAGGAATCTCAACGCTCGAAAGGTCAAGAGTGTCTGCCGCTGAATTGTGATGAGGAGGACGTGGATTTTCAAGTGTGCTCGATTCAGCAACAATAACAACCGTATAAACTGTATTGGCGCCCTCGCTTGTCTTTGTAGCTTCAGCAACACCCTCCCTTGTAAGAGTAAAAGGTAAATCTCCCGGAGGGAATGTGCCGTTTGCACTCACTGTACCTTCACCCTCGGGGTCAGGGGAGACACCGTCTGTAAAATCGTAGTCTAGTATCTCCTGCTTGACGAAGGCCTGAATTACACCGTTGATAATGTTATTAACGGCAGGAACGCTGCTGTCAACAAGACGGATATTTATGTTCTGTACCTTATGTCCCGTGAAGTTTGCTTTATCCGACTTGAGAAGATTAACACTGTCGGATACTGTCTTCAGAATTTCCTCGGTTTCATCAATCTGTACAGGTGCAGTTGTATCGGCAGGCTTTGTCGTCTGTGTCGGTGCAACGTCAGCATTGTCATCAGGTGCAGGCACTGTAGTGCTTGCTGTCGGCTCAATCTCCTGCTGCAGGGTCGTCTTAACGGGAGTCGTTGTACCCGTCACAGGCGAAGCATCCGTTCTGAAGGCGTTCAAACAAAAGACGAGTAAGACAAGTACCATTACGCTCAGCGCGATGATTATCAGCTGATCCTTTGACGGCTTCATCGTTTTCTTCATATAACATCACTCCGAATAAAAAAGTGTTTCTGCCGATTATTATATCATTGTGCAGAATAAAATGCAATGCTTAATATATATTGTATAGCAATCAAATCTCAGTAAAATAATCAGAAAAATATATATTTTTTTGAAAAAGGTATTGACAAGTGCAAAATCCTGCGCTATAATAAAGCCACGATAATGATAATGATTATCATTATTGAATTCAAACGATTGGAGCAGGACTTATGTCAACACTTAAATCCAGCAAGCAACGGGATGCGGTGCTGACAAACCTACAGTCACGGTACGACCATCCCACCGCAGAGGATATTTTCCTTTCGGTAAGAGAAGTGATCCCCTCAATCAGTCTTGCAACGGTGTACAGGAATCTCAAGCTTCTTGAAAGCGAAGGTCTGATTCTGAAAATCCCCACCGGTGACAGTGACAGATTTGACGGTCACACTCACGGGCACTATCATCTGACCTGCATAAACTGCAGAAACGTTGTAGACCTTGATATTGACCCGGGAGTAACGGTAAACACTCTCCCCCGCGACTTTGGTGGCACTGTAACATCGCACTCACTGATGTTCTACGGCATCTGCCCCGATTGCACACAAGAAAACTAAAAAAATCAAAACCTGGAGGAAACAAAAATGAAAAAGTATTATTGCCCCGTATGCGGTTACGAAAGTGACGAAGCTATTGAATTCTGCCCTATCTGTAAGGCAAAGATGAAGGAAAGAGAAGAAGGCGCAGGCATGACCTGGGCTGCAGAGCACATCCTCGGCGTAGGCAAGGAAGCAAACGTTCCTGAGGAAATCGTAATGGGTCTTCGCGACAACTTCAACGGCGAATGCTCAGAGGTTGGCATGTACCTTGCAATGGCAAGAGTTGCTCACAGAGAAGGCTATCCCGAAATCGGCCTCTACTGGGAGAAGGCAGCCTACGAGGAAGCAGAGCACGCAGCAAAGTTTGCTGAGCTTCTCGGCGAGGTTGTAACCGCAAGCACAAAGAAGAATCTCGAAATGAGAGTAGCTGCTGAAAACGGCGCAACTCAGGGTAAGTTCGACCTTGCAAAGATGGCTAAGGAGCTCGGTCTCGATGCTATCCACGATACCGTTCACGAAATGGCTCGTGACGAAGCAAGACACGGTAAGGCATTCGAAGGTCTTCTTAACAGATACTTTGGCTAATTGACTCATCGGGGGAGGCTCCACTCCTCCCCCACTACATAAATCATAAAGGAAGGGATTATTCATGTTCGATTATACAATCTGCAACTGCAAAAAGGTAACTTACTTTGACGTACAGAACGCACTCAACACCTGCAAGCACTTTGACGATGTTGAAAAGACCTTTGACGAGGTTCAGAAAATCACAAACTGCTCAACAGGCTGCGGCGGCTGTCACGGAAAAATCCTTGATGTAATTTCAGAAATAATGAGTAAATAAGCTCTTCATATGACAAAACTATATCCGGAGGTAATTATTATGAAAGAAACAAAATTCTTTATCTGTGAACATTGCGGCAATATTATAGGTGTTATTCACGATGCAGGCGTTCCTATGATGTGCTGCGGACAAAAAATGACTCAGCTTGTTCCCGGTACTGTTGAAGCAAGTGTTGAAAAGCACCTGCCCGTAGTAACGTTAAACGGCGACAAGGTTAAGGTAGAAATCGGCTCCGTTGCTCACCCTATGACTGAAGAACACAGCATTCTCTGGGTATATCTTCAGACTGACAAGGGCGGTCAGAGAAAGAATCTCGCTGTTGGCGAAGCTCCTTCGGTTGAGTTTGCTCTCTGCAACGAAAAGCCCGTAGCAGTATATGCTTACTGTAATCTCCACGGACTGTGGAAAACAGAAATTTGAAAGGAGTAACAACTATGGCTAAATACGCTTGTCCCTGCGGATATGTTTACGATCCTGAGCTCGGAGATCCCGATAACGGCGTAGCTCCCGGCACTGCATGGGAAGATGTTCCCGAAGATTGGGTTTGCCCTGTTTGCGGACTCGGCAAGGATGTTTTCGAGGAAGAATAAGATATATCAAACAAATTACCCACGGAGAATTTTCCGTGGGTTTTTGTTTAATTCAAGGGCGCGGGCAAGTTTGACTCAGACGGTGAGGTGAGCACCGCCCAAGTCACCGTGGTTAATTCTTTTTAGTTAACACATAGAACCGTGCCCTGTGTTCCTGAATATGAAGCTGTAATAAAATACTGACGCTCCCGATAAGCTCGGGAGCGCTGTTTAATTTCAGTCTGCACTTTTATCCATCTCGGCCAATATCTTCTATTTTGTGTTTTTATTTTTCCGGGATAATGAATTGATTTTCACGCTATCCGTACTCTGTCTTCCGTTACTTATTGTAATCACTTATCCGCATGTAATCATAGCCCTCGCTTTTCCGTCTGTCAAGCGCATAGCTTCTTTTTATCAGGGTACTACACTTGTTAGTTACACATTAAGCCTCAAACCTTCTGCACCTGTATCTTCTCTTGCCCTCACTTTTCTTGCCGTATTCTATGGCCTCTGCAGGACAGTGACAAATGCACGCCATACAGTGAGTACAGTTACCAAGCCAATGAGGCTTGCCGTCCTTCATTTCAATATTGCCCAAAGGACATTTTGTCTCACACAATCCGCAGGAAGTGCAGCTTTCCTTAACAAGGAATTTATCATCCTTGAGATAAAGCTTATTGAACATAACATTTACAGAGCCGCTCAGGATAAAACCTATAGCACCCTCTTTTACCACAGGAAGAATGGCGTTTTCTTTTATCAGAGACGCCGCACGGTCAAGCTCCTCATAAGCCTCTGCCATAAGCTCTTCCTCGCGTTTTTCATCGGTAACATCAAACATTGCAAGGTAGTTTTCGGGCATTTTGACCTTTAAGGTACCCTTATAACATTTGCCTATACGGTCACAAAGTGCTCTGTTGTACTTTTCAGCCTTACCGATTTCTCCACCGCAGGTCATAACAAAGTATACCTCACTGCTACCCTTAATCTCCGTCTTTTCAAGAAGCTCCGTTACAACTGCCGGACATCTCCATGCATATGTGGGCACACATATAATATAAGGCTTTTCACTTTCAAAAGGAGCATAATTCCCGGCCTTTATTCTTTCGGAAAGGTCATACACCTCATCGCAGAGTCTGTCTGCAAGAAAATCTGCACAGTATTTACTGTTTCCTGTACCTGTAAAATATAAAATCATAAGTGTTTTCTCCTTTTATCATAAAAATCCCACACTTTCGTATGGGATTTCTTTTAATTATTACATACCTGCAAGAGCTCTGATTTGTTCAACCTTGTCAGTCTTTTCCCACTGAACATCAAGGTCTTCTCTGCCCACGTGACCGTAAGCGGCAAGCTGACGGTAGATAGGTGCACGAAGCTTGAGTGTATCAATAATTGCAGCAGGACGAAGATCGAATACCTTGTTTACGATTTCAGAAATCTTTTCCTCGTCAATTTTTGCAGTACCGAAGCATTCGACAAGCACGGATACGGGCTTTGCCACACCGATTGCATAAGCAAGCTGAACCTCACACTTTGAGGCAAGACCTGCAGCAACGATATTCTTTGCAACATATCTTGCAGCGTAAGCGGCACTTCTGTCAACCTTTGTGGGGTCCTTACCTGAGAATGCACCGCCGCCATGACGTGAATATCCGCCATAGGTGTCAACAATGATTTTTCTGCCTGTAAGACCGCTGTCACCCTGGGGACCGCCTACAACGAAACGACCTGTGGGGTTAACATAAATCTGTGTATCATCAGCCATAAGCTCTTCGGGAATTACGGATCTGATAACATACTTTTCAATATCCTCTCTTATCTTTTCAAGAGAAACATCAGCACTGTGCTGAGATGAAACAACAACTGCCTTTACCTTTGAGGGCTTGCCATCAACATATTCAACAGTTACCTGGCTCTTACCGTCTGCACGGAGATAATCAAGAGTGCCGTCTTTTCTCACCTCTGTAAGCTTTCTCGAAAGCTTGTGAGCAAGAGAAATGGGAAGAGGCATAAGCTCGGGAGTCTCGTCACAGGCAAAGCCGAACATCATACCCTGGTCACCTGCGCCGTGAAGGTTGTAAGCATCCTCTTCTCCACCCTTTAACTCAAGAGACTTGTCAACACCCATGGCAATGTCAGGTGACTGCTCATCAAGAGCAACAAGAACTGCACAGCTGTTTCCGTCAAAGCTCTTAGCTCCGTCATCATAGCCGATATCGCATACAACCTGTCTTGCAATTTTAGCAACATCAACCTTAGCTGTTGTGCTGATTTCACCCATAATGAGAATCTGACCTGTTGTTACTGTTGTCTCACAAGCAACTCTTGAGTAAGGATCCTGAGCATAGATTGCATCAAGAACTGCGTCTGAAATCTGATCACAGATTTTATCGGGATGTCCCTCAGTTACTGATTCTGATGTAAAAATAAACTTTTTCATTTTAACTGCTCCTTTATTTTAAATATATTAATTAAACAAAACAAAGCGGCCAGAGACTGACCGCTTCAGAAAACCTCATCTTCCGGTCTTACCGCAGGATTTAGCACCTTGCCTTAATGCAGGTTGCCGAGCTTCTCAGGGCCTGTCCCCTCCGCTACTCTTAATAAGGTGATATTCATTTTTGCAGAAAGTATTATATCAGCAATTCACTCTAAAGTCAATAGTTTTTTTGTTAAGACAGTAATAACAATCAACCGTCAACGCTTACCGACCACGCGCCCTTAATCTGTTCACCGATATCGGTAAAGAGCCACTGCTTTTCTGAATTTATTCTGCTGTTAGGGTCGTTTATCTTAAGATAGCCGTTTTCATAGCCGTGAATAACCACATAACGGGAAACCGTAGCAAATGTTCCGGGACCCATATAGCAGATTATACTGCTTCCGCTCTGAAGCGAAGCGATGATATTCTCACTTGAAGGAGTTATCTGTATAGCTGAAAGCCCAAGTGATGCACCGCCGGCAGTAATAAACGCGGGATGCGTACCGAAGCCCTCTTTATAATAATTATTCTCTGCGGCAAATGTAATAATTTTATCGGGTGAAAACTTTTCGTCACCGGTCAGATGATAGCCTACCATTGCCATACACATCGGTCCGTCCGCAGTAATTCCGGCAAAGTCTCCCCCGTACTGCATATAGCCCCACTGCTTATCCCACTGAAGAAAAAGAGGCATATCGTCTCCCTTTTGGTAGCCTTTAAGGGAAACCTTTTTGTTTTTATCCTTTTCCTCGAAATAGGAAGCCACAAAATCTGCCGCCTCGAAATTCTCCCTGTAAAGCTTCTGCAGGCTTTCGGGATGAGAGGAAACATCAATAGGCTCTGTTGTCTGTACATCTGAAGCACCGGGAGTTCCCGTACCAAGGGCGGTTTTGCCCGAAAGGTCAAGTGCAATCATAACAACACACGCAAGAACAGCTACTGCAACCGTAAGGTAAAGCACCATACTGCCGCCCTTTATAACAGGATTGCTCTGTTTCTTTTTTCCGTGAAGAAGTTCTTCAAAATCGTTAAGAGGTGCCGAGTAAAAATCGTCTTCCTTTTTAAACAGCTTCATCTTTATCCTCCTGTCAGTTTCACATTTACGGATAATATGATACTACAAAAGCACTTTATCCGCAACACATTTTAAAGAGATTTTTTACCCGTTATAGCTATAGGACCAGAGATTGAGTATCTGATCGTAAAATTCACTGTAGCTCCATGCTTTCGCTGTACGGATTTTACTGTTGGGGTCATTGATAAGGAATTTTCCGTCCTCATATCCGTAAACAACAATAAAATGTCCTATCGACGTAAACACACCGGGTCCCATAATCAGAATAACGGGCTTACCGTCAGTAACACTGTCGATAATCTCCTGCTCGCTGAGGCTGAGAGTTTCAACAGTAAGTCCCAGCTCCTCGGCTCCGTCTTCCATAAGCGCCCAGGCAGTACCCACATCCTCTATGCAGTATCCGTTATCAAGGGCAAACTCAACAACCTTATCGGGCGCAAAAACTTCTTCATTTTTTGTAAGGTGATATCCCACCATTGAAAGGCAGACGGGGCCGCATCCTGCAACGGCAACACACTCACCGCCGTAATCAAGAAAGCCCCAACGCACGTCCCACTGAAGAAAATGAGGTACGGTTTCACTGTCGGCATATGCACTCAGGTCAATTACCTGCTCCTTATCTTTCGAAGGGAAATAGGAAAGGACAAACTTACGGGCTTCCTTATTTTTATAAAAAAGTGTGCGCAAATCCTCAGGATATGCATCGGTAAGCTCAATTTTATAGATTGTCTGCTTACCTATATCCGGGTTGTCCGGAGGACTCTGATTTTCCTTCTTGTTTTTACTGTATACAAAGCCGATTACACCGGAAAGTGCAATGACTGCCGCAAGAAACACACATAAGAATATTTTAACGGACTTTTTCAGCCTGCGTTTTTTCTTTTCCATAACAAAAACCTCCCTTGGGTTTAGTATATAATACTACAACCGGGGAGGTTTTTCAATAAATGTTACACAAATGGATGTAAATTTTTTGTTAGGGGTAAGGGTTACCGGTCGGAGAGTATATTGGCAACGATATCACGCCTGCGCTTGTACTCGGCAACATTGGGGCACTCATTACTCAAGTGTGCCCAGATTTCGTAAGCATGCTGAAGATAGTATGTTTTTACTGCGCCCTCTTCAACCGAAGCCACACGATAACAAGCAAAAGCCAGGTCATCGTAATCATCAGCTGCTTTTGTTTTATTAAAAATTGATTCGTATATTTCAAGAGACTTTTTATATACTTCTCTCGCCTTATAAATTCTGCCATCGGCTTTAAGCAGTTCCCCGAATCTGTTATAACTATGCGGTACTATTGCCATAAAATCTTCTGGCCATAGCTCTGAAAAGCTTTCTGCCAATCTGGTTGCCTTAAAGAATAAATCCCTCGCCTCATCCGACTGTCCCATAACTTCACTTAAATCTGCTATTTTGTAATACAGACAGTAAAGGTCTATTTTATACTCCGTATCATCTGTTTCTACAAAAATTTCTTCTCTGAGTTTTCTTTCTTTAAGGTATAGCTCTTTTGCCTTTTCATTATTGCCTTTGGCTTTAAACAGATCTGCCAATTTAGTATAGCTGTTGGCAAACTCTTTTTTTGATTTATTCGTCTTCAATTCGTTAAAAATAAGTCTGTTTATTTTTAACGCCCACAAGTACAAAGATTCAGCATTGAAATAATCTTCCTTTTTTCTGAAAACATTACCTAATTTTTCACATATAACAGAAAGATCTCTTCTTGTTTCAAAATTATCAAATCCGGCTTGGACATCCTTACAATATTTAAAAGCCTTCATATATAGTTCTTTAGCCTTGTCATAATTATTTTCTTTACAATATATATCTGCCAGCCTTTCATAACTGATCCCGATATCTCTTTTATCTTCAATTTTCCCGCTTGTCTTCAAAGCAGCTTCACTGACTTCAAGATACTTGTTATACAACGCCTTTGCTTCGTCTATTCTGCCCTCAATTTCAATAATATCGCCTATCAAAGCGCAACTGATTCCATAATATTTAATCAAACGAACAGACCCAAGAATACAAAAAGCCTTATAGCTGAAATCCTTCATTTCAGCAAAAGAATTAAATGCTTTCTGATTATTGTATGCATCTTTGCAACAATACCCTAAATCCCAGAGTGCTTTGCATAATTCAACTGCACTTTCCTCCGTCTGCTCACTTTCCCACTCGGCTCTTCTTACCTCAACAAGCTTTTCCTGCCACTCAACAGCAGTCTCGTAATTTCTCTCTACACCTTCGCCACTACGATACATCGAAACAAGCTTTTCCATTGCTTCCGTAAGTCCTGATTCTGCGGCGGAGCTTATGAGTCTGAGGGCTCTTTCGTGGTTGACCTCAACATCAATACCCGAAAGATAAGCAAGACCTATAAAGAAATTATGCTTAGGGTCGCCGTCATTTTCTCTTACGGCTATTCCGCTGAGTGCATTAAGCAAAGCCCTTGAAAGCTCCGTTTCATTGTGTGCATCGGCGCAGACAGGTATACCCTCGTACTTCTTTTCAAGCTCATCTCTGTCGGTTTTTACAACCTCGGCAGGGAGAATTGTTTTCCCTGCTCCCTTTGCCATGGGATATTCTACGTTCATTACATAGTTTTCCTCATTAACAAGGTTAGGGGTAACTGCAAGGGCAAAGAGCTTACTCTTTTTAAGCGCTTCCTCAATAGAATCGTTAAAGTTTTCACCCGGGGTCAGAAATTCATCATACCAGATAGCTATGTCACGGCAGAACTCATTTTCGTGAATGAGTCTCATAAGCTGCTGTGCATATACTCTGTCCTTTTTTCGGTAGCTGAGGAATATGTAAGCATCAAAGGCATCTCTTATCTTCTGTGCAAGCTCATCGCCGACAAGGACCGAATTAAGATACTTATCCAGCTTTTCCTCATAGCTGATACCTGTTTTGTCTTCGTCATATTTGTTGAGATACTGCAAAGAGCCCATTTTAAGTGAGAAAACATCGTCAAGTCCGTTTTCCTGCATAAGCGGAAGTACGGGAATATGCCTCTCCTCTGCGAAAGGAAATTCCGTACTGATTCCCTTGTTATCCTTAGTAAGGAATTTTGTTGTAACAGGAATTACGAAAAGCTGCATTTCACCAAGGTAAGAAAGCCACTCCTCAGTTACCTCACCTTCGGGCTCACAATCATAATAGATAGCGCAGTTCTGATTCTTCATTATTTCCTCATAAACTAAGTCAAAATATTTTTCGAAGTCATCCTGATGACAACAGAAATATACCCTCGGCTTCCCCTGAGGGTTACTGTTTCCTTTTGTTTTCCACTTAAGCTTCGGCATAATGCGGTTCTCCTTTTTTATTCGTTGGTAAAATTATATCACCCTATCAGCCTTTTCACAATGGTAAAAAGCAGATTTTTCCGAAGGCAAAGTATCAGAAAACATATTTTTCTGCTAAGCAGAGTATGCAAAAAAACATTTGATTATGTCTGATTGTGTGGTATAATGTAAAAAAACAAACGGAGGAGAAAAAATGACAGTTGTTGAATTCTACGACAGGGATTCTGCCGAAAACATCGCAGGAGCTCTTGTGTGCGAGCCTGACAGAATCGTTTTTGTCGGTTGCAGCGAAAAGCAGATGCAGAAAAGTGCAGCCATTTATCGAAGCATCACCTGGGACAGGGACCTTGATATAGAATTTGTTATAAAGAAAACCGTAAAGAATAATCTCACTAAAATATGCGATACCCTTATTGAGATTGTAGAAGAATATGAGGACTGCATATTTGACCTCGGCGGCGGTGAAGACCTTTTTCTCGTTGCAGCAGGCATTGTGCAGAATATGTATCCCGACCGCGTGAAGTTTCAGAGCTTCAATATTTCAAGCAGCACCGTAACAGACTGCTTCAGCGGTAACTCATATGATGTATCACATATGGTAAAATTAGGCGTTGAAGAAAACGTGTGTCTTTACGGCGGTAAAATTCTTTATGAAAGTGACAACTCCGAAGGATCGTTCAACTGGGAAATTGACGACGAATTCGGTGACGATATTTTCGTTATGTGGTCAATATGCAAAGAAAATCCGCATCAGTGGAACAAGCACACCCACGCTCTCGGTATAATAGATTCGCTTTTCCGCGCAGAGGGCACCCTTGATATTACGATATATCCTGAAAAAGCGAAGCAACTTCTTGCCGAGCACGGTGAAAGCTACGTTTCCGTCCGTGATATTATGTCAGAGCTCAGCAAATTCGGTCTTATCAAGCATCTCTGTTATGAGAAAAACAGCTACTCCTTTACATATAAGAACGAACAGGTAAGAAAATGCCTCACAAAAGCAGGTCAGATTCTTGAACTTTATGTCACAATGAAAGCTCTTGATCTGTGCGATTCTGATGCAGAGCCCTTCTTCAACGATGTTATGACAGGGGTTTGTCTCGACTGGGACGGACGCGACGCCGAAGCCGATGAGGTAAACATCAAAAATGAAATCGATGTGGTTCTGATGAAGGACATGATACCTATTTTCATCTCCTGTAAAAACGGCACATTCAATATCGATGAGCTTTACAAGCTTTCATCTGTTGCAAATAAATTCGGAGGCAGGCACGCTAAAAAGGTGCTTGTTGCAACTGACCTCGAGCGTATGGGCGAACAGGCAAAATACATAAGAGCAAGAGCCCGCGATATGAAAATCCGCATTATAGAAAACACCCACAAGCTCAGCTCCTCAGAATTTGACAAGGCACTGAAATCCCTTTATGCAGGGCTATAAACAAAAGTGACAGTAACCGTACCCCTCCGGGCAGGCGACTGTCACTTTATTGATGTAAGTTTATAGTCTGCAGTTAATAACTGTTACCATCTGTTTTCCACATATTCGCAAAAAGCAAATAAGTCTTTGATTTCAAGCTTTGTTCCGTCGTCGAGAATGACGTTTCCGTTCCACTTTCCGTAAATCTGATGGCAGTTCATTCTGGCGATTGCCTTAAGATTAAGGTCGCTTCTGTTGTCAAATGATGGCGTCATCGTCATATTGAATCTGCCGTCCTCGGAAACAATCTTCCACTCCTGCATAAATCTGTCCTTCGGGAATTTTTCAACATCCACCGCACCGATTTTATGCACCTTTCCGTCATAGAAAAGGCAGGTCTCCGTAGCATGGCTTTCGTCACCGATCGCCCAGGTGATTTCAAAGCCGAAAATGTGTTTTTCGCCCTTTTCATCGGTAAGATAGGTTGCACCGCTTCCCCAGTACCAGACAAGCTCACGGGGAGTATTCACCTTGCCCCAGTCAAGGGTACAGAAGGATGTATCCTTTGAGAAGGTGTATGTATAATTGCCGAAACGGAAGGTGCCCGAAACCGGCATGCAGTTCTGCTTTGTCGTCATAAAATACTTGGTATCATCACCCTTGAAGGGAAGAACTGTAGTGATATTCTCAAGTCCCTCGGGGATGTCCATATGAAGGTCACAGCTGAGCTGTTTACCTTTGTGTACAGTCTTATATTTTACTGTACGGTATGTTTCCTTTGTGTCAAAATCGAACTCAGTCTTTCCGACCTTACCGCTGAATCTGCCGGGAGCATCGACTCTGTTAAGCGGAAGATGGCTGTTTTTTCCGGGAAAGATTGCTATCTGGTCAGCAGCAACCTCACCTGTGCGCAGGTCAAGAAGTCTGAGTCCCATAAAGCCGCCGATCCCCACGTGTGCAAAGGAAACAAGAAGCTGCTTTTTGCCGTCAGTTACTGTATAGTAGTCCCACTCCTTGCAGCTTATGAGTCTTTCACGTCTGACAAGGCTTCTGTCATATGTAAAAACATTGTGTCTTGCCCAGCCTCGTGCATTGAGAGTGCCGTCGGGATTAAGCAGAGGTGTCTGCTCTGTATACTCAGTCTGCTTTGATTTTTCTGCCCAATCCTTATAGGGAATGTAAGTTCTTTTTAATTCTGTGCTCATAAGTTTTCTCCTTTAAGATTTTATTTTCAGCTGAATTTTACCGTTAAGCTTAACCTGATATATACTTTTTATACTCGGCATAAAGTCTTGCGGAATCGGGATGGCCTGCAAACACATCAGAATCAGCGGGGTTCATTATTCCCGGATACTGATAGCAGAGAATTTTATCTGCATAAGGTGCTACATTTTCAATCTGCTTTCTTATACGTTCAAAGGGTGCGGGCAGAAGCGCACTTCTGTAAACGGCCTCCTCAAAGGTAAAAAGTTCTATATCTGCCCAGAGCTCAGAGCGACCTGCCTTATCATGTGCCGTCCTCAGCTTTTCAAAAAGCCTTTTCGTTCTGTCAACCTTCGTCTTCTTTACTCCCACCTCGTCCTGATATGCAACAAAATCCACATCCATTTCAGCAAGTGAGCGTATAAATCTGTCATTTGCATAAACAAGGTTTGTGCCGTAAGGAGCAATAAGTGTCTTCTTCTCGGGAGTGAGCCGACGGCAATGTGCCGAGCAGGTATTGACATAACTCATAAAATCCTTTGAATACTTAAGAATAATGCAGGTTTCATCAGGGAAGTACCAGCCGTAAAAGCTATTATGATGACCGTAAAGCTCAGTCAGCTCTTCCATAGCCCTGAATGAGCGGTCGATTACCTCTTTGCTTCTGATGTTCTGCCCTGCCTTACGCCAGTCTCCGTAAAAGCCGTTGCCGATAAAAACCTTGAGTCCGCACTCGTCCGCCTGACTGAGAAGTGCTTCTATAGGGTCATCGCAAGGCACCTGAGCGAAAGGAAAAACCGAAGATTTGAAATAGCATCTGTCATAAAGGGCTGTAGCCATAAGAACAATATATTCCATACCGAGCTCAGAAATCTCACGCACCTTTTTTCTCCAATCCTCAGCAGTAAAGGTATCAAGAGTACTGTTCCAGTATTTACCCTCAGCGGTATTGTGATGTCTGAACTCAAAAAAGGTTCCGTCAATTTTTCTTTTCATATTTTCTTCTCCCGGTCCGTTTTTTTAAAATTATAGCACGAAAGAGAAATCTTTACAAGTAAAATTGCAATTGAATAATAAATTTGATATAATAAATAAAACAACCTCAAAAGGAGCAAAAGCTATGAAGTTTATTCACCTTTCAGACCTGCACATCGGCAAAAGAGTAAATGAGTTTTCAATGCTTGAGGACCAGAAATACATACTCAAGGTTATTTTCGGCATCATCGACGTTGAAAAGCCCGACGGCATCATCATCGCAGGTGATGTTTACGATAAATCCGTCCCGTCCGCCGAAGCAGTGCAGCTGCTTGACGATTTTCTCTGCAGAATTGCAGAAAGGAAAATCCCCGCATTTATAATCAGTGGAAATCACGACAGTGCAGAAAGGCTCTCCTTCGGAGGAAGACTTATGGATATAAGCGGTATTCACCTGAGCCCGGTCTATAACGGACAGGTACAACCCCTCACCCTCGAAGACAGCCACGGAAAAATCAACATATATATGCTTCCTTTCATAAAGCCCGTAAGTGTCAGAAGATTTTTCCCCGACAAGGATATTCAGAACTATACCGATGCGGTAAGAGCAGCAACCGAAAGTATGGAAATTGATGAAAATGAAAGAAACATCATCGTCACTCATCAGTTTGTCACCGGTGCTTCAAGAAGTGATTCTGAAGACATTTCCGTAGGCGGAAGTGACAATGTTGATGTATGTGTATTTGACAAATTCGACTATGTTGCTTTAGGTCATATTCACGCACCGCAGAAAATGACCCGTGAAACTGTCAGATATTGCGGCACACCACTGAAATACTCCTTCTCTGAGGCAGGACACAGAAAAAGCGTTACTGTTGTTGAGCTCGAGGAAAAAGGCAGCATACGTATTCGCACAGTACCCCTTGTCGCAAAGCGTGATATGAGAGAAATAAAAGGAAAATATGAAGAAATTGTACTGAGAGAAAACTACGCGGACACCAACACTGATGACTATATACACATCACTCTTACAAACGAAGAGGAAATTCCCGATGCCCTCAGCAGACTGCGTGTCATTTATCCCAACATTATGAAGCTGGACTATGACAACAGACGCACAAGAATCAGCACCTTCATCGGTGCTGCAGAAAACGTTGAAAAAAAATCCCCTCTTGAGCTTTTCAGCGAATTTTATCACAAGCAAAATAATCAGCCTATGTCAGATGAACAGTCCGCCTTCATAAGTGAACTGATTGAAAAAATATGGGAGGAAGAAAAATGAGACCATTAAAGCTTAAAATATCAGCCTTCGGTCCCTATGCGGGTATTACCGAGCTTAACCTTGAGAAGCTCGGCACAAGCGGTCTTTACCTTATAACGGGAGACACAGGCGCAGGCAAAACAACCATATTCGATGCCATTACCTACGCTCTTTTCGGCGAGCCCAGCGGCGACAACAGAGAGCCCTCTATGCTCCGTTCAAAATATGCTTATGCCGATACTCCCACCGAGGTCGAGCTGACTTTTTCAAACGCAGGAAAAATTTACACCGTAAAAAGAAATCCTGAATACGAAAGACCTTCAAAAAAAGGTGACGGCACAACAAAGCAAAAGGCTGATGCCCACCTTATAATGCCCGACGGCAATGTAATAACACGTCTTCGCGAGGTAAATTCCACCGTGTGCAGCATCCTCGGTGTTGACAGAAATCAGTTTTCACAGATAGTTATGATAGCTCAGGGAGATTTTCTCAAGCTCCTTCTTGCAGACACTAAAAAAAGGCAGGAGATATTCCGCGATATATTCAAAACAGGGTACTACCAGACTCTTCAGGAAAAACTCAAGGCTGAGTCAGGCGCCCTTTCAAACAGATACAGTGAGGCAAAGCTGAGCATTGACCAATACACAAGCGGTATTATGTATAACTGCGACAGTGTGCTTTCAATTGAAGCAGAAAAGGCCATAAACGGCGATATGCTTACCGAAGACGTGCTAAGTCTTCTTGAAAAGCTCATCGAAGCTGACACACAGGAGTCTGAAAAAATCCGCAGTGAAATTGTATCAACCGAAAAAGAGCTTGAAATGATAAACGCTCTTCTTACAAAGGCTGACAACTACAGCAACACAGAAAAAGAGCTTGTCGGCGCAGAAAAAGAGCTCAGCGAAAAAAGCGAAGCTCTTGACTGTGCGAGAAAAAACACAGAACACCTCAAAGAGAATGCTCCCGAAATTGAAAAATACAAGGGCTATCTCACCTTTTACGAATCACAGTCCGAGGAGTTTGACACACTTGATAAATTAAACGAAGATTACGAGACCCTCCTTACCGCACTGACAAAATCAAAGACTCAGGCTCTGCAATACCGTGATAAAGAAAAAAAGGCCTCAGATGAAATCGCAAGCATGAAGGAAGAGCTTTCCGGTCTTGCCGACTGTCACGAAAAGCACGATAAAACTCAAAATGAACTTAAAGCTGCAGAAGACAGTCTGAATAAATTAAGAGAGCTTAATGCCAGAGTACACGACGTACAGAGCCTGAACAAGGCTGTTTCGGACTATCGCTTACACTATCAGAAAGCAAGTTCTGTTGCCGACGAAGCCGAATGCAGATACAACAGTCTCAATAAGGCATTCCTTGACGCGCAGGCAGGTATACTTGCAGAAGGTCTTGCAGAAAATGTCCCCTGTCCCGTATGCGGCTCTCTGAATCATCCGGAAAAGGCAATTATGCCGACAGATACTCCGACCTCCGACGAGCTTAAAAATGCAAAAAAGGAGGCTGAACAAGCCGCAAAAGAGGCTGAAAAGCTCAGCCGAGAGATTGCCACACTTACGGGAAGGATTACAGAGCAAAAAGAAGAAATCAATAAAATTATACTTCTTTTCGGCGACAGGCTCGACAAGAACAATTTCAGGCAAAGCTTCACTGAGCTTTTTTCTGAAACTGATAAAGAAAAATTTGCTCTTGAGGTCAGGCTCGCAGGCGAGGTCAACAGTATCAGCCGCAAGTACAAGCTCGAATCAGAGCTTCCCGAAAAAGAAGATGAGCTTTCAAAGCTTCGTAACATTTCAGCAGAGCTTGAAAAAAATGCTGCTGTAACAGAGGCTCAGTTCACAGAAAAAGAGCTTACACTCAATCAGCTTCGCTCAAAGCTTATGTGCCGCACGAAAAACGAAGCAATTTCTTTTATAGCTTTTTACAAGGAAAGAATCAACGGCTACAACACCTCCCTTGAAGCTGCCGAAAACGACTGTAAGCTTATAGAAATCGCAGTTACGGAAATCAAGGGCAAAATTTCTCAGCTTAAGAAATTCCTTGAAGAAAAGGATGAAATCGACACTGAAAAAATCCTCGCAAACAAGGCTCTTATCGTCAATAAAAAAAGAGATCTTACCTCAAAGCTTGAAGTTGTTGCTATACGTATTGACACAAACAGGCGTATAAAAGAGAATCTTTATTCAAAGTCTGACGAAATAACCGCTATTGAAACAAAATGGAGCTGGGTAAAAGCACTTTCAAACACTGCCAACGGAAATCTTTCTGGCAAGGAAAAAATTATGCTTGAAACATATATCCAGACAACATTCTTTGACCGTATAATAGACAGAGCAAACACAAGACTTATGATTATGTCTGACGGTCAGTATGAGCTCAGACGCCGCAAGGAGGCTACAAACAACCGCAGTCAGAGCGGTCTTGAGCTTGACGTCAAGGATTATTATAACGGCTCATTAAGAGATGTAAAATCACTTTCCGGCGGTGAAAGCTTCAAGGCATCACTTTCCCTTGCACTCGGACTCTCAGATGAAATCCAGTCTATGGCAGGAGGAATTATGCTTGACACTATGTTTGTTGACGAAGGCTTCGGCTCCCTGGATGCAGAATCACTGCAGCATGCAATCAAGGCACTCGCCAGTCTCTCTCAGGGAAACAGACTTGTCGGTATAATCTCTCACGTGGCAGAGCTTAAAGAAAAAATTGATAAGCAGATAATCGTTACCAAGGAAAAATCAGGCGGAAGCAGAGTAGAGATAATTGTATAAGACTGAACTGAAAAAGAATCACCGATATGCTCTCACATGTCGGTGATTCTTATATTTTGCGCTGATTTTATATTGTTCTGAAAAACATATCAAATTTCAGTCTCAAAATAATTATGCACTCTTTTCCTCCACATCAAAGCCCTTCTTTATAAGGAAGAACAAAGGTATGATAACAAATACAGAAACAACTGCCGAATATATAAACATGCTGTTTGAAGGAACTATCGTTTCAACGCCGTATTCATTCATGTAGGTAATCTCGGATTTACGGCAGGCAAGGTCACCTAGCCAAGGACCGACAACCATAGGTATAAGTACCGTGAATATCATTCTTATGCCCTGGAAAAGTCCTGCCTTACCCTCAGGTATAAAGTCCTTGATTGCAGCGTTGAACTGAATGCCCATAACAAGGTTACCCACGACAGCAGGAACAATACCGATAAGAACTACATAAATGCTCGTTGAGGATGAAAGAATACAAAGACCTGTTGTCATAAGTATTGCGCTGGGCACGAGTCCTGCAGCCTTGTTTTTGCCTGAAACCTTAAGGAGCAATACCAGACTTACAACAAGTGCAATTATAACCACAACAGCCGTAGCAATAACCCCCGGTGTGATGAAATCTGCTCCGCCGTTATCGGGAATGATAACATACTGAAGGTACACAAGAAGATAGGGAAAAAACACCTGATATGCTACACTTGAGAAGCCTACTGCAAGAAGAGTGAGATAAAGTCTCGAGTTGTCCTTTATTACAGAAGGTCTGAAGCCGTAAAAAAGGTCTGCCCAATAGCTTGATTTACTTTCGGATTCCGTTTTCCGGTAATCAGGATTTTTTATCAGGAAAAGACCTGCTGCACCGCATGCCGAAACAATGAGTCCGAGATAAAGGAAGAAGTCGCGGTAAGAAACGGCACCTGACTGTGCAAGTGAACCTACACCCATAACAGATGCAACGCAAAGAAAGCCTACAAATGTCAGAACGGTTTCCATTACGGGTCTGACCTTGGGTGTTGTAATATCGGTAAGCCACGCATTAAAGGCGGCATCGTTACTTGTTGAGCCCATGAAGGTCATAATTATATCCATAACAATAACAATCCATACTGTTGTGGTAAGAATTTTTGCCTCATCGGTAAGGCCGAGAAGAGATGCTACGTTGTCTCTTGTGATAAAGCCGAAAAATGCGGTAACAAGACCCCAGAGTATGTATCCGACAGAAATGAAAACCTTACGGTTTCTCATTTTATCACTTAAAGTTCCCATAACAAATGTAGTAAGCACCGCCGCAATAGCAGAAAGCGCAACCATACGGCTTATAGCTGTTGTAGGTGCCATTGAGCCTGCCATAGCAGCCTCAGACGCATTTGCATAAACGGAATTGTAAAGAAATGTATTGAAATACATATTTTCAATATTCCATGCAACACCGCCCATAAAGCTGAAAAGACAGATTGTAAACCAGTTCAGCCTGGTAAGCTTTTCTTTAATCATATTTTTCACCCTTTCGTTTGTGATGTTAACATTATACATTTTACAGGAACGGTTTGCAACATTTTTCCGAAACAAGTTGCAAATTATCTGAACACGATAAGAAAAACGTCATACCCTCTTTTTCATAAGGCCGTGTCTGTTGCAGTAAATATAAAGATATCCCCTACCCCTGAAGAGCATTCTTATCTCAGCGTTTCCCTCAGGGTACAGCTTTACAAAACGGATTCTGTCTGTCGTGACATAGGCAAGAAATGATATAAAATGATTTTTACTCATTTCGTGATGCACGGTTATGAACTTTTCATCCTCCACGTCTTCGATACTGACAGTATGCTCATCATCGGTTTCCTCAGCTTCAAGAGGCGGAAGAGTAATTCCGCAGCAACTGATTACGGCTTCACCCGTTGTATGAACAATGTTTCCGCATACGGGACAAACATAAAACTTTGAAAAAATCATATTCGACGAGGCGTTTCGGTTTACAACCGTCTCACCTGACATAAGCTCCATCACCGATACTCCGAGTGCCTGACTCAGCGGCTCTATCAGTGTTATATCGGGCAGCCCCTTTGCAGTTTCCCATTTTGAAACAGCCTTGGCCGTAACTCCGATTTCATTTGCAAGCTGAAGCTGGGTCAGTCCCTTTGCCTCGCGCAGTTTTTTTATTGTTGAGCCTGTTATATAAGTGTTCATTTTCTGTCTCCTTTACATTAATGAACTCATTATAACCCATACAGACACTGCAGACAACCTACGCTGAGTGGAGTCTATGCTCATCTGCTTGTGATTTTAAATAAAAATCTCGCGTTATCCTCGTACCATAACGGGAAATTCGTTCCCCACACATTGTTATAAAGAACAAAGCTCAGTCCGTCTTTTCTGACGCTTTCAAGCTTATTGTCAAACTCAAGAATCTTGCCTCTTCCGAAGGACACCAGGGGTGAATGTAGGTTTACTATCTCACTGTCACCGAAGCTCACACTCTGTACAGCGTGAAGGTTACGGCTGCCGTTAAGGGTTACCTCTTCAGGGCTGACTTCACAGTCAATCTTACGAAGCTTTACACTGTCAGCTTCAGGGAAAAGATTAAGATAAATCGCCTCTGTAAGACGGTTTGCATCCTTAGCGAACCAGCTCACCTCAAGTTCTGCACCGTCTTCTGAAAGGGTGTATACAGCCTGAATAAGTCCGGGCGCACCAAGCTCTTCGCAAAGCCTTTTATCACAGACAAGATTTACCTTTACCCTGTTTCCTTCAGCATAAATCTTTTCAGCTTTGTAATCAAATCTTCCCGAAGGATATTTTCCTTCAAATGTCTTCAGATTCGGTCTTGCAAAATCGCCAAGCGCCCATACCGCTGTTTCGTGAAGGTCGCGGGAATAGTGTGCAAGCCAATATTCGTAATCCTTATTGCAGAAGGAGCGATAGGTAATAAGGGCTTCCTTGTTTCTTCTTATAACTTCCCTGCCCTTATATGTAAGCTCCCCTATTCCGCCTTTTTCGTTTATTTCAATATGCCAGTCACCGCAGTCAGCAGTGCTTTTACCGTTACCCACAAACTCTGCGGGTTTTACGGGTATAAGCAGTCTGAGAGCTGCCGCTGCCTCTTTTCTGTGCTCCTTACCGAGTGCATCAAGGGCCTTGTTTATATATTCTCTCTGCTCTGTCCAGCTTTTTTCAATCACACTGTAATAGCCTCTTTTTCTTTTTCCGTCGAAAAGGCTTACAAGAGGAAGTATGCTCTGAGGTAAATCAGAGAAAAGATGACGGAATTTTACCTTATCGGCTTTTCTCGCCCTGATAAAATCCTTTTTAAGATAGTGTCCGTAATCGGAAAAATATGTTTTGGTATCCATACCGTTTGTATGCTCCGCTATGCAAATCAGCGCATCGGCAAAACCGCGGTATTCTCTGCCGGCACGGTCAAGACTTCCGTCACCGAGCCATTTATTTTTAAGGTTGATCAGTGTTCTGAGTGCCGCTGATTTATAAGGGTCTGTCGCGCTGCCGTGAATCCACGAATCGCCCATTTCACCCTCGAATACGGGAAGAAGTTCTCTCTTTTCCCAGATAATATCGGCAAAATCATCCATTGTGCCCGCAGTGATTTCATAATCGGGATACTGCTTTTGTATATCGTCAAAATGCTTAAGCACCTTTTCCGGAGACGGCGCTCCGTGGTTATCAAGCGTGTGGTCAAAATAAAGTATTTCCTCTACAATGTCACTGGTGAAGGCGCCACCGTAAGCGCCGGAATATATAACCACCACTTCACTGTCACCGTTTTTCCACAAAAAACAAGGCGGTACGTCCACAAGAGCGGAGGCTCCGTTTACACCGATATGAAGAAGTCTGATGCCGTGCTTTGAAAGCACAGGAACAATTCCCTTGGTGTGACCCGGCACATCCGTCATTTTTGCCGCAACGGTTTTTCTGCCGCGGATTTCATCAATTTTATCTGTTATTGAAAGTCCGAAATCAAGAAGGTCAGCGTCAATCAACTCTGAGTGTGTCGTAAAAGGCATAGCGTGAGGCACAATATTACCTTCACGCAAAGCCTTTTCAAGCTTTTCCTTTCCCTTCGGAGCATTAAGCGCCTCCTTGATAATCCACGAGCCCGTTGTCCATATGAAGTTTTTTTTACCGTCAGTGTTGACCTTTTCTGCAAGGTCAATGGCACCCGGAATAAATGTGTCAATATATTTCTGCCTTATATTTTCCGCATAATCCGTAAACCCCAAATCAAGATGGGTTTTTGATACAACAAATACTTTTTTCATAATACTGACCTCCTGAGCTTTTACGGTGAAACATACAATGACAATGAAAACCCTTCTCATTTTCAAGGGCAGCTTTTAATCCGTTTAATCTGATCTTTTTTCTAAAACTGATTATACACACAAAAACGGCGGTTTTCAACCCATTATATCTGTTTTCCATTGACTAGTAACGTTCTTAATGCTAAAATGATAATAAACAAACGTAAAGGCGGTGATGTTACGGTTATTAAACATAAAATAACAAAGGACAAAGAGGGACAGTATTACACCCTACCCTTTGATGTACCCGAAGGTGTGGTAAAAATCACCGTCAGCTATGACTACTATAAGCCCACAAAGGGTGTGATGGGCGACCTTAAGCCCTCGAACACAATAGATATCGGGCTTATGGATGAAGCGGGCAATTTTCTCGGCTGGTCGGGAAGTTCTCACAGTACAATCTATGTAGGCCAGTACGATTCCTCTGCCGGCTACCTCTGCAAGAAAATAAAAGAGGGAAAGTGGCAGATTATCATAGGTGCTTACCACGTAATGGATGAAGGTGTTGAAGTAACCTATGACATTGATTTTGAATATGCCGGAGAGGTGCTCCTCTACGGAGATTTACACATGCACTCCACTGCATCCGACGGTGTTTTCAGTGCATGGGAGCTTGGCAGTCTCGCAAAAGAAAAGGGACTTGACTTCATCGCGATTGCAAACCACAACAACTTTTCAGAAAATCTCGCCCTGCCCCATATTGACGGACTTACCTTCATTCCTGCCGTTGAGTGGACTCACTATAAGGGACATATGAATTTCTTCGGTGTGCCTGCCCCGTTTGAAAACAGCTTCATTGCAAACAGCGCTGAGGAGATGCGCTCAATTATAAACCATGCCAGAGGGCTCGGTGCAACAATATCGGTCAATCATCCCGACTGCCCCATATGTCCTTACAAATGGGATGACGACAGTGCCTTTGATATGATGGAGATATGGAACGGTCCTATGCGCCCGTCAAACATCAAAGCAGTAAAGAGGTGGACTTCACTGCTAAAAGAAGGCAGACACATCCCTGCAGTAGGCGGAAGTGACTTTCATAAGCCGGGACAGTTTGCAAAGCTTGGAGTCCCCGTAACGGCTGTTTATTCGGCATCAGCAAGTAAAGATGATATTCTCTCTGCAATAAAGCAGGGAAACTGCTTCGTGACCGAAAGCAAGAACTCAGTTAAAATCAGACTTATTTACGGTGACTGTGTTATGGGCCAAACGGCAGAATATGACGAAAACACCTGGCTTGAAATTTACACCGACTCAGACAGAATTGTCATCGTCACAGACAAGGGCGAGAAAGAGCTTATGGTCAGAAACGGTCACATAAAAGTCAGACTCAGAAAAGTAAAATTCGCTTATGTGAAAATTTGCAAAAAATTCGGTAAGCTCGGATTAATCCGTGCAATATCGAACCCGATATATTTTAAATAAAGGAGAAATATTATGGCACCTAAAAACGCACTGACAAAGAAAACATCACCTGCACGTTATGGCTTTGCCATGTTTGGCACATCAATTCCCATCAATATGTTCAAATCCTTTGCGGCAGTGTTCTATGTTGATATGCTCGGACTTGAAATGAAAAAGTTTTCACTTGTTCTTTTCATTTATACTTTTGTAGATGCAATCGACAACCCTGTCTACGGCTTCCTTTCAGATCGCACACATACAAAATGGGGCAGAAGAAGACCCTGGCTTTTAATCGGAACACCATTGCTGGTACTGTTTTTCATTCTTTTTTACAACGTACCCGCCTTCATTGAAAGTGAAAAAGGCATGCTCTTTATATATATGCTTCTTATGTACATACTTACGGGTACTCTCGACTCTCTTGTCAACGCCAACTACGGCTCACTTTTCCCCGAGCTTTTCAAAAAAGACGAAGAGCGCGCAAAAACCAACGGCTTCCGTCAGATCTGCCAGCTTTTCGCTATGGCAATCAGCATCGCTCTTACTCCTATGATTACCGAAAAAATAGGCTACAGACTCACTGCGGTGATTTACGGTGTTGTCGCCCTTGCGGTTATGATGTTCTGCTTCTGGGGCTGTCGTGAAGACGCAAGCTATGAACAGCTTGAAAAGCCGAAGCTCTTTGACAGTATCAAGGCCCTTCTGACGAATCCGCGTTTCTGGATATTCGGCTTCGCCGGAGCCTTTTACTCAGCAGCCTTCTCACTTATAGCTCAGGCTGTACCCTTCTTTGTAAAATACACACTCGGACTTGGCGGAAGTATGACAACCGTTATGCTCGGTATTGTTCTCGGTGTTGCGGTCATCAGCATTCTTGTATGGTCAAAGGTTCTTCAGAAGGTTGACATAATGAAGGTATGGAGAACGGGCTTTATCATTATGGCCGTCGCGTTTATTCCCCTATTCTTTGTAAACTCCCTTGTTCCTGCCATAGCTATTGCAGCAGTTGTCGGTGTAGGTGTTGCGGCTTGTCTTACTACTATGGACTGCATCGGCGCAAAAATTGTTGACGATGACTACCGCAAGCACGGTATCAAAAGAGAAGGTATCATAAACAGTCTTATGGGTGTTATGAACAGACTCAACGGTCTTTACACCTCACTTGCCTTCTTCGTAGCTTCCGAATACTTCGGCTTCGAAAGCGGTGACAATCCCGGTGATAATCCCGCTATGGCATCAAGAGTGCTTCTCTGTCTTTTCCCTGCAGTTGCTATGATTGTAGCTTCCGCTATAACCTTCCTGCTTAAATTCCCAAAGGAAAGTGCTGAAAATGAGTAAGTATATCATTATCAACGCCGATGATTTCGGTTTGAATAAAGAACAGAACGCGGCAATAAAGGATCTGCTTGAAAAAAAGCTCATAACCTCTGTTTCACTTATGGCAGTGGCTCCCGAAGCAGCAGATGCGGCTGATTTTTCAAGAGAAATCTCTATACCCACAGGAGTGCACATAACCCTTAACTCCGACGACAGTAAAGACCTTTATCCGAGTCTTACGGGTGCAGTCTCCCTCGGCAAAACCGGATTGTGGCACGAAGGCAAAAATCTTACCTTCAAGGCAAGACGCAGTGATGTACGTGCAGAGCTTGAGGCACAGTACAGATACATTACGGAAAAAGGAGCTACTGTTGACCACGCCGACAGCCATTGCGGTACAGTTTACGGCATAAACGGCAGACGCTTTTTTCTTGACGCATTTGATTTCTGCAATGAACACAAGCTACCCTTCCGATTTCCGAAAACTGTCGGATTCCTCGAAAGACAACTCGGCATGAAAATCCCCTCACCCATAGTAAAGCTCCAGCAGATGATAGTTTCATCGGCAGAAAAGCGTAATGTAAAGCTTCTGACAGACCTTGTTTCAAACCCTTGGTCAATGGAAAGAATCAAAGACTACGACACTCTTAGGAAGTATTATCTTGACGCTGTGGATAACTGTCTTGACGGTGTAACGGAAATATTCCTTCACCCTGCTTTGCCTAATGACGATTACGGAAACGAATGGCAGAAGCGTGAGCTTGAATACAGGCTCTTAAAAAGCGGTGACTTGCTTCAGCACGCAGAAGACAAAGGCATCAGAGTTGTCGGCTGGGACATTTTTGAAAGTTGAATTACAAGGGGTTGTTGCATTAAGATGCAGAAGGCGTTTTCTTCATCCCCGAAGGCGTACTAAGGTACTCCGAGCGGGTGAAAAAAAGCAAAATTATGTTTTATGCAACACTTAAAAGTTACTTTCAATAGAATTAAAGCAGATATTTTCAGTAGATTTACTACTTCAAATACCTGCTTTTTGTTTTGCTTTTTGGTCTGCGCTTAATGCAACAACCCCATTTGTTATTTCTTCAGTAAAGGCATTTCTGTCATTCTGAGTCTTGCACATCCGTAAGGACAAAGCGCAATCTCCTGCACGGCCGAAACAGGCTTTGTTGAGCGCGGAGTTTTACGGCAGACCGATTTATACGGGAATTTAAGACCCCAATCAATTTGTTGCATTTTTGCTTTTACGGTTACCGGAGGATTCTTCTGTGAAAAAGGAGTTTCCCCTATTTCATTGTACTGCACCTCAAAGTCCGCACCTGCATATCCGTAATTCCAGGGAGTTTTCGGTATGAACTGGTAGTCGCAATAAGGGAATTTGCGTTCGACACCCTTCTTTGTGTATTCTCTCATCTGCTTGTCATAATCAATCGGAACAGAGAAAAGTAAAGAGCCCATCTGTAAAACGTGCAGATCGTTCGGCCTCTTTTTAAGAAATGGCTGAGCAGAAAATTCAAGCTCTATTTCTGTCTTGCCCTTCTTTATTTCGAGCTCAAGGTCACCGCTTTGTCTGTTTTCACCATTCACCACGAGACTTTTTGCAAAGGAAGGAATGCGTACTACAAATGAAAAATCTCTTTCGGCATCTATGTAATAGTGCATCCTGTTTTTAAAAGGATAGTCTGTTTCAAGTCTGATTGTAGCACTCTCAGTTTTCAGAAAAGACGGTATCATAAGAGCATTTATAATTGTGTTATCTTTATGCATAAAGGCTGAAAGTGCAAGTTTCGGCCAACCCTGATTAAAATTTGCCGTACAGCATCCGAAATTGGGTTCAAGTCCAAAGGTGTGCGCATAAGGACCGTTTGTGCTCCACGGAGCCATAATCATTGTTTTCTGACAGGCAACCTGATTTACCTGTTGAACATACTGATGAGTCCACATATCCTCGCTGAGTGTGGCAGGCAGAGCATTGAATCCAAGCACCTCAAGCCTCTCAGCCCACTTGTTGTCGCCTGTATGGGCAAACATCTCTTCATAGGAATACATCTGCTCTACAATTGCACAGCACTCAGTACCTCTTGTGGGATCAATACCCGAAAGCACCTCATCACCGGTAAAGCCATCAAAGGCAGTTCCGTTGTATTTATCAAGAATTACACGAAGTCTTTCAGCATTGTCTGTATATTCCTCGCCGAGAAGCTCGTGAGAAACTGCCTCACTTTTAAGCATCATAACAATGTTTACTATATGAGTTTTTCTCAGCCAGTTGTGACTGGGCTTTTTCCACGATTCTGTAACAGCGTTATAGTCAAAGCCCTGATCTTTTATAAAATGCGCAAGGTCACGTATCCAATCCTCATGATACCTTTCATATAAGAAATTAAGAGAAATAAAGGTCTCAAACCATCTGTATTTACCCCAGCCGGAAAGAGTGATTTTTCCTGTTTTAATAAGCTCATAATAGTTTCTGAGCACTCTGTAAATAACATCGGGGATTCTTTCATCACCTGAGCAATCATAATAAACCTTCAGGGTTTTACAGATAAGTTGTACTGCCCAGGTGTCGTACTTGGGAATTTCCGTTTCCTTGCAGGGACAAATCCATCCGCTGCTTTTCTGCATTGAAAGAATTGAATCAATATATTTTTTTACAGTTTCAATCATTTCTTCATTTTCAAGAAGATAAGCAAGCGGAATAAATCCGTCAAGCCAGTAAGGAACTCTTTCCCAACCTTCACGGTCTCCGCCGATCCAGGCACTGTCGCGGATATCGGGCCATATCTTATGAAGATTGCCGCTTAAGCCCTCAGCCTGAATTTCAAGCTGACGGCGAAGCCAGCCTTCAGGTTTTATTTCTTTTGATGTATAAAAATTCCATTTACTCATATTCTCACCTCATATTGCACTTTCAGTTTCTTCTTTCCTTTCTACGCAGTCAACACCCTTTTTGACAAGGAAATAAAGAGGAATCAATGCGAATATACATACTATGCCTGCCCAGAGGAACATATCCTTTGCAGGTACAATTACCTCAGCTCCTGCCTCATTTATAATAGTCTGTGCGGCACTCTGGCAAGCCTTATCACCGATAACAGGACCGATAACCATAGGAAGCATAACGGCAAATATCATTCTTATGCCCTGGAAAAGACCTGCCTTTCCTTCGGGAATAAAATCCTTTACAGTTGCACCGAACAGAATATTTACAAGAGCATTGCCGATAACAACGGGCAAAATGCTGATAAGAATAACATATATACTTGTGCTTGTTGAAAGCATAAAGAAGCCTAAGGTCAGCACAACAACACCCGCTACAAGGCAGAAGCCTCTTTTCTTTGTTGAAAGCTTCAGAAGTGTTACAATGCAGACAAGAAGAACAACCGCAACAACCACAGCTGTTATTATTACACCGGGCTTGAGAATGTTTTCAACGCCGCCGTTATCGGGAATAATAACGTACTGAACATATGTAAGAAGATAGGGATAGAAAACCTGGAAGGCAACAATTGCAAAGCAGAAGGCCGCAAGAGCCAGGTAAAGCCTTGAGTTTTCTTTTATAACGGAAGGTCTGAAGCCGTAAAAGAGGTCTGCCCAGTAGTTGGATGAGCTCTTAATCTGTGCAGTACGTGGAGGATCCTTAATGAGAAAAAGACCGACTACACCGCACAGGGTGACTACAAAACCAAGGCCGATGAAAAAGATTTTATAGCTGATTGTGCCCGCCTGAGCAAATGATCCGACGCCCGTAACGGCAAAGGATGAAACAGTACCGACAACGGACAGAACCGTTTCAACAATCGGTCGTTGTCTCGGCACGGTAACGTCGGTTACCCAAGCCTGAAAAGCCGCGTCATTACTGGTCGAACCCATAAAGGTCATCACAATGTCCATAAGAATGACGAACCATACGGTACAGCCGAGAATCTTTGCTTCGTCAGTAAGATTAAAGAGATTGGCCACATTTTCTTTTGTAATAAAACCGAACATACCCGTAACTACACCCCAGAAAATGTAACCGACGGAGATGAACATCTTACGGTTTTTGAGCTTATCGCTGAGTGCACCCATAATAAAGGTTGTTACCACTGCCGCAATAGCGGAAAGTGCTACCATACGGGCAACGGCAGTTGTCGCCTCCATTGAGCCTCTGATAGCAGCCTGAGACACATCTGCGTAAATTTCATTGGTGATAAAGGTGTTGAAATACATATTTTCCGTATTCCACGCAATACCGCCCATAAAACAGAACAGGGTGATTATAAACCAATTTTTTTTGCTGAGCTTTTCTTTAATCATATTCTCTCATTCCCTTATTATAAAAACTGTTATTCTGTCACAACCTGATATGTGACAGCTTCATACTGCATTGTAACCTCTTCGCGTTCAAACTCGGGGAGATTATATCTGTCAGAATAGAAATTGTATTTATCAATTGTGAAGCTTGAATCAGGCTTACAGGTAACCATTGTGCAGCCTCTCTGCGAGCCGAGCTTATCAATACCCGAATATGCAAAATAGTCCACACTGTAGCCGTAGCTGAAAACAATTCCCTTATATTCAAAGGTGGTGTTGTTGACGTGGTCGTGACCGTTGAACATTGCCTTTGTTGAATCAAGCTCAAGCATCTTTTCAAAAAGCTCATCCTCACCGTATCCACAGCAGACCTGTCTGCCAAGCTCACCGATAAGACCTTCAGTATATTTGAAATTTTCAGTATCCTTATAACCGTTCGCCTTGAACTCATTCCATGCATCGTCCATCTCTACCAGAGGAATGTGGAAAAATGCCATGGATTTTACCGGAACCGCCTCTTTGCTGATTTTTTCGTTTTCAGCGTTCATACGTCTGATTTCCGATTCATACCACTCAACCTGATTGGGATGGATGTTATCGTATGTACCCTTGATGCTTTCGATTATGTTACTGTTCACATAGTCCTGAGAGTCAATGAGCACAAGTGCCTGTGTGATAATTCCTTTTGAATTTTTAACCTCAATTACGTGATTTCCGAAGCCGTCAACATCCTCTGGTCCCGGCTGAAAGAGGCAGTATTTATATTCTTCTTTCGAATAGAATTCTGCCATTGCCTCTCTGTCAAAATAAGAGTAAGCTTCAGCATCGTGATTGCCGAAGGTGACATCCCAGTAAACACCGAGGCTCTCCATAAGATTTGCAAAAGCACCTGCACCGCTCTTATTGTTGAAGGTGCCTGCTCTGTATGGTACGGGAAAGGCAATATCACCCGTTGCAATAACAAGGTCAGGCTTTTCCTTTGTTACCATTGCCGCAACAGCATTAAGCGCCATTTCGTCGACTCTCTTTGACATAAAACCGCCGCCGATGTGAATATCCGTAAGGTGCATAACCTTAAAGTCACCGTCGGTTGTAAAGCACCAGTTTCCATTTTCATCCTTTTCGGGTATAAGCTGATTTTTAAATTCAACCTTATTATATGAATTACCCTTTTTCACAAGACTCTGCACCATCAAAAAATTAGTCGCGGCAACCGCACCCGATACAATCGAAATAACCAATAAGGCAATAAGTAAATTTCTTATTCTCTTTTTTGATTTTTCTTTTTTCAACACACAACAACTCCTTAAAAATTGTTTGTTCTAGAATAGCACATTTATTACCGATTTTCAAGTTCCTTAAAATCTTTATCTGACAAAATTCATTTTAAAAAATATTAAGCATCTTAAAAGTAAAAAACCATCCGCGACTAAAGCTTAATCGCGAATGATTTTCCTTTTTTTACCTCAGGGCAATATTATCTGTTCTTTTTTCTGCCTCTTTTTTTATAGTCCTCATCTATCTTTGCACTCCAGGAAGCATCAAGAGGAGCGCATTTTCTGACCTGACTTACCGCACAGGCAACCGACTCATAGAGTATACCGGTACCCTCAGCGTCAGCATTGTAGTTTACAGCTCTGTTTGCACCGATACCGTAACGCTTTGCAGTTTCAACGGCATCAATGTTGGCTCCGATGAAAAGAAACTCCCAACCTACCTCTTCTTTTTTACGCTCAATCATACTCTTTACTTCGTCACTTGAATACTTTTGACTTGCATTCTCCATGCCGTCGGTGGTGATGATGAACATGGTATGCTCGGGCACATCCTCGGGACGTGCATACTTATGAATATTACCAATGTGATGAATCGCACCGCCGAGAGCATCGATAAGTGCTGTACATCCTCTTACGGTATACTCTCTGTCAGTCATAGGTCTGATATCCGCGAGCCTTACTCTGTCGTGAAGCACCTCACTTACATTGTCAAAGAGCACCGTTGAAACGTAGCACTCCCCGTCTTCCTTCTTCTGCTTTTCAATCATGGCGTTGAAGCCTCCGATTGTATCCCCTTCAAGTCCTGCCATTGAACCGCTTCGGTCAAGGATAAATACTAATTCTGTGATGTTGTTTTTCATTTTACTTTAACCTCCGTTATTTTATTAAAATTGTTGTAAATTTCAAGCAGTCTTTCATCGAGGTAAGACATTGCCTCTTTCTTTAAATTCTCGTCTACACCGTAAAACGCTTCAGCAACCGAGCCTGTTATTGCAGCTATTGTATCACTGTCACCACCGATAGAGATTGCATTTCTGATGGCGTCCTCAAAGCTCACCGATTCAAAAAATGCGGCAAAGGCCTGAGGCACAGAACCCTGGCATGTTTCATTGAAGCTGTATACAGGTCTGATTTCATCAAGAGTGAAATCGATTACATAAAACTCACTTACATATCTTTTTATCTCTTCTTTTGAATGGCCTGTACGCGCCAGATAAATCGCTCCCGACACACTTACTGCACCCTTTATTCCTTCCCGGTGATCGTGCGTCACTTCAGCGGTTGCTTTTGCAAGAATTTCCGCCTCAGAAAGCGAGTCAGCATACCAACCCGCCGGAGAAACTCTCATAGCTGAGCCGTTTCCGTAGCTACCGTAAGGCGTTGTTCTTCTTTCCTTTATCCAGTGATAAAAGTTCCCGCCATAGCCGCAATCCATATAGTGCCCGCCTACATCATGCATGCAGTCTGTTAAAACCCTTTTGAAATCCCGATGATTGGTTATTCTCATTCCTTTATACTTACTGAGAGCCTTTGCAACCGCAAGAGTCATAACCGTATCATCGGTAAAAAAGCAGTCCGGTGTAAAAAAGGTGAAGTCCTTGCTTTTAAGGTTGTGAAACTCAAATCTTGAGCCCACTATATCGCCGATAATTGCACCTGTCATAGTGTTTACCTCCTGAAAAATTAATGGCTGCAAGGTGTTTTTCAACCTTACAGCCATAGTATAGCGAATATTCATATTAAAATGGTCGCCTGTCGGGAGACTTTTTATACAGTGTCAGAACAAGCTCTGTCTCAATGTTTTACAAATCACCGACAACCTTTCTTAAACTGCAGCTGCAGCTTTATCTGCCATTCGTTCCTTATTATATCAATTGAAGCTTCTGACCCAGTTAAGCAGTGAGCCGCGGTGTGTATTTTCCCTGACGGTGCCAAGCATATAATCGGTAACGGGCCCGTTTCGCCTCATTTTTTCCAGAATTGCTTGCTGAAGCTCCTCTACCGTCATTTCATCATAAGACTTATTAAGATCAGCGGCTTTTGTCTCAGGCTGCTTTTCTTTCACGTTTTCCGAAGCTTCTGCTGAAACAGACTTTTCGTCTTTCAGCTCACAGATTACTGCCTCGGCAGTCTTCTTTATCTCGTGAATCTTAACCTTTTTAAAGCTTTCACTGTATGCACCTGAAGGAAGCCATATTTCACCTGAATTGGCACTGACACTCACCTGAATATGTCCATCCCTTACACAAACCCTTTCACCGGTCAGCACACCGATATATTCTTCTGAATTACCGCAGGCAAGACTCATACTTACACTGTTATCACCGTTATTTACGGTAACAATTACAGAATTCCCGTCAAGGCTTCGCTCATAGGCAAAATGAGTATTCTGCAACTCAAGCTCTCTGTAGGATCCGTAACAAAGGGCAGGCGTGTTCCGACGCACCTTACCGAGAGCAGCAATAAGCTGTGTGTAAGGATTATTTTTTACCGCATCCTTGTATTCCTCATATTTCAGTGTCGGTCTCAGAGAATCGTCGGAGCCTCTCTCCTTACGTCCTTCAATTCCGAATTCAGAGCCGTAATATACCGACGGAATTCCGGGCAATGTGTAAAGCATAATATGCACAGGCACAAAATGAGCTTTGTTTCTGAGCTTTGTATAAATACGCTCCACGTCGTGATTATCTACAAAAGTGTAAAGTCTGAGCCTGTCTCCCGTCATATTGCTTACATACCTGACGGTGTGAGCCGCTTCAAAATAGTTGCAATCATTATGAGACGAATAAAGCGCCTTGTGAAGCATATAGTTTGTTACAGAGTGAAGAATGCCGTCATTTGCCCAGCGGGAATAATCGCCATGAATAACCTCACCCATAAGCCAGAAATCAGACTTCACTTCATTTGCAGTCTGACGCAATGCCCTCATATAGTCAAAGCTCATAACATCTGCCGCATCAAGACGTATTCCGTCAATATCAAACTCCTTTACCCAGAAACGTATCACGTCGCAGATATATTCTATGACTGCAGGATTGTGCTGATTCAGCTTTGCAAGAATATCGTGACCTCCCCAGTTGTCATATGAAAATCCGTCACCCAGGGAATTGTTATTATGAAAATTAACATTACAATACCAATCCTTATAGGGAGAGCGTTCTCTGTTTTGTATTATATCCCTGAAAGCAAAGAAATCCCGTCCCGTATGATTGAACACACCGTCCAGAATCACACGGATTCCCTGTCTGTGACATTCTGAAACAAAATCTGCAAGGTCATCATTTGTACCGAGTCTGCTGTCGAGTTTTTTGTAGTCCGTTGTTTCATAGCCGTGTCCCACAGATTCGAAAAGAGGCCCGATATATATCGCATTACACCCTATTTCTCTGATATGGGAAATCCACGGAATTATTTCATTAAGTCTGGACACAGGCTCACCGTAATCATTCTGCTTGGGTGCACCCGTAAGTCCTAACGGATATATATGATAGAATATAGCTTCATCGTACCATTTCATAATTTTTTCTCCTGATATAAATTAACTTTTCACCTGTTCAAAGCAGCTCAAATCTGCTTTTTTCAAATCTTATCAGTCCCTCATCGCGCAATTTACAAAGCTCATTTGACATTGCACTGCGGTCAACAGAAAGATAGTCTGCCAGTTGCTGACGGTTAAAGGGCACTGTAAAAACAGAGCTGTTCTGCCGTTTTGCTTCTTCGGAAAGATATGATATAAGCTTTGCACGGGTAGTGCGCCCCGACATATGACCGAGCTTTTGCACAAGCCTTCTGTTTTTGTCGGAAACAGCGAAGAACATATTCTGTATAATCATATTGTGAAAGCTGCAGGCCGAACAGCAGGTCGTAAGAATTCTCCTTACATCAAAGAATATAACGGAACAGTCCTCAACTGCAACAACATCGTTTAAAAGCATAGAATTCTCAGGAGACGCATAGGCCTCCCCGAACATATCACCGACAGAAACCTCTGAAAGAATACTGCGGTTACCCCAATAATCATCCTTCTGAATGTGTATTTTACCCTCAACAAGAATAAAGATATCACTCAGGTGCTCGCCCTCGCGCAGAATATATTCACCCTTTTTAAAGCTACTGTATCTTGCACCCAGGCAGGAAAGCATAGATTCAACCGCATCCTCTCCGACACCCGAAAAAAGCTTTGTTCTTTTAAGAACTGGAATATATTTCTTCATAAAAGCCTCTTTTCCGTTGTAAAAACAACATACTTGTTTTAATTATTGTAATATAATAAACTCACAAAGTCAAGAGAGGAGTAAACCTTATGATAAGAAAAATTATTAAAATAGATGAAGAAAAATGTAACGGCTGCGGTGCATGCGCTGAAGCCTGCCACGAAGGAGCAATTGAAATGATAAACGGCAAGGCAAAGCTAACCCGCGAAGATTACTGCGACGGTCTCGGCGACTGTCTTCCCGCCTGCCCCACAAATGCAATTACCTTTGAAGAAAGAGAGGCACCCGCCTACAATGAAGCCGCAGTGCTTGCCGCAAAAAATAAGGTATCTGCACCTCTTCCCTGCGGTTGTCCGGGCACACAGTCAAAGGCAATAAAGCGCGAAAGCTGCAACTGCAGTACCGCTTCTGCACCCGCAAGTAATCAGCTCAGGCAGTGGCCCGTACAGATTAAGCTTGTGCCCGTCAACGCACCCTATTTCAACGGAGCTAATCTTCTTGTTGCGGCAGACTGCACTGCTTATGCCTACGGAAACTTCCACAATGAGTTTATCCGGGGTCGTATAACTCTTATCGGCTGTCCTAAGCTTGACGAGGGTGACTACACCGACAAGCTTACAGCGATTATAAGAAACAACGAAATAAAAAGTGTCACTGTTGTGCGAATGGAGGTCCCCTGCTGTGGCGGAATTGAAAATGCAGTTAAAAGAGCACTTATGGCAAGCGGCAAGTTTATCCCCTGGAGGGTTGTTACCGTAACAACAGACGGAAGAATTGTTGAATAATTCTATGAAAGCTGCTCCTTTGAAGGAGCAGTTTTTTGTGCCTTGCATGTTTATTTTTCAAAAAATTCTGCATAACTGTTGCGCCTTCCTGTTTAAGCACTCTACAGAATTATTTGTCAGTATTGTAATTAAATTATTTTTGGTGTATTATGTAGTCAGTTAATATTTTTGAAGTCAGCTGATATTCATACATAAATGCGAGGTTTACATATGAAAACCGTAAGAACAGTAAAAGACAAACTCGGCACCCTTCTGTTCGGCAAGGATTTACGTGTTACAGAGGGTGAGCCCTACACCGAAGTGCGTGAAGGCGATTATTCGTCGTATTACCCGGTCGGAAATTACATAGATTTCGATCAACTCATACCCGAAAACAGTCTCAGCATCATAGCATTCGGTGCAGATACCGATAAAGACGAAAATGAAAACACCTCGGCTATTCAGTCGGCTATCGACAAATGCCACTCAGACGGCGGAGGTACAGTCCTTATAGAAGGCGGACATTACACCGTAACCACACTTTATCTTCGCTCAGGTGTAACCCTGTTTATCGAAAAAAACAGTGCCCTTTCAGCTAACACCTCGGGAAAAGGCTACAGTCACAACGCTCTGATTTACGCTTTTGACTGTGACAGCATCACCATTACCGGCGGAGGGAAAATCATCGGTAACGGTACACTTTTCGGACTTAAGCCTGTCAAAGAAAACATGTTCTCCCCTTCACCGGTTATCGATGTAATCCGTATGCGTCAGGACTACCGCGCACAACTGCGGTTTGCCCATAAATCAAAGTACGGCTCCATTCTTCTTACGGAAAAATGCAGAAATGTTAAAATACATAATATCATATTTGAGGACTCGCCCTGGTGGACATATAAGATGCTGATGTGCAACGAAGTCACAATTACAGACACTGTAATCAATAATAACAGAAACGTTGCAAACTCTGACGGCTTTGACATAGCAGGCAGCTGCAATGTCAGCATCGACCATTGCTTTGTTTCCACTGCCGATGACGGAGTTGTACTGAAAAACGCCGTCTGGTGCGGCTGCGAAAAAGAGATGTACAACATAAAAATCAGAAACTGCGAGGTCATTTCAAGAACAAATTGCTTTAAAATCGGCACTGAAACAACCTACGATATATACGGTGTAACTGTCGAAGACTGCAAATTCTTTATGACAGACCTTTATCCCGGTGCAGTTTCGGGAATTTCCCTTGAGGCCTGCGACGGTGCAAGGGTACACGATATAACGGTACGAAATATTTATATGAACAGATGCACCTGTCCCTTGTTCATCCGTCTTTGCAACCGTAACAGAGCCGCAGAGGTAACCTCCTCAACGGCAAACAAAACCGAAATCGTAAAAGAGGATGACAACACCCGACCTGTAAATAAGAGCACCTTTGACGGCAAGAGTGAGATTTACAATATAACAGTAGAAAACATTACATCAGAAAACGCCGAGCTTCCCGTTATAGTTGCAGGCTACAGACAGAAAAGCAAAACAAAGCCATGCAGAAATATTACTCTGAGAAACTTTGATATCACCTACCGCGATGCAACCGAAATCGAGGACAGGCGACTTTTCATCCCGGAATATGCAAAGGTTTATCCCGAGTGCTGGAGATTCAGAAATCTGCCCGCATATGCACTTTGGGCAAGGCACTGTGAGAATCTTAAAATTGAGAATTTCAACTGTAAGGGAATCTGCGGCACCTGGCGCAAAGAAAAAATCCTTATCGACTGCAGATAAAATACTTTTACATTTCAGAAAAGGAGCAGACGGAAATGAAATCTTTTTTTATTAAAATACTCTCTGCAATTTCAGCCTTTCTTATGCTGTTTTTAAGCCCGGGCGGTCATATCAGACAACCGAAGCTTGCAGAAAAATGTCCCGCCTTTTACGGCAATGTTGCTACAGCGAATCCTCTTGAAGACAAAGGCAATCTTCCCATACCTCAGCATCCGTTTCTTGCAGCTGAAGGCACCAACGGTATGCACGGCAACTCATACAACACGGACACCTATGACTATATGGGGCCTCTTGGTATCAATCCCGTTGTAAAGTCACGTTCGATGAATGTTTTCGGCGGACTTGTTGCCACACTGATGTTTGATTCCAAGGGCAGAATTATGTGCATCAGCGGTAATGTAGTCGGGTTCCGCCTTCTTCTTATCGATGCCGATACCCTTGAAATTCTTGCCGAAACAAGACTTCCTCAACGCGCCTCAACAGTTGAAGCAATCAAATCCTTTGATTTTGACAAAATCTCCTCAGACACGTCAGGCGGTGCATACTGCCATCTGTTGGAGGGTGACAGACCAATTATCGGAAACTCCGACAACGTTATTCAGATATTCTACATTGACGAATCCTCAGGCAAGCCCGAATGGCAGATAGAAAAGGAGTGGGATATCAGCTCCTATCTCCCCGAAGGCTCATATCTTACCGATGCCATTCCCGACTATAAAGGAAACATCTGGTTTGTAACACGTCCCGGTGAGGTAGGCTACATTGACGCCGAAACCGAAGAGGTGCAGCTTATGAAGCTCGAGGGCGAAGAAATACAGAACACTCTTGCAATCTGCGAAGACGGAATCTACATTGTTTCCGATACGGCAATGTACCGTTTTGATATAGGCGAAGACAAAATCCCACACTACACCTGGAGAACTGCTTACGACAGAGGTACAACTCTTAAGCCCGGCGCAATAAATCAGGGTTCGGGCACAACGCCTACTCTTCTTGATGTTCCCGTTTACGATGAAGAGGGCGAAGGCGCAAAGCAGGTCGGTGTAAGAAAGCTCTGTGCAATAACTGACAATGCCGACGGCAGAGTAAATATAGTCATTTATGACCGTACAACCGGTGAAATTGTTGATCAGCTTCCGCTTTTCACCGAAGGCAAATCAGTAAGTGAAAACTCCATTGTCGCGTACGGACGTTCATTCATTATTGAAAACAACTATTCAGAATCCGGAGCAGGATTTCTTGTAAACGATCCTACAAGTGAACCCGGTGTTACAAGAATTGATATGAACTTTGACTGTACCGAGGCCTTTGTTGTCTGGGAAAGTGAAGAAGCATCAGCTACGGTAGTGCCTAAAATGTCAACAGAAAACGGCATTCTCTACCTGTACACGAGAGTGAAGAATGATGACATCCCCGAAAAAGCTGTCGCATGGTATCTTACCGCAGTTGATTTCAGAACGGGTGAAACACTCTATAAAGTATTCACAGGCTGCGGTAAAAACTGGAACAATTCATACGGTCCGATAACAATCGGGCCCAACGGAAAGGCTTATGTAGGCGTCTTCAACGGTCTTATTTCAATTGAAGACACAGAGAAATAACTCCCCGATAAAGCATATCTGTGGCTGCAGGATAAAATGCCTTGCAGCCACAGCTTTTTCTATTTCAGCTGATTTAATTGACAAGAAAGCCTGCTGATCATATAATTGAATCAGAAATTAAATTGATTTGAGGTGATTCTATGCCCCTTCAGATAATACGTCAGGACATAACCCAAATGCAGGTTGATGCCATCGTCAATACAACCAATGAAAAAATGATAGGCTACAGCGGCGTTGATCTTGCTGTACATACTGCCGCAGGCCCGGAGCTTGATGCGCTCTGCTCTACACTTGGGCCTCTCGGTCTCGGCTCAGCAACAATCACGCCCGGCTACAATCTAAACGCGAAATACATCATCCACACCTCAGGACCCGTATGGCACGGCGGATTACAAGGTGAAAGCATCATTCTGAAATCATGCTACACTGAATCTCTGAAGCTGGCAGTTGAAAACGGTTGTGAATCCGTAGCCTTCCCTCTCATATCTTCAGGTGCTTACGGTTACCCGAAAGACAAGGTGCTGAAATTTGCAATTCAGGTTATAAGCGAGTTCCTTTTTTTGCACGAGCTGACGGTTTACCTTTGTGTTTATGACCGCACCTCCTATGAATTCAGCAAAGAGCTTTTCAACGACATCATCGACTTCATCGGCGGAAATATTCCTCACGATCCGGTCAGAGATTACACGTTCTTATCTAAGTGTGCCCGCTTTGAGCCGATGCCTCTTGCCGAAAAAGAAAGCTGTGATTATTCAATCGGTGCACCTCCACCGTTGGCAAGTATACCTGCTGCCAAGCCTCAGGAATCAGTTTCTCAGTCTAAAAAGCGTGCTCCTCTGCTTAAAAAGAAGCATCACAGCAGCGTTGAGGATATGACCTTTGAGGAATATATGAAAGCTATGGACAAATCCTTTGCATATAAGCTTTTCGACCTGATTGACGCAAGCGGGATGACTGACATTGAGTGCTACAAAAAGGCAAATATTGACAAAAAGACCTTTTCAAAAATCAAATGCAACCCTCAGACATACAGACCCTCAAAGCAAACGGCAGTCGCCTTTGCAATAGCTTTGCAGCTTGACCTTGACCAAACTCAGGATCTGCTTGCTTCGGCAGGACTCACGCTATCGCGCAGCTTCACTTTTGATAAAATCATACGCTACTTTATACAGAAAGAAATTTATGATATTTTCGTCATCAACGAAGCACTTTTCGAGTTTGATCAGGTGCTTCTGGGTTGCTGATTCAGAAAACGCGAAACAGACACGGATACAATCAAAAAAATATACGGATAATAGGCTTTTCGTATGTGATTATACAATTCACAACTGCATCAGCGAGGTTATGGAAATGTTAAAAGCAAACTGGATACTCCCCGACTACAACATGGGCAAGGTATGTCCTCTTTTCAGGAAGGATTTCAACATTGATAAGAAACCGTATTCTGCAACATTGCATATTACAGCGCGTGGCGTCTACGAAGCGACTCTTAACGGTCGGCGTGTCGGTGATTTTATTATGGCGCCCGGCTGGACATCCTACCACAACCGTCTTCAGGTGCAGTCCTATGACGTAACCAAGCTGTTACAGAAGGATAACACTTTGATTTTAGAGCTTGCCGAGGGCTGGTTCTGGCGGCTTAAAAAGTCTCAGCCAAAGGCAATTATAGCTGAGCTGCATATCGTCTACGATGACGGCACAGAAGAAAGCATCGGTACCGATGAAAGCTGGTTAGTTGCCGAAAGCAACCTACGGTTCTGCCATTTGTATAACGGTATTGTATATGATGCCACTCACACCCCTGTTTTTGACACTTGTGCGGCAATTGCAAAAGACAACTCTCAGAATCTCCTGACAGCACAGGAGGGCGAAACCGTAAAAGAGCAGGAGCGTCTTAGTGTAAAAGAGGTTATCATCACACCAAAGGGTGAAACCGTGCTGGATTTCGGCCAGAATATGACAGGCTATCTTGAAATCACCATAAATGCAAAACAGGGAGATGAATTGTCATTTGCCTTCGGTGAAATTCTCGATAAGAACGGTAACTTCTATAATGAAAACTACCGCAGTGCAAAAGCACTTTATAAATATATCTGCAAGGACGGCGTGCAGACATACAAGCCAAGCCTCACCTTCTACGGCTTCCGCTACGTACGCGTGGATTCATATCCCGCAGAGGTTTTACCTGAAAACTTCACTGCCGTCGTAGTACACAGTGATATGAAGCGTACGGGATACATCGAAAGCTCGGATCCCCTTCTCAATCAGCTTTTCAGTAATATTATCTGGGGACAAAAGAGCAATTTTCTTGACATTCCCACCGACTGCCCACAGCGCGATGAAAGATTGGGATGGACAGGAGATGCGCAGGTATTTATCCGTACCGCAAGCTATAACTACGATGTGCTTAAGTTTTTCAAAAAGTGGCTCGGCGATGTCAAGGCTGAGCAGTATGAAAACGGAGCGGTTCCCGACTTTATACCGTCTATATATCCGCGAAAGCCACGCATAAGTACTGCATGGAGTGACGCAATTGCTATTTGTCCCTGGCAGTGCTATCTCACATACGGCGACAGAGAAATTATAGAAAACCTCTTTGAGCCTGTCAGAAAATGGGTGGATTATATCACGAAAACCACCACCAAGAAAAATCTTTGGTTCGGCGGCGACCATTATGCGGACTGGTTGGAGCTCGGAGGAAAATACGGCAAATTCAAAGGGCCCACCCGTGATGACCTCGTCGCCTCTGCCTATTATGCCAACTCAGTAAATCTCCTTACTAAAATGGGTAAGGTGCTGAATCTTGATATCAGTGCTTATGAAGAGCTTCACAGGAACATTCGTTCAGCTTTCATCAAAGAATTCCGCGATAAATTCAAGACACAGACCGAGCATATAATGGCTCTGCAGTTTGAGCTTACGGATAAGCCTCAGGCAGTTGCGGATTCACTCGCAGAGCTTATTCACAGGCAGGGAGATATAATACAAACAGGCTTTGTCGGAACGCCCTACATTCTGCATGTATTGTCCCGATACGGTTACACAGAGCTTGCATACACGCTTCTGCTGAGAAAGGAATACCCGTCATGGCTATATCCCATAAGCAAAGGCGCAACCACTATATGGGAGCATTGGGACGGCATTAAACCTGACGGCAACATCTGGCCCGTATCAATGAATTCCTATAACCACTATGCATACGGCGCAGTCGGCGACTGGATGTACGGCGTTATAGCAGGCATCAATACCGTTGAGAACGCCCCGGGCTTTGAAAAAGTTCATTTTGCACCTGTAAGTGATGACCGTATTGATTGGTTCAAAGCTGAAATCAACACTGCAAGAGGTAAGGTGTGCTCACGCTGGTGGCACGAAAACGGCAAGGTCCATTATGAAATCATCACTCCTGTCGATTCCACTGCTTTTATAGAGGGTAAAGAATACACCCTTTCTCCCGGCACACATATTTTCTGACAGACCGGATTTTGAAACCCACGTTTATAATATTAACCCCCCGGCTAAGCCGGGGGGTCCTATTTCATGTTATGTCTTATGCCTCTCTGATTACATATTTATAGAAATCAACTGCAGGCGCAAGTGTAGCTACATCAACATTTTCATCAATGCCGTGAACACTGTCAAGCTGCTGCTTATCAATCTTGAATGGGACGAAACGAAGGCAGCTGTCACAAAGCTTGCAGAAATATCTGCTGTCTGTTGCCGCATTCATAATATACGGAACAGCCTTGTATTCGGGGAAAACATTGCTTACTGCCTTTTCAATAAACTTAAATGCATCACCCTTGAAATCTGTAATATCAGACTCGATACCGTCATCAATAATCTCGGTTTCAATGTCATACTTCTTAGCAAGGGCAGTGATAGCATCAACACTCGCTTTCTTTCCCTGATGGTGTGAGAAACGCATATTTCCCACAACCCATGCCTCCTGAGGAATAACATTTGCACCCTCGGAGCCCTTGCTCATTGTAAATGCAAGTGTTGTTCTGAGCATTGCTGCACCTGCAGGTGAAATAGCAGGCATTACCTTTTTGAGCACAGGCTTGAATGTATTGACATTACCGCAGGCTGTTTTCATTATACCGCTCATTGTAGGTGCAAAACGAGAAAGCATTTCTTTGACTGTATCTGACATGTAAACATCAAAGCATTCTGCCTTTTCAGCCTCAGCCATGAACTTTCCGAGACGGACAAGCGGTGTATTCTTGCCCGGTGCAGATGCGTGACCGCCATTTGATTTGGCAATAAACTTAAGGTCAACATAGCCTTTTTCACCGACGCCGACCATAGCAAATGTACCGTCAGCACCACCGATAGGATCATAGAGAATCATGCCGCCTTCATCAAGTACCATATAAAATTCCATATTTCTCTCCTGAAGTGCACGTGACATGGTTTCGGCTGTTTCGCCGCCCGTTTCTTCTGTACAGGCAGTTACAAAATATGTATCTCTCTTTGGTGTAAAGCCCTCTTTGATAAGCTCTTCAGCAGCCTGAAGCATCATTGCAAGACCGCCCTTTGTATCAAGAGTACCTCTGCCCCACACCTTGCCGTCTGCAATTGCACCGGAAAATGCAGGGTGTGTCCATTCACCGCTGGCTTCAACAACATCGTGATGATTCATAAGCATAATGGGCTTCAGAGATGGGTCTGTACCCTTCCATTTAAGCAGAAGGCTGCCATCAAACTCTTCGCACTCCACTGTATTGAAAAAATTGGGGAAGGTCTCACGAAGCACCTTGTGGAAGCCCAGAAATTTTGTAATATCCTTATTTTCTCTTGATGAAATTGTCTCAACCTTAATAAGGGTTGAAAGAACTTCAGCGTACTGCATTGCACGGTTTTCGCTCATTTTTAACATCTCCTGAATAAATATATTATAAAAATTATATCATATGTTTCAGGCAAAATAAAGTGTTTTATTGAATTTCTGTCAAAATCAGCAGTATACGGGTACCGATCTGGGTATAAAAATCCCCCTGACTTTATACATCTGCTCAGAAGCAACTTCTTCATTATAGCAGTCTGTAAAAACTCAGGGGTTAAACTTATTTTTTTCGGTTATCCATTTCTTGCTCCTGTCACTTACAGCTTCAACAGAAATTTATAATATTTCTTCAGCTTTGAATTCAGCATTTTTCAAAAGCTCGTACTCCCTTTCAGTAATATGCAGCACAGAGCCGTGGCGCGGTCTGAGATGATTGAGAGAAAAGCTGTTTTCTCCGACCTTTCGGAAATTGATAAGGTCTGTTGTTTCCTGCATAAAATATCCGCCCTTTTTAAACTGATCGGCAATCATAACAAACTTATCCGTTCCGAGTATTCTATACAAGCAGTTACCCTCCAGCGCAGTATCAGCCACCGAAACCTTGTTGTCTTCCGGCTCATAATAGGGACCGTCAGGTCTGTCTGCCACGCAGTAGCAAATTGCTTCTTTTGCTCCGTCAGCCTGAAAGAGATAGTATTTTCCGTTATGCTCTGTTATATCTGCATCAATTGCACATAAGCCGCTTTTTGGCTTAAAAAGGACCTCGGGAGACGTTGTAAGATGACAGAAATCCTTGGTATAAGCATACCATGTTATTGTATCCAAATCGTCGTCTTTATTGTGGTGAGTCCAATAGAGCATATATTCTTTTCTGAATTTATCATAAATAATCTGCGGAGCCCACACTCTGTCGGCATTTTTTGTATTTTCAAATTGCGAAAAGTCAATTATGCGTTCATTCTGCCAGTTTATTAAATCACTGCTGTCCCAGACAATCATTGAATTATTACTGCTCCAGCCATCCTGAGATCTCATATCTGTTGCAATAATATGAAAAACATTATCTTCATCACGGAAAACAAAAGGGTCACGGCAGCATTTTTTACCCTTCGTCTGGATGATTACAGGTTTACCCGAATTGACGGAAGAAAAATTATATCCGTCATCGGAAACTGCAAAATGTACCCTTTCCTCATCAGGGTCATTACCCGTAAAATAACAAAACAGATATTTTGTAAAAGTCATACTGTAGCCTCTGCGTCAGATTTTTATTTCAAGCTCTTCGCTTCTGTTGCCCCAGACGTCCTCGGCACAAACCTTTACAGTAAGGTTTTTACACAGGCTGATAAAGCCGTCAAAGGTTATGCTTTCGGGCCTGTCAGCAAAGAAGTAATCAGAAAATTCCCAATCCTCGTGAACGGTTTTTCCATTTTCATTGAGAACGGAAATCCTGTAAACAAAGACCTCGTTATCCTCGCTCACCTGAGCCTGAGGTACAGTAATAAAGTACTGGGCACCCTTTTTCTCGCACTGAAGTGCTGCGCCTTCCGGGAATACGGGAGCAGAAGAGCTTGCTTTTCTCGTTTCAAAGGAGTATTTGGTCTTGTTTTCTTCAGTGATATTGTCAATAAGGAATTCACGCATAATCTTTCCTGCATCTACATCAAGAACCTTAACAAGAACTCTGTTATCAGCATCAACCTCAATAATGAGCGCCTGACTCATTCTTTCCCTTTCCTCGGGGAACTGTCCGTTTTTGCCGTCTACGGCAAGCTCAAAATAAGAAAGTCCGCCGTCATTTATAGCAGTGAATTCACCCTGCCATACAGCTCTCGGATCGTTTGCCGGAAAATGGGAATGTCCTGAAATATGCACCACCTGAGGATATTTTCTGAGAACCTCCGTAAACACATCGAGACCCCAGCCGTCTGTCTTGCTGCTTCCGTAAACTGTATCTCTTACGTGCTCATGCTGGAAAACGAAAACAGGCTTTTCGGGGTCAGCCTCAACTGCTGAGGCTATATTCTCATCAAGCCACTTAACCTGATCTTCGGAATAATGTTCAAGTGTTTTACTTCGGGAAACGCCGATAAAATGGAAGCCGCCGATTACTCTGTGGAAATCAGGCTCCTGTCCGGTTATCTCCGTAAACACCTTGAGGCTTTCGTTAAAATAGGTATAGCTGTCGTGAGCCTTGGCAACCACTGCAAGACGTTCTGTACCCTCGCGGAATTCTCTGTCAGTCACAGTAGCAAAGGCAGAAAAAGAATCCCTCAGACCCTGGTCAGTGATATCGCCGGAAAAAACAACCGCATCAAGATTTTTGTAATCCTCATCAGCATCACTTATAGCGTAAGCAGTCTGCATCAGGGTGGAAATTCTTCTGCAGCCTATATCATCGAGAGTCTTGATATGTGTGTCACTTGTTGCGACAAATCGCATAACGGGAACAAAATCATCCGGCTTCATTTCGGGAACCGGTGCTGACAAGGGCGGTGCTATAGCAGATGTCAGAAGAGTGACAATACTAAGAATGATGCTGATTAAATATGATATTATACTCATACCTTTTCTCCTTTGTTTATAATTCTTTTTCCGTGATTTCAACGTCACCTGTCTTTTCCGCGTTTACATATGCACCGTTTTTGTAATAAGCTTCAGAGTTGATATTTACATCTGCTCCCATCGGTACGTATAAAGTCGTCTTCACGCCTTCGGGCACAGTAACGTCGACAATGTATTTACCGTCAGTCTTATCATACTCCAGAGTTATTAAGCCCTTTACACTCGGAACGATGCAGCTTAAAGTATCGGACAGGTTATACTGAGGCTCGATTCTCAGCTTTTCATAGCCTGCTTCAACCGGAGTTATACCTGCAAAATGCTTACTCATTATAACAAGAGGTCCGCCACTCCACGCGTGATTCATAGTGCCTTGCCATGAATTCCAGAACTCCCAAAGAGTTGAATAGTCCTCGTTAACCATATCCTCATATCTGTGCTTGATTCTGTCCTTTGCAGCTTCATATTCACCCATTTTGCAAAGAGCTTCAAGGACATAATACTCCATATAGGGGCTTGAGTTTTCCGTGGTTGTAAGCACGCTTTTAACGGTGTTGTACTGTTCTTCTTCTGCAAGGCCCGATAAAACCGCAAGAGCGTTTGCTCTGTCGTCAGGATTCTCCACGTCCTCGCTTCTGAAGCCACTCTCTGTCCAAAGAGACTTATATCCCTTTGAAATTGCTGCCTTTCTTTCGCTGATAAACGACAGATCACCATCTTCTCCTATAATCTCAGCCATTTTCTCTGTTGCGGAAAGTGCATAGTAAACCCATGCATTCTCTATGGCCGTCATATCTGCTTTTGAGCCCCAGTCAGGCCAGTCCCACGAACCGCTGCGATGAACGACAAGGTTGTTTTCACCGATTTCCCAAAGCTTCAGGTAATCGACAGCAGCCCCGTAAACTCTTTCAACAAAAGCTTTATCTCCGGTGTATTCATAATAAGTAAGAAATCCGACGATTCCTGCAAGCTGCTGAACGGGAAGCTCAAAATAGTCGCCGCTTATGGGTACAACAGTCTGAAGCACCTTTGTGTCGTCAACATGAGAAAGCATCGCCTCTACACCCTTCTGATACAAAAGATAGGAATTGCTGTCCATAGAGTACATTGTCATAATCATTTCGCTTGTAACATCACCCCACCACTGAGCTCTTTCTCTGTCGGGACAATCCATAAAATTGTCGCGCATAGTAACATAAAGAGTACGCAGAGATTTCTGCCACAGGGAATTGAGGAATTCGTCATCGCATTTGAAATCGCCGCTGAACGAACTGTCATATCCCGTTTCACGGTATTTCAAAGAAACAACGGTGACACCTTTAGGTATTTTGTAGGAGATCCTCTCTCCGTTAAACCAACCCGGAGATTCGAACTCCTGTTCACCCTCTTTGGTAATGTATGTGGTCGAAACTGCACCAATCAGAGTGTTTTCTGTTGTTATCCTTATCTTTTTTCCGGCAGGAGCAATAACCTTAAGATAGGGCGTAAGCTGTGCATTATAGGGAATATCTACAGTGATTTTTTCACCGAAGAGCTTACTTACCTTGTGGTTTTCATAATCCTTTGAGTTTTCGTAATCCTTAAGCCCGTAATCCTTCAGAAAAGGTATTCCTCTCGGATAAAGCTTACCGTAAGCACCTTCTCCGCCGACAGCATATTCAGTTGCATTTTCCCATGACGAAACATCATAAGAATCATTCATCCAGCCGTCTGTATCATTCCTTGCATCATAATAAATACTGTACTCGGGAAGTCTGTAGTTAGGAGGATAAAGAGAAGAATCAACAAAGGTACTGCTTCTTTTCGCCTTCCAGCTTTTGTCAGAAATTATAGTGATATCTTCGCCTACGGCTTCAAAAATAAATCCTCCCTGACCGCTGCCCGAATAGGAATAGCTCGTTTCATTGTCCCAGAACCATACCAGTGCACAGATGCGGTTTTCACCGTCTTTAAGGTAAGGCGCAATGTCTATACTATCGTAATATCCGCTGTTTTTTTGAGGACCGCGTTTCACACTTCCCTCAAAAACAACGTTTTCGCCGTTTATGTAAAGCCAATATTTCGAATCGGCCGAGATGTGAGCAGTAAGCTCTTCAGGTCTCTTTTCAAGATTCAGCCTTTTATCAAAGCACATCCAGACATTTTTCTCAGTCAGATTTTCCTTATCCCAGATCCATTTTGCCGTCCAGTCGGCTTTCTCTCCGGTGGAAATCACACTGTAGGCGGGAATTGTTTCAGGAATTTTATAATCATTTGTATACGGTATCAATGCTGCTTCCCCCCACGAAAAGATTGATGAAATAAAAGCTGCCGCTATTGCAAAATAAGAAGCAATTGTTTGTAAAATCTGCATCGAAACTCCTCCTGGTATTATTTATTATTGCAAAAATTATTCTATCATACCCGACAAAGAATTTCAACAGAAAATACCCCCGACTTTTAAAAATCGGGGATCAGAAATCATCTCTTTTTATAAATAACCAACTCAGGATGCTCTCCGTTTTCCTCATAAGTACACACGAGGATAAAATCCATATTAGCGGCAATGCCGAAGCATCTGTCACCGCCGAATTCACATTCAAGCTGATTTCCCAGGTAGGTTGCATTATCGTCAAGGAACTTTACAATTTTACCGTTTGGCAGACGGTATTCAAGATTAATATACCCACCCACAAGAGCATTGAGCTTTTCAACCTTGGGCATTCCATCTATATTCAAAGCATTTATTTCATCAATAAGCTGCTTTTTGAATTCGTCAAACTTTTCTGCACCGTCAAGATTTTTGTATTTCTTCCAGTAATCGAGCTTCGGGAGCATATCTTTCATATATGCACGCACCTGCTCGGGTGTAAAATGCTCGTTTGCCATATGCCCGACACAGACATCTATTAAATCGTCCATATTGTGATACATATATTCACCCTCAGCATAGCACCATTTGCAGTATTCTTCATTGAAAATGCCGTCTTTCTCTTTACTGATGTTGCTGTCCTCAAGAGGCATACCGCAGCACTGACAGATAAGCTCTCTCGGAGAGCCGAGAAGTGTATTGATAGAAACATCAAACAGCTTTGACAACAGCTTTAATGTTTCTGTGTTCGGTATTGTTTCGCCGTTTTCCCAACGGGATACTGCCTGACGGGTAACAAAAATCTTCTCAGCAAGTTCATCCTGAGATAAGCCTTTTTTAGTTCTGAGTTCGTATATAATCTCCTTTGTTTCCATAATTCTCACCTCACAAGGATTATACCACCGTAAAATAAAGAAAACAAGCAACTGTCTGTTGCGCCCGGTAAGGTATTTTGAAATATATTTCTAATTATTTTTTACCAAGGATTTTTTTGTTTTATATAAATACCAGGTATAGAATACGGACGGAAGTATAAATGAAATCCAACCAATATACAACTGCACGTTCGATAAATTACTTGGTAAAAATGTGTTAGTTATATTTATAATACTGTGACATATAACACAAGGTAAGATATTGTTCGTTTTATAAAAAAACATTGAAAACATTAAGCCTAAAGCTGTTGCGTAAATTACCTGAGCCAGTGTCGCTATTACATCTGCACCATAAAGCAGGTTAAAGATGTGTATTATTCCGAAAGCTGTGCTTGAAATTAAAATTGCAGCTGTAGCACTTTTATTTACTATCGCTTTGATCAAAAAACTGCGAAATAATATTTCTTCGGCAAAGCCAACTCCAAACATTTTTAAGGAAATCAGGACAATTTGATACCAGGGATAGTTTATATGTATACCGTATCTTAAGTTGCTTAATGCCACAATAATCATCGGTGCACAAAAAAGCAAATTTACATAATCAAGGGTCTTCAGACTGTTTATACCGTAATATGACAAAAGTTTTTTCTTTTTCAGACAAGCAATTACAACTATCAGAAAAACAATTTCAATTAATGCATTTATACTGTTGGGTATATTTATTATACCGGACAATTTGTTTGCCAAATTAACAATAGCAAAATATACAGATATCAATATAACAGAAAAAATAATTTCATTTTTAAACTTGTTTTTTTGCATATTATTTGCACCTACGATTTCTTATTCGTCAGATCAAAGCTTATATCAATAAGCCATTTCAGCTTTTCATCATCTACGCTTCCGTCGAGGAACACTGATATCCAATAGGACTTGTTCATATGATAACCGGGATAAATACCCTTCTCCTTATGAAGCGAACCTATCATAATCGGATCGCATTTGAGGTTTACTGCATCAACCATTTCATCCACCGGCAAACCAAATTTTGACTTTGACAGATTCATCACAACCGCAAACCATTTTTTGTTACCGGTGTGACGGTAAACTGCAAATCCCGGATACTGAACCCACGGATATTCGGCAGTGGCACCGTAAATTTCCGTAATATATTTATCTAAATTTTCTCTACTTAGCATTTGTTGACTCCTTAGTTGTGGTGGGGTTATCATTTGATATTCCGCAACTTGAGACAATAAAATTATCTCTTATTTTTCTTTGGTTCCGGCAACTCATCATATATAATGTTGAAAAGCTCTGCGAGAAATTCTCTGCTGTCAACATTATCAACCAACAGCATCTCCTTCGCGCCCTCATAGGGCAATTCATAAACTGTCTCGGGAATAAGAGCAATTGCCGACTTAACAGGCTTTACAAGCAGTCTGTCATCGTATATGCCGCCAACGATTTTCCCTCTATAATAAATGATGTACTCTCCCATCATCGCTCTGTATGTAATTTCATTCAAGTCTGACAACTGCTCAATGATGAAATTTAAATATTCTTTACCTGAAGCCATATCGCATCTCACAATTCATTGCTTTTTATAATCAATCCCTGCTTTTTTTGCCTGCTTACAAAGGTCCTTTGTCTGTAACTTATACATCTTGCCATCTTTTAAAAAATGTGTTCCGCACTGTCTGAATTCAAAGTTGACATTTTTTCTTACACACTGCTCACGGATGTCAAGCACCCAATTATAGTCAAGAGGTCTTGCAGATTTGTCTGACTCTCCGCCGACGACAACAAGCTCAATATCATCAAGATACTGTTCAATATCAATTCCTTCAAGCAAAGGTTGAACTGTAATACATTTATGTTTTATCGGTAATTTTTTGAACACAGACAGTTTTTTATCAGCGTTCTTCTGATTTTCAACGGTACAGCAAACAACTACATTTTCGTATCCGTCACCCCAATCATCGGGAATACATTCCATAAATCTTTCAATTCGCTTTGTAAGGAAAAGGAAGGTACAATCCTGACGCTCTTTTATCATTTTCCAGCATTCGTCACGCCATTCATCTGCTTCCTCAATGAGAAAATCCGTTGAAAAGCACATATAAACAATACCGCTTTTCATTTTGTAGCTGCCGTTTTTCAATTTCTCTGTGGGTTTATAAAAATCCTTTGTTTTAACGATTTCACTTGTGTCTACGCCACGTTTGGCATCACCCTTGTGAATATAACAATAGAGACACCCGTCACTGCATTTTCTGCAACCACGCCAGGGATTCCACATAGCCATACTAAAAACATCTCCAAAATCACTTTATCTCTTCTTGTAATTGAGAACCGCATTTCCGTTTATGTTTTCTGCCCTGATAAGCTCATACTTGGAATTTACGCTATCCATAAACAGCGGCTTGTCGTCCTTTTCGCCTGTAACGGGTGCTACAACAAGGCTCAGCTCATCAATAACATCTGCTCTTTGAAAATAACCGTTAACAATGCTGCCGCCCTCTAAAAGTAACGTCTCACAGCCAACAATATTCTTAAGCTTAAAAAGTGCAAGCTCCACATCTATTTCCGTTTCACCTGCGAATATATAGGGAATTTCCATTCTTTCAAGATAACCCAAATATCTTTCGTCAACCTGCTCGGTCAGCACTTCAATAATCTGCGCTCCGTCATATCCGGGATCTCCGTCAGGGTCAACAATTTTATTCGATCTCCAACCAAGCTTACCCTTAGGGTCAAAGGCAACGGCATAAAAGCCTGTCATATCATCAAGTATATAATCCATTTTAAAGCCGTGGTCATAAATTACAGGCTCATATTCTGAAAGGTCGGGGTAATACCCACCTGTAAAGCTGCCTTCCATTGTTACTCTGCCACAGATAAATCCGTTCGATTTAAGATTGCGATTAATCTCATAATATATTTCGCAGGCAGCTGCACTTGATTTCTCCGAAAGAAAATTGCCTGTTACTTTACCGTCAAAAGACATTGTCATATGACAAATAATATAAGGTCTGTTCATTTTAACACCTCATTTCAGGTTAATTATTTCTTACAAACACCACTTTGTTTTTTACCGAGCTGATAAAACGCTACTGCAGAGGCAGCTGCCACATTCAGCGAATCAACACCGTGGTACATTGGTATTTTCACGGTAAAATCGCAGTCAGCTATGGTCTGCTCGGAAAGTCCGTCTCCCTCTGTCCCCATAATGACAGCAAGTTTATTTTCATCTGTCAGACGAGGATCAGCTATAGAAAGAGAATCATCTTTAAGCGCCATTGCTACGGTTTTAAATCCGAGAGCCTTTATTTCATCAAAGCTCTCGTCACGTAAAAATGTCCAGTCAATCTGAAACACAGTGCCCATACTGACTCTTGCGGCACGTCTGTACAGAGGATCGGAGCATCCGGGAGTAAGCAGTACTGCATCCATTCCGAGAGCAGCAGCTGAACGGATTATTGCACCTACATTGGTCGGATTCATAACCTTATCGAGTATAACTATTCTTTTTTTGTTTTCACAAATTTCTCTTGCATCAGGCAACGGCTTTCTTTTCATAGCGCAGAGCATACCTCTCGTAAGCTTGAAGCCCGTCAGCTGAGTCAAAACATCAAACTCAGCACAGTAAACGGGAACATCCTTTATTCTTTCCAGAATCTGCTTTCCTTCACCCTCAATATGTCCCTTTTCCATAAGACACGAGACCGGTTTATACCTCGCATCAAGAGCCCGTTCAATAACCTTCGGGCTTTCCGCTATAAACAAGCCTTTTTCGGGATACTCTCTGTTTAATAGCTGCACCTCGGTCAAGCGGGCATATACATCCAGCTCGGGAGCAGAAAAATCTGTAATTTCTATAATTTTATTCATCTTGTTCTCCACAAATCATTATATATCTTGGTGTAAGAATTTGTATTTGGCGGACTGTTGGCGTATTGGATTTTATCGACGTATTAAAACACCTTTCATAAATTGTGTTTCATTATGCGTTTCGTATACTTTTTCCTTTTCTTCTTCTGTGCATCCGATAAGTATTTTAATTTCTGAATCTTTCTTTATTAAATCAACAATACACATTATTGCATCAACCTTTTTCTCACCACTTCCAACCCACACATCTATTCCTGCACCATCCATAGATGTTGTATCCTTCAAATATCCATAATCAACACGATAAATGAAATCAGGATACTTTGGGTGTGATGTTCCTTTTGGTCTATCAATTATTATTTCTGAATTGTTCACCAATTCATCTAATGCGTTCCAAAATTCAATATTATAGTGCATATTTTCAGTCCTCTGTCAAATTCTTATTTGTCTAACTGATTATACCACACTAAAATTAAAAATGCCACCCTGAAGGATGACATAATGATAATTCATCTGCACTTGACAAAAATGATATGCTGTGATAGACTGATTTCAACGATTAATTCGCTGAAAGGAGTAATACTTATGAAAACAAAAAGACTGTTCGCATTTGTTTTATCAGCTGTCATTATTCTATGCTGTGTATCAACAGCTTCAGCTGCTGACGAAGTAACCGTTATTGATGAAGGTACCTATGGTAGTAACATAACCTGGAAACTTTACAGCAACAAAGAAATTGTTTTTTCAGGCAACGGTGAAATGGAAGAAGTTGCTTTTGCAGACGGCCCATGGAGCAATGTTGTCAACGGAAGATACGGTGAGTTTACACCGACAGTTCTCACCTTTGAAGAAGGCATTACAAGTATTCTTGACAGTTGTGTTCATCCGGAGGATTATTTTGATGAAATCAATATTCCCGCAAGTGTTACATATATTTCTCCGGGTGCACTTGCTGACTCCATTAAAAAGTACAATATAGCAGAAGGTAATACCTCTTATAAGGTTGAAGACAACAATGTATATTCCTACGACGGAAAAACAATTCTGAAATATAATGTTTATAACACTGCAGAGCACTTCACTATTCCCGACACCGTTGAGCATATTTATTCAGGTGCATTCTGTTTCCTTAAATATCTTAAGAGTCTGACTATTCCCGAATCTGTAAAGAAAATAGATGAGGCCTCTTTTATAACGAATAACACCATTCAGAAAATTATTTTTGAAGGGGAACTTGAAAAAATACCTGATTACAGCTTCGGTTACTGTGTAAGCCTTAAGGAATTTATCTTTCCGAAAGGTCTTAAAAGTATTGGTAAGCAAGCTTTTTATTGTTGTCTGTGTTTAGAAGATATTGTTATCCCTGAAGGTGTTGAATATATCGGAGACGGTGCTTTTGAAGGGAATTATTCATCACGTAAAATTGTAGTTCCCGAAAGCTGTATTTCTTTGGGTACAGCTGCTTTTGACGGATGCGTTCTGCTTGAAGAATTTTATGTTCTCAGTGATAAGCTGTCTGTTGAGGATATAAATAATTCAATATCAAAATACAACAAGCTTGATAATTATATGTATCCTGAAAAGTGCAGACAGTATTATGATATTGTAATTCGTCAGCTTTATGAAAAAACGGCAAAGCTGGATACGGATGAAAGCTATACAATGGAAATGCTTGAAGCTGAGCTTACAGAAGCTCTGAACAGTGCTTTCGGAACATCTTATACCAACATCAATGATGCAATAGAATCACCTGAAATTGAGAATTATCTCAAGTGCGAGGTGGGCGTTTCTCCTGAATACCTCACAGTTTTTGGTTACCCGCAAAATGCGGCAAAGGATTATGCTGACAGTATAGGTGTAAAATATGCCTGCGCTCATAAATGGTCTGAGGCCACTTGCGGAGAAACAAAGGTGTGTCCTTGCGGTGCAACGAAGCTGATTGTTCATTCAGATGAAAATGCTGACAGCCTTTGTGATATTTGCAATGAAAATCTTAATCCGGAGCAAGAACCACAGGATGAACCTCAGACAGAAAGTTTTATTGAAACAATTATTAATACGATTATGAGTTTCTTTAATAGGATTCTTGAATTTTTCAAAAATCTTTTCTAATTATTGAACAAGGTTTAGTTTATTGTCTGTTTTTACTTGATAATTCCATTGTATAGAAGCTGATGCATAGTTAAGATAACACATTGTTATTTAGAAAAATTAATATAAACAAAAATCCGAACCTTTTTCCTACCCGGAAAATTTGGTTCGGATTTTTCTGGTTTGGTGCACCGCAAATACAAATGAGCTGCAAAAAACTTTCGTTTTTTGCAGCTCCCTTAATTTAAAACTTATCTGTAATCCTTGCGTTCGTTGAGGAACTTCTTTTCCTCGGGCTCAAGGTCAAGGCCGATTGTTCCGCCGGGATTCATAAGGTAATCGGGGTCAAA
>SVPE01000025.1 GCA_015066015.1 Oscillospiraceae bacterium
TTTGAAAAGTACTTTTAAAACTCTTCGTTTGATGGTCCTTAAACCATCGAAATCTCGGGTTCCTTTTCTTATCTCGTTGTTTAATTTTCAAGGTCCAATTCGCTGCCTTTTTTCGAGACAGCTCAAAAAGTATACCATATCGTACACCCTTTGTCAAGACTTTTCCTAAACTTTTTTAAGTTTTTTCTAAGCCTTTTTTTCGCACCCCTCTTTGGCTTCCCAAGCTCCATCGCTCTCGCCTCTCCGAAGAATGCTTGCATATATTATCACTATTCTCCGTCTTTGTCAACAGTTTTTGACAATCTTTTTTGGCTGTTTTTACTAATCTATTACCTTTTTGTATACTGTACCGCGTGTGTTTGTGTTTGCTTTTGTTTTATATACTATATCTTGGGGCCGTTTTGCTTTTTGTTGCGTTTTATCTATATGTAGAAAAAAGACCCTACAGTTTTTCCTCTGTAAGGTCTTTCTATATTATATGTTATTTATTTTCATGCGTAAGGGGTTTCACCCCTTACAATCCCTGACAAGCTTTTGTAAAAGCTTGACCAAAACTTTTCGCTTTAGTTAATTGTTTCAAGGATAATACTTCTGATTTCGGCAAGTCTTTCCTCTGCGAGAGTCTTTGAATCCTGTCTTACGGAATAGTACACCTTAATCTTAGGCTCTGTACCTGAAGGTCTTACTGCCATCCATGTTCCGTCTGTGAAAAGGAACTTGAGTACATTCTCCTTGGGAAGATCATTAACGCCGACGCTGTAGTCGATAACCTCTTTAACTCCGGCAAACATCTCTGTACCCTTTTCGCGGAAAAGCACCATAAGCTCAGCAATTTTCTCTGCGCCGTCCTTGCCCTTGAGAGTAAAGGAGTCGAGCTTATCAAGATAGTAGCCGTACTTATCGTAAATTTCGTTAAGGCCGTCAACAAGAGTCATACCCTTATTTTTATACCATGCAGCCATCTGACAGATAAGCATTGAGGAAACGACGGCATCCTTATCTCTTGCGTGAGTACCTACAAGGTAGCCGTAGGATTCCTCATAGCCGATAACGAATTCTCTTTCGCCGCTTGCCTCATACTTGTTGATTTTGTCGCCGATATACTTGAAGCCGGTGAGGGTATCCTCTGTATGAAGTCCGAAGCTTCTGCCGATTTCTGCACCGAGCTCACTTGTAACGATAGTTTTGATGAGGGTTGATTTTGAAGAAAGCGTATCCTTCTTCATTGTAAGGATGAAGTTCACAAGAAGCGCACCGGTCTGGTTACCTGTGAAAAGTACATACTCGTCTTTGTGCTTTACGGCAATACCTACTCTATCACAGTCGGGGTCTGTGCCAAGCACAAGGTCTCCGCCGATTTCCTTTGCCTTTTCAATAGCGATTGTAAGAGCGTCCTTTTCCTCGGGATTGGGACTTCTTACGGTTGAGAAGTTACCGTCGGGCATCTCCTGCTCTTTTACAACAGTAACGTTCATACCGTCAATCATTCTTCTTACAGGAATGTTACCGGTGCCGTGAAGAGGTGTGTAAACAATCTTAAGGTCGCTCTTTTCCTCATAAACGGACTGCTCCTTAACCTTTTTAAGGTATTCGCAAAGGACATCCTCACCGATAAGTGTGATGTTTTCATCCTTATCGCTTCCGAAGGGAATTGCAAGGTAATCTTCAATCTGATTGATAAATCCGATTGCGGCATTAGCATCTTCGGTGCAAAGCTGACATCCCTTTTCATCATATACCTTGTAGCCGTTATATTCCTTGGGATTGTGAGAAGCGGTAATCATAACGCCTGCATCACAGCCGAGAAAAGCCGTTGTGAAAGAAAGCACGGGAACGGGAACAAGAGTTTCATAAAGGAAAACCTTAAAGCCGCACTTTGCAAAGATACCTGCAGCAACAGAAGCAAAGTAAGCCGAGTTGTTTCTCGAGTCATAAGCGAGAGCAACCTTGATTTCTCCGTCCTTACGGCTTTTGAGATAGTTTGCGATACCGTAGGTTGCTTTGCCGATTGTATATTTGTTCATACGGTTTGAGCCTGCGCCCATAATTCCGCGAAGACCGCCTGTACCAAAGGCAATGTCCTTATAGAACCTGTCCTCTATTTCTTTTTCATCTGTAATGGCAGAAAGCTCCTTTGCGGTTTCCTCATCAAATGAGAGCCATTTTTCATATTTCTCACGGTATGTCATATTATCAGATCCTTTCTGAAAAATTTATACAACTATATTATATCAGTTTATTTTGTAAGATACAAGAGAATTTGCAGAATTCGGAATAGGGAATTAGAATTTTTTGAGCAAAAAGAAAAAACAGCCGCAGCTTTATGCCGTGACTGCTCATTTTATCTTTTTAATTTATAGCGGCTGACTCTGCCATTCGGGAATATAACCGACAGGCCTATCGGTCTTTTTATCATAAAGCCTTCCGTCTTTTGAATACAACCATTTGTTGTCCTCATCAACCTCATAAAGGCAAGTCACCTTGAAATCTATGCCGTAATCCTCATCTCTGAACTGCTCTGAATAATAGAAATGTTCAGCGTGTTTTATATTTTTACCTAATTTCACAGTAAAATTAAACTCGCCGTTTTTCCTGACATCATCAGGTATTTCAATATTAAACATAACCTGACCCTCCCAGACAGCACCACCGAGACTGTCAAGCTTTTCACCGTCAACCTCATCCGGTATGACAACGGTCATATTGTTTTCGTCACCATCCCAATAATAATCAGCGACTATTGTATCGCCACTCCACATATGGTGATATATTCTGAAATTATCAGTATCGAGCTGTTTCCAGCCTGTGCGACCCATCAGCAACAGTGTAAAAATCAGAAGTGGTATCAAAAAAGCGATCCCCACTATGCATCTGACTGTTTTTGAAATTTTCTTTTTATCCATTTTTTACACCCACTCTTAATTAATGTAAAAAACATAACACAAGCACATTAATTCAAACTAAAAGCTTCTATCATTTTTCGGCTCACTGCAAAGTAATGCTTCTTTCTACATTCAAAAAAGGACGCCCGAAAGCGTCCTTTTAAAATTATTCAGCTGTGTTAGCCTTAAGAGTATCAAGCTCTGCACGAAGCTCCTTGGGAAGCTTGTCGCCGAACTTTGCGTAGAACTCCTCGATGCCCTTTGCATCTTCTGCCCAGAGGGTCTTATCAACGTCAAGGATTGAGTTGAGCTGCTCAAGTGAAACTTCATCTTCAATGCCTTCACGGTTGATGTCCTCAGCATAGGGAAGGAAGCCGATTGCAGTTTCCTGAGCGCCTACCTTACCTTCACATCTGTCGATGATCCAGTCAAGAACACGGAGGTTGTCTCCGAAGCCGGGCCACATGAAGTTGCCTTCGTCGTCCTTACGGAACCAGTTAACGTTGAAGATCTTGGGAGCCTTGTCAGCATCAAGAGTTTCACCGATATCAATCCAATGCTGCCAGTAGTCAGCCATATCATAGCCACAGAAGGGAAGCATTGCCATGGGGTCACGGCGAACAACACCTACTGCACCTGCAGCTGCTGCAGTTGTTTCAGAAGCCATGATTGAACCAACGAATACACCGTGGTTCCAGTCACGTGACTGATATACAAGGGGAGCAAGCTTTGCACGACGGCCGCCGAATACGATAGCTGAAACGGGTACACCGTCGGGATTTTCGAACTCGCTGCTGATGCAGGGACAGTTCTTAGCGGGAGCTGTGAAACGGCTGTTGGGATGTGCACCCTTGATTTCGTCTTTTTTGCCGTTCCAGGGCTTGCCTGTCCACTCAACTGCATTTTCGGGAGGATTCTTGTCGAGGCCTTCCCACCATACTGTATTGTCGTCGAGGTTGTGAGCAACGTTTGTGAAGATAGTGCCCTTCTTTGTTGAAAGAAGTGCGTTGGGGTTGGACTTCATATTTGTACCGGGAGCAACACCGAAGAAGCCGTTTTCGGGGTTGATGGCATAAAGTCTGCCGTCTGCGCCCTTACGGATCCAAGCGATATCGTCACCTACGCACCATACCTTGTAGCCCTTAGCCTTGTAGCCTTCGGGAGGAATGAGCATAGCGAGGTTTGTCTTACCGCAGGCTGAGGGGAATGCTGCACAGATGTACTTAACCTCACCGTCGGGCTTTTCAATACCGAGGATGAGCATATGCTCTGCCATCCAGCCTTCTTTTCTACCCTGGTTGGAAGCGATACGAAGAGCGAAGCACTTCTTACCGAGAAGAACGTTTCCGCCGTAACCTGAGTTAACGGAGATGATGGTGTTGTCCTGGGGGAACTGACAGATGTATCTCTTTTCTTCATCGATGTCGCAACGGCAATGGAGACCGCGAACCCAGTCATTGCTGTCGCCGAGAGCCTCAAGTACATTGAAGCCGACTCTTGTCATGATAACCATGTTGAGTACAACGTAAATTGAATCGGTAAGCTCGATACCTGCCTTTGAGAACTTTGAGCCTACAGGACCCATTGAATAGGGAATGATGTAAGCTGTTCTGCCCTTGTAGCTGTCCTTAGCAATACCGTAAAGCATTTCATAAGCTTCTGTGGGATCCATCCAGTTGTTTGTGGGACCTGCCTCTTCCTTTGTGGAAGCGCAGATGAAGGTTCTGCCTTCAACACGTGCAACGTCGTTTACAGCAGTTCTGTGAAGATAACAATCAGGAAGAAGCTCCTGATTGAGCTTTGTAAGCTCGCCTGTTGAGCAAGCCTCTGCACGAAGAGCCTCGATCTGCTCTTCTGAGCCGTCGATCCATACTACCTTGTCAGGGTTTACGAGAGCAAGCTTGTCTTCAAGCCACTCGAGAACGCTGGGGTTGTTTGTGGGTGCATTCTTAAGCATAGTGAATTTTCCTTTCATATTTCAAAATTTAATCGTAGCCTAAAATTACTCCTTGTACTCCATACTACAAATTCTAATATATTATACTTGCTTTTCTTCAATTTTGCAATAGTCTAAATGTAAAATCAACAATATTTTTATTTCATAGTGTTATGCAGTTTTGATATAATTCAGTATATATAATACGAATCGAGATAATATGTTCCGTAGTTATAAAGATCTGTAGCATCAATAACCGCACAGCCTGTTCCGCTGTAGCTTATAGCACCGTCTGAGTTATCAATAGCAATCTGCATCTGTTTTGTATCGTATCCGTACATTCCGTCATTGCCGCTGATGTTGTTATACAGATTGAAGTCTACCGAATAGAGGTCATCTCCAAGGTATTCCACACCGGTTACAATTGCTATCTTGTCGTAAAGCATACCACCCGTAAACATTATGTAAAAGTAGCCGTCACTGTAGTTTTCCGCTTCCTGACCAAAGTCGTCCTCAACACTTACAAGCATATACTTCTCTATACTGTCAGCAACATCCTCTTTTTTTATGCGGCGGTTATAGGTCTCACCGTTAATTTCAACAGCCTTCTGCAGAGTTTCCACATTTTCCGGTATGTTTATAAGATTGAAGCTTATCGCAAAATCAAGAAGCTCGTTTTCATCAGGGAAGGCATCAAAGCTGTCAAGGTCTGCCTCAACAAAATTATTGATAAAAAGATTAAGACTGTATCGAAGGTCATCGCTCACCTGCACCTCTCCCGGAAGCGGATCATTATCGAGTCCCGGTGCAATAACCTGAGTGCTCTGCTGAGTCGTTGTCACCTCAGACTTCTCTGTTGCAGTCGTTGAAGCGGTGGTATACACTCTGCTTGTTGTCGGCACGGTAGTAGTCGTTGTAGTTGTAGTTGTAGTCGTAGTTGTGGTTGTTGTAGTTGTGGTTGTTGTCGGCTTATGAGATGTGGCAACCTGGAAAGAAACCGTAACATTAGGAACAGTTTCACTTGTAAATGAAATTACAGACCCGGTCGTTTCCTCCTCGGTTGTTTTGTCAGAGGTGCTTTCGGCCGACGTCGTGCTTTCCTCATCAAAAAAGGTTATACCGTCTTCACCGTTTGCAACGGTCGGCCTGTTGTCCCCGAGGAAAAATATACCCGCAACAGCTGCCAACACTGCAACAACCACTGCTACAGCAGCAATTATAATATTTTTCTTAGGACCTAAGATATTCCTGTTGCCTGAGCTTTCAATAAAGGTAGCTCCGCAAGCGGTACAGCATTTCGCGTCCTCATAATTTTCAGCGTTACATACGCTGCATATTTTTGTGTTCATGTTTATCTCCTTTTTTGGGTGTATATAAATCTACTGTTGGGAAAAACATAGATACTGTCAGCAACAGCTTTGATGGCACCGTCCGAAAACATTAATCCGAAAAATTGCAGAACAAAGTGTATCTGCCCTGCAATTTTTAAATTCAGTTAAAGCATTTTTCCGCACTGACGGCAGAATTTTGCACCGTCATTATCAAGGCTTCCGCAATTCTGACAATGCATTTACTTTCTCTGCTTACCAACTTGACAGCTCTTCGCAACAGTCATCACATACAAACATAATCGGGCCAAGCACACTCTCATAGTAATGTTTAGCTTTCTGTCCGCAGAAAGCACAGTCGTCGCTGCAGTTACTGCACACATACACAGAACCGTCACTTATTTTAAACTTTTTCAGCGTATCATCACCGCAATATATGCACGGTTTTTTTGACATTACAAGTAATGAAACCGCAACTGCAATCACCACAAGAACAGTTGTCGCTATAGCAATAAGCTTTGTCGGTACTTTCTTTTTTGCCGTGGGTATGGATACGGGATTAATCCTCTGCTGATCACCTGCACCGGTAAAAAGTGCACTCTGTCCTGAAAAAACAGTATTCTGCACCGGTGCATTATTTTCAGGTGCCTTCTGATACATTTTACTTACATCTATCAATTCTGTGCCGCACTGACGGCAGAATTTTGCGCCATCGTTATTCCGGCTTCCGCAATCCTGACAATACATTATTCTTCTCCTTTTTTCCGTTTTTAATAAAGAGCTACCTTTTCAATAATTTCCGGCACATTAAAGCCGCTTACGTCAAAAGCTATCTCTTCGGTTTTTCCTGCGTCGTACACTTTTAAGTCTCCGACATTTTCAACACTATCCCAGTTGCAAATGAAAACTACCTTACCGTCACTTGAAACAACAGGACAAAGGGGAACATTATATGCTATCTCCTCACTTTTCTTTCCATCATACACGTTGAGCGTGAATCGCTGTTTTCCGTCATCGGATGAAGGGTCGGAAAGATACACGATAAAATCCTCTGAAACATAAGTAGTATATATGTGGTCGCCCTTGCCTCCTCCGATCTGATATCTGTATGCATCTGTACCTATCTTTATATCGTTATAATACAAATCGTATGTATAGTTATAATTATTTTTTTCACGGTTTTTCCATATAAGCAGTTCATTATCAGCCAGAACATCCCACGCAACGACATCATTGTATCGCGCTGTTTCGGTAATATCCACACCGTTGACCTCATATCCGGTCAATGTTCCGTAGTATTCATCGCTGTCATCGTCAGATGTCCTTTCAAAGCAAAAAAGAGCATTTCCGTCTTCCGAAAGACGGCTGTTATCAGGTGCAAGCTCATATTCTCCGTCCTTACATAAATACCTTTTCCATTCATAACCGTCTTCCGTATCTTCTCTTGCATTAAGAAACAGCGTTCCGTCTTCAGTGCAACTAAGAACATTTATAATCTCAGCATCATCTGAAATAACATCGGGGACTACCGCTTCACTTTTGACACCGTTTATATATGTGTAAAATCTGTCCGTATAATCTGCAAAGACATATATATCCTTTTCTTCGTTAGTATGCTTTATGCTGACTTCATCAACTACAAGTACACTTTCACCGTCAGAGTCTACAGTGTAAATATCCATATTATATTCGCCGTCGTCTCCGCTCTTCACCGAATAAACTATTCTGTCTGTATCCGGACAATAGTACATATGGTATGTATTTGTGGCGATTTTTTCAATTGTGTCAAAATCATATGCGTAAATGTTTTCATTATATCTGAAATAAACTTTGCTGTTATCCGCAACAGGTGCAACAGAGTAATCGCTTTCAGTGCAAAGCTGATAAGGCAATATTACTTTTTCTGCCTTACCACCCTTTATATCATAACACATCAATTCATATTTTACAGGGTCTGCAGAAATCTGTTTGCTATAAAAAACCTTGTTTTTGAAACCGGTTTCTAGACTTCTTTCAACAGTAGCTGCTTTCATTTGTTTTTCTGACGAAGAAAGCATATTATAACCCTTTATAAGCTCTTCATCAAGAAGAATGTGATCCTTTTCCCCCTCAAAAGCTAAAAACAACTGGTTGTCCTTAATGTATACCGTATAGGACTTATCGCTCTTCGGCATCATAAAAATCAGAGCTGATGCTGCAATTATTACAGCTAATAAAACCGCCACGATTATAAGCGGACTTTTATTCTTCTTTGGCTCAGATACAGGCTGAGACACCGTATCTGCAAACGGTTTTTTCATCGGTGTTCCGCAATTCGCGCAGAATGCTGCACCGTCATTGTTGTTGAATCCGCAATTATGACAAAACATACTTTCTCCTCCTTTACCGAACACTTATCAGCTTGTTACGGTTACCGATTTTTTACCGATAAAATTATCCCCTGCATCATAAATTCTCACAGTAAGAGTTCCTGTTGAACCGGGATTTACCCGCACCCATATATTAGAAGCGTTACCGTAGCTTGTGTCCCATTCACCATTACCGGTACTTCCGCTAGGATAGGTTACTGTATATTTGGGCCATATTTTTTGACCCGGTGTACCACCCTGCAATTTAACATGGAAATATATATATGAGCCTTTACTGAAGGAACTGTAATCCGAGCTGATATCACTTTCTGTTTTATTTGTGATTATCTCAGTCTTCCACGTATACAGTTCATCGTACAAATCTCTGCAATCCTTATAGTCTTCTTCTTTGAGAAGCTTGAGATATTTATATGTTGTTTCATTGTAATTGTAAAAATTATCCACTACATAACTGTACTTAGCCTCAAGTATACGCTCTTCAACATCATCAAAGCTGCATTTTCCGGCATTTATTTTTTCGTACCATTCAAGTGCTTCTTCATACTGACCGTCATTGCACCAGTCCTCGGCAACCTTGTAGCAAAGATCCATATAATACTCCGAGCTGTAATCTGCATCCTCAATCATCTGAAAGCACAGCATTGCATTGTCATAGTCGCCTTTATTGTAATACTTTTTTGAATCCGAAAGAGTTCTTTTGCCACCTCCTCCGAATCCGCCGGCAATAATGAAAAGTATCGCCGCAACACCGACTGCCGCCACTGAAACCATAACTGCTGTCATAGTTTTTCTGTCAGGCTTTGACTTCAGAGAAACTGAAGGAGAAGCCTGCGGCACAGAAGAATTCTGTGCATAAATATCTCCGCTGCCATGAGGAACACCTGCGAGCTCCGCTCCGCAGCTCCGGCAGAATTTTGCGATGCCGCTGTTTTCACATCCGCATTTTTGACAAAACATATTATTTCCTCCTATTACACACATCCGTGTGCTTCAAAATGATATGCATAATTGCTCACACGCTCTGACTTGCAGAATTCTGCTGAATTCCGACAAACGGGCGGATTGTTACAGTCTCTTGTACGCATCCTGTCTGAAAACAGGAAACAGACTCAGCACTTGCTTCCGCACTCTGTACAGAAAGCAGCATCCAATGCAAGCTCCTTACCGCACATTACACATACCTTTGTATCACTTACAGGAGCTTCTTCTTCCTGTGCAGGGGCTGCCTCAGGCACTGTAATAGCCGCACCGCAGTTTGTGCAGAACTTGAATCCGTCAGGCATAACGCTGTTACAGTTTACACATCTTACTCCGTTTTCAATGATCGGCTCGGGTCTCATAATTTCAGGCATTCTTGTGCCGCAGTGATTACAGAATACTGACTCATTGATCACATCACCGCCGCAGGTCGGACAACTGCGAATACCCTTAATCGTCTTGATCTGCTCGTTGTATCTGTCAATTTCAGCAAATGACATTTTGACTGCTTCAATATAGTTGACCAGAACAGCCTCGGGAGCATCCTTGAAATTTTCAAAGTATATTTTTCCGATTTCGTGATAATACTGTCTGATTTTTCCGTTTTCTTCATCGATAAGACTGTTTAGTCTGCTGATTTCGGTAAAGTTCTTGGTTGACTGTGCAACGTCTTGTCCTACCTTGGAAATTTTTCTTCCCACCTGATCAAAAAATGCCATTTGTTTATCACCTTTTCATTCATTATTTTTACAATCTCCAGGCGGATTTACATAATTACACACATAAATCCTTTTTCAGATTATATTCTGTTTCAGTATACACGTTTTTGCAGATAAATTCAATAGTTTGTCGAACTTTAACCTCGTACGAACACACTGTAATTGCTGACTCTGACAGTCTGTAATTACGGTTTTACCGGACTGCAAAATATCACTGACCCACAACTTTTCGAAAACAGTAAAAAAACTATTGCAACTGTTTTTTATTTTTGATATAATTCTTATATATACGCAAAAGGATGTGATATTTTATGAAAGCTGTTATCGGCGGAAGAATCATTCTTAAAGACAGAATCGCAGAAAACTGCGCCGTGCTTTACACCGACAGAATTGAGGGTATTATCCCTGCAGAGCTTGTGCCCGAGGATGCGGAAATCATCGATGCAAAGGGCGGATACATTGCTCCGGGACTTATTGATATGCATATTCACGGATACCTCGGAAAGGATGTCTGCGACGGCGAAGAGGAAAGCATCAGGATAATTTCAAAGGGTCTGCTTGCAAACGGTGTAACCGGCTATCTTCCCACAACTATGACAGAGGATATGACGGTCGTGCGCAAGGCTCTTGATGTATGCCGGTCGCTGAAAAAAGAAAGCGAAAGCTGGGACGGAAGCGCAATCTTAGGCTGTCACGCCGAAGGTCCGTTCATCAGCGAAAGCAAAAAAGGCGCCCAGGATGCAAAATACATACTAAAGCCCGACGCCTCCTTTGTAAAGGAATATAAGGATATCATAAAATCAATAACCCTCGCCCCCGAGGAAGACACCGAGGATTTTGCGGCAATCCGTGAAATCTGCCGTGACACCGATGTCGTCGTTTCAATGGGTCACACCTCGGCAGACTACAATACCGCTATGGCAAGCGTGAATGCAGGCGTCAGACACGCTACCCACCTTTTCAACGCTATGACTCCCCTTGCACACCGTGCCCCCGGAGTTGTCGGTGCAGCCCTCAACTCGGATGTGAGCTGTGAAGTAATCGTGGACACCTTCCACGTGGACGCAAGCCTTTACAATATGCTCTGGAAGCTCAAGGGCAGAAAGCTTTGCTTTATCACAGACTGCTTACCTGCAGGCGGTCTTCCCGAAGGCGAATACACCCTGGGCGGGCAGAAAATCATCTATAAGGGTATCGTCTGCAGACTTGAGGACGGCACCGTTGCAGGCAGTGTTCTCAGACTTAATAAGGGCGTATGGAATGTCTTCACAAATTCCGACATTCCCCTTTACGAATGTGTAAACTGCGCCTCACTCAATGTGGCAACTACCCTTGGAATTGAAAAGAAAAAGGGTTCACTTGAGGTTGGTAAGGATGCCGACATCATTATTACCGACAGTGAATTCAATATAGAAAAAACTATCATCAAAGGAGAGATTAAATATGAATCTTAAAGTCCCCGCAAAGCTTGACCCTCAGTTTGAGCCCCTTTCACTCGTTGTACGCGAAATGCGCGAAGCGACAAAGGAAAACGGTCAGGATATCATCATCGCTGCAGTAAGAAACGACGAGTACACCACCACCTATAAGACAAGAATTTTCCCCGAAGGCACAGGTCACGACGAGGAAAACTTCCGTTTCGTTGAGCGTATAGCAAAGTCACTCGTATGGGTTGCAGGTGCTTATAAGCTTGTTATCGCAGGTGCTGACGGTGTCGGCAATAAAATCAAGGAGGCTTACACCTACGAAGGTCTTCGCGCCTTCGATGTAGGTCATATGGAAAAGACTTATGAGAGACCCTTTGAGGTTGAGGTCTGTGCCCTTAAGGATGCACCCGAGGACAGGTCCTCTGCCGCACCTCTCGGCAGACACCTTGACGGTTGCCGTATCGGCTTTGATGCAGGCGGAAGCGACAGAAAGGTAAGTGCCGTTATTGACGGAAAGAGTGTTTACTCCGAAGAGGTTGTATGGTTCCCCAAGCTCAACTCCGACCCCGAGTACCACTATCAGGGTATACTCTCCGCTATGAAAACCGCAGCTTCAAAGATGCCAAGAGTAGACGCTATCGGCGTTTCGTCTGCCGGTATCTATGTAAATAACCGCATTATGGCAGCCTCTCTTTTCATTAAGGTAAGCCCCGAGGATTGCGAAAAGAGAGTTAAGAATATGTATCTCGACATTGCAAAGGAAATCGGCGAAAATATTCCCATCGAGGTTGCAAACGACGGTGACGTTACCGCTCTTGCAGGTGCTATGGACCTTAACGACGACTCCGTTCTCGGTGTTGCTATGGGCACAAGTGAAGCCGGCGGATACATTGATCCCGACGGCAACATCACAGGCTGGCTCAACGAGCTTGCATTTGTTCCCGTTGACTACTGCAAGGATTCTATGGTTGACGAATGGTCAGGCGACTACGGCTGCGGTGTCAAGTATTTCTCACAGGACGGCGTAATCAAGCTTGCTCCCGCTGCAGGAATTGAGCTTGACGAAAGCCTCTCCCCCGCCGAAAAGCTCAAGGTTGTTCAGAACCTTATGAAGGAAGGCGACGAGCGTGCTGCCGCCATCTATGACACCATCGGTGCTTACTTCGGCTATGCCATCGCATACTACACCGAGTTTTATGATATCAAGCACGTTATCATTATGGGTCGTGTAACCTCAGGCGAGGGCGGTGTTATCCTTCTCGAAAGAACTCAGGAGGTTCTCGACAAGGAATTCCCCGAGCTTGCAAAGAAGATCAAGCTTCACATCCCCGACGAAAACTCACGCCGTGTAGGTCAGTCCGTTGCAGCAGCAAGTCTTCCCAAAATCAATTAATCGGCTCAGCAACCTACTAAGTCTCAGCTAAAACACATTTTAAGTAAACGAAAGCAGATACTTTCAGTCCGCACTGAAAATATCTGCTTTTTGCTTTCCGTTATGAGCTTACTCCCTTTTAATTTACCCTTCGGTAACGGTGCTGTTTTCTTTTTCAAAGTGTCTGCCCTGAGAAAAAGAGTTTTCACTTATCACCACATTGTCTGCCGATTTTATACTTATACATGCACCCTCATAATTTCTGAAGGTATTTGCGTTTATCCTTTTGTATTATCAGATTCTTTGACTTATCCGCAAAAATTCCCGCATACTGACGCCTCACATCGTAAACATAAAAGCAGTCACCAATTCCGAATCTACGGGTGAAAGGATAAAACGCCCTTATTTTCCAGTCACCCTTATCCGTTATTTTTTATATCCTGCTTCCCGTCAAACCGGAAATCACTGTTCCTCTTTTTGTAAGAACAGCTTCTCAGCATTGCCGAAGCATACGGCATCAGCATAAGCGCTGTCGCAGTTTTCATAAATGTATCTGACTGCGGATGAAACATCGGGCGGTCTGTGTTTCATCCGGTGCGCGTCAGAGCCTATAAAATCAACAAGCTTTTCAGAAAGAAGCTTTCTTGCAAAGCCTCTGATGCTTCCGTCACTTTCTTTAACAAGGCTATAGGCATTTATCTGAAAAAGGCATCCCAGCTCCTTAAGGCAGGCTAGCATAAAGCTGTCACAGCAAAGACTCTCGTAGCGTTCAACGTGAGCAAGAATAACTTTTTTGCCCGTTCTCTCAAATACAGACTCAGCACACATAAAAATCTCCTCTGCCGCCATACCGGGAAACATCTCAACAAGGACGTAATCCGTACCGTTAAGACTTTTTGCTGCTGAGTTATTTATATCCTGCACAACACCGTCGAGATGCCTTTTGTCACAAAGTATTTCCATTCCTTCATAAAGGCTTATCCCAATACCCTCCGCCTTCACTTTTTCACGAAGCAAGGCAAGGTTAGCCTCATAATTCACGATACCCAACGACCAATGGTGCGGGGTGCAGAAAACATTCCGCACGCCCTGTTTTTCTGCAAGCTTCAGCATTTCAACCGACTCGCCGATTGTTTCTGCTCCGTCGTCAGTCCCGAATAAAATATGCGAGTGAATATCAATCAAACCGCAAGAAGCAAATAAGGCCACCGTTACGTCACCTCCTGAAGGCAAAAAATCTGTGTTAACGGATATAATATACCACATCAGAATTTATATTACAAGATAAATACCAAAGAGCTAACCCGTTTCAAGGCCCCCCGAGCCACAGTTGCAGCCTGTCAGCCGGTATTTTCAGGTCTATGCAGGCAACAATTGAGATATAAATATGATATTTGTACTTATTTCTATATTCGAAATATATTTTTATGCGATATGCAACAAAAAAGTTGACAACACACACTTTAATGTGATAATATTAATCAGCGGTATTTCATTAATTATCAGGAGGTTTTAAAAATGAAAAGAATTATTTCCTTAGCACTTTCTCTTATCCTCGCTTTTTCACTTTGTGTACCCGCTTTTGCCGCAAACGAAACAGTTGATTACAACGGCGATCCGATTGTTGTTGTAAGAGGCATTGACTTTGCAGGTCTTGTAAAAGACGACGGCTCAAAGGCAATTACCGTTGATGCATTTGATGTTTTCAATCTTGTGCTTGACATCGGTTCGTACAAAGCCAGAGGCGACAAAGACGCAACTATAAACGCAATTGTTCAGTTCGGCAAGAATCTGTTCAGCGATGTTGCCTGCGATAAGGAAGGCAATCCCCTCAACCCCGATGTGCATATCCCCAAGTTCCTTACTTCAGCCGATAAGATAGATTTAAGCGGCGACGAATGGGCAGACACAGCAGTAGGTCTTTTCCGTTCTCTTGCTAACAGATTCGGCGGCAAGAATGTATATCTTTACACCTTCGACTGGAGACTCAGCCCCTCAGCCTTAGCCGACGACCTCAATAGCTTCCTTGAGCTTGTAAAGACAGAAACAGGCAAGGACAAGCTTGATATCGCAGCCTGCAGCATGGGCGGTATGATTACAACTGCATACATCGACAAGTACGGCACCGACAGTCTGGACAGTGTTGTTTTCCTTTCATCAGCTCACAACGGCGGTGATATCGTAGGCTCAGCCTTTACAGGTGACCTTTCAATCGGCGGTGATATGTTAAGCAGCTTTGTTATCAGCAAGGTTTCAACCAACTGGTTCCTTAAGATCTTAATCAAGCTTCTTGATATTCTCGGCATTGTTGATTCTCTTGCAAACTTTGTTGACGATGTTATCACAACACACAAGGATATAATTTACGACGATTTCCTTTGCGAAACCTTTGCTACTGCATACGGTCTCTGGTCACTTATTCCCGATGAATATTTCGATGAAGCTGTCAAACTCTTCTTTGAAGGCAAAGAAGGCTACGACACCGCACTTGCAGAAATCGAAAAGGTACGCAGCTTTGTAACCGGCACAGAAGAAATTCTTGCCAAAGCTACTGCTTCCGACACAAAGATCAGCTTTGTTTCACACTACAATTCAGCACAGCTTCCTATCTATTCAAGCTGCGATATGCATGGTGACGGCGTTCTTGAAAGCAAGAGAACCTCAGGTAACGGAACATTTGCAAAGTACGGTGAAACTCTCACAGACAGTGAGCTTGAAGGCGTACCTGCTGAGTTCATCTCACCTGACAGAGTAGTAAATGCTTCAACCTGTCTCTACAAGGATGTAACATGGATTGTAAAAAATGCAAAGCACGTTGGCTGTAAGGACAACAGTGACCATACAGAATTTGCTATCTGGCTGCTCACACAGGACGTTCAGCCTACAGTTACAACAAATCCTGCTTATCCCAGATTCATGAATACCGATGCTAACGAAAACTTCATCGCATTCTGATTTGATCGGGACTGAATTACATAAGGGTTAATTGAATAGCTTAATAGCCCGGCACTGATTAAGTGCCGGGCTATTTTTCTGGCTTTTTCGTTCAGAATTTCCGCCTTTTACCGAGTGGACTATCATACACATACTGAAGCCCTGTTTTCAAAGTCATATTTCATCATTGCGCAAAGGTGATTGAAACTTGCTAAATCATTGATAATTTCTTCATAAAAGCTTGACTCTCACTTGATATTTTTTGCTAAAAACATCAGACACATCATGACTTAAACTTGTCAAATGATGTGTCTGAATATTTATCAATGGTTAATTTTTAACTGAGTGCCGAGAAGCCTTTATTTGCTTGCCTCTTCAATAGCAACTGCACAAGCAACTGTCATACCAACCATGGGGTTGTTACCTTATTCGATAAGGTGTTTTTAGGGGTGTTTTTATGAATTTTATGCCTGAAATACCACCAAAATGATGCTTTATGTTCCCTGGTGTATTTTGCTGCCCGTAAAACTTGATAAATACATTATAAAATCAGCTCATCATAAAATCGTTTTTTTGTTCCTTAAACTTTACACCAAGCTTTCAATAATGTATTTTACTGCTGTTGCATTTCCGTAAGCATTTTACACCGTAACCGGACATAAAAAAAGACTTGATTTTCGCTGTGAATAAAAATCAAGTCTTTTCTTTATTATTTCAGGCAACTATGAGAAAGATTTCTCATATTATGAAAACTCAGGCAGCGGATGAGTTTATTAAATGAGTAAATGCTTTAAAAATTGCTGTCAACCATCTGAAAAGAGCCGCTAACTTTGTCCAGATTGTGCTGTCCTCAGTTTCGGTGGGAGTATCCTCCCATATATCTTCGCCACTGTCTTCTGCTGTCATTTCATGAAGCATACCAATATCTTCGTTACCTCTGCCATCACACACCAGAAAACGTGCAAAAGTGCTATCATTAAGAGTTGTCAGACCCGTACTGCGGAAGAAATTATGCAAAATATCATCTTCGTGCTTCCAATGGTCATGGCTGCAGTTTTTGATAACCCATGTGGTATCCTTGAACAGTGCTGTTGAAAGGTCAATCTTTTTGTCAGCAGATATATATTCTCCGTAGCCGAGAGCAACCCTTTCATCTATGTAGGACTGTGAAAGCTGACCTCTTGTGGTTGAGCAGGTTGCACCGAAGGTTGTAGCACTGACAGATACAAGTCTGTCGGAAACCTCATCCTGTCTCTCGATGAAAGGCATTGTGTGGGTGCCGTATTTTGCAATAATACCGATGTGAACACCGTTTTCCTTGGCTGCAAGAACAATTTCCTCTGTTCTTGAGGAAACCTGATTATAGTAAGCATCAAGCTTTTCGATAAGACCTGCATACTCCTGTCTCATTTCAGGATCTGCGAAAACAAAATCTCTGGCTTCTTCATAATAATCGGCGTCAACACTTGCCCAGTAACCCGGGAAGGAAGCATAACCGGCAATTGCAAGCTTCGGCACAAGACCTTCGTAAATTACTTCATAGAATTCTTCAACACTGTCAAAAACCTGACCTGCCACGCCTGTTTCTCTTAAAAGGTCATAGGTAGTGAAAACAAGCTCGTTGAGGAAAGGCAATGTCTCATTGAGAGCGCCAAATGTGTTTTCATCAGGATCTACAAATTCATCAAGGAAACGCTGTAATCCGTCGGGATCAAGGTCAATTTTTCCTCTGAATGCATCGGTAAACACAAGGCAGTCGTTTGCAACGGAAGCATCATACATAACATTCTTGATATAAGGCTCTGCTCCGCCTTCAAGCTCCTTGTTGTAGCTGTCAAGCAATGCAGTTACAACGGTACCGCCAAGGCATACAGCCTGAACATTAACCTTTTTTGCGCCTGTTATTCTCATAACATCTTTAATGTACTGCTTGAATTCAACAACTGTTTCAAGCGGTGAAAGACGCCAGTCATATGCAAAGGTATAGTCACCGCTATAATAAAGTCTGTCATTGTGCCAATACTTTTTATCCCAGCGATTCTGGATTTCCTGAACATTGTCGAGCTTTTTGGAAGGGTCTATCTGAGAGCCGTTTGATGCTTCACCGTTACAGTCAAGTGCACCCTCATCAAAAAGGGGTAAAACAGCCTCGTAAAAAGCATCGTAATATCCTTCGTAATTACCGGTAAGAAGACCTGTTACAAGATGAGGAAAAATAACATCTATAATTGAATCGATAAGCTTGTCCTTATCCCCTTCTTCGTCACCGAGAGAAACAGGCCAGACAATATTCTCACCTGAAGCGTCATAAATATCATTGCCGTCACCACGAATACTGATAATGGGAATATTTTCGACAGGCTCAACAAGAGCTGCACAAGGAACTGTGATTGCAAAAAGCATTATAAGTGCAAGGAAAAGTGCTGTGATTTTTTTCATAAATATACCTCCCCGATGTTATGCAAATATTATATCACTGAACAATGCATTTTTCAATGTTTTATTAACAAAATCTTTAACTTTTTAAACTATTACAATTGATAAAAATTATAAAAACGCTCAAAAAAATTGTCACCTAATTCGATGGGTGGTAATCAGGTGTGTTTTATGCTGATTTTATGCCTATTTCAGCACCTGTGTGTATCTTATTGTATCCAGGTGTATTTACATGTTGTAAAGTTTTGTAAAGGTTGTAAAGTTTTGAGAGTTAAATGTGTTTAAATGATTAAATCATGGTTATTCTAACAAATCGCTTATACTACATTTAAGTACATCTGCCAAAGCTTTCAGAATAGTTACTGAAGCTTTGTTTATATCTTTATCTTTTTGCTCATAAGCTTGTATGGTTCTTATACTTACACCGCTTTGCTCTGCAAGCTGTGATTGAGAAATATCAAGATTTTCTCTGAGTTTTTTTAAGTTTACGATTTTACGAATAAACCTTTGTTCTATGATTTCAATAGTTTTTTCATCCGGTGCCTCATGCAGTGTTTTATACATATTCTGAAGCTCAGAAAATCGAATTGATGAATGTATATCCTTAAAGGATTTCTTCAAAACAATATGACTCTTTGAAATAATATGCCCTGCCCAATATTCTGCTGAACGTCCGAAATAATAGGACGTTTCTTTTTTATTTGCATTTAATCCAACCTGTGAAATAACATCAAGCAAAAGCTCTTCTCCTGATTTTCCCGCTGCATACTTCGGGTTTTTCTTTTCAATTTGATCAGCAACACCGGAAATAACAAACATATCCCAGAACTTATCGCCGTCTATAAAATAATTATTTACAGCTAAATCAAACATAGAAGCAATGTTACCTAAAATATCCGCCTGATAGAAATCAGAAATCCTCATTGGTCATCTTCCTTCGTATAAAATCATTTATAAATAATCCGTTCAGGTCAATCTCAAATCTCTCTGTATCAAGATATTGCTTTTTTGCTTCCTCATCTCGTTTAACACGCTTTGGATAGTAAATGTCTGCATCTGCAAACTCTGTTTCATCTTCAATGTAAACAAGTCTGTCAAACGCTTTTTTACTCATAATAACAATCTGCTCGCAAAGCTTGCCGAGTCTCATAGCATTACTGAGCTGATCGAGGTTAATGCTGTTATTCACAAAATCCTTTGCAAAAGAAAAGTAAGAATCATCGGCACGATATCCTATGATAATATCAGCATTTTTTATATCGACATTGAAATTTTCTATAATATAATCCCTTGCTCTTATTGACACAGGCAGAGATAAATCAAAAACTCTATTTTGTAAAAGGATTGCCAGCCAATTAAGAATGTTATACTTTTCATCTGAAAGATTCAGAACAGTAAGACCTTCAGTATCAATTGTGTAAGCATTTGCATATCCGTTTTTGTTTTCTTCGCTGCAAGCCCATTCTTTTGCAAGCTCTATAGATTCGGTACAATAAAACCCTTTACCATAATCATTCCACGATTTTCCTACGCCATATTCAGGTGCTGAAATAATACGATCACTGCCGTGATATAACTTTAAAATACTCATAATATCACCTCTCGATTATACTATACTACCACAGTAGTATAGTTGTCAATAGGTACTATTGTTAAAAATTATTGTCATTTCAGAACGACAACTATTATAGCTATGTATAATCACTTCATCACTCATTTATCAATACTTGTGAGTGATGAAATGAGTGATGAAAACTTTATCTGCTCAATATTTCAATCGCCTTCTCCGCATGCTCTTGCTCAATACCATCCTTTGGTTGAACAAAATTTTTGTAAAGAAAACTAACTTTTAAATCATTATCATCGATAACAACATAATTCTTAATCCCAGGATTATCGACAATCCACTCAAGGATTTCATCCACACGCTCACCGCTTTTTGAAACAGGCGTTTTATCGTAAATTTCAAGTCCGAATTCGGCAAAGACCTCATTGATAACCTTACCAAAATACTCACACTTGTCGGGATTCTTATCCCAGTACTCTCTCAAGGAGGTTATAATAACAATCTTCGCACCGGTGGCATCAACTATACTTTTAATCAGCGGCAGTCTTGATTTGTCAATACCTGCTCCGCTGCTGCCATAAACATCTCTGTATTCCTGAGTGTTAAGCACACCGTCGAAGTCAAGAAATAGAATTTTCATAGTTGGATCTCCTTTATCTTCTCGGCAACGACAGTAACTCTCTCGCCCTTGCCTCTATATGCTTTTCGATAGCCTGCAACCTTTCTTCAGGAAGATTAATCGAAGGATGTCTCTCAAACTTGAAGCCTAACAGTTTGCGAAGCTGTGCTGCCTGCTTCTTACCCATAACCTCCATACAGATACTCTCGAAGGAAACACCGTAAGGCGTGGTACGGGTTTTGGCATATTCTGAAAGATTTTCAAAATCCTTCGGCATTGCAAAATTGAACAATGACAGACCGTTATCAAAGATAGGAGCAGGCCCTATGATTTTACCCGTGTGATTATCACGAAGGATACCGAAATTACCGAAATGTCTGTCTTCGTTGTAAATAACCGCATCAAACACAAGCATACTGCAAAGCTCCTCGTAAGCCTCATCGCTTATACTCTTATAGTAATCAAGGCAAGCTTTAATGCCACCCTCTTTTACGATTCTGCCAATCGAAACAAAGGCGGTATCTATATCGGTGAATAACTTACACTTTGACGCAAGAATCCCCTTCCAGTTTTCCAAATCATAAGCAACGGCATTAAGTCCCATTGCTTTTGCTATCTGATAAGCGTAGTATTCACTGTAGGGTTCCTTGCCTGTATTGGCTGCACCTTCAGTACCACCTTTGTAAAGGTAGATACCATCATCTTCAATGAATCTCCATGCTTTACGCAGCATACCCTGAGTAGTAAGCTCAGGCGAAGTTGTAAAGGCTCGGTTTGACGCTCCGACGCCGGTGTAAGCCACAAGAGAAAGAACCTCAGAGAATCTGTTATCATAAAGGTTATATTCTTCAAAGGTACCTTCAAATTCCTGCGGTACCACCCAATAACTGTCGTTGAGGGATAAACCTTTGCAAATATCAATAATACCCTTTGTGTTGTTAATGCTCAAACCTAAGGATTTAAGAATTTCATCAACAAAGGCTCTGTTTTTAGGAATAACTCGTTTCTGAAGCCATTTTAAAACACCTGTATTGCTGACCTCCATATCTATCGGGAACAATTCTTTATCCACATCGAAAACTGACTGAATTTCTACCTTCAAGCCTTCCAGTCCCTTTTCCTCAAGAGAAAACGTAAGCAAGGTTTCGTTATACAGTTTAAGGTTATATATATTACTCATAGGTTCACTCCTTTCTTCCAGACTGAAATTTATTTCTTTATCCAACGCAGAGCAGATTTTTACAAGCATATCCACGCTTAAATTCTGACTTCCGCTTTCTATACGGCAAATATTACTTCTCTGTGTGCCTATCAGTTTTGCCAGCTGCTCCTGAGACAAACCTTTTTCAAGTCGTGCAGAAATCAACTGTGCTATTATTTTTTGTCTTGAGTTCAATGAATCATTCATACTATCACCTATTGTGTTGTTATGAGATTATGTTATCATATATGATAACAGTTGTCAAGACTCTGATTTTTCCCACTTTTCCTTTCTCATCTTACATACTATTTGTAGAAATCAGAAAGGAGAAAAAAATATGGATACAAAAAAATCTAAAGTTTCATCAATTATCATTTCCAACGTCCTTATTGAAATGCTTGATGATGTAATTGAAAGTGAGATTGACAAAGGTGAAATGCTCGCAGATTTTCCCTATGTGGATCTGATGCTTGAGATTTCCGACCTGTTGGCTTTATACAATGAAATGACAGAAAAACGCTTGCAATAAGCTTTGCCCCGGCTGTGTTTTTCCGGGGCAGTTCCATTATGTTTCTGAAAAGGCTTCGTGAGCAATTTGCATTCCGAGCCTGAAGCCTACTGTAAAGGCATCGGCACAGGATAGACAGGAAAACTCGGTACAAAGCTCCGAATATTTCCGCAGCTGCTCTTTTTCTTCCTTGTTAAGCTTCTGGTATAAATCTTCCTCTGCATTGGTGAGCTTACTTAATTGCTTTCTTAGTTTTTGAGTGCTCTCAGTTGTTATCTCCTGCGGCTCAATGTTGCCGTAGTATAATTGCTCTATAATGTTAATGCTTATTCCTCCAATCATATTGTTCTTGATATTAATATGAAAGTTGAGAGCAAAGGACAATCTGAATTTTTCACTTTTTTGAAAGTAAATCTTACATATTATTTATAGCACCGGAAAGGTGCATTCGATTCGTGATAATCTTATACCGCTGTTTCGGCAGCAAAATAAACAGCCACCCGTCAAACGGGTGGTTTTTCATATGCGGGCAAAGCCCTCTATTCCTCGCCGAACGCGTTAACGCGTAAGTACGACTGCCAACTGCGTAAGGATTGCTACTTGCTGCCCTTA